>CAYMSV010000009.1:0-1909 GCA_964393205.1 uncultured Pseudomonadales bacterium | reverse complement strand
GCTGAATTCTACACGAATCCGAACACTTATCCTTTCTTGATAGATTGTAACTCACGATTAAAAGCTTCGCTAGAAGTCTCGTAATTTAAACACTTGCGAGGTCTATTATTAATTTCATAAATAATTGCATCTAGTTCTATCTGAGTAAAGCTAGAGAAATCAGTTTTCTTTGGAATGTATCTTCGCAAGATTCCGTTGTGATTTTCATTTGAACCCTTTTGCCAGGAACAGTAGGGGTCACAAAAGTATGTTCTAATACCGATTTGATTAAGCTTGGTGTGGTTGAAGTTTTCCTTACCATTATCCAGTGTAGCTGACTTAGCAGCTTGTTTGGGATATTTAGTTAGTAGTTTTCTTTGTGACCAAATACCATTTTCCGAATCAATATTATTTATTTTTTGTGCATCGTAGTATCTTGTTTTTCTCTCTAGAGCAGTAGTGATCCCTCCAGAGTGACCCTTACCTTCAACAGTATCTAATTCCCAATGCCCAAAGGTATTTTTTGAATCAATTTCCTCTGGTCGATCATGAATACTAATCTTGTTTCTAATGCCTCTTTGCGGTAGCCAATTGCTTGATTTCCTCTTCCTTCTTTTGTGATTTCTAACTAGGTATTGTTTTAGTTGTTTTTCCGGATGAGCATAGATATAGCGATAAATAGTTTCATGACAAACTATGGCTTTACCATATTTTCTTTTTAATCTACCTGCTATTTGTTCTGGCGACCAACCACATCTTAATTTATTAATAATGTAGTCAATGACCCAATCTTTTTTTAGTGAGTTTTTACTTCTAGATTTACTAATTCTCTTTTTATTTTTTCTTTGAGCACTAATGGCTCTATAGCCGTTGTGATCGCTGTTTCTTTTAATTTCATCACTAATTGATGAAGGTGAACGTTCTAACTGTCTAGCAATTTCTCTAATTGTTTGACCGTTTTTAAACCACAATTCTATGAGCTGTCGTTCTTGAAAGTTTATTTGTTTTGGCATATCCGAACTATTTTAACTGTTCGGATTCGTTTTAGAACTTACACATCTTAAATTATAAGAAATTCAAGAAACTTCAACTAACTTGTTCGTATAACCATTTTGACTGTTATAATTGATGCATTAACTTTTATACACCCAAAATGCGCCAATTTATCTATTTTTTAAAAAGACCATTACACTTTATCAAAACAGGTCTTATCAAGGGTACCTGGGGACAGATAAAGTATCGATTTCCCGCAAAAAAAATCAATACAATCGTTATCACCGGTACCGATGGCAAAACCACCACAAGCAACTTGGTTTATCACATCCTAAATAGCAATAACAAGAAAACAGGGTTAATCTCAACCGTTGCAGCCAAGATCGGTAAAAAAGAGCTTGATACTGGTTTGCATGTTACCGCCCCAGAGCCAATTCAGCTTAATCAATTCTTAAGAGAAATGGTCGATGAAAAATGTCAATTTGCGGTTGTGGAGATGACTTCTCACGGAGCCTATCAATTTAGAGATTGGGGAATCAAACCAATTATTGCTGGATTAACCAATGTAACGCACGAGCATCTTGATTATCACCCAGACTACGATCACTACATAGATGCAAAGTGCCTACTCTTAAAAAAAGCTCCTGTAGTAATTATAAATGAAGATGATCGATCATTTTATAAAGTCAGGCAGAGGTTGGAGCTTAAAAAACAGGAGGTTGAAAGTTTTTCTTTAGAAGAGAAAATTTCAACTTCGATTAATCAAGCCATAAAAAAAAGATTCCCTGAACCATACAATCACTCAAATGCTCGATTGGCAGTAAAAATTGTTCAACAACTTGGTTTGACAGATAAAGAGATTGCCTCAGCCATTAATACCTTTCCTGGAGTAAGTGGACGAATGGAAGAGATTGATCTAGGTCAAAATTTTAGAGTG
>CAYMSV010000008.1:0-2457 GCA_964393205.1 uncultured Pseudomonadales bacterium | reverse complement strand
TTGCAATGTCGAAAAAAATAATGATCACTACCGAAACAGTGCAGATGGAGGCGGATCTAAATGACAGTAAGACTGCAGCCTTGATCTGAGAAACACAGCCGGTTAGTGCTGAAGCAAGTACCTGGGGCGATGAAATTTACTTTGCCATTCCGGTTAAGGCCAACCCCGAGAATGCAGTCAGTGTCGTTCAGAAGGGTGACGTGGCCTACTGGCCTGAAGGCAACTGTTTCTGCATTTTTTTTGGTAAAACCCCCGCCTCGACTGAAACGGAAATTAAACCGGCCAGCTCGGTCAACCTGGTTGGGCGATTCAGCGGAGCTCCAGAACTATGGAAGAAAGTAGCTGCCGGTGACACGATCAGGTTGGATGCAGTAGGAGGGTACATTAAATGAAAACAAAATAGGGTCAAGTTTTGAAATATAAGATTTGAAATAATAGAATTCCAGTATGGCCAAACCACTACGGATTGAATACCCAGGAGCAGTTTACCACGTTACCTCTCGTGGTAACGCAAGGGGTAAAGAAAAGTGATAATTCAAGACCTGACCCTTTACTCTTTAATAAACTTAGGAGGGAAAGATATGTATAAAAAACTCAAGGCAGAGATTATTGAAATTATTGAGATTGTTAATCAGTGCCCGATCGCTTTACAAGAAAAGTGTTTTGAATTACTACTTAAAAACTATCTCAATTTATATGAAAATGACAACCCTATTGTCGAAAGCGCCAAAAAAAATATTATATCAGAGAAAGAATTAGAGCAAAATGGAAAACTATCATTAAAAGCTGATGAAGAAATTGTAGAAAAAGATTTTCATGTTAAGGTTAAACGTTTTCTCCAGAGCAATAAAATAACCATGGATATTGTTAACACATTGTATTATAAAGAAGATGAAAAACTACTTCCTTTATATGAGTCATTAAAAAGTACAAAAATGAGCGAATGCCAAATAAGGTTGGCATTATTAACAGCTTTTGAAAATTCGTTTACTGATGAAGAAATGCGTTTCAAAGGTGAAGTAGTTAGATCAAGATGTAATCTTATGAAATGCTATGATTCTGCTAATTTTACAAAAAACTTCAAGATCTACTCTTCATTATTTGAAAACTGGCAAGATAAATATGAAAAAACAAAAGATTACATATTGTCAACTGAAGGTAAAAAAGAACTTGCAAAGGTTTTGATTGATTTAGCAGAGGATAATTAACAATGGCTAAGAATGATTTGATCAAGAATTTAAAAGATTATTTTATTTTAATTAAAGATTTACATAAAAATGTTTCTGATGTAGAAACTGTTCAGGTAATAAATAAAGAATTAAAAAGTCAAATCGAACAGCTTTCTTCAACATGGTTTGAGCAATTTGCAAAAACCCTAATTCAATCTGGGTTAGAAAATGAAGTTTTGGAAAAGTATAATAGTGCATTTAAAATTTTATTGAAGCTGTCTGGTAATAACAATAGAAAAACATCGTACCTTGCACAGTTTGATTCTATATGTAAATCATTTAGAGAAGACATAATTATTAATATGCAAATAAATTCAGTAGATCGAAATACTTCTGTAGAAAATAAATTTAACGATGAAGTTGTTTCTATGTTAGATAAAATATCAGACAAAGATGATAACGAATACTTAAGAGAATCTCTTGGGTGTTGGAAGTACGGCTTTTTAAAGGCATCGATTGTTTTGGTTTGGTGTGCAGCAATGGATCGGATACATAAAGTGATTGAGCAAAAGGGGTTTGACAAATTCAATAAGGTTTCAGAGGTGATGAAAACACAAACAAAAGGTAGATTTAAGAATTTTAATAAAACATTTAATGTCCAGTCAATAAATGATTTACAAATGATTTTTGATAGTGATATTTTATGGATTCTTGAAGGCATGGAGATGATTGATAGTAATCAGAAGACAAGACTATCAAGTTGCTTTGAACTACGATGTCATTCAGGGCATCCTGGCGATGCACCTATAACAAAATACAATGTTCTTTCCTGTTTTTCTGATATTATTGAAATTATTTTAGCTAATCCAACTTTTTCTATATCATTAAAATAGTAATACATAGGACATAGGGCGACACAGACTGTCAGTTCATTTGTGTTGTGGACACAGGGGGACGGCCGTCCCTCCATGTTCCAAATATATTTTCATAATATCTTGGAACACTGGATAAACGTCTGCATATACCTTGAAAGCTGGTGAGACTATTGGTTATAAGCGATAAGCCCAGAAAAAGTAAGCATGAGGTCAGGTTTTGGGTGCGCCAAGCGAAGCTTGGCAGTTCTTGCCGGCAAGAGCCCGGATTAGGCAAAGGGTAGCCACCAGCCTAACACCTATACCACATTCAGGAGGATAACCGACTGGATGAAGTTGGTAGATGGGAGTTATCAGGCCGAAAACACAGAGGGACGGTTCTGTTGTGTTGTATCGCCAACTTCATACTGTGATGC
>CAYMSV010000007.1:0-3452 GCA_964393205.1 uncultured Pseudomonadales bacterium | reverse complement strand
TTTAAATTGGGCCCCCATCTCACCGGGAACTGACCTTGTTTAAGAGCTAAATAATAATTAGCAGTTCTAACAGCATGATGTTCATAATCATCAGAATCAAAAAAAGCTTCACCAAAAAGTCCTTTATAAAAAAATAAGACAATAATTAAAGATAAGAATAAAGCAAAAAAAAGTTTGGTCTTTTTTTTAAACATTTTATTTTTTTAAAGTTAATAACTGATAAACAGCTAAACCGTCTGGATAACTAATTGTTTCAACCACCTCTAATTCAGACCACTTACTAACTTTATCTTTACAGCCACTTTCCGCAACATATAAAACCCCAGTTTTAATTTCTGGAAAATAACAAGCTTGTCTATTAAAGCGATATTTAGAGATTTGATAGTCTTCTTGATTCCTGGCAAGAGGCTTAGCTTGCAACTCTTCAACACTAATTAAATCTTCTAAAACAAAATAAGTATAAAGAGGCCTTAAATCATTGGTGGTATAAACTAAATCGTAATCTGCTTCTAAAACCTTAACTCGGCTGGCGATTTCTGAAAACGGATTATTGCGGTGCCAAGGCTGATAAACCTTTTGTTGCACCACAAATTGCATCTGAAAATGGGCTATTTGCCACAGATAAACTAGAGAAAAAATAAGAATAATAAAAGCTGATTTTAATTTTTTCTGAGAAAAAACAAATATTAATCCTTCAGCAATAAAATAAATAATAGCCAAAAGCATAGGGAAATTACGAATTATACTGGGTGTTTCTTGAGCTGTTAGGGCAGCTGGTAATGGAGCTAATAAGCCAAGAAAAGCAAAGATAAAAAATAGATTTGGCTGCTTCTTGCGAATAGCGCTATAAATTCCAGTTAAGAAAAAAGGCATTTCAATTAAATAAAACAAGCCATGAAAGGGAATTAAATATCGTTTAGGTTCTCCCCAAGATAAAAATAAATAATCAAAACTAAAATATTGCAAATATTCTTTAGCAAACTCATAAAAATAGGCAACGGGTTTATTATAAAAAGCTCTTAAAATAAATTGAGGTGCTTCTCCAGTGGCAGAAAAGATCTGTTCAAATATGCGAATTTGAGGCTCCTTAGCCCCTAAAATACCAATTGAACTAAAGCGCATAACACTATCCTGAAAAATGACTGACAACAGCAGTGCTAAAGAAATCGATAAAAAAACCGACACTGTTTTTTTAATGGATAATTTTTTTTGAAAAAAATAAATCATTAAATAACTGACAACTAAAACTGGTAATAAAATTTTTGCTGAGTGGTAAAAATACATAGTTAAAAAAGAACTGATGAAAAAAACCACTAGTGATTTGTTTTTTTGTAAATTAAAGAAATCAATTAAAAAACACAAACTTAACAAGAAAAAGAAAAAAGAAAGAATTACTTCTTGAGTTGCTCTGCTTACCACTATGTGCCACGGAGAAATGGCTAAAAGCGCTGCTACAATTAAGCCACTTTTCTCCTTACCCATTTTTTTTAGCAAATAATAGGCCAAAAAAATCGAAGCAGTGCCAAATAAGGCTGCTGGTAAACGCGCTGCCAAAATAGACGATCCCAATAAGGCAATGAAGGGTATTTGTAAGTAAGAATAAATTGCTGGTTTGGGGTCAATTAAAGAATGAAGAGTTAATGGTAAGAAACGACCGTCCTCATCTTTAGCACTTGCTAGTATAGACTTGGCGTTTAATAAAAAAGAAGCTTCGTCAGCATGCAAACCACTAGGGGTGTTGTTTAAATCAATTACACGAATAAGCAGGGCTACAAAAATAATAAAAACTAATAATAACTTTTTATATTTTAATTTGAAATTTTTTTTCTTAAACATGATAGCAATAGTTTAACCAAAACGGCCCGATATCTCAAGCTAAGAAAAAATTACTGCTTTTTTTTCTAGAGACAATCTTTTATGATTCATTTAATGTTTAATTTAATTTGGCAAAAAATTAAAAAAAACTATTTATTTCTAATTTTTTTAATTTTAGGAATAGCTTTTCGTTCTTATGATTGGCGCGCCTATCATCTAGGCTTTGATCAGGTACAGATTTTAAGCAATGCAGAAAAAATCTTGTCAGGAAAACTGACTCTAATTGGTCCAAGAACTGGTCCAGCTGATACCTTTACTGGGCCCCTCATTTATTATTTAGCAGTACCTTTGATAGCTATTTTTGGCAATATCAAAACAGCTGTTTTACTACCAATAATCTTGAGTACTCTAACTGCTCTAACACTCTATTGTTTAAACAATTATTATGTCAAGAAAAAAACAGCCTTAATCGTCATAATTATCTGGTCTATTTCTCCATTGCTAATTCTTTTAGACCGAGTCTTTTGGAATCCAAATTTAAGTTTGATCGCTTTCTCTTTGGTTTTTTGGCCTTTATTTTTTGCTAAAAAAATTAAAAGACGAGATTTGTATTTGATTGCTTTAGGGTCATTTCTATCTTACCAAGCTCATTTTTCTGCTTTTTTGCTCCCAGTTCTTGTTTTCTTAATTAGTTTAATCTATCGTCGACCCAAAAAAATCTTTTTAGCTAGTTTGGCAGGACTCATAATAAGTTTACTACCGACCTTGGTTTTTGATCTAAGACACGGATTTTTAAATAGTAAGGGAATTTGGCACTTACTAAATGGTGAGGCTTCTGGCTTAACTATAGCTTTGTTTTTGCAAAACCTATATCAAAACCTCTTAAACACTTTTGAACTCTATAGTAGACTGCTTTTCCATGCTAAAAATAGTATTACGCGCAGTCTAATTGGACTAACATTTTTACTTGTTTCATTTTTCTTACAGAAAAATAAAAAACACTTTATCAAAATTTTAATTTGGCCATTATTAGTAGCAATTCTTATGTCTTTATATAAGGGTAGTGTTCCGGAATATTACTTTTTAATTAGTCTGCCTGCCTTGTTTTATTTATTAGCAAGTTCTTTGAAAAAAATAAATAAATTTTTATTCTTTTTTTTAATAATTATTCTAATATTTAACAGTAGTCAATTTTTAAAAAAAACCACCAAAAATCAGAATGAAGAATTAAGTCTTGGTAATTCTCTAGCTATTAAAAATGAAATTTTATCAATTAGAAAAGAAAAAGACCTTAAAGAAATAGTTTACTTATTACCTCACGCCAGTGATTTTGGTTTGAAATATTTACTTGAGTCTCTAAGTTTAAAAGATTCCGGCACTACTATTAAAATTGTTTATCCTGCTAATGAAAACCCTGGAGTTGTGGCTCAGTACGGAAGAATAGGTCTACTTGTAGAAGATTAGTTTTTTTTAATTAAAAACTTATTTTTTATTTTTGGATAAACCCTCAAGTACTTAATTATAATAAAAATTGTAATTCCCAAAATTAGTAATAACTCCATCGGTTCTTCCCACAGCGCTTCGCCGGTTCTCGGATTAAGATAAAATCGTTCATAATTATAAAAAAAGGCAACAGC
>CAYMSV010000006.1:0-12698 GCA_964393205.1 uncultured Pseudomonadales bacterium | reverse complement strand
ACTTGCCAGCCCTTTTTTCGAGCTTGAAAGGACAAGTCAATATCTTCCCAATAAGCAGGCTTGAAGCGTTTATCAAAGCCGCCCAACTCTAAAAATTTATCCCGATCAATTAAGCTACTGCCACCACTCGCCCAGGCAGTGGGGCCGCTTGTAAAATCATTAGCTTTGCTGTGTTTAAAGATTCCTTGTTCAAACCACAATCGATTCTTGCCAGCCCAATCTTTCTTATCTGCTCCATTTTTTTCTAAACAAGTGACAGCAAACATTTTTTTATCCTCAAAATGAGGAATTAAATATTCCAAAACATCGCTGTTGGGGGCAACATCGTTATTAATTAAGAAGCTTAAACGATGTTTAGCTAGTTTAAAAGCAAAATTAACTGACTCAGCAAAGCGCAAATTTTCTTGGTTGATTGCTAAAACAATTTCCATTCCCTGCCACTGCCCTTTATAAATAGTTGCGGGCCAGCGCTTTTGATTTTCAATTTTTAACTTAAATTTTTTAATTAAATAATTCTTGGTTACGCCTTGATCGGGACTAGCATCATCAACAATCACTAATTGGTCGCCGAGGCGCATAATTGCTAGCACTTTAGCCAAGTGTTTAAACAATAAAGACTGACCCATATAGCTGGGGATCAAAACGCTCACTGCTGGTCGTTTTTCTCTTGTTGGCATCTTAATCAATCATTTCAAATAATAATTTATTAAATCGCTCAACATTGAAATCTTCAGCTCTAACCCTAACTTGTCGAGCTACTCTAAGCCGTTCATCACTATTTTTAACTAGTTTCAGGGTTTTTCTCAAACAATCCTCATCACTCTCCCATAAAAATTCACTCAATTCCTTACCCAAAACTTCTTTATGTCCGCCCTTGGCAATTAAAAGTGGCACACTGTAGGCAGCCATTGCTTCAATAGGAGCAATGCCAAAATGTTCAACGGCACTGGGGTGCTTTTTTTCATCCAAACCATAACCAGTAGCTTGCCAATAAATACTAGAGCGCTGGTAGAGCTTTACTAATTCTGAGCGATCAAGTTGATGGTGAAATTTAATTGCTAAATTTTTAGCTAGTTTTTTAATTTGACTAAAATATTCTTCATCTTCAACTGCACCCACTAAGTGTAATTGCCAACCGGCCATTGCTTGGGGCTCTTCTTTAATTAAACGCGCAAAGAGTTCTACTAAAATATCTTGTCTTTTACTATGTAATTGGCGGAAAAATCGACCTACATGTAGAATAATTTTTTCTTTTTTTACTAGAGGATCGCTTTGACTGGGAAATTCATCAAGATTAACCAGTGGTTGATGAACTTGATCTATTTTTACTGGCCATTTTTTCTCGACATAGTTTTTGGTGAAGTGTGAATTGGTATTTTTAACTTGATAGCCTCTTAGTTTTAGGCGTTCAATTAATTTACGTTTAGTTAGATTTAGGGGTACTTGAATATGTAAAATATTTTTCTTAGCTAAAGAAAAAAAGAGCGAACCATCGGTTAAATGATAAAGACAATCAAAATCTTTAGTCCATTTTAATTTTTGCCAAAAACTAGCGCTAGTTCCTAGTGGTGTGGCAATAATTTTCACTCTAGATAAGTCATAGGCACAAAAATTTTGATATTGTTTGCGAATAATAGAAGCTTGATCTTGAGTTAAAAATTCTTTAGTTGGTAGAGCTAAATATACTTCATCTCTGCCCCGCTCCAAAAGAGCATGAATACAGTCCAAAAGATATTTTTCGCCACCACCATAATGCTTGGGGAAATAGGGAGAATAAAAAACTATTTTCATTTTATGATTTAAGAGTTGAACCTTCTGTTTTCCAGAGTTTTTTAATTTTCATTTCTTCACCGTGATAGCGATCTTCTAAGCTTGGTTTTTGTTGTAACTCCCAAACTTGAATATAAACAAACATGCGGTTCATCGCTTGCACTAGGGCTTCTATTAAACCAGGCATACCATCTTTTCGACCTTGGTTTTTAAAAGCCTGTCGATAAAATTCCATGAAGCCTTTGCGTAAAATGGTCAAAAAGTTCACTTTTTTAGTTTTATCGCTCTCTGCCAAAAGGCTTGCTTCCTTAATTGTCCAACTTGCACTTTTAGTTAAATTTTCCTTAGTTGATCGATGAGTAAGATGAATTATGGGGTGATTTAATTGACAAATATGACCACTAAAGACTGGACTCTCGTGAATTTCACCCTGCCAAGCTTTTAAGCTATTTTTGTGAAAAACACGCAGCACCTGATCATCTTGCCAACTACCAAATTTAAATTTTTTACCATAACAGATGTTTTCTCGATTAATTTGCATGACCTTGCAATCTTCATTTTCTAAATGAACCAAAATTTCTTTAGCCAAAGCAGGAGTAACGCGTTCATCTGCATCAAGATAAAATAAATAGTCTGTAGTAACACTTTCTAGAGCTTTTTCGCGAATTTTAGCAAAAGAAGGATGGTCGAAGCCAATAACTCGAGCTCCATATTTTTCAGCTATTGGTACAGTCTGATCAGTTGAAGCACAATCAATGAGCAATAGTTCATCACACCAAGAAAGTGTTTCTAAACAGGCAGGCAACATCTTTTCTTCATTTTTTGCGATGATTACCCCAGTAATTTTTGCCCTAGACATAAGTTTGCTTACCTAAATTACTTTTTAATAAATCTAAAACAGCTTTTTTCTCACTCTTTGAGCCTCCAATTAACAATCTGAGCGCCAAATGAATGGTGGTTAATTTTTGTCTTCTCCAGCCATACTTAAAACTTAGTAATAAGCGATTACGAGTTTGATAATATTGTTGTAGTTGTGAGCCTACACCACCAGTAGAAGCAGCAATTTTATGATAAACAATGCTAGTGGGGCAATAACAAACCTTGAGTCCAGCTCGTCTAACTCTCAAGCTATAATCAACATCTTCGCTGTAGAGAAAATAACGATTATCTAGTAGTCCGACTCGTTCCACGACTTCTCTACTAATCAACATGCTACAACCAGTAGCAAAATCAGTCTCTCTAGCTTTTTCAAATTGACCACGATCTAGTTCATCTACGCCAATATGAAAACTTATTAAGTTTGACCAGTCAACTACGCCTCCGGCATACCAAATTACTTTACCCAAGTGCTCTGGCAGGTAGCTATCAGCATGATATTCATAGTCTTTTTCGAAGTAAATTTTAGAAGACATTAAGCCAATTTTTGGATCATTTTTGGCCATTAAATAAAGTTCTTTAAGAAAATTAGAATCAGCTACTGTGTCGCTATTGAGTAGCAAAAAATAGTCACTATCATAATGATCAGCAGCATGTTTGATACCTAAATTATTGCCGCCAGTAAAACCTAAATTACTAGCACTAGTGATCAATTCAACATGAGGGTGATGACGTAAAAAATTGGCACTAAAAGTAAGGGGTTCTTTAGAGCCATTATCAACTACGATAATTTGGTAATCAAAACCCCAGCTTTCCAAGTCTGCTAAAGAACGAATGCAGTCTTTGGTTTCTTTTGGCGTATTGTAGTTAACAATAATAATACTGATGTGATTTTTCATCTTGTTCTAAATCTTTAACTTGCGTTTTATTTTTAAACAAAGTTTTTTTAAAAACTTAGCTTGAGAAATTTCTAAATCTTGCAACCAAAAATTATAATCCCTTTGACCTTTTTTTAAAATTTTTATTAACTCTTTGTTGCTTAATTGTTCTTCTGGAAAACCTTGTGCTTGCCACTGTTTAAGCCTAATGAGTAATTCATAATTACTCTGTAAAAGTGCCAAAGCTAAACCATGCATTCCATCTCTATATCCTTGATGAAAAAAGAAGCGTTGAAAAAATTCATTGTTAAAGGTTTGCAACAAATCTTGAGTATCAATTTTTTTATCGAGCTCTCTTTCTTTGGCTTGGAGACTGGTATATTGCTGACTGCGATTAACAAAATCTTCAACATCAAGATAATTGTGATGAATAATTGCCCACTCATCTTTGGCTGGTAAATATTTAACTCGACCTTTAATATCTGGTTGACGATGGACACCAACTTGCCAACTTACCATTCCTTTTTTAAATAAGCGAGCTTGATGATCAGGCCACCAGCCACTGTGTTTAATAGCTTTCTGGAAAATAATGTTTTTTCTTGGAAAAAAGTAAACGTCATTATCATCTAGTGTTATTAAGCTTTTTATTTTTTTAACTAAGGCTGCTGGAATTTCTTCATCGGCATCCAAAACTAAGAGCCACTCGCCACTTGCTTTATCGAGAGCTAAGTTTCTGGCTGGATCAGCATAGCCAAAATCCTGGGGAGTAGAAAAAACTTTATCAGTAAACTGTTTAGCAATTTTTTTAGTTTGGTCAGTGCTTAGCATGTCAAAAACAACTATTTCATCGACAAAATCAAGCGACTTTAGTGCTCTGGCTATATCTTTTTCTTCGTTTTTAACCACCAAGACTGCAGAGATTGACATGAGCTTATTATCGTCTATTATGGATATTGTGTCAAAAGTTAAAGCACTCGAGTCGCTGAGTTGTTTTTTTCCAGTTTATAATGAAGTGGAAAATATCCCTCTTTTGATTGATTCAGCAAATAAAATTATTCCTCAGTTTGCCAAGGACTATGAATTGATTATTATTAATGATGGCAGTGATGACGGTAGTAAACAATTAGCTAAGACTTTAATTAAAGATCAAAAACACTGGCGACTGATTTCTCATCGGAAAAATTTAGGTTATGGTGAGGTCTTAAAAACGGGAATTCGGGAAGCGAAAAAAGACTGGATATTTTTTACAGATAGTGATTTACAATTTGATTTTAAAGAATTAAGTAAATTTTTACCTCATACAGACAAGCACCAAATCATCATTGGTTATAGACAAAAACGAGCTGAGGGTTGGTCGAGAAGTTTTAATGCTCGTTTGTTTAAACTTTATATCGATATTTTGTTTCGTCTACATGTTAAAGATATTGATTGTGCTTTTAAATTAATTCGCGCTGATTTATTAAAAAAATTAAAACTTAATTCGGGCAGTGCTTTTACTAGTAGTGAAATTCTTTATCGACTCAAAAAACAAGGAATTAAATTTAAAGAATTACCGGTTAGTCATTATCCCAGGCGCTATGGTGAAGCTACTGGAGCTAATTTTAAGGTTATAATTAAAGCCTGTTATGAAGCACTAGAGACTTATTTAAAAATAAAATTAAATAGGTCAGAATTATAGACAAATGTTTGTTTTTATAAAAAAACTTCTTGGCCACTATTTTGCTCTACCCTTTTTAATTATAATTTTTTTGGCCAGTAGCTATTATTTACTACAAAGCGGGTTTTTTTATGTTCATGATTTTCCAATTGCAGCCAGAGTAGCAGAAATGGCCGGAGCCATTAGTTCTGGACACTTGCCAATTCGTTGGAGTGCTAATTTTGGCTATGGTTTTGGCATGCCTTTGTTTAGTTTTTATGCGCCCTTACCATATATAGTTGGTGCATTTTTTTATTTTTTAAATATCGATATTATTAACGTTATTAAAATTCTTTATTTCTTAATTAATTTTTTGACTCTTTGGGGCAGTTTTAAACTAGGTAAGCGTTTAGCTGGTGTTAGTGGCGGTTTGGCTTTAGCTTTACTTTTTACTCTTGCCCCTTACCGTGCTCTTTTGCTATTTGTGCGAGGAGCGCTTAGCGAAGCATTTGCTCTAGCTTTCTTTCCTTGGGCGATGTTGGCTATTGTTAATTTGATCAAAAACAAGGGACAAGTCATTAAAAATCATCTGCTGTTATTTTTTAGCTTATTGGCGATCGTTCTCTCTCACAATCTTAGCGCACTAATGTTTATTCCCTTACTTTTAGTTTTTACTCTGTTTTTGGCCGGTAAAAAATTTTGGTCGATTTTATTAACTTTCATCTTAGCTGCTATAACCAGCAGTTTTTATATTTTACCGACATATTTCGAAAAAGATTTAACTAGGGTTGGAGCCATCTTTACCGATTATTTTGATTATCGCCTGCATTTTGTCTATATTCGCCAGTTATTTTGGGACAATTGGGGCTATGGGGGCTCTAGCTGGGGCGTTGAAGATGACATTTCTTTCTTTTTGGGCTACGGACAATATTTGGCCCTCATTATTCTAGCTTTTTTACTTATCAAAATTTTTTATTTAGCTATTAAAAAACAAAAATTGAAAGAATTTTTAAAGAATAAAAATTTAAAAACTACTTTGATCTTGGCCGGCCTTTTCTCACTCAGCCTATTTTTGGTTTTGCAAAAAAGTGAGTTTCTTTGGTCTCTCTTACCCATTCTTTCTTATTTGCAATTTCCTTGGCGCTGGTTTGGGCCGGCAAGCTTTTTTTTGGCTCTGAGTTTTAGTGCTAGTTTATTTTTAATCAAAAAACCCATCGCTCGCTATATAATTATTTTAGTTATCGTGATCTTGGGTTTAGTTAATTTTAGGTATTTTAGAGCTGAGCAACTAATTGACAACCCTAGCGATTTTTATACTGATAATTCTGCCTTGATTGCTAGTGACATTAGCCAAACTCTACCTGACTATATTCCAGTCCAAATGGCTAAACAAACGCTTTTGCAAGATTTTAATGAAACTTATCCAACAACAGTTGTTTGGCGAGAAAATGAAGAAGCTGAGGTAGAACTTATTGGCGCTGAATTAATAAAAAAGCAAACTCACCGACAAATTTGGTCATTAGATTTAGAAGAAGATCAATTAGTCAACTTTAAATTAGCTAACTTTCCCGGCTGGCAAGCAAAAGTGAATAATCAACTCGTTGAAGTTGGCACCAATCCAAGCTTAGGCAATATTCAAATAAATTTATCTGCTGGTGAAAATAAAGTTGAGTTATGGTTTGGCGAAAGTCAATTGCGCCTAATTGCTAATTATTTAAGTCTCTTTGGATTGGCAGCCTTTTCTATTTGGCTGTATCTTCTGCAGAAAAAAAGCGCCAGTCACTAAACTCTTGTTCTTGCCAATTAAGCTTTTTTATAAAGCTGGAAAAATTTTCATCAGCGCATAAAATATGGTCGATCTCTTCTTCTCTGATCAGTTTCTCTAAATTAGCCAAATCTTTTTTAAGAAATAATTCTTCAAAGTCTTCAAAGTCTTGCAAACTAAGATTGAGTAAGTTAACTTGCCCAGAATCAGCCAAATAAACCTCAGCTGGCGTCAGGGCGCTAACAATTGAATGACGATACCACCAACTACCATCAGGACATATCATTATTTTTTCATCAGCTGCTAAATTAGTGAGTAGCTGAACTTGATTTTCTGGGATTTTTTTAAAACTTTGCCAACGATAAAAATTTGCATGTAAATAACTAGGAACGCTTAAAGCAATTAATAAAATGAGAGCTACTGTCTGCTGCCATTTCTTCCAATTTTTACTTAATTTTAAATAAACTAAAACTGCCAAAATATTGGCAAAAATTAAGCTATAGTACCAAAATTGAATGGCATTCCAGACCGTCCCTCTTTGCAAAAATAACAGTGGAAAAATTGAGCTAATCAAAAATAAAATAAAAAGCAAGTCAGCAAGAGGCTGATGTTTTTTCCAAGCTTTTCTTTTAATTAGGCGCCAAATAGGAAACAGTAAGAAGATAGCTCTTGTCCCTAGATTACCTAAATAGAAAATGGCAATTTGCACAGCTCTCAAAGCAAATATTCTTGGATAATTTTTTGTTAATAAATAGTGATCTAAGAGAAAACGCCACTTAAGATGATTTAATCTATCTGGTGCCTCAACCATGGTGTCAATAAACCACAATGGATGATAAAAAAAGCTATTACTTTTAAATCCAGTCATTAAATAAATTAAGGGCAGCGCTAGAATTAAATAAATTAAACCATAAATAATATAGCGAATTTTTTTCTCTTTAAAAAAATTAATTAGTAAATCCATAGCGTATAACAGACTCATTAAAATCCAACCATAACTTTTAAAACCGATGCTGGGTAAGATTAAAGCAATCATTAGGTAGTGGCGCGCCGGTTTTTTATAAAAATCTTTTGTTAATAGGGTAAGTATTAAATAGAAGGTGACAAAAGAAAAAACTAACTGAGGATTAACCATCATTGAAAAAGTTTGACTGACCCAAAAACTTGACTCAGACCAAGCTTGATTTGGCAAAAAGAGTGGAATGAAATAAGCAAAATTTCCTACAAAGGCAGTAAAAAAGACTAAGAAAGCACTAGCCTTATTTGATTTAAATCGTCTTCCAAAAACAATGGCACTTAATATCAACAATGTTGCCATTAATAATTGACCCACTTGATAATGAAGATTTAAAATTGGTAGCTTACTAAGAAAGCCTAAACTGGCTAAAAAAACGTCATAAAAATAGTGATAATTGTTTAAAAGAATTTTCGGATTTGACGGATGACGAGGCGGCAAATTTCTTAAACTCTCCTTAATTAAGCTCAGGTGCCAAGGACTATCATAAGTATCTTGAAGTAGTAAATAACCCTGTCGAACACTACCACTAAAAAAGAGTCCAGTACTTAAAGAAGTAATTGCCAGTAAAATTAAAAAACTCAGCAAGGGACGCTTTTTTAATTGTAGCCAAATTTGACTAAAAAGCTGGCGCTCCTGCCACAGACTAAAAGCGCCAATTACTAAACAAGGTATTAATAAATAATAAGCTAGCGTACCAACTAAATAGCCCAACAAAACAAAGCCTAAACTTAGGAGAGAAATACTAAGTACCATGGCAAACAATAATCTTTCCAAAGGGCTGAATTTTAATTTAAAAAATTTCAATAAAAATAAACCAAAGCCTAAATAAGCAAACAAAAATGTGAGCAAAACAATTAAATAAGCAAGCATAATTTTAATAAATAATTTCTAAAATTTTTTAAAATCAATTTTTTTAAATAAAAAATAGCTAGCAAATATCGAAGCTAAAAAAGCAGAAATACTAACTATTTGAGCAATTAATCTAACTGTGCTAGACAAATAAACTAGTTCAAGCTCATATTCGCCCGGACTTAATCTATAGGTAATCAGACCTCTATATTCAGGATCTTGAAATTGAATTATTAGAGCTTCTCCATTAGCCAAGACTTGCCAGCCAGGAAAATAAAAAGTGTAATCAAGAAGTCTCAAGTCAGTTTCTGCTAACACTCGATATTTTCTAGAAGCATTTTTTAATTCAATAATTTCCAAAGTCCCTTGACCCTCAATGATTTCTGCTTGTTTGGTCTTTACGGGATAAGATTCACTTTTAGCACTCCAAACTGTATTTAAATTTTGACTATGTAAATTGGACTGATTAAAATAGAATTTTTCCTCAGGTAAAAAGGCATAATTTTTTCCATATAATTGAGGAACTCTGTACATCAACATCAAAGCCACTATGAACAATAAAATAAATGGTTTTTGCAAAAATCTAATTTTTTTAACTAAATATAAAAATAACAGAGGCACAGAAAATTGAATCAAAACTAAAAAACGCCAAGGATATTGCAAGCTAGCAAAGCCAGGAATTAGGGAATATAAAACCTTCGAAACACTGATCATTAAAAATATTGCTATCAGTGCTATTAGTAGTTGACTGAGAAAAAAATAGTTTTTACTAAAAAATATTTTCCATTTTTTTTCTTTTTTCTCTATTAATTTTTTGAATAAGAAAATTAAAGATAGAAAAACAATCAACACTTCCGGCAAACCAAATTTAATAAAATTGCCTCTAGGTCCAGGGTGTGCGTAAAAATAATACCAATCGCTACTTAAAAAATTAGTCAAATTTAGGAACTGCTCAGAATTAATTTGTGATTCAACTGCGCCTTGATAAAAATACCTGATCTCTACATTTAGTGGAATCAAATAATAGGCTGCACTAAAAACTCCTAAAACAACAGCACTCAGAGCCAATAAAATTTTCTTTTGCCATTGTTTCTTCTCTAGAGTGGCCAAAAAATAAATTGTTAATGGAATAGCAAAAATCAACAACATCATTGGATGAGTAATAGCTAATAAAAAAACAGCTAAAGCGATCAACACTAAAGCAATTTTTTTCTTTTTTTTATTAAACTGGTAAATACTCAATAAAATTAAAGGATAAAAAACACTGGCTAAAATTTCTGGTAAACCCCCTCTAATATAGATGTTAGCAATACGATAAGGGACAATGTTCATTAATATAGTAGCAACTAGGGCAATATTAGCTTTGGCATATTTTCTAGCGAAAACATAAAAGAACAAACTACTGAGTAAAACAGCGAGAAACAAGGTTAAATTATAAGCACCAAGCACCGAAAAACCCAATAAAATAAATAGTGCTCCTAAATAAGCCGGTAACTGGTGAGCAAATATGGGTAGTGGCAGACCATAATTGGCAAAGTTGTTGGCCCAAGTCACCGGAAACTCACCGTCTTTAAGGGCGCTGGCAAATTGAGCCATGGTCGTCATGTGAACATGACCATCAAAAGTAATGTGTTTCCCCTGATGAAAGAACAAGTCAATTAGCATCAAAAATGATACAATAATCAAAGTAATGATGCAGAAAAAATCAGCAGAAAATAAAAACTTTTTCTTCACCTCTACAGTATACACTTTTCCTTTAATAATTTTATTATTAACTCTACTGAGCTTTATCTTTTTTCATCCAGGCATTAGACCTAAATGGGATCAAAACTATAGAAGCCAGCTTTTCAATAATTTTATTAAAAAAACAATTGAACAAAATCAAATCGATCCCCAAGCATATTGGTTATTTAGAGAAAGATATAGCCCTGGCACTTTTGAGCCAAACCAAGAAACAGTTGGTTTTTTTCAAACCTTCAAAATCATTAAACTTGAAGAATCAAAAACCACAGACTTACTCTACTATAATTCTCCATTTTTAATGAGCACTGACAGCATTACCACAGATAAAGATATTTTAAATAAAATTAAAGAACAAAATGTTGAAGAAGTTTTATTAAACACTGAAACTATCTTAATTACAGAATCTAAAAAGGAAAAAGATTCGCAGCTGAGAAATATTAAACTGTGGTTTTTACTACCTATTGAAGAAATGAAACTAGCTAATGGCTTTTTTGATTATACTGCTGATGAATTAAAACTACTTGAAAACAGTTTCTGGCTAAATTATTCAGAGATTGTTCTTTTTTAAAAGAAACAAGTAAGTGGCCATAATCATGCTTGACAAAATAGCCAACAAACTAATAGTTTCTGCCAATCTTCTCAGCTCTGTTTCTCCAGAAAATTCTAATAAAACTTGATGTTCTCCGGTCGGAATTTTGATTACTAAAACTCCCTGATAATGAGCCACATCCTGCAAAACTTCTGTTTCTAGCCCATCGATTGTAGTTGACCAGCCTGGGAAATAGAGTCTTTTGTGTATAGCGATTACTTCTTCTGGAGTATTGATCCAATAACTCATTCTTGTACCATTAATTTCTCTAATTTCTATTTCATAGTTTGTAAATGAATTGCTAAATTCTTTTAATTCTTCCACCTCCTCATCTTTAATTTCTGCCAAAAAACTCTCTTGGCTGGCCGGTAAAATTAAAATTTCTTCACCAAAAACATAGGGTTTGTTTGACCAAATTGGTCGATGTTCATCAAAACTAGTGCCAGTAGTTGGCATTTGTAGCCAATCATGATCAGACTTAACCTCCATCTGTCTGCGCTTAGAGTATGAAAATCCAGAAAAAATAATTAAAGATAAAGAAATTAAAAACAGTAAATACTGAAATTTTTTATTTGTTTTTTTAAGTAGAATAGCTAATAAATAAAGACTAATAAAAGCATTAAGCCATAAAATTCTCCAGGGGTATTGAATCATTTGTAAAATTTGTGAATTTTCCCAAAGGCTTTTACTGATGGGCTGAGTAAAAAATATCAAAAGCAAAAATAGAATTAAAAATAAAGCTAACTCCTTGTTTTCTTTGTTTTTTTTAATAAACAAAGACCATATTGCTAGAGCAAAGATGAAAAAAATTGGCAGGCCGAGTTGAATTACCTCATCAAAACGAGCGCTACTCCAAATCTGTCTATTAAAACTTAACAGTGAACTTAAATTAATAAAATTACTTGAGTATTGGCTAAGTGATCGACCACTGTCATAACTGATATAATTTTTTTCAAAAAAAGCTGGTGTCCAATACCAGGCGCTCAATAAGATTGCTAAAAGATAAGAACTCACTATCAATAGAATTATTTGTTTTTTTTGAACATTCTTGTTTTTGAAAGTTTTAATAATTTTAAAAATCAAATATGGCCCCATCACCAAAGCTAAAAGCAAAATTGAAGGAACGTGACTTAAAATCATTGCCGATAAACTGAAAGTTGACAAAAACCAAGCCAAATATCTTTCTTTTATGTTTTTAGCAGAAAAGATTAAACTATTTCCTAAAAATAGTAAGGGTACGAAAGCAATAAAATATACTTCTCCAATTGCCCCTCTCCAAAAAACATTGAGTAAAAAATAAGGATTAAGAGTGTAAATTAAAGAAGCCAAGAGTGCATATTTTTTACTTTTTGTTAAAAAATGCATTAAAAAAAATGCTGAACTAGCTGAAAATAAAACGGCAAACAACATTGATAGGTTGACACTAGATTGAATAGAAAAACCAAAAACATGAAACAGCGTGCTAAATATATATGGTAAGTGATAGGTGTAGTTAAATGAGGGATAACCATAGCCGTCGTTTAAATTGGGCCCCCATCTCACCGGGAACTGACCTTGTTTAAGAGCTAAATAAT
>CAYMSV010000005.1:0-14871 GCA_964393205.1 uncultured Pseudomonadales bacterium | reverse complement strand
TGCCTGGTCCCGCAATAACTAATAGTGGTCCCTGACCAATGTGATCAACAGCTTTTTTTTGCAAATCATTCAACTTTTGATATTCTAAATTAAAATTTGATTTAGCCTTAGTTTTTTTACTGTTCATAATGTAGTTGATAATTATCTAAAATCTTTTTTACCTCCAAAGCGCTATTAGTTTTCACTAATTGGCTGCGTAATTGAGCAGCACCTGGCACTGCCTTAATATACCATGCTAAGTGTTTGCGCATGCTAAAAAATTTATCTCTACCCCTAACTAAATTATGCTGTTCAAAAATTTCAGCATGTTCAATAGCTAAATTAAAGAAGCTACTAACTGTTTCTAATTTCTGACGCTTCGATTTGGGTAAAAAAATAAAAGGATTGCCAAAACTAGCCCGACCAATCATGATCCCGTCTGCATCTACTAATTTAGCTTTAGCTAAAGCTTCTTCATAATTTTTAACATCACCATTAGCGAAATATTTTATGGATAAACCAGATTGCTTAATTATCGAACTAGCTTCTGATAAAGCCTGCCAATCGGCTTGGCCACTGTAACCTTGCTTTAAAGTTCGTCCATGCAAAGTAATCATGCTGGGCTCAACTTCTAACAAGTATGGCAACCATTTTTTTAACTCATTTTTTTCGGTACCCAAACGGGTTTTAACTGAGACTGGTAATAATCGACGCTTCTGCTTTTTAATTTGCCAAAAGTTTTTCTGTTCTTCAAGGGCTTTTAAAAGCTTGCTATTAACATTTTTACAATCAGATAAACTTTTACCATCAGCCCAGTCCTGCGCCGCTCGTTTAGTTTCTCTAACAATTTTCTGAGCTAAATGGGGCTTGGCTATTAGTGCTGCTCCCGAACCACTATGAGCTACTGTCTTAGCTGGACAACCCATATTTAAATCAATCCCAGCAAAACCTAATTCAGCCAACAACAAAGCTACTAAATAAAAATATTCGGGAGTTTTACCAAAAATTTGAGCAATAATTGGCTGTTGCGATGAATCATAATCAAATTGATTAATTAGTTTAGGAGCTGCCCCTCGGCACAAAGCTTCAACACTGACAAACTCAGTCCATAATAAATCTGGCTGACCGTGTTTTTTAACAATTGAACGAAAAGCAAAATCAGTTACCCCATCCATAGGCGCTAAAGCTAAGAGTGGTTTTTTTATCACAACTTATTATAACTGGTAAAAAGCTAAAAATCGTTCAATTAATCCTTGATAACGAAGCACATTATTCGCTTTCCCTAAAATTAACTGGTCACGTTGGAGTTTTAGTAGATCTTCGAGTAAATAGTGATGGTAATTTAAAAAAACTCCACTGTCTTCAACGCGCTCTAGTTCCGAGAATTTTTCCTTAGAGAAATTTAGTTTTAATTCTCTATTTATATAATCGGCTAAATTAAAAACTTGCAGTTGGCCGTCACTTTGATAAATGAATAATTGAACAAGATCTAATTTTCCTAAATCAGCTTCACTAAATTGCCAAACATAATTACCAGCGTTGGGTTTTGGCCAGTAATAAAGATGCCAAAATTCATTATCCTTCAGTAAATTTTTTTCTTGTGAAACAACTGGCATCAATTCTTGATTATCACTCAATGATTTAACTTTAAAATTTAATTCTGTTGGACTCAACAATAACCAATAACTTAAATCACTTTGACTTGGTTTAAAAAGTCTTAAAGATTTAATTTTTTGTTGAGAGTAATTAAGTAAAAAATCATCATTTAATGGATCATTAACCAAATAATCCGTAGATAAATCTCCACTAAGTTCATCACTAATGCCTTTTACAAGAACAAAGTGTCCACCTAAATCAGCAATTAAGGGCTGACCTTGCTTTAGCTGCTGAAACACTACCGAGTTCTGAAAATCAGCAAATTGAAATTCTAAAACAGTGTTTGCCTGCACTGTTTCAGCATTAGATAACAAGGAAGACAGACGAGTAATTGCCAACCAATTCACTAAAGCAAAGCCCACATAACCATCTGCTTCCCCCTGTAACCAGGTGTTAAGAGATGCTGGATTTAAAGCTTGTCCTCTCAATTCCAAAGGCCAAGCATCCTGATCAGGAAAACTCGTATAACCATAATAATTTAACAACATAGCCGTGCTAGTTAATGCACAACCACTACTAGCAATTGTTAAAGCTGGATTAAAAAACTCTTGAGAATGATCGTAAATTAGATCACTCCAAGATGAATCAAGCTGAGAGAAATATGGAACAGTTAATTGTGGCTGATAAGATAAGTTAAAATTAGCAAAAATTGCTGCTGATTGTTCAAAAACACCCTTACTAATATAGAAAAGCGGACGACCTGGTTTAAAAAAATTTGGCCAAAAATCTTGGTCGTTTTTGCTAGAAAAAAGTAGTTCCTGGTTAATGAATAATTCAAAATCTGGTTTTTGGTACAGTATACTAACTCGATGACTTGATCCTGTTATAAGCGAATAAGGAACTCGAGTTTGATGACTAAGAATATTATCCTCAAAAACCTCAATGTATAATTTGCCATCAATAAAATGAAAACTTAGAAAACTTAACAAAACTTTACCCTTAACACCTAGTCGGTAATCAAATAAAATTCCTAAGTTTTTGTCAGCACTATCTAAGGGAATAAAATCAAAGTCCAATTGATAGTTGGAGTTTACTGGCCAAAATTCAGCTTGAGGAGTAATGGCACTAATATAATTGGAGACTAAGGGGGGCGGCTGCAGTTGTCCCTGCAGCCGCCCATCCACAACTCGCCAGTCATCCAAATCACCTAAAACTACTTCCCAAAGTTCAGTAGATAAAGGTCCATCTTTCCAATCAAAAAAATTGCTGATGGATTGACCGTTCACTTGACTACCTGAACTTGCAAAAATCAAAATTGTCATAAGGATTTTGCCCCAGAAATATTTGTGTGTTTGGACAAAACTTAGCAAGTTAGTCATCAGCAATATTGTTGCTAAGCTATTTGACAATTGGAGTTATGAAATTAAAAAACTAACGAGCAATTAACGGGCAATAGAGAATCTCTCTAAATAATGCAAAAATATGGCTGGTGGATCCTCTAAAAGAAATTGTTGAAATTCCTGATAAATACTTTTTCTTTCCTCCACATCTACAGTTTGACGACCTCGTTCTAATAAACTATCAATTCTAGTATTTTTGTAACGAGTGAAATTGGTGGCTTGAGCACTGTGCCACATAAAATATTGATCAGGATCAGTGGAAATACTTTGACCCATTAGCAATAACTGAAAATTATTAGTATCTGGAAAGTTACTAATTTTAATACGTAAATTAATAGCTAAATTATCACAAAGCTCTTTATCCTCCACACTACTACTATTACGACAGCTCTGACTAGCTTCTTGACCAAAAGCAGTTAGTTCTTCTTTAATTGCTTCCGCTTCTTCTTGAAAAATGGTAGTAGTAGTAATCTCAAAATCTAAAGGTTCTCTAGGTAATTCATCAATTAAGCGTTCAATGCCTCGTTCCCAATCCTTTTGATAATCTTTTCCACCTTCAAGATAGGCCCAAGAATTAGGATTAAATGGACCAATCGTTCTCGCCTCTCCATAATCTTTTTCTAAAGCGTAGGCTAATGCTTGTCTAACGTTTTTGCCTAGCTGTGGATCAGCATTATTAAAAAACAAAGCCAAATAACTATCAAAATCTAGATCTCTCACTATCTCTAATTTTTTCCAATCACAGAGACCATGACAGCTAGCTAAATCCAATAAAACATCCACTTCACCTTTTTTAAAAGCTAAGACCGCAGCTTCTTCTGTAGGATAAAAACGATAAATATAGCGCTCTTGAGGACCATCTACTCGAAATTCTCTTAAATAGTTACCATTCATCTTATAGTCCAACATTTCATATTGTCCAATCCCAATTAACTGAGTGATGCTGGGTAACAAAAAACGTTTTTTATTAGCTACGCGTAAAATAGGCTCACTGACTGCCACTGGAAATGGAGCAAATGGTTCAGGTAATTTAAAAATTACATCATTGGGAGTAGTAACCATAACCACATCAGCAAAATTATAATAAACATCTTCTGGAACCAGTTCTTTTCCATCTTGCCAAAAAACTCCTTTTTTTAGAACAAAACGGTATTGTTTGGCATCATCCTCCAAAATCCAACGTTCTGCTAACATTGGCTGAGGACTTTGATCAGCACCTATGCTGCTAAGACCAGCACTTAACTGCTGCTTAATAATCGGTGGTAAATTGGATAAATTATACTGTCCAACAACGGCAATGTAATTCTGTTTTTTAAAAGTCAAATTTTTTAATAATAGAGGCAGTAAAAAAGAAAAGAAAACGATCGTGGCAAGGACTGAAACTAAAAACAACCAGCCATGACGACGAATATATAAACTAATATACCAATAAAGTTTACGCATAATTTAGTAAAGCAACAGTAATAAGCTGTTAATAACAAAGAAAGCTCCAAAAACGATTGTGGCATAAAAAAATAATTTTTCTACACCCTTACGTGTATGATAGGTTTCTCCGCCACCGCCACTAAAGATATTACTAGTGCTACCAGAACTAGCTTGCAATAAAACCAGAATGGTCAAAATTATAGAAATAATTGCTTGAGTGATCAAAAAAAAGTCATACATATTAAACCCATTCTACTTTATTTTGTTTGAGCTTGTCCACGAATTTCTCGAATAACAGTAACTGTTACTGTACCAGGAACAATTACTTCTTTAGCCACGCGATCACGAATGTCATTGGCTAAAAGTGTTACATCATCATCTTTACTTTTTTCTGGTAATAAAATTACTCTTAACTCTCGACCAGCCTGCACCGCATAGGCTCTTTTAACCTCATCGTATGAAGTGGCTATTTGTTCTAAAGACTCCATGCGCTTCATGTATTCTTCATGATTTTCATAACGAGCGCCTGGTCTAGCACCAGAAATTGCGTCAGCTATATAAACTGCTACAGACTCAGGACTAGAAAATGCTTGATCCTCATGATGCTCCGCAATACAAGCTATAGCTGCTGGAGAAATATTAAATTTCTTAGCGATTCTAATACCAGCTTGTACGTGATTTTCGTCAGGATCTTCAGAAACCTTACCTATGTCATGAAGCAAACAACCTAATTTGACCGTATTGACATCTAAGCCCAACTCTTGAGCTAGCTTAGTACCTATTTTAGTTTCTTCTATGGTGTGTTTAATTAAATTTTGCCCATAAGAAAACCTGTATTTAAACTTACCCAACATAGCGATCAAGCCATTGGGAATATTATAAACACCAACCTCATGACAAAGTTTTTTACCGGCATCAAAAGTAATACGTTCAACTTCTTCGGTCACCTTATCAACTACTTCTTCAATCCTAGTTGGCTGAATACGGCCATCTTTAATTAAACGCTCCATGGCTACTCTAGCAATTTCTCTACGAACAGGATCAAATGAAGAAAGTTTAATTTCAGTATTAGAAGTGTCTAAATCGATATCTACTCCAGTTTTACGTTCAAAAGCATGAATATTTCTACCATTTTTTCCTATAATTTTTCCTTTAATGTCTTCTGAGGGAATGCTAACAACTGAAACAGTATATTCAGCTACATAATCAGTAGCTCCATGACGCATAGCGTCAATTAAAATTTCTCTAGCCTTGTCATCTGCATCCAACCTGGCCTGCTCCTCTTTTTCAGCCACTAATTTAGCTAAATCGTGACTTAGTTTTTTCTTTAAACCCTCAATTAAATATTCTTTAGCTTCTTCTTTAGAATAACCAGAAAGTTCTTCTAGTTTCTTTAAAACTTGACTTTTGGATTTATCAATTTCAGCTCTTTGTTTGACTAACTCTTCCTTAAGTTGATCTGCTCTTTTTTCCTTTTGTTCAATTTGATCAAAACGATAATCTAATTTGTCTAACTTGCTTTGTAGGGTTCTTTGTTGTTCAGCTAATTCATGTTCAAGACGACGTGATTCTTTTTCTGCTTTAGAGCGCATCTCCAAAACCTCATCCTTAGCTTCGATAATGATCTCTCTAGCTTTGGAACGAGCATCACGAATAATATTCTCTGCATCAGAGCTAGCTTTAACAAAAGTTTCTTGTTTACCACTTGATCGAGCCTTATTGTGTTTGGGCTTACTAGGTTTTTCTTTACTTTTCTTCGCTTGAGCTTGAACTTTGTTCTTAGCTTGACCTCGATTGTCTTTTCGACTTTGTTTGTTATTCTCATTGTCTGCTGCAAACAGCGTCGACAAATTACTAAAAAATGACATAATTTTCCTTCTTTAAACAAACTCAATCAGTCGGTAGAACTTATGAAAAAGGCTTAAAAAGCCCCAATATTATTATCGAAAAGTATTAAGAAAGATAAATATTCTTTAAGTCTTTCTTCTTGCATAGTTTAATAAGTTAATTTCGATGTCTAAAGTTCTTTAATAATATCTGATCCAAAATTGTAGCTGACCAGTTTGTTTATTTAATAATGTTAGTATTAATGACTAATACAGATATTATATGCCAATAACTAAGCAAAGTCAATTTAGAATAAAATAAAATAATGAGTAAAAATAACTATATATCAATCTTTTTATTAATTACTCTTCTCAAGCTCTTGCCAAATTTTTTTCTCAATTTCTTTCATTAGCGTAGAATTGTTTTTTAATTTATCTTTAGTAGCTTCCCTACCTTGAGCTAAAACTTCACCTTTATATTTGTAAAAGCTACCAGCTTTTTCAATAATATCTTTTTCTACTGCTATATCAACAATGTCTCCGGTTAAACAAATACCACTTTCATCCATATCGAATTCAGCAATTTTGAAAGGAGGAGCAATTTTGTTTTTCTTCACTTTTACTCGATGGCGAGTACCCACTACTTCGTCACCTTCTTGAATATTACCAATTTTGCGAATATCAAGACGCTGTGAAGCATAAAACTTAAGAGCATTGCCGCCAGTTGTTGTTTCTGGACTACCAAACATCACTCCAATTTTCATTCGAATTTGATTAGTAAAGATCATTAGAGTTTTAGTTTTATTCAACGCAGCAGTTAATTTACGCATTGCTTGAGACATTAAGCGTGCTTGAGTGCCCATTTGGTGATCACCCATATCACCATCTATTTCTGATTTTGGTACCAAAGCTGCTACTGAGTCGAGTACTATGATATCCACCCCACCAGAACGAATTAAGGTCTCTGCAATTTCTAAAGCTTGTTCACCATAATCTGGTTGAGAAATAAGCACTTCTTCTAAATTAACTCCAATTTTTTCAGCCCGAACTGGATCTAGTGCGTGTTCAACATCAATAAAAGCTGCTATTCCACCTTGTTTCTGTACTTCAGCTATAGCATGTAGACACAAGGTTGTTTTTCCTGATGCTTCTGGACCATAAATTTCGACAATTCGTCCCTTTGGATAACCCCCAATTCCCAATGCTAAATTAAGCGATAATGAACCTGTAGAAACAGTTGGAACCTTAGGCATATCTTTTAAAGATTCGCCCAATTTCATAATTGAACCCTTACCAAATTCTTTTTCGATTTGCGACATGGCGATTGTTACTGCTTGTGATCTAGCGTTTTTGGTATCATGACCAACTGCTGATGCATCTTTATTTTTAGTTTTCTTTGCCATAAATAATTCTCCTTTTTTTATTGCTGCTTTTACTTATAACACTATCTAAAGTTTCGTGCAAACTACGCTTTTTATAACAATTAGATATTAAGACTAAAAGTTTACATAAAGGCAAACAAGCAGTAAAATCAAGCTAAGAGCGGAGAGTAGTTCAGATGGCTAGAACGTACGCATGGGGTGCGTAAGGTCGCAGGTTCGAGTCCTGTCTCTCCGACAACAATGCAAGTTGAAAAAGCCAACAAAATTTGTCAACAATTAGAAACAATTCAAAAACTTGATTTTACCAAAGAGGATGACTCAAAACTTCATCCTATTAAAAAAATATACAAACAAATTCTCAAAGATATTCTTAAATCACCAGAAGAAAATGTCGCAGAAATTTGTCAATTAATTAAAGACAATAAACTCCTAAATATTAAAAAATTCTATGTTACTGTTTATCGAATGCTAAAATCTGAACAACTTACAAAAGAAGGCGTAGAACAGATTGTTAAAACAATTAAAGAACACTATCAAATCGATTAGTTATCTTAATTTTCTAATTCTTCTAATTGATATTCTTTGTCTAATTGACCGTGTACAGCTGCATAATCTATCTGTAATTTTGGATCTTTGTTGTTAGCTTGATAAAAAACGTCTTTACCCTCTCTATCATTAATCAAATCTACACTGGCTTGATCAATAGCCACCGGATTATCTGCATAGAGAATACCTATATCATCAGCTAAAATTGGACTAGCTTGATTATCACAATCACAATTTTTAGCAATGTTTTTTAAAACATTGATGTAAAAAGTGTTCTTTGGCATTAGTTTAATAGCTGCTACCGCTCCCATTGCTAAAGCCTCATCAAAATTTTTTGATTGAGCTTGGAGTGCGCTCTGAGGACAAACTATCTGACAAATTGAACAACCATAACAAAGATTAAGATTTACTTCGGCCAAATTATTTTGAATGGTGATGGCGTTGGCTGGACAAGCACTAGCACAAACTCCACAACCCACACATAAATCTGGATTTAAAATTGGTTTGCTAAGGCCGTGAATCAAGCTCTTACTTTTAGCTGACAGAGCACCCATCCCTAAATTTTTTATAGCTCCACCAAAACCAGCACATTCGTGACCCTTAATATGAGTTAAAACTAAAACATTTTTGGCTTCGGCTAAAATTTTAGCTACTTCAAACTCTAGATCACCTACTTTTTGTTCTATATATTGATCTTCAATATAGCATTTACTAAACTTGGTGTAACCACGTTTCTTAACAACTTCTTCGTAGCCGGTCTTTGATCCTCTAGGAGAGTTGTAAGCTACTGGCGTGTCAATCAAAATTACTTCAAAGCCCAATTCCTCTAAACCCTCAACTAAGGGTTTTACATCGCTAGCACTAAAGGCATTAGGGTTACCAGGTTCGCCAAAATGTAATTTTATCACTACTGGAAAACCAGGTTCAAATTGTTTAGTTAACAATTTCTTTAAAAAAATTTTGTCCAAATTAATGTTTTTAGAAAATTTGACTTTATTCATATTCCCATCATAACATAGCGCTAAGATGCTAAAAGAAAACAATCAGGCTCCACTTTCCATAAAACTTATTGACGAAAAAGGTCAAGAAACCAGTCTAGAAAAACTTTTAGGAAAAAAAGTTTTAATTTATTTTTACCCAAAAGATAATACTCCGGGCTGTACGATTGAGGCTTGTAATTTTCGCGATGCCAATCAAGAAATTGCCAACAAAAATATTCAAATTATCGGAGTTAGTAAAGATTCTCAAAGCAGTCATCAAAAATTTAAAAAGAAATTTTCTCTAAATTTTCCTTTGTGGTCTGATCCAGATCATAAATTAATGGAAGCTTTTGGTGCCTGGGGCGAAAAAAGGATGATGGGTAAAACATATTTTGGTACCAAACGTTCTACTTTTTTAATTAATGAAAGAGGAAAAATAATTAAAGTTTGGCTAAATGTTAAAGCCAAAAACCATAGTCAAGAAGTGCTAGATTATATTCAACAACTCTAAAAAGGCTGATTACTCAACAAAATCCATCATTTGTTCTTGAATTTCACTTAAGTCTTGAAAAACAACATCTGTTGGAGGAGTAAAAACTGTTTCATCAGCCGACCAAACTCGACAAACAAAATTAGCTGGATCTAGAGGTCCTACATCTTCTTCTGGCAAGACATCTCCCTCCATTTCATCAGTCCATTCTTCGTCAAAAACATCGCCTTCTTGATCTAAATCATCCTCAAACATATCATCCTGATTAGAAAACTTAGTGCCAACTCTTTTCTCTACATCCCAATTATAAGTAAACTCTTCATTGACAATAGTTTTCATGTGATATTCTGGCGTTTTAACATCTATCGCTATACGCTCATTATCAAAATAATAAACATAACTACTCTGCTCGTCTTCAATTTGACAAACATAAGTTCCTTGACGATTAACCATTATGTCTGAAAATAATAAATCACTCTCCTCTTGATTTTGGTCAAAAACATCTGAGCTTTGCTCTTCCTCAACAACTTTCTCCTGACTCATATCTTGATCAACTTGATTTTTTCTAAAAAAAACGGCAATGATCACTGCAATAGATATTAGTAGTATGGCGCTAACCAGAAAAAAGGTTTTATTCTTGGTATCGGGCATGGTTGTGGAGGAATTTTCTTGCATAATTAGAATAATTATAGCACAAACTATAACAGACAAAACTTATTTGAGTATTGATTATTGGCCTCTTTTTTTGGCTTCGTAACTTGTATGTAAAACTTGTTTTTCTATTTTCTGACCCAATTCATCATGCTCTAAATAATCTAAAAATTCTTTAACTAAGGGATTAGCGTGAGCAGTGCGCATTTTTTTGTTTTGATCAATTTGGTAAAGAGCCTTAATTCTTTCAGCAACAATTGCTTCAGTTGAAGTTAGTGGTTGACCTCCACCTCCAATACAGCCTCCAGGGCAAGCCATAAATTCAATATAATCATAGGCTCGCGGATCTTTTTTTAATTCATTAATAACAATTCTGGCGTTTTTAGGCGTACTAACCACCGCTACTTTGAGTTTGATTTCCTGACCATCTGGCAAATCAAGACGCACTAAAGCTTTTTTTAAACCATTCATTCCTCTGACAGAGTCAAACTCTAAGCGGGCTAGGTCCTGACCAGTTAGCATTTTGGCCGCAGTACGTAGTGCTGATTCCATCACCCCACCAGAGGCACCATAAATGGCAGCTGCACCAGAGTGTTCTCCTAAACTATCAGCTTGACTCGGTTCTAGTTGTTTAAGATCAATTTGCTGTTTTTTTAATAAGGCTGCTGTCTCTCTAGTAGTTAAAACCATATCTACCGGCTTGACAGTGATTGACTCACCACTACTATTACTTATCGATAAATCAAATTTGTTTAAATCAGCCTCATATTTTTTAGAAGTGCAAGGCATTATTGACACCACCACAATTTTTTCTGGATTAATTCCTTGCTGACTAGCCCACCAAGTTTTATAGGCTCCACCAGAATGAATCTGAGGCGAACGAGAAGTGGTTAAATGAGGGATTAAATCAGGATAATAAAATTCCACAAACTTTACCCAAGCTGGGCAACAAGAAGTAAACATTGGTAAAACCCCGTCATCTTTAATTCTCTCCACCAACTCTTGAGCCTCAATCATTGTGGTAATATCTGCTCCAAAATTAACATCAAAAATATAGTCAAAACCTAATTGGCGTAGTGCTGTATACATTTGTCCAGTTACGTCACTACCAACTGGTAAACCAAACTCCTCACCAATACTAGCTCTCACTGAAGGTGCCATTTGGGCGATTAAGATTTTATCTTGATCAGCTAAAACCTCTTCAACTCTTTTTAAATGATTTTTTTCTCTAACCGCCGACACTGGACAATGAACAGTGCATTGACCACAATAAATACAATCAATTTTTTGATCTGCTGTTGCAGTTAGCTGGCTTTGTGCTGCTTTTCCCTCAATTTCTAAATAGTTAATGCCAATTTTTGAACAAGTATTTACACATCTATTACAATTAACACACATTTCTGGATCAAATTCTGCCGCCGTCCCCAGATCTTCTACTTTAGTTTCTAATTGACGACGAGGGTACTTGTTACCACTAACACCATATTTCTCCATTAATTTTTTTGCCGGACAGGGTAAATTTTCCTGGCACTTAGGACAATTTTTTTCATGATCGCCAAGCAATAGCTCAAGATTTTCCTGGCGCAGTTCAGTTATTTCCTGATCTTGACTAAAAACCTCTAAACCCTCTCTCACTTTTAAATTGCAAGAAGTTTCAACTCTATCATTAACTTTAACCAAACATAAGCGACAATTAGCCTCTATTGGCAAATCTTCGTGATAACAAAGGTGAGGAATATCTAAACCCTCACGCATGGCTACTTGTAAAACACTTTCGCCTTCTTTGGCTTGATATTCTTGTCCATCAATTTTAATTTTGATCATTTTTTATTTCTTGCCAAACATTTTGATAATAGCTCGTAAGAGGTACTATTAGAGCTTGTCCCAAACCACAAATTGAGGTTTTTTCCATATTATTGGCGATAGTTAAAATTTTCTGCCATAATTCTTCGTCAGCTCGATTATTAAGTAAAGCTTGGTCAACTAATCTTTTAACCTGCCAAGTTCCTTCTCGACAAGGAGTACACTTACCACAACTTTCTCTGGCATAAAAATCAGCCCATTGACGCAAAACTTGTAAGACATCTGTTTCTAAAGGATAAAGAGTAATTGAAGCACAACCAGCCAAAAGTTGCTCATTTAATTGTTTTTTGTGAAAGACATTGCCACTAGCCCCACCACCAACTTGAACAAAAAAAGCTGAGTCGGGATAATTATCAGTGCTTTTTAATGCCTCTGCAACCGACGCATCTCGATCCAGAGCAAAAACTCCTTCATTTTGAGTATTATTAATAGTTACAAAGCGCTTTTTTTCATATTTTCCCTCAGCTACCAAAGCAATCTCATAAAAAGTTTCAACATTTTGCAATAAAACTGGCACCCCATTGATGCCGGTAATTGAAGGCGACGGAGGTTTAAGACGCGGTTGAGTTTTCTTTCCCTCAATACTATTAAGTAGTGAACCAGTTTCTCCTCCTATATAACTGGGTTTTTCTAAAAAAAGGTTAATTAAATAACCATAGTCTAAACATTTTTTAAATAAAGGATCTAACTTTTCTTTTAATTTTTTATAATAATCACGATTAAGATATAAGTATCCTTCTTTAGTTTCTAAAAAATCCATGGCCAGAATCATACCTTGAAAGACTTTTTCCGAGAAATTAAATAAAATATGCCAGTCTTTTTTAACATCTGGCTCTCCCTCACTACCGTTACAAACCACATATTTTTTTTCTGATTGATGTTCTTTCATTCGCTGCCATTTGTCAGCTACTGGAAAACCGGCTCCACCACGACCAATAAGTTTAGCTTCAGCGATTTGATGAAGTAAGTTAAATTTTGACATGTTTTTTGATTGCAATAGCTAAACAACCACCAACTGCTGCCGTCCACAGCTGTGGCCAAGTCATCATATTTATTAAATTATCGGCTATAACTGGCGATAATAAATTAAGCATGATTGTTTTAACAACAATACTCAAAAACACACTTTTCAAAAGAGCTGCTGTTAAAACCGCAATAATACTTGAATTTTTTTCATCTATAAAGGCAAAAGTCTTCAAGTAAATAACATTGGATAAAATAATAAAAGGAACCATGGGCGCCATTGCTAAGGGCAATAAGCCACTACTCAGAGCCACCGTACTGGGTAACATTGCCAAGACAAATGCCTGGCCCTGACCCAAGAAAATAAGGCTTAAAATCAAGCTAGCATTAACAATTGGTCCAACAATAGCTTGTTCACTAACTAATGCTGGTACAAAAAATAAAATACTTATTAAAAATATGTTTAATAAATAACTTTTTCTTTGAACAAGAGCTAAAATTTTTGACATATTTACTCCAAAGGAATTTTTTCACTTAGCCAAAGAGATGCTTTTTCATAAGTTGTAGGCTTAGGTTTTTCTTTGAGTAAAACTTCAGACAAAGCTGCTTCTAAATCTTCTTTACTTGGAGTTTGACCCTCTATTAAAACCAAGCTCAAGCGATTGGGAAAACGACCTAGTTCAATCTGCAAGGTATCGAAACCCTGTTTCTTTTCAAACCAAAAGCGACCCATTTCGTACCAAGCAAAAGCTTCTTTATCAATATAAAAACCGTAATTAGTTAACTTAACGGATATATTATGAGGAGGAATCATTGCTGTTACATAAACTAGAAACACGACTGAAATTACCAAGGCCACAGGCAACACCTGTCCAGCAAAAAATAAAATTAAAGCAATCAAAACTGCAATAATAAAAACAGTACTAAAAAATTGTTTATTTCTCTTTTTGAATGGCCGAGCTGGTGCTTCCCAAGTCACTAAAGTTTCTTCAGGAATTGGCCGATAATATCCAGGAGCAATTTTTGATTTTTCTAATTCTGCTGATTTAGGCAAATTAACCACGTGTTCTGAAGCTTTTTGTTTTACTCGAGCTTTAGTTGAACTAGACTTACTAGGGGCAGATTTGCTTTGTTCGGGCATCAATAAAAAGTATAGCATTTTTTCTGTACAATGGGGAGAGTTAAGCCTTTTTAATAAAATCTTGGTATAATTGGAGGGTTGAAAATAGCTAAAAAAATAATTTAACAATTGGAGGTGTCGCATAGTGGTCAATTGCACTGGTCTTGAAAACCAGAGCTTTACAGCTTCACAGGTTCGAATCCTGTCACCTCCGCCAAGAAACTCAAATACTCCCCACCGTCATTTATATTTATTACATTCTTACTTTTCTAAAACCTAATTAATCATCATACATTTTATCTCACCCAAAATAATATGTTATGCTGATTTAAGTAATTAAAATTGAAATGTAAAATCACCCATACAAATTAGTTATTTTACTTGTATTTATTTATGTTAAAGCTAACCCCATTTATTAAATTTTTCAAAACCCTCGCAACTATATTCCTTGGCTTAATCTTTGTTTTCATTTTCTTTGAAACAATTTTATTTGCTTTCGGTAAATTAGAAAATCAAACCCGCAAAGTACAAAATAATTTTTCCAAAACAGATGAATTTGTCATTTTAGCATTGGGTGAATCAACTACTGTTCCAATATATGACTTTAATATGAAAGATTACTCTTGGCCCGCTATTTTAGAAAAATTATT
>CAYMSV010000004.1:40012-57406 GCA_964393205.1 uncultured Pseudomonadales bacterium | reverse complement strand
TGCCGGTGATTTTGGACATTGTTCAGAAAAAGGCAACTTACTTTTGGCAGAAAATATTAAATCGGTTATACTGGAAAATTGGAACGAAATAGGTAGTAAAACCCAAAAGGATTTTTAATGAAAAAAATAAAATTTATTCTTAAAGAAATGTGGACTCTTATTAAACGAAGAAAATTACTTTTTTTAAGTCCTCTGCTGTTAAGTTTAGCAATTTTAGCAATTTTAGTTTATCAAATAGGACCAGCAATTATTATTTCTTTCCTTTATGCTGGAGTATAAATGTATATATTAGGAATTTCTTGTTTTTATCATGATAGTTCAGCCTCACTCATTCATGACGGAAAAGTAATAGCTGCAGCTCAAGAAGAACGTTTTAATAGGATCAAGGCTTCTTCCGATTTTCCAATTCAAGCAATTAACTTTTGTCTCCAAAAAGCACAAATCACAATTAAAGACTTGGATTACATAGTTTTTTATGAAAAACCTTATCTTAAGTTTGAAAGAGTTATCAAAGATCATTTAAAACACTATCCTTTTTCATTACCTAACTTTTTAAATCTAATACCTTATTGGTTGCAAGATCGCTTATCACTACAAATGAAAATAGAAGAAGAATTGAGTTTTGAGGGAAAGATATTATATACGCCCCATCACTATTCTCACGCAGCTAGTGCTTTTTTTTGCTCTCCATTTAAAGAGGCGGCAATCATTACCGCTGACGCTGTTGGCGAATTCGATACCACAACAATTGGAGTTGGAAAAAACAATAAAATTAAATTAATTAAAACATTAAGCTATCCTCACTCTTTAGGACTTCTTTATACAACCATATCCACTTATTTAGGTTTTAAAGCAAACACTGGAGAGGGTAAGGTTATGGGTCTTGCAGCACTCGGTCAACCTAAGTATTTAGATGTTTTTAAAAAGTTAGTCAATGTAAAAGATGATGGTAGTTTTCAATTAAATGAAAAGTATTTTTCATTTAATAGTGGTTCAAAAATGTTTACTAAAAATTTAGAAAAACTTTTAGGACCGGCAAGAAAAATGGGTAAAACTCATGAAAAAAATATTGAACAAAAATATTTAGATATAGCCTCTACCCTACAAACCATGATTGAAGAAATTATCCTTAAAATTGCCAAGCACACTTACAAAGAAACTGGTTTGAAAAAACTCTGTCTAGCTGGAGGCGTATTTTTAAATTGTGTAGCGAATACTAGAATCTTAAAAGAAACTCCTTTCAAAGAAGTTTTTATTCAACCTGCTGCTGGTGACGCAGGAGGATCTTTGGGCGCTGCCCTTTCTGTCTATTATCACTTCCTCAATAAACCGAGGTCAAGTTTTGTGATGGAAGATGCTTTTTTAGGACCTTCTTTTTCAGAAAAAGAAATAGTTCAGGTGCTTAGAAAAAATGACGCTAATTATAAAAAACTAAGTGACAGTCAACTTAAAAAATTTGTAACTCAAAAATTAAATAAAAACAAAATCATTGGCTGGTTTCAAGGAGAAATGGAATTTGGCCCTAGAGCTCTTGGTCATCGAACAATTTTGGCCAATGCTTGTAATAAAAATATGAAAGACCTGTTAAATCAGAAAATCAAACACAGAGAGTGGTTTAGACCCTATGGAATAATAATTCCAGAAAATGAAGTTGCTAATTATTTTCAAGAAAATATTAATAATCAATTTATGTTAATGATAGGAAATATCAAAAAAACTAAAACTAAATTAATTCCTTCAGCCATACACTATGATGGTACTTCTCGCCTACAAACAATTACAAAAAAAACCCATGGTTTACTTTATGAGATCGTGACAGAATTTAAGAAATTATCTGGAGTGCCCATATTGATCAACACCTCGTTTAATGACAACAATGAACCAATTGTTTGTACTCCTCAAAACGCATATGATTGTTTTATCAAAACAGAAATGGATTTTTTGGTCATGGGAAATTATTTAATAAAAAAATAAAATTAATTATTAAAGAAACTAAAATGAATAAATCAAAAAATAATAAAATCTGTAACAAATGTGTTCTACCAGAAAATGGTCAAAATATATTTTTGGATAATCAAGGCGTCTGTAGCATCTGTCACCAACACAATGAAAAAAAAGACTCAAGCTCAAAATATTTAGAGACAGATTTACTTAAATTATTGAAAAAACATAAAAGCAAAAGCGACTATGACTGTATGGTTATGTGTAGTGGAGGTAAAGATAGCACATTAGCTCTTTATTACATGGTTAAAAAATTTAATCTTAGAGTTTTAGCCTACACCTTTGATCACGGTTTTGAAAATAAACAAGCCCTTAAAAACATTGAAAACGCCACTGACAAACTAAGTGTTGATTGGTTGTATTTCAGAACTAATTTTATGAAAGATGCCTTCCGCGAAATTATAAAAAATCGGTCTAAAACAACGATTTGTCATATTTGCGCTTTATGGTACACACAACTTTGCTATAACACCGCAGCTAATTATAAAATTCCTATTTTAATTGCTGGCTGGAGAAAAGAACAGTCTAGTTCTGGCGAAAAATCATTTGATGAGTATGAATATTTATCAATAGAAACAAAAAATTTTATAAAATATAAATTACGTAAAATAGAAAAATATAAAAGTTTTCCCCTCAACTTTAAAGATGCTAAAAAAGGAGCCTTAAAAAAGCAAAAAATTATTGCCCTGTCTCCTCACTGGTTTCTCAATGATCTCCCCGAAGATAAATTAGACTTATTAAAAAAAGAGTTAAATTGGCAACAGATTGATCAAAGCTATCCTCATGGCTCAACCAATTGTCAGTTAAATTTTCCTAGTGTTTTTCTTTCAATGAAAAACTTTGGTTTTTCTCACTATCACATAGAAACTAGCAAAAAAATTAGAAATGGTGAAATATCTAGAAAAGAAGCTTTACGTTCTTTGGAAATAGATTTTGATAAAGATTATGTCAACTCAATTTTAGAACAGATGGATTGTAAAATATGATAGACAAATTTAAGAAATTTACTCAAGCTTATGTTAGGCTCGTCCAAAAAATTTTACTATTTGTTTTATTATTTTTACTATATTTACTAGGCTTTGGTCTTACAAAAATCTTCATAATGATCTTTAGAATTAAACTTTTTGATACAGAGCTTCTTTCAAAAAAAAGTTTTTGGCAAGAAATAAAATCTGATTTAAATAAAGACACTTTTTTTACTCAGGTATAAATATTTCAACCATGCTTAAAAGAGTTAAAAATATATTTAAAGAAATTGCAATAATATTACTAGGTATAATTTTTACTTTAGTTTTTATTGAAATAAGTCTATTAATTTTTGGAAAATTAGAAAAGCTTCTAAATAAAACACAAAATAATTTTTCCAAAAAAAATGAATTTGTTATTTTAACTCTTGGCGAATCAACTACTGCTCCAGTATATGACTTTAATATGAAAGATTACTCTTGGCCCGCTATTTTAGAAAAATTATTAAATGAAATTATCTTAGAACAAGAAGTTAAGGTTATTAATGAGGGTATAGAGTCTATTGACTCTAACAAAATACTAAGTGATCTAGAAAGAAATATAGAAAAATATGATCCAGACTTGGTTATCTCGATGATGGGTATTAATGATTTTTTTGGAGAAATAGCTTATGAAGCAGCAGCAGATATTGAAGCCGATAGTCTGCTATCTAAATCAAGAACTTACAAATTAATTAAGTTTTTAATAGTTAATATTAAAGATAATAATCAATCAAAAGTAAAAGAAGAACTAGATTGTGACAGTGAAGAATCATGTCTTTATTTAGCCTCAATTCAAGAACAAAATAATTTCCCTGAAACAAAGCTAACTATCAAATTTTTAGAAGAAGCTCTTAAATATAATCCCAATAATGTAGATACAATGATTCAACTAGGCTATCAATACATGTATTCTTACAATCTAAACAAAGACGATGATACAAATAAAGCAGTAGCGTGGTTTGAAAAAGCATTAGAATACAATCAAACAAATCCTGAAATATATCTTGGTTTAATGAACTCTTTAATCCAATTAGGAAATGCCTACACACATCCTTATAGGGACAATAGTGAAAATAGAGACACTATAATTGACGAAGAACAATTGAATGAAAAAATTAAAACAAATATAAAAAAGATTAAAATAAATATAAAAAAATATGATATAGAAAATGCAGATCTTTTTATACTTTTGGCAAATTATGAAGTATGTACACAAGATACCTGTTGTGAAATGGAACCATTAGGAAACGAAAGTCGAATATCTTATTTAAATAAAGCTTTGGCAGTGAGTCCAGAAAATCCATATGTATTGTTTGAACTCGCTAGATATCACGCTCAATGTGGTAATGTCAATGAAACAGAAAAATTTTATCTTCAAATATTAGAAACTCACACCAATAGCGAAATTTACATTACGACCCTAATTGAATTAGCAAACATTTATTTAGAAACAAATCGAGAAGAATTAGCAAACACAATATTTAAACAAGCAATAGATATGGGTGGTATATATGTCAAAAATTATAAGAAACTTCATAAAACACTTGCTAGCAAAAATATTAAGCTTATTGCGGCTCAATATCCGATGCGAAGTATTGAGCCCTTAGAACTCATATTTAAAAACAATGAAGATGTTCTGTTGGTAAACAACGAACTACTTTTTAAAAATGCAGTAAAAGAAGCTGGTTATGAACAAATCTTTATCGATAGGGCTGCTGGTGATTTTGGTCATTGCTCAGAAAAAGGCAACTTACTTTTGGCAGAAAATATTGCATCAGTTATACTGGAAAATTGGGAAGAAATAAGTGGTGAAAATTAGAAAAAAACTCAGCAATAAATCAAAAAAACCACTCTCTTTAAAAGGAGCTAGCTTTCATAAAAATTATATAAAACATATTGCAAAATTCCTCATCACAGTATTGTTTGGCTTTATTTTTACCCTAATCTTTTTTGAAATAAGTCTGTTTGTTTCTGGGAAATTAGGAAAAATTCTTCAGAAAACACAAAATAATTTTTCCAAAACAGATGAATTTGTTATTCTAGCACTCGGTGAATCAACTACCACTCCAATGTTTAATTTAAAAATGCAAGATTATTCTTGGCCATCTTATCTAGAAAACTTATTAAATGAAGAGGATTTAGGAAAAAAAATTAAGGTAATAAATGAAGGGAAAGAAGGAATTAACTCTTACAAGATATTACGTGATTTAGAAAAAAATATAGACAAATATGATCCAGATCTAGTTATTTCAATAATGGGTATTAATGATTTTTTTGAAGAAATAGCCTACGAAACAGCAGCAGGAATTGTAACTGATAGTTTACTCTCCAAATCGAGAACTTATAAATTAATCAAATTTTTAATATCCAATATTAAAGAAAAAAATGAATTAAAAACCAAAGAAATACTTGATTGTGATAGCGAACAATCATGCATTGATTTAGTGATCCAACAAAAATCAGACAACTATTCTGAAACAAAATTAGCTATTAAATTTTTAGAAAAGGCTTTAAAGTACAATTCTGATAATGCATTAACCCTAACTGATCTTGGTTATCGATATATGTTTGTTTATACAGAAGACACATATCGAAGAGAACAAGAGGAAAAAACAATAAAACAAGCAATTGAATATTTTAAAAAAGCAATAGAAAAAGATCCAACAAATCCTATTGCTAATGCTGGTTTAATAAAAAGCTTAGAGATAAGCGTGGACTCGACAAGTGAAATTATCCTTGTAAATACTAAGTGGGTTAAAGAAAATATCAAGAAATATAAAATAAAAAATGCAGATCTATTTTTGGCTCTGGCAAATTGTCCAAAATGTCATAAAGAAGAAATAACTGTATTCTCTAAAGATAAAAATCGAATCTTTTATTTAAATAAAGCTCTAGAAACTGATCCACAGAATCCATATGTATTGTTCGAGCTTGCCAGATACTATACTCAAAATGAAAATTTTGAAGAAGCAATAAAATTTTATCTTAGGGTTTTGGAAGCAGATATGAGAAATCAAATACATACCAGTTCTTTAATTGAATTGGCTACTGCTTATCTAGAAACAAACCAAAAAGAACTGGCAAATGAAATCTTAAAACAGGCTATGGATGTTGGAGGTATGTACGCAAAAAATTATCAACAACTTTATAAAATATTAAAATCTAAAGACATTAAATTGATTGCAGCTCAATATCCAATGCGCAGCAGTGAATCACTAGAATTAATCTTTAAAGATAAAAACGATGTTTTGCTGGTTGATAACGAGCTTATTTTTAAAAACGCAGTAAAAGAAAAAGGTTATGATCAAATTTTTGTTGATAGATTTGCCGGTGATTTTGGACATTGCTCAGAAGAAGGTAATTTACTTTTGGCTAAAAATATTTCATCAGTTATATTAGACAATTGGAAAGAAATTAGTGGTGAAAATTAAAAATCTATTTGACAACTTTTTCCCAACTAAATTCTCCCCTTCCAAAATGACCATACCTTGCTGTTCTAGCAAAAACTGGCTGACGAAGATCTAATTTCTCTATTATATTTTTAACTGACATATCAAGTAAATTAATGGCATATTTTTTAATCTTTTCTAAACCTATTTTATTGGTGCCAAAAGTTTCTACTTCAAAAATCACCGGCTCCTTATAACCGATAGTATAACCCACTCTTATTTCACAACGATCTGCTAAACCATGAGCGACAATGTTTTTAGCCAAAAAACGAGCTCCATAGGCGCCACTTCGATCAACTTTTGTCGCATCTTTTCCAGAAAAACAACCTCCACCATGTCGCACCAAACCACCATAAGTATCAACCATAATCTTACGACCTGTTAAACCAGTATCGCTAGCTGGACCTCCCAAATGCCAGACCCCAGTTCCATTAACAATAAACTTTATCTCTTCTTTTTTAATTATTAGTTTTGGGAAATATTTTTTAATAGTTGGTGAAACTACCAGTTCCCACAAGTTTGCTTCTAATTGAGAGCGCTTAATAGCGGGTTGATGAGGAACAGCCAAAATAATAGTTGATACGCGAATCGGTTGATCGCCCTCATAATCTATTACCACTTGAGATTTACCATCAGGTCTTAAAAAATCCAATATCTTTTTTTCTCTTATTTGATCCATTTTCTTAACTAATTCTTGAGCCAACATGCTTGGCAAAGGCATTAATTCAGCTGTTTCTCTACAAGCAAAACCATACATCACACCCTGATCGCCAGCTCCATCAATATCAACACCAAGAGCTATTTCTGGAGATTGTTGATGAATATAGCATTCAAATGGCGACTCATTAGAAAATTGCCAATCAGGGTCAACATAGCCCAATTCTTTAATTGTTTGACGAGCAATTTTTTCATAATTAATTGAAACCTGGCAAGTTATCTCCCCAGCTAGAACAATTTTATTTTTTGTCACTAAAGCATCAACCGCTACTCGACTAAAAGGGTCTTTTTCAAGACAAGCATCAACAATTTTATCAGCTATTTGATCAGCTATTTTATCTGGATGACCAGCAGCTACCGCTTCAGCAGTATATTGTTTTTTCATAAACTTCTTCCATATCTGGATTAAAGCAATTAATAAAATTTAGAGATAAAAAAACTCCCTTTCAGGGAGTGTTAATTTTCAATAAAGCCAATCTCCCTCTTTCGAGCTAGATTTAGCACCGTGGCCAAGGCTCGGTTGCTGAATGGGTCTTCGGGCTAGTTCCCTCACCATTTCTCTTGATTATGTTTTTAATCCAGCTTAATTTTACAAAAAAAAGTATTAATTAACAAGTTTCTTTAAAAATTAATAACTGGTTTTTAATTTTTTTTCTTTGTTAAATCTAGTTATTGCTAATTCTATTAATCGATCTATTAATTGTGTGTAAGCTAAACCGCTGGCTTCCCATAATTTTGGATACATACTTATTTTTGTAAAACCAGGCAAAGTGTTTATTTCATTAACCAATAAATCTCCATTTCTTTTTAGAAAAAAATCAACTCTGCCCAATCCTTCGCAGAACAAAATCTCAAAAACTCTAACAGCTAAGGCTTGTACTTCTAAAACTTTTTCTTTAGAAATTTGTGCTGGTATGTCTAAAATAGCTCCATCTTCATCAATATATTTTGCTTCATATGAATAAAATTCGTGTTGAGGTTTTATTTCACCCGGTATAGAAGCCGCTATTGATTCGAAACCCAAAACCGAACATTCAATTTCTCGTCCATCAATATATTCCTCAATTAAAACTTTTAAGTCATACTGAAACGCTTTTTCTAGGCTTTCATAATATTGTTTTTCGTTCTCAACCTTACTCACCCCAACTGAGGAACCCATGTTAGCTGGTTTGACAAAAAAAGGAGAACCTAATTCTTCCGATACTTTTTTAAAACTTGGCTTCTCATCGGTAGAATTGACAACTAAAAACTTTGCAATATTGATTTTTGCCTCATATAGCAAACGTTTCATAATAACTTTATCCATACCAACAGCGGAACCAAGTACGCCAGCACCGACAAAAGGTACTTCTGCTAATTTTAATAATCCCTGCACTGTGCCATCTTCACCAAAAGGACCATGTAATATGGGAAATACCACATCGATCTTCAGTTCCTTTTGTGGCTTAGTAATATTAAAAAGCCTTCCTCCACTACCGGGAATTAAAACCACTTCGTCTCCATTTTGATTAAGAGCAATGTTTTTTGAACTATTTGCATTCAATATAAACTGTTCATTATTTCCCAAATACCACTGTCCAGACTTGCTAATACCAATTAGCACTGGCTCATATTTGTTTTTATCAATTGCCTTATAAATATTTAGCGCTGATTGCAAAGACACCTCGTGCTCGGCCGATTTACCACCACACAAAATAGCCACTTTAATTTTATTCATATCCTTATTTTAAACTTCAAAGTATAAAAAATCTATTCAAACAGCATATAAGCTCTCTAAATATCTGTGTTTTTCAAGCATTAACTTGCTACTGCAAAGCCAAGCTTTAAAGTATAATAAAACCATGTTAATTGAAAAGACCAATATTAAAATTGCTAGTTATTTTCAGAAAGAAAAACCTGATCTAGCAGAGATTAATCAAGCAGATATTGTTATTTTTAAATATCCTGTAGAGGGTGGTATTTATGCTCCAGAGAATATTAATTGGTTTGGTGATTTAACTAGCGTTGAAAAAGCTGAAGATTATATTCTCTCTAAGCGAGGTCGAAAATCGCTAAAAAAAGCTCAGGAATACTTCCAAAATGAAGGTTTTAATCTAGATGTTAGATTGATGGATGAATCTTCGTTTAATGAGTTCAAAAAACTTTACCAAGACACTACTATGAGAAAAGAGAGAGCCATTATTTTTGATTTAGAAACATCAATTCTTGGCCGAATTCGAGTTGGTAAAAAGTGCTATATTGCCGGTCTCTACAAAGATAATTGCTTGCGTTCAGCACTGGTTTTTTCTATTAATGAAGCCAGCGCTGTGGTTTCTTTTGGAGCCAAAGAAAGATTTCCTAAAATTAGGGGCGGCGTTGGAGCAATTCTAGAATATCAACTAATCAAGTTTGCACTAGAAAAAAAATTAAAAAGCATCAGTCATGGCAGAGCTAGCAATCCTGCTGGTTTATTTAATACGGCCGGATTATTTGAATTTAAAGCTCGTTATGGTTTTACTGCTTTTCCAACTGGACGCTGGCAAAGCTTATTTATTAAAAATGATCAAATCGCTTTAAGTGATTTAGTAATTGTTACCGCAATGGACAATCATTTAGTTTATTTAGTAATCAGTGATGATGAACTAGAAAATTTGGAAAAAAAATATCGAACTAGAGAAATTAAAAAAATCGTTAAAATAGATAAAAATAAATTCTACCAAGAACAAAAAAATAACTTAGCTAAAATTATTCAAAACTTTGAATAGTTGAATTACACTCTCTTCGGAAAAAATTCTCCAGCAGTTTTAACTGCCTTGTCACCCTCTGTCCATTTATCAAATTCTGCTTTAGATTTAATTTTCACTCGGCTCTTCTTACCATCATCAGTCTTGAAAACCAAAGTATAGGTGGTTTGTCCACTCTCATAGTCCTCATGTCGGCGTTTTTTAAATAAAAAACCTTTCCAACTAGACTGTTTTTGCCTATGCGACTTATAGATAAAAATAGCACTTACTAGGCCCACTACTACTATGGTTAAAATTAGTTCATTTCCTTGCATATATCAATATTCTAGCACCCTTTGACAAAAAGCAATATTGCTGTTATTATGAATATATATTCACTAAAATATTAATTAAAGAAAGGAAATTATGCCAAATCGTGATCAAACCGGACCTTTAGGGATGGGTCCTAGAACAGGTCGGCGTGGTGCTGCCAATCGCCCTTTAGGTTCAAATGTTTGTACTTGTCCAAAGTGTAAATATCAAGAAACTCATCGGCACGCTACTCCATGTAGCAACTCTGTTTGTCCTAAGTGTGGAACTGCCATGCAGGGAACAAACTGTTATAATCCAGCTTAATATGCCAAGACCAAGAATCCGTCGTCGCCTACGCTTTCAAGCTAAAGCTCATTATTTTAAACCTGCAGGTATTCCAATGAGGGAACTTGAAGAGGTGGTCCTCGCCAAAGATGAAATAGAAGCTCTTAAACTTTATAATTTTGATCAGAAAGATCAAAAAAGCGCTGCTAATGAAATGGCCATTTCACAACCAACTTTTGCTCGAACCATTAATCAAACTTATCAAAAAATTGCTGAAGCACTAATTGGCGGCAAAGCTATTCGCATAGAAGAATGAAAAAAAATAGCGTTATAATCAACAGTGATGACAATTGCTATTTTTGATTCTGGAGCTGGCGGTTTAACTGTTCTCAATACTTTTCTCAAATTAAATTATCAAGCAACTTTCATCTACTTTGCTGACACCGATCAGGTACCTTATGGAGAAAAGGCTCCTAATTTGGTCGCTAGCTATGTTGTAGATAGTGTAAATTTTTTAGCACAAAAAAAAATTGATGCACTGGTAATTGCTTGCAATACCGCAACTAGTTTAGCTATTAATGAACTAAGAGACCAAAGTAAATTTAATTTTCCAATTTTTGGTATGGAACCAGCTGTTAAATTGGCCGTAGATTTACTAAAAGATAAAATTTCAGCCAAAATTCTAATTACTGCTAGCGCTATCACTGCTAACAGTCAACAGCTAGATCAACTTAAAAGGCGCTTCGCCAAACAAGCTATTTTTGAGACTCAGGTGTTGGGAGAATTGGTTAGGTTTGCAGAAAATAATCAGTTTAATGAAGAAAAAATTTATAATTATCTAGAAGAAAAATTTGGTCAAAAGAGAAGTTGTGATGCCGTAGTTCTGGGCTGTACTCACTTTTCTTTTTTTAAAAAAACCTTTGAGAAATTTTTTGGACCCAAGACTCTCATAGTTGATGGTAACTTAGGCACTGCTCAACATGTAATTAAAAAATTAAAATTGAAAAAAATAGTCAAAGAACAAAAAAATAAAAATAAAATACAGTTTTATTTTTCAAAAAAAAGTGATCCTCAACTGGAAAAAAAATATCAAGATTTATTAAAAAAATTAGATTGAATTAAGCCTGCTACTGTTCCCAACATCACTGCCACATCACTGGTCACTTGCAAAAGCGGTAAATAAAAAAAAGATTTTTTACAATAAACTAAGTTTTTTACAATCGCCCACAATAAATACAAAACAATCAAAGAAAAAATTAGATAAATATTATTAAAAAATATTAAAATTGTTAAAAAAATTAAATAGCGCAAAAAAATTAAATAAACTTTAAAACGTAACAAAGCTGCTAAAACATCATTTTTAGCCATGCCAAATATCTTCTGCCAAAATTGAAATATGTTTTTTGCTGGCAACCAATAAACAATCGCTTCTCTGGCAAAAGTAATTTTTACTTTTTTCTTTTTTAATTTATTGGCTAAGTGATAATCTTCACTATATTCTAAACGCTCTTCTAAACCCCCAATTTCTTGCCAAAGAGATTTCTCAATCAACATTGAGCGAGTAGCTGGTAAAAAACTACTTTCTTGCAAACGCTCTGGCATAACTAAAAAATATGGAATAACTGCTTCTTGAAAGGCACTATCAGCTAAACCTCGATAATAACCGGCTATTACTCTCGCATGAGTTTCTTCTTGTTTCTTCCAAAGTTCTTTCAACCAATTTTTATCTAAAATACAACCAGCATCTGTAATAGCTAGCCAATCTCCTCGGCTTTTTTTTACTGCAAAATTGCGTCCCACACTACGATTACCTTTTTTAATAAACAATTTACTCGGCACAGAACTGTGTTTAATAAATTTTTTTAATAATTCTTGGGTACCATCACTTGAACCAGCATCGACAAAAATAATTTCTCCAGGCTGTAATGATTGTCGCTCAAGACTTGTTAAAAAATCCTTCAAAGCAAGTGCTTCATTGAAAATCGTCACTATCAAGGAAGGCAATTCTTTTTTATAATCAAACTTAGTCATAAGCTTATTATATGAAAGTCTTACAAATTAGCCAGTACTTTGCTCCCCGAATTGGTGGAGTAGAAAAACACCTTGTTAAACTCAATCAGGAGTTGATCAGAGCTGGCTATCAAGTAACAGTTTTAGCTGGCAACCAGGAGCTCGAATTAGAGAAAAGAGAACTAATCGATCAAGTCTTAGTTCATCGAATTGATAATCGTCCTAGCAACAACTATAAATTAAAAATTTGGAAACAAGTTTTAACAAACAGAAAATTATTAATAGACGCAGACATAATCCACGTTCATGATGTTTTCTGGTGGATTATTCCAATTTATCCCTTCATTTTTAAAAAACTTTTTATCACTTTTCATGGCCATGAAAAAAGTGAAGCTCCAGATAAAAAAGCCATCTTTTGGCATCGTTTAGCCAATAAACTGTGCAAAGGCAGCATTGTTGTTGGAGGCTTTCATCAAAAATATTATAAAGTTAAAGCCGACGAAATTATTTTTGGCGCCAGTGAAAAAGAAAACTTTTCAAAAAACAAGCGTTTTGAAAATAAATTTATTTTTGTAGGGCGCCTGATTACAGAAACTGGCATTCTTACTTATCTAAAAGCTTTAAAAATCTTACAAAACAAAAAAATAAAATATCAGCTTGATGTTTATGGTGATGGTCCCTTAATGAATAAGGCAAAAAAATATGTTGAAAAAATGAAGTTGACAGTTAATTTTCATGGAACAGTACCTGATGCAGAAAAACTTTTCACAGATTACCCAATTGCCTTTGTCTCTAGTTATTTAAGTATTACTGAAGCTTTGAAACAGGGTTGTCGAGTAATAGCCCATTATCATAATCAGTTTATTAAAGACTATTTAGAATTATCAATTTTTAAAGATTATATTTTCACAGCCCAAACACCTCAAGAAATTGCTCAAGCTATTCTCAAAGCTCCTAAAACAAAAAAGTTCGATCAAGAAGCGAGTCAAATCTTAACTTGGTCTAGAATAGCTGAAATTTATCAGAAATTATGGTTAAAAAAATAATTCTTATACTACTAGGACTAACACTATTTATTTTATTAATAAATGTTTATTCAATTTTTGCTTTACAGAAAAATGTGAAAAATTATCTAAGCCTCAATTTAACTAAAAGCGAAAATGAAGAATTGATAGAAAAAAGCGCAAAAAAAATTATAAAAAATTATCAAAAAATTAATAAAAATTTAAAAAAAATAATTTTTAAAGATTTTAGTAAAGATTTAGACATTATTTTATCGCATTTTTTGAGCGAAAAAATTAATTATTTAGTGCTTCTACAAAACAGTGATGAGCTAAGAGCGACTGGAGGTTTCACAGGTTCTTACTTCTTTCTTGAGTTTTCACATGGAATATTCAGACTTAATCCTATCCAAGATATTTATACAGTGGCTGGTCAACAAAACAATTTCCCTCAAAGTCCAGCTGGACACTATGAGTATCTCAGTGAAGGCAAGGGCTTGCTAATTCAAGATGCCAATTGGTGGCCAGAATTGGCTACTAGTGCTCAAAATATTATTAGTCTTTGGCAAAATATCGCAAATGATAGCCCCTACTTAGATAAAGATAAAAAGATTGACGGCATAATTTTTGTTAATTTAAATTTCATTGAAAATTTACTAGCTTGGATCGGACCAGTGCAACTCCCAGATTATGAAACCCCAATCAATGCTGATAATTTTGCTCAAGTAGCGAGAAGTGATCGCTTAAATTTCTTTGCCGGATCTAGAGAAAAAGCTAACTTTCTTAATCACAGTAAAGTTGCTATAGAAAGCCAACTCAGCGAGCTCAACAATCAAGAAAAACTAGATTTTCTCAATCTGATTCTAGAAAATTTAAAAAATAAAAATATCCAAATTTATAGTCAAAATCCAGAACTACAAGAACTTTGGGAAAAACTAGGTTTTGGCGGTCAATTAATAAGAAAAAACCCTAGTAACTTCTATTTTTATAACGTAGAAAGTAATGTTGGTATCAATAAAGCCAATGCTTTGATTGATAGAGAATTTCATTTCTACCAAAACGACAAGCAAGTTCAGCAAATTGTCATTGAATTTATTAACCGCAATGAAAAACCAATAACAATTAATACTAATCCAGAGCTTAACATGGCTAATCACCTCACTTATGTTAACTATCAGCGAATCTATTTAGCTCCTGAAGTAAAAATTAAACAAATTCAGACTTTGAATGACAATAAAGAATTAAAGAGCGTCGAATTTAGTACCCAACCCCATTTTAATCAATTAGATCAAGAATTTTTAGAATTAAGTTTTTTAGTTTCAGTGCCCGAGCAGAATCGCTTAAAAGTTTTAATCGATATAGAACAAAACTTTATACACGATCATTTTGAGATACAAAAACAATCTGGCATCAATCAGATTCCCGTTTATTTTTATCTCGATCAAAAACTAGAAGAAAACTGGACTCTGACCAGAGATCGGTTAGAATAAGATCATGACTGATGAAACAATCAAAAAATTAATTGAAGATGCTCAAAAATTATTAGCTAATTTCGATGTAGCTAAACAAAAACAAATTGTTCAAGGGGTACAGGAGGCCACTGTTGATCCAAATTTTTGGCAAAGAGAAAGCGCTCAGAGTGAAATACAAAAACAAAAAAGGGCTCAGACCATTATTGACGAACACAAAGAACTTAAACAAAAAATTGAGGATTTACAAACTCTTCTTGAATTGCAAGCTGAAGATCCTAAATCAAATGAAGAAATTAAACAAGATATCGAAAAAGCGAGTAGTGAGCTAAAAAAATTCTTTAAAGAGTTGGAGATCAAGCGCTATCTTAATCAAAAATTTGATCAATGTGGAGCTATCATTTCCATTCATCCTGGTCAAGGAGGTACAGAGGCTATGGATTGGGCAGAAATGCTTGAGCGAATGTATCAGCGCTACTTTGAGCGTAAAAATTGGAAGTACAAGCTAATAAATGAAACTAGAGGTGAAGATGCAGGCATTAAAGAGGCTGTTTTTGAAGTCGAAGCTGATTATGCTTATGGATATCTAAAAGGTGAACAGGGTACTCACCGCCTAGTCAGACAAAGTCCTTTTAACGCTGATAATTTGCGACAAACCTCTTTTGCTCTGGTTGAAGTTTTGCCAATTATTGAAAATGAGGCAGAAGTTGAACTAAGCGACAAAGACTTAAGTTGGAGTTTTACCAGAGCCGGTGGTGCAGGAGGTCAATCTGTTAATAAAGTTAATACTGCTGTTGAACTGACTCACGAACCAACTGGTATTGTCGTAAAGTGTCGAGAAGAACGCAGTCAAATTCAAAACAAAGAAAGAGCACTCAAAATTCTAAAAGCTAAACTAGCTAAAATCCAAGAAGAAAAATTAGAACATACTCTGGCCAAGGAAAAGGGCGAGCATCATCATGCTAGTTGGGGAACTCAAATTCGTAACTATGTGCTGCACCCCTATCAATTAGTTAAAGATACTCGCACTCAAGTAGAAACCAGCCAAACTACAGATGTCTTGGATGGTGATCTAGATCAATTTATTTTAGCTTTAATTCGTCACTAAATTGCTTTACAATAAAAGTCTAAAGGAAATTTTTATGTCAGAAATCAATCAAACGCATATTGACGAAAACGATAAAATTGAAGAAAATCAAGATTCTCCAAATACTATTATTGAAAATTTGGATGATGACTTAGTAATAGAAGACAATAAACGGGATAAAAATAAAATGACTAAGAAACAAAAAAAGAAATTTATTATTTTTGCTCTAGTAGCTATCGTTGCTGGAACTTTAACTGGCTATGGCAGCGCTCAACTTAGAAGTAAAAATAATTTGGACGAAGGCAATGTAGCTCAAATTGCTGGTGAAGTTGAAACAATAAAAGCTGGCGATTTTTTTGGCGTCACAGATAAAGATACTTTTTCTGACAGCGCTCAAGGTTACTTAGAAAAGGGTGGTGTTAATGGTGAAGGATCTCATCGTTTACTTCGAGAAGGTGGTGACAGCCAAACCATCTCCTTAACTTCTTCCGTAACAGATTTAGATGATTTTGCAGGAATGGAAATCAAGGTCTGGGGTGAAACCAATAAGGCACAAGTCTCTGGTTGGTTTATGGACGTCGGTCGAGTTGAGGTCATTGAAGTGGAAGCCGAATCGCCTATCCAAACTCTAGACTAAATGCCTGCTTAATGCTTTAATGGAAACTGCCTATGATTATTTTTTCAGGTGTCAGTAAGTTTTTTGGCACTCAAAAAACTGCTATTAACCATTTTTCTCTAGAAATTAAGGATGGCGATTTATTGGTAATTACTGGTCCTTCTGGTGCTGGTAAAACCACCCTCATGAAACTATTAATTAAAGAATATGAGCCAAGTGAAGGAGAAATCGAACTTGATGGAGAAAAGTTTAGTGAACTTAAAAAATCAAAAATCCCTGAACTAAGACGTAAAATTGGTGTAGTTTTTCAAGATTATAAATTGATTAAAGACATGAATGTTTGGGAAAATATTGCCCTACCAATTTATATTCAAGGTAAAAGAGATCAGGAAGTTGAAGAAAGAGTGACCGATTTACTCAATTTGGTTGGTCTGACTGATAAAGCCCTACTCTTTCCCAGACAACTATCTGGAGGAGAAGCTCAACGGGTCAGCATTGCTCGAGCACTAGCTTGTGGACCTAAAATAATTTTTGCCGATGAGCCTACTGGCAATCTAGATGCTGAAGCCAGTCTAAGTATTACTCGCCTGCTTAAAAAAATTAATCAACTGGGTACCACTTTGCTCTTTGCTACTCATGACAACTTAGTGCTTCAAGAATTAGCTAAGGAAAAAATCGTTAAATTAGAAAAAAAAGTTGAAGAATTAGAAAAAAATAATCGGGACAAAGAAGAAGAAA
>CAYMSV010000004.1:0-39912 GCA_964393205.1 uncultured Pseudomonadales bacterium | reverse complement strand
TTAGAAAAAAAAGTTGAAGAATTAGAAAAAAATAATCGGGACAAAGAAGAAGAAAAAGAAGAAAAGGAAGAAGAAACAAAAAAAGTTGATGAAATCGACGAAGAAAAAACTAAAGAAAACAAAGAAGAGGAAAAGAAAAAGCAGAAAAAAAAGAAAACAAAGAATAAAAAGAACAAAAAAGAGGAAAAGAAAAAATAAAAATTATGAAAAGCTTCAATTCTGCCCTGACAGCTATTCGTCGCTCACCTTATCAAAGTATTTTGAGCATTATAGTTTTAACCATCACTTTTTTTGTGGCCTTTGCTTTTTCAGCTATGACTATAGGCAGCCAAAGAATACTTCAATATTTCGAAACCCAACCACGAGTAATTGCTTTCTTTAGGTTGGAAACTGATAATACCATTGTTGATAATCTTGCAGAAGATTTTAGACAAAAAGATTATGTTAAAGAAGTTTTGGTAGTCGATAAGAGTGAAGCTTTAGATATTTATCGTCAAGAAAATCAAGATAATCCTCTGTTGCTAGAGCTCGTGACTGAAGATATTTTGCCCGCTAGTATTGAAATTTCTGCTCACGATGCTCAAGACTTAGATAAAATTAGCCAAACACTCAGAGAAAACCAATACGTTGAAGATGTTGATTTTCAACAGGACGTGATGCAAAGTCTAATTCGTTGGACCAATGCTCTGCGTTTATTTGGTTTGTTTTTCTTAGTGATTCTAACTACCGTTTCTTTCCTAATGATCATGGTCACCATTAGCATGAAGGTAAGTGCCAAACGCAGCAGCATCAAAGTTATGAAATTTGTTGGAGCTAGCAATACCTTTATTAGCCGCCCTTACGTAATAGAAGGTATTATTTTGGCCTTGATAGCCAGCTTACTTGCTTTTGCTTTTTACTACGCAATGATACTCTATGTAACCCCTTGGTTAAGTGACTTTTTACAAGACATCATTAATTTCCCCATTAGTTGGCAATTTTTTGCTTATCAGTTGCTTGCTGGACTAATCACTGCATCACTACTAGGAACTTTTGCTAGCATCACCGCTGTTAAACGCATGCTGAGGAAATAGTTAAAGATGAAAATCAAAACATTTAGTCGCCGATTTTTAATCCTTTTTTTACTGGCTTTTTATTTTTTAAGTTTTAAACCTTCCAACATTTTAGCTCAAGACTGTGATCAAAAGTTTGATTGTGGCCAATACAAAGAAGAAGACACTGGCAAATATAGTTCTTGTCTAAATAGCCAAAGAACTTGCTGGGAAAGTAAAATTAATCAGGCTAAAACAGAAGCCAACACCCTCCAGTCAACAATTAATATTCTCAACGGCCAAATTCAACTCCAAGGCCTAAAAATTCAACAAACGGTTAATGAAATTTATCAGTTAGAAAAAGAAATTGAAGAACTTACTCAACGCATAGAGGGCCTGAGTATTTCTTTAGATAAATTAAGCGGTATTTTAATAGAGCGAGTACGAGCTAGCTACAAACAAAGCCGCAAACAATTTAAGGCTAATTTTTTTGTCAGCGATTCCTTTAATCAATTTATTAGTCAGTATCGCTACCTCAATCAAGCTCAAGACCAGACTCTAGACGTCATGCGTCGTACTGAATTACAACGAGCCACTTATGATCAACAAAAAAGACTTAAAGAAGAAATGCAGGAAGAAGTTAATCAGAAAAAAAATGATTTAGAAAGACAAAAAGTTGAATTAGATGCACAGAAAGACAGTAAAGATAATTTACTGCAGCAAACCAAAAATAATGAAAGCATTTACCAACAAAAACTAGCTGAGGCACTTAAAGAGCTCAGTCAAATTTCCAGTGCTGCACAAACCGTTATTCGTCAAGGTAGCGGCGTTCAAGTTAAACGAGGAGAAATTGTTGGCACTATGGGAAATTCTGGTTTTTCTACAGGACCACATCTCCACTTCAGTGTTTATAAATACTCTGTTGACGATTTTAATCGCTCTAGCGGTTGGGACTGGTACTATCGAAATGCCATTAATCCTCTAGAAAAATTGGCAAACAAAAGTGTGCTGTGGTCTACTGGTTGTGCTCATGATCCTTCTGGACAAGTCAATTCCGGCAGTGGCAGTTGGTCTTGGCCAATGGCAGAAATTCGTATTACCCAAAATTATGGAGGTAATACCTGTTATAACTGGATGTATGGAGGAAAAACCCATCCTGCTTTAGATATAGTCGGTATTGGAGATATTAGTGTACGCAGTGTAGAAAGTGGTGAAGCTTATTTTTGTCGCAATTGTCTAGGAGATGGGGGTAACGGCGTTTTTATCTTCCATGAAGGTAATTACATGACTGTCTATTGGCACTTACGATAAATTAAATCAACTCGCTATTATCTTTTCTCGCCAACTTCTTTCCCTTGCTGGGTAAAACATAAACATCTTGATGATAATCATTTTCGCCCACCAGCTGAGCCTCGCCTTTAAGTATTTGCTCCATTGGTCGACAAGCCCAACAACCATTCTCACCATGAGGGCACTTAAAGTGCTCTAATTTTCTCATTGTTTTAATTTTTTTAGCTATGCTTAACACCTCAGCTTCTGCCCAAGCTAAATCGGGCAATTTTTGTTCTTGTGGCTGATCACTAGATTCTAAGTACCAATAGCTAGCTTTTGCCACCTCTCGATGCTGACAATAATGCACTAAAAGGTGATAAATAGGCAACTGCAAAGAACTACTATCCTCTTCTGCCTTGCCAGTTTTAAAATCAATGATATGTACACTATCTTCATCTGGCAAATACTCTAACCAATCAATCTTGCCACACAAAATAATCTCTTCTTCTTCAGATAGCCAAAACCAGGGTAAATCCTCCTTAATTTTGACTGCCAAACGACTCAGTGGACCTGGATTATTCATCACTCGCCTCAACATATCGGCTCCTCGCTCCTTATAAGCCATTTCCGTTTTTTCATCAAAAAAACCACCTTTAATACCAGCATATTTCTTCCACTCTTGATCAAATTTTTTGATTAAACTCACTGAAAAACGCTCATCAGTGGGCAATACTGACAAAGCCTCAATAACATTGTGAACAGCTGCTCCTAGGGATAGGGGTGGTGAAATTAGTTGAATTTTATGCTTAGTTTTGGGATCTTTATAGACATTCTTGAGGTAGTAAGCCCGAGGACAATTTAAAAAATCGCTAATTGAACTGTGTGAAACCCAAGTCGCCTTATATTTGTCAGCCATAGTGAAGACATTATATCGAAACCCGAGTTTTTTGCTATAATGAACCCTATCTCTTATATCAACAGTCATATGTCAGAACCAACAACAGAAAATAAGGAAACTCGAAGACTATCTCACTACTTTGATGATTATATAAAACAATACCAAATGGATTGGGAATATCATCATCGACCAGTGATTGCTGCTCTTGAGGTAGATGAAGTAGCTTCAAAGATTGCTAAGGCTTACGAAAAAGTCCGTGAAGTAATTGATTGGAAAGAAGAAAATTTACTGCGTCGTGCTGCCATTGAACGCATTTTAAAAAGACGTTTAGTATCTAAACTTTATGGCATCAGTATTATGCCTGATATCAAGGCCAAAGAAATTGCTGAACCAATGGCCCTGGAATTGATGCGTAGTGGTTACTTTGATAGTGGCAGAATTAGTCGTAGCCAAGTTCATGAATTAGAAAATATCCTCAATAAATACATTAAAATTTTGAGTGACAGTCGCCTACCCAGAGCTAATGATGACATTCATGTCAAGAAAAAAATTAATTTTTACGCCTGGATTATGGAAATCGCTGCTTGCGAAATCGAAGAACTCTTATCTCCCAATTTTAAAGAAAATGCACTAATGAATTTAATGACCAACATTCTTTACAGTCGCATTAAGATAATTCCTGAAAACGGCGTTTCGGATATGGAAAAATTCTTACAAATTTATATCAGTGTTCATCGCACTTTATATAATTTTGATAATCCAATTATTGCTTTTAACCTGATTAAAATTAAATACCCTTTTTGGGTCAAAGAGGATCCCAAAAGCATTAAACAAGTCACAGAACAAGCAGTAAAAATTCGCCAAGATATCGAAAATGATCTAGAAAAACCCTTTGGCAAAAAGGTTTACCAAATTGCTGCTAAATATGATGCTGCTTATCGCTTAATTAATGATATTACAGATGAAATCAATAACACTCCGGCTGTAGTTAAAGCAACTTACGCCGATGAAAAAAAGCTAAATGAATTAATTGACAAGGTTTATCACAGAAGAAGAAAGAGTCTAAAAAAACGCCTTTTCCGCTCAGCCATTTATTCAACGCTCTCTATTTTTGTGGCTGGTGGAGTGAGTTTTGTTATTTTTGAAGGACCAGTGGCTAGGTGGGCAGGTGTACCATTTAGTCTTTTCACCTTGTTTGTCGATTTAGCAATTCCTAGTTTTGTGATGTTCTTATTGGTGCTAGCTATTAGACCACCTCATCCCAGTAATTTTCCAGTAGTGGTTAGCGAAATCAAAAAAATTGTTTATCACCAAGCTGAGGAAGATGTTTATGAATTGGCACTAAATAAAAAGAAGAACAAATTCTTAAATGCCTTGTTTGTTTTAATTTCTACCTTATTTGGTATAGCTGGTTTAGGCATTATCTTTTGGATTTTTAAAATTACTCAAGTGCCTTGGACATCAATGTACATTGATACAGTTTTTACAGCTATGGTTTTCTTTGCTGCTACGGCTATTAAAGCTACTTCCAAAGAAATTACCATTAAAGATAAAGGTAATATTTTAGAGTCATTCTTAGACTTGTTTTCGGTGCCGATGGCAAAAATTGGTCAATGGTTTAGTAATAAATGGCGAGAATATAACATTGTGTCAGCTCTTTTCACAGCTCTAGTGGACACACCTTTTTCTGCCATAATTCGCTTGGTTGAAGACTGGCGTAACTTCCTTAAAGAAAAAAGCGCTGAGATTCATTAATTGAAATTTAAATAAATAAAAAAGCGGATCAAAAGACCCGCTTTTTTAAATTCTCTAAATTAATTTATTCAGCTATAAAGAACAGCTCCAACATTTTAGTTAACATGGCTGTTAAATAGGCTGGCAAATAATAGTTGTTAGTCAACCAAATCATAGTTTCATTGCCAAAACAATTAGCTAAGCCAGTACGCATGATTATTACCGTAAAGACAGCTGGTAGAGCCAAGAATGCTAAGAGTTTTAACCAGCCTTGTTTGCTGAATTTAGCCAAAAGTAAGATAGCTGCAGCTTGCATGGCTAAAAAGAGCCAGAACAAGCTTTTACTAAAGCCTGTACAAGCAATGGCTGCTCCTTTGACTTCACCTTGTTTAGCAATTTCTTCGTTCATGGCTGCCTGTTCTTCTTCACTGGCTTCCGTTGTCTCACCTTGAACTTCTCCTGCTTCGGCAAAGCCTTCAGCGACGACAGTGCCTGCTGGTGCTCCGGCTAAGTCTAGAATTGAGACTTCATTGGAATTAGCGCTTTGATTGTCACTCTCATCCACTGCGCGAACTATAAAGTAGTAGTTGCCAGCAGTTAAACCGGTCACCGTGTAGTCTATAACATTACCAACATCGGCAGCATAGAGATAGTTGCCAGCTTCTAAACCATAGTAAATGATATAGCGATCAGCATCCTCAATGGCCTCCCAGCTTAGATCAATCTCTCCTGGACGTTGAGCTAAGAGAGTTAACACTGGTGCGATTGGCGCTGTGCGATCAACCGTTAGATTGGTCGTGGCTGATTTATTGTAGCCAGAGCCATCATAAGCAGTGACTGTGATTTTGTATGAACCCTCTTTTAGTTCATCAATTTCAGTTTCAGTCACATCGCCAGCCACTTCTTTGGAGTGTTTGTCATCTCCATCGCGCAGATCCCAAGTAATTTTGTACTTGGTGATACCGATGTTGTCGCTAGCGTGATCCCAAGAAATGGTGGAAGTACTCTCGGCAGTGGGATTGGGATCGGCCTTGATATTAAGTGGACCTTCGGTGAGCTCTGTTTGATCCCATTGGAGAGTTCTAATGCCTTCCTCAGATTCATTACCTGCCTTATCAAAAGCCTTGTAATAAAGGGTATTAGTGCCTTCTGCTGGCGATTGTAGTGGTGCAGAGTAAGTGCTCCATGAGCCAGTTGTACCCCAGCGATATTGAATGTAATCAACTTCAAAGTTATCATTGGCAGTCAAAGTCACTTCTGGACGAGTGATATACCAGTTACCAGAACCATCTGGATCTGCTGGGTTGACAGTTAGATCGACTTCGGGGATGGTTTTATCGTAAATGACATTTTTCACTACCGAAGTTTGCTCTAAATTACCAGCAAGATCCGTTCCCTGAGCCTTAATACAATATTGGCCCTCTGTACTTGGATCCCAGTCATGAGTCCAGTCATAACTAGTTAAAGCTGGATCTAAATTAAGGGTGGTAATTTCTGTGTACTCTCCACAAGATTCATTTTCATATGGAGCTGAAGACAATTTTACAGAAACTACTCCATTTGAATCTGAAGTATTACCCTCAATCAAAATTGGACCACTGTGATAAGTGTCGCCATCTGGATTAGTGATAGTTGAGATAGGGGCAGTCGCGTCTATATTAAACTTAAGACCCAAAACATCTCTAAACTGATTAATTGATGGAATATCTTTTCTAGTAGCTGAATCATAGATTTGATGGGTTAAATAATAAACACCATCTTCTAAATCAGTCTCACAGTTAGCAAAACTGATTTGATCAGTTAGAGAAAAATTACTTCCGGATAAATTGACCAAATTGGGCTGTTTTCTCCAAGGGCAATAAGATTTTTTGCCATTGGCAGAGAACCTAAAAGAACCATCATCTTGAGCTTCAAAAATGACAAAAGAATCCCAATAAAGACCTGAAGACGGATTGGCATCCGTGTATTCACCGGTGAAAGTTAATTGACCAGTGCTTTGTGCATATACCTCAGATCCTCCCAATATAACTTCACCATTTTTATAGTAGGTGTGAACAGCATTAGGAGTAGTAGTATCTATTCTTAATTCCTGAGTTTTATTAGTTACATTACCAGCTAAATCTGTCAAAGTTAATGTAACTAAATAGTCTCCGTCTGTCAGCGCCGATGATAATGGTGCTGAACGCCAAGTATTGTCAGTCTCACAATTAATCGTCTGAACTTGACGACTAACTTCTAAAGTAACTTCTTGTAAACCATTATTATCTGAACAAGTTCCTTCAAAAACTGGTTTGTTATCATTGGTGATAAAATAGTCTTTAGATTTGTTGGGACCAGAATAATATATAGAATCGATTGAGCCTTGTGGGGCGGTGTTGTCGATTTTAATATCTTTTAAATCATGCTTCCAATTTCCAGCTTTATCTCTAACATCCAATCTTACTCTATACACTCCATCATCAAACCGACTTGTAGTAGAGTCCCATAAATAAAGACTTTCATCCGTAAAACTATTGTCTATTGAAACCCATCCAGAATTGAAAACGGTTGGCTTAGAACCATCATCACTCATATATCTTAAAAGAAGTCTGTATGATTCTGGATTTGCATCAATACCTGTTCCTCTAAAATCTACAGAACCATTATAAAACTCTCCAGTATTTACGGAAGTTATTTCTACGATTGGAGCTGTATTATCAAGAACCACTTTTTTGGTTATGGTAGAACCATTAATATATCCTCCACCATCCCAATGTCTCTCAACCCAAAGAAGATATTCTCCATCATTAATTTGAGTTCCTGGAGCATTATTACCAATCCAGTTTGTAGAAACCATTTCCCATGAAATATTTTCATTTACTATTACCCCATCAGCGTCATAGTCTATCCATCCTATATATCTTGGGTTTGTTCTACTTCCTGTACCTGGATCATAATTCCAAAGGCCAGCTTTAATAATTTGTCCATATATGGGCGAGTCACTCGTGATAGAAAAATCTAAATACCTGTCTATTTCTGATTGTATATAATAATTCCCATTTACTTCAGTTTCATTAACCTCTACATTTATTTCAAAAGTTTCACTACCAACCCAGTTTCTGTAATCGACGAGACCTTGTACGCTATCTCCAGAAGCATTTTCATTTAAATTAGGTTTACTTCCATCGTCCCATTCATCGTGCGGTCCAGAATTATCACCCCACCAATTTGAAGTAGCATCAATAATATAAGTGCTGCTATTGATAACCCTATGGGTAGCGTTTCCATGTATGGAATTATTATTAACCTGAATTAAACCACTGAGAGTAGCTGAATAAGAAAATCTAATACCTTGACCAATATTGTTAAGAACATCATTATTTGAAATCTCCATATCTTCTAAAGTCACAATCTGAACATTTACTCCTCTACCATTATTGTCTAAATAGTTATCTATTATCTCTACATTTTTAATTCTTTTATCTTGTGTTGAGGAATGCACTCTTATTCCGTTGCCCGCACCAATTATGGCGTTATCTATAACTTCAATATTTTCAACCAAACCAGCACTATAATTTAATATACTGATTCCAATATCAGCACCCCCTGTATTAACAGTGTTTCCTTCAACTAAAACGTTTTTAGCATTAACCACTCCTATACCAGAACTAGACCATGCACTCGTAAGTGGAGCACCAACAACATAGTTGCCTATAACCTCAGAGCCTTCGCCAGTGACTTGGATTCCATTTCTTAAATAAGGGTTAGTATCATTGTTCTCGGGAATTATTTTGTTGTTTTTAACAATAAAGGCTGTACCCTCAGCAGCTGCCATTCCTTGAGCTATACCATTTCTAAAATTTTGAACAGTAAATCCATCAACTGTAACAACACCCATATTGGCTAATACACCAATTCCCTGGGTTTCTGAGCCAACATTTGGATTGTCTATAAAGGTTTTATCACACCCTTCTATTGATTTGAGGGTAAGGTTGGGAACGTTAATGCTCACAGCTTCTGTATAGGTGCCCTCGCCTACCATGATTATGTCTCCATCACTAGCATTATCTATAGCTGCTTGAATACTCAAATAACATTCGTCTCCGCTTGTTTCACCAACTATACAGGCTTCACCCTCAGCTATTCCACCAGGCAATGGACTCACCACCACAAACACCGTCATATGATCTAAGTTTGCCACCTTCACCTGTTCATCACTGATCGAAACCTCAGCTTCTACCACTTGAGCTTCTTGCTCTAATTCTGCTAAATCTTGAGCGTATTTAATCTCTAATTCCTGATCCTCACTATTTTTTGGTAAATACAAATCATAACTAAACTCACCATTTTCCATTTCGGTTTGTACGTCATAGGCAATTTCTGACACTGCTCCCAATGCTAACTGCAAATCTTCTGATAAAAGTACCTCTTCAATAGTTAAGGTACTAGTTTCACTAGGCAAATCATTGAAGCGCAACTGCACTTGTTCATTGAGTGGAAATTTATAAGTTACACCTTCACGAACAGTCCAAGTGGTAGTTGCTTCTTTACCATCAACTTGCCAGTTATTATATAAAAAATCTTGATCATCATCGCTTAATTCTAAGTTTTCATCTTGATAACTTTGATCGACCTCACCAGCCAATAAATAGAAATTTTGATCAATAGTTTTTAAAACCAAACGTTCTGGCTGATGCTTTATCACGTCCTCATTGGATATACTAGCCAACAACAGTTCGAGATTATCTTCACTACTGCCCTGATGAGCCACAATCTCTCCATCCACTACATAATAAACAGCAAAATCACCACTATAATTATCTAGCTTAAGCTGACTATCTATTTGAATGGGTTGAGGATCTGCTTCTTGTGCCCGAGCAGTGGGAATGAGAGTAGTAAGCGGAGCGAAAGAGAAAAAAATTTGTAAAATTAATAAAAATACAGGCAGTATTTTTTTTAAGCGACGTGTAATGCGCATAAATCCCTTTGCTGGCAGAATTACAATTATTTTTTAAAATTGATCTATTTAATTCACAAATTGCACAATTAAAATAGATTAACTTGAGGCCGATTATAGCACAAAAATCTTTTTTTATTAAGCTGAATGTAAAATATCTTTGTTATAATGATCTAGTCTTCTTTTTATTTAAATTATTTGAAATACTAAAAAATACTTTTGAAAGACTCATATGACTTGGTTAATTTTTGCAATTTTGTCAGCAATTTTTGCTGCTTTAGTTTCGATTCTAGCCAAGATTGGCCTCAAAGATCTTAATTCAAACTTAGCCACCGCCATTCGCACTACAGTTGTTTTAATATTTACCTGGGGAATCGCTTTTGCTCAGGGGTTAAATAAAGAAATTGGCAACGTTACAAAGTCTGCTTGGATTTTTTTAATATTGTCGGGTATTGCCACCGGTTTATCTTGGCTTTTTTATTTTCGAGCTCTGCAAATGGGAGAAGCTAGTAAGGTAATGCCTATCGACAAAATGAGTATTGTAATTGGGATTATTTTTGCTGCTTTGTTTTTGGGAGAAAAATTAAGTTGGCTAGGAATTGTCGGGACTGTTTTAATTAGCATTGGCGCAATTTTAATTGCTTTTGCTAAATAATTTCTAGAGAGAATTGCTATTAAATTAAAAACAACTTTGTTATAATGCAAGGGTTTCTGATGAGTTGGTGAGTTTGCTATTTAATAAGGAAGCGTCGCATAGTGGCCAATTGCACAGGTTTGCTAAACCTGAACCCTTTTGGGTTTCGTGGGTTCGAATCCCACCGCTTCCGCAACAACCGAAAAGTTCTGGGAGACCCGTCTAATATAGTCAAATGGGTTGATGGGGCTTGCTAAATTTTCCAATTTTAAACATTTTTCAGTTTAACAGCCGTGTAAGTGCTGTTTTTTTGCAGTTATATCACTCTAGTTAATGACTGTTTTTTCCCATATACTGACAATATGAATCAAAGCTATACAACATTATTCCTTTGGGTTGGAATTCTTTTATTAGCTAGTTTAGCTATTTATCTTTATAAACTTTTTACTAAAAAATCAGGTTTTCGATACAAATCAAAAGGGCCTTATTTATTGAGCAAAGGAGAAAAAGTGTTCTTTGATATGTTGATTCAATCGATTTCTCCAGATTTATACATTTGCCCTAAAGTAAGAGTGGCCGATTTAATTGAAGTTGATTTACCTAAAAGTGATAAGAAATTTTGGGCATCTTTTAATAAAATTTCGAAAAAGCATGTCGATTTCGTGTTATGTAATCGTACTGATTTTGCTCCAGTATTAGTAATTGAGTTAGACGGTGGAAGCCACAAAGTTAGTTCACGATCTCAAAGAGATATCTTCATTAATGATGCTTTTGCTCAGGCAATGATTCCTATTTTGCATATACCTACAGCAGGTTTTTATGATCAAAATCAAATAACTTTACAAATTAAAAGTGCATTGTCAGACAAGCTTTAATTCTTTTGCAGTTAGTTCAAACTTCGTCTTAATCATTCCCAACGCTTCCCGTCGGTCATCTGAACTTCCAGTTTTCAGTACATGCTTAATGTAATTGATTGCCATTTCTTCATCGTTCGACTTAACAGCTGAGGTTTCGATTTCTCCAAGATTCCCTGATAAAAATTCTTGATGCAATACTTCAGATCTCAATCTATGGAATCGTTCTATATCTGATTTTAACTTTTTGGCAATTTTAGCTTTATGAATTCTGACTTTGCCTGCATTGATGTGAGCAAGCAGTTGTTTAATAAGATCTTCTTCAGTAATGTATGGCTCATCACAATCATAGTCAACAGATCTTCCACAGTGATAATAGACATGTTTATTATAGCCACCATATTTGAGCTTTTTATATTTTTCCTCAGCTGTCACTCCTCCTCCGCATGATCCACAGACACAGAGAGTCTTGAATGGAAATTTCTTTTTGTGCCATTTCTTTGGAGGGGTGAGTAGTTGCTTCTGCACTTTATCCCAAAGTTGCTTTGTTACGAGTGGCTCATGAATACCTTTATACCAATCGTCTCCATACTGAAACTCTCCATAATAAAAAGGGTTTTTAAGTGTGGAATAGATTTTGCTGAGAGCTAATAGCTTGTCATTCTTGGTTTTGAAATCAATCTCTTTTAACCATTTTCTGATGGTTCTACCACTATGTCCTTTTTCAGCTACTCTCTTGTACATTTCTTGAACGACCCAGGCTTTCTCTGGGTCAGGAATTACTTCACTAATTCTGTTATTGTTCAGAACGTTTTGATATCCAAGTGGGGCAACTCCTGGGCGAATCCCCATTTCACATTTTGCCTTAAGTCCTCGTTTAACATTAATGCCTCTGTTATCATTTTCCAGCTTTGCTTGTGAGCAGAGAATCATGAGTAGGAATTTTTCGTTCGGATTGTTCTTGAAGCTTTGAGAGTATGTTTTAATCTCATGCAGTTTGCCTTGATCCATTAAATCTACAAGTGATCCTAGATCTCCAGCATTACGGCTCAATCTATCAGGTGCCCATGTGAGAATTCCATTAAATAATCCTTTATCAATGTCATCCAGCAGTTTTACAAATACTGGTCTGTTCCCAGATTTCTTTGCAGAATGGCTCTCCTGCCTCATCTCAACTATGTTTAGCTCTTCACGCTCAGCTAGCGTTCTCATCTCCTTGATTTGAGAATCAATCGACATGGTTTGTCGCTCGTCAGATTCTGAAGATTTGCGGGCGTAGAGGCAGTATTTTATTGGCATCTTGTTTCCTTTCTTAGGACACAAGGTACCGCGATCTGGTGGGAAGTCTAGCCGCAGTTAAGCGAGTGATTCAAAGAGTTGAAGAAGCTTTTCTTGGGAGAAGTCTTTCAGAGGCCATTGTCCAATTCGACCATAGTTTGACTCTGGCACGAGCTTAGTTGTAGGTATTCTGAGCACGTTTTGTATAGCTTCGATCAGTTGATCCTGTTGTTCTGGAGAGTAACACCATAGATCAAGTGTATCGAGCGGTTTCCCACGCATTACTCCTATGCTAATAGCTAAGTCTTTAAACGAGTCAGTAGCGGGGAGGTTGAAGTACAGATTAATACTTTTAGCTGATTTATTAGCGGTAACATTTTTTACTGGATAACTACCATGATTTACTTGATCATAGGTTTGTAGTATTTCTCTAATTTTGTCTTCAAAACCTATGCTGGCATAGGCAGAGATTAAGTCATCTTGTGTGTAAACTACAGTATCACTGGTAGTAGCCCCAATACTTTTCTTAACTTCAGCTCCGAATAGTTTTGGAATGGTGATTTCAAATGATTCGTGTCTGTAATAATCAAGTTCTACTCCGTAGATATCAAATTTGCTGTTCTGATTGATGTAGAGAATTAAATCTTTGAGTCTGTCATCTAAGCTATCCATGAGGATGACAAATTTGAACTTACCCTCATCGAGATTATTTCTCATTCTTTCAAGAACTTTTTCTGTAGTTTCATCAGTAAGATTAAAATAGGTTTGAATTTTTTCAGTGGCAGAACACTGAAAATTGCTCTGAGAATGCTTGTTAAGCATCATCATGAAGTCTTCAAAGTTGGTTAGATGTTTCCAAAGTGCAGCTCCGTAATCCATGACCTGAGCAACGACTGTTCTTTTATCAGGATTTTTGTAGAGCTTTGTTTCTATTAAGTAGAGATTTCCTTCAGCATCCACTCCAATTGCGTCGATTGGTCCACTATTTGTCTGGAATTCACGAGATAGGAGTACTAACTCGATATCATCTCGTATTTCGTACAGAGGAATAGAGTTGGGGTTATCGAGAATGTATTCTTGCAATCTGTCTTCCAGTCCAAAGGGAGTTGAATCTACTTTTTGAGCATTTTTACCATTTTGTGAAACGATGATTGGCATATTTTTGTTCTTTCTTCCTGATCAAATGATAAGCTAGAGTTAGCATAAAATCAAGGCCAATACCAGGCTAAAATGCTAACTCTCAATTAGTGGTGAAATTACCCTCATGCCAGAACAATGTAAGCATGAGAAAAAACGCCAAACTTCCCAAAGTATTGGGTAAGAAGGTGCAACGCTATCGCAAGAAGACTGGAATGTCTCAAGAGGAAGTAGCCCACAAAGTCGGTATTAGCCGAGCATATATGGGCTACATTGAGCAAGGTCGTAATGTTCCATCTCTTGAAATCTTGGAGAAGATTGCAAAAGCTATAAAAGTTAAGCTGAGCGACTTGGTTTAGCTACCACCCATACGGATCATTTTCTAGATTTCTTACATTAAACCTTGATGATCCGAACTTTCTTGCCGAAGCTCGCTCCAGAGACCTCCAGCTATACATATTGTTCACAAACTTGACTCTGATAGGACCAGTGCTAATTGAGCTAGGAGTACTTCCTGTTTTGGCATACTCCATCACCTGTAAACAGAGTAAAGTGAAGGCATCTACCAGATCATCATGCTTTTCGGCTCCAAAATTAACCATCTGGTTTACCAAGTCAGTTGAACCATCTTTGGGGAAATGCACTTGTCCACGACGTACCCAATATCCAACAGCCGCTAAACGCTCTAGCTTGCTTAAATTACCGATTTGCACATCATGAGCATCTATACCTTCATGCAAAAGCTGTTGAGCTAGAGATTGCTGGTAACTGGTACTTTCGATAAACAGATGTGTGTCTGGATAGACTTTTTTGAAGTCCATGAGAAAGTCAATTGTTTCTCTGAAATTAAACTTCTCATTAGTTGGGTTACGATCTATGAAGATATGGTACTCATTGTTATGTCTGAAAACTGCTCCTGAAACAATTGCCGTGTAGTCAGCTTTATCATTCTTACTAATCGCCAAGTCCACTCCAGCCGCTCTAAACTGGAAATACGGCTCCCAGCCAGCTGGATAGTTGTCATACCAACGAATATCTTCATACTTAATGAGTTGATCTTCTTCTGGCACGATCTTGAGCATATATTCCTGAGTCCAGATTCTCATATCTGCTACACGCTCTTCCAGTTGCTTCACTCTGGCTAAATTAGGAAACTTTTGAGGCCAAGCAATTTGTCTCTCGTCATTAATTAGTGGAATAAAAAGTTCCTTGCCCATTAACTTTTTTGCTCTGATTGACTCTCTGAGAGTTGCCAACAGTGAGTTTGGATGCAAGTAGTTACCAACCATCACAATTTTGGTATTCAAGTCACCCAGAGGAGCGATTTCACTACTATATAGCTCTTTGATACGCTTACGACCTTCTTTGGTTTTCACTGAAGATGAATCTTCAATGTCATCACAAATAATTAGATCGGGTCGGTGCTGTTTATACCGAGAACCTCGAATGCTTTGGTCAATTGAAACTGCTGTAATTTTTGCTTCATATTTTGAAAACTCAAGTGACATTGCATTCCAAGTATCATTGGTTTCTTTAAATGGTCCTAAGTCTCCCCGAAGCAATTCATTAGACTCTAACTCAGCCTTGATGCTTGCCATGTGAGATCGAGCTTGTTCTTGAGTTTGACAGACAATCACAACATGTTTTTTTGCTTGGTTACCCATGATGGTCCAGAGAGGAGCAATGGTAGTAAATAAGGTGGATTTCCCTGATCCGCGAAAGGTGATTACAACACCAAATGGGCAATCACTATCTTCTACCAGTTGAAGCATCTCAAACTGAAACTGGGCAAAGTCGTAGCTAAAGTAGTGAGGGAAATAAACTGTAGAGAAATACAGCAGACTTTCTCTTGTTAAGTTGACTCGCATTTTTCGGTCATCTGTGACCTGTTTAATTATTTTTTCATTAAGTAATTTATTCATCTTTTCCTTTCATGATGAGTGAGGCATGTTTAAGAGCCTTCTTTATTAATTCTTCTTGTTCTGGTGAGAGTGTTTCGTCTTTCACTTTTGCAGTTATTTCTAGCTTGTTGCTGTAGGCTGAATGGCGATGATTCAACCAATAGAAAATTGCAGAGATATTGCGGTCTCGAATGGCAGAAAGTAACTGACTCTCTGCCATGTCATTTACTAACGCCACACCCTCAGCTAGAGCTTGATCAGCTTCTTTAGCAAATTCTTTGCTTTCCTCCTTCCAGCGATAAAATGTGGATCTAGCAATTCCGGTTTTTTCACAAGCAATTTGCACCACTGGCGTTTTCTTGAGTTGTTCGAGCATCAACTGCCTGTTTTGCTGGGTTCGGTCTTGTAAATCATTGTTCATGTGTCTCCTTTCTTACGGTAGCTTCAAGGTTCGTCAGCTTCTCCCAACGCTCTACAATGGTGTGGCAATAGCCTTCATCCAGCTCAATCCCGATGCACTTGCGAAGAGTTTGGTGAGCGGCTAAAAGTGTTGTCCCGCTCCCCAAAAATGGATCGTAGACTGTGTCTTCAACTTCAGTTGAGTTTAGAATCAACCTACGAATCAGGGTGAGAGGCTTCATAGTTGCATGAAATTTACTTCTTTGTGGCTTGGGAGCAAAGAGCACTGACTTATCTTGAGCTTTCTGAAACACATGTGTCCCAAACCAACCATACGCACAAAGTTCATGCTGGGGTAAGTAGTCAAGCCTTGCCATGGTTGACTGATTTTTCACCCACACCAGTAGCTGTGAAAACTTAAAACCAGACTGAATCATGGCTTCACGCAGAGCAAAAATCATCTTGTCTGAGTTCCAGCAATAAATTGAGTTCTTCTTGGCTAGAAATGGTTTGACCGGCTCTAGCCAGTCTTTCGTAAACTGGATATACTCTTTGTCAGACTGGAGATGGTCATTTGCCAGTGATTTGTGAGCTGTTGGGTTCATGGAGGACTCAGCTATTGCTACACCATACGGGGGATCAGTCTGAATTGAGTGGATGGTTTCATTGCCAATCACTTTTTTAACAAAATCTGTATCTGTGCTACTTCCACAACCCAGAACATGCTCTCCGAGTTGTAGAATCATGCCTCGTGTTATTTGCATAGAACGACCTCCTTGTTGGTTAATTTTTGATACCGATCAACGATGACCTGACAAAACACTGGGTCAATTTCCATGAGGAAGGCTTGCCTATTCATCTGTTCGCAGGCCACCAAGGTAGAACCAGAGCCACCAAATAAATCCAAGACTTTGTCATTTGGTTTAGAACACCGTCTTAGTGGTTTTTCATGAAGAGTGACCGGCTTCTCGGTAGGTGTTAAGTAATCATGACCAGCTTTTCGCTTTGCCAGCCAGATATCAAAGATGTCCATGATGTCTGAGTGAGATCGGTTGCCAGTTGAAATCTCTTTGTTTAAAATTTCACTCAGTTTGGTGGCATTACTATTGAGATATGGACTACCAATGGTCCCATATACACACGGTTCAAAAGATTTGTTGAATCCAACTTGAGGGGTCGGGTTGAAGGAATTCTTCAGCCATAAGCATACGCGTTGATTTTTAACTCCAAGCTTTTGGTATGTGCTTTGTAACAACCAGATATACGATTGATCACAGTAGTAAAAGAAGTGAGCATCTTTATTGACTACGGCTAGAGCATTGGCAAGTGTCTTCTCCAAAAACATCCTGTAGTCCTCATCAGACTTATTGTCGTTAACCTTAGTCCCACCGTACTTACCCTTAGTAGTAACTCCATTGTCATAACTTAGGCTAATGTTGTATATGGGATCCGAATAGACAACATCAATCTTGTTATTACCCACCAACTTTTTAACGTCTTCTAGGTTTGAGGAGTCGCCGCAGAGAAGATAATGCTGGCCCAAAAGAAATAAATCTCCAGGCTTTATCTCAGTCGCCTTACTTTTTCCTACAGCTTTTTGAGAATCAAACTGATCGTCTTCTGTAGAGAACTGGTCATCCCATATATGGCTCAGGTCATTTTCATCAAAACCAACATCCAGGAGCATTGAGATATCAAATGCTTTCAAAAGTTCGTAATCCCATGAGCCTCCGTTTTCGTTAAGCCTCAGGTTTAATTCTTGTTCTTTCTTTAGAGTGAGGTTAACGTAAACAACTGGAACAGTTTTATAGCCAAGTTTTTTTGCCACCTTGTATCTGGCATGACCACCCACAATGATATTTTTTCTTTCAGGATGAAAATTAACTATCAAGGGGTCAACGAAAGAAAAACGCTTTAAGCTCTCTGTTAGATCTTTTTCTTGTTTCTCTGAAAGCTTCCTCGGATTATAAATCGAGGGATTGAGTAGATTGATATCCACTTCTGTTATTTGTATTTGTGCCATATGGCCTCCTTCTAACTTGAGGCCACGAAAAAAGGCCCAAGTTAACTAACCGCGAGAGGTTGGCTAACTTGGACCTTTGAAAAGGTTTGTTTATCTGCCAAGATAAACTGTATCTAAGCTCGCTTGCTTAATAATATAAGAACACAGTATCACTGTTGAAAAAAGTTGTCAATTATGACAAGTATTGATATAGAAGCATATCAATACGTACATTGATAACCCAAAGTTAGAGTATTTGGTCTATAATTGGATGTGAGTTCAATTGAATTTAAGTCAAGAATTAACTAAATAGAAAAGAATATAAATATGAGTACAGACTTAACATTTATTACTAATGAAAATGGTGAAAACCTAAAAAGTAGATTTAATGTTTTGGTCAAAGATACTCGTTTATTCGATATTTTAGTTGGTTATTTTTATACCAGTGGTTTTTACGCCATATACCCTCAGCTCGAAAAAACTGAAAAGATAAGAATCTTAATCGGAATCAGTACCAATAAGCAAACATACGATCTTCTTCAGGTCTCAAAATCCTACAAGGAGATTGGTGATGATATTGGTGAAAGTATTAAAAATGAGATGGATGAGAGTGAAAATAACCATGAAGTTGAGACAGGAGCACACAAGTTTCTTGAATGGCTAAAGTCTGGAAAGCTTGAAGTAAGAGCTTACCCTGAAGAAAAAATTCATTCAAAACTCTACATAATGACCTTCGATGAAGATGATCGAGATCTTGGGAGAGTGATTACAGGTTCCAGCAATTTTACACAAAGTGGTTTAGTAGATAATTTGGAATTTAACGTCGAGCTTAAAAATCCCTCAGACTATAAATTTGCATTGAATAAATTTAATGAACTTTGGGAAAATGGCATCGATGTTAGTGAAAAATATATTGAAACAATTGAAAAAGATACTTGGATTAGAGAAGACATTACCCCATACGAACTCTATTTGAAATTTCTCTATGAATACTTCAGAGAAGAAATCAATGAAGAAGAAAATTTGAGTCATAATTACAGGCCAGATAATTTTAAAGAACTGAAATATCAAGATCATGCTGTTATCAACGCAAAAAAAATAGTTGATGAATATGGTGGCGTATTTTTATCTGACGTAGTTGGTCTTGGTAAGACATATATGGGTACTATGCTTTGCCAAGAGCTAGCAGGGAGAATTTTGGTATTAGCCCCCCCTCACTTGATTGATGAAAATAATGAAGGTAGTTGGAAAAATTCTTTTAAAAACTTTGGTTTTAGATCTAAAGACTATAGGTGTGAATCAATAGGAATGCTGGATAAAATTATCGATAAGGATTTGCATAAAGAATATGACATAGTTTTAATTGATGAATCACATCGATTCCGCACCGAAGAAACTGAAACTTATGCAAAACTTGCCCAAATCTGCCGAGGAAAAAAAGTTATTCTTGTTACTGCTACACCATATAATAATTCGCCAAAAGATTTACTCTCTCAGATAAAACTCTTTCAGAGATCAAAGCAAAGTACGATCCCTAACTTACCAAACTTAGAAGGCTTTTTTAAGGTTTTGGACAAAAAACTAAAAGATCTTGATCGAAAAAAAGATAAACAACAGTACATTGATGTTACAAAAGAAAATTCCAAATTGATCAGAGAAAAGGTGCTTAAATATTTAATGGTCAGAAGAACTAGAACTGAGATCGTTAAATACTACGGAGACGATCTTCAGAATCAAAAAATGAGTTTTCCTAAAATTGCTGATCCTGCACCAATATTTTACGAATTTAGCAAAGAAGAAGATGCTGTATTTTTTGAGACTTTAAAAATAATTACCAATGATTTTAAGTATTCTCGTTACACTCCTCTTTTATACTACAAAGGAATTACTAACCAAGAAAAACATCAACAGAAAAACATGATGAAATTCATGAAAATGTTGCTGATAAAAAGACTGGAAAGTAGCTTTTATGCATTTAATAAAACAATTGATCGATTTATTTCTTCGTATGAGAGATTTATTGAAACATACGAAGATGGAAGCGTTTACGTTAGTAGAAGTCATATACAGAAAATTTTCGATTATCTGGATGAAGGAAATTTAGAAGCAATCGACAAACTAGTAGAAGATAATAAGGCTGAAAAATTTGAGACGAAGGATTTTACTGAAAAGTTTATTAACAACTTACAGGAAGATCTTGAAATCTTAAGAAATATCAAGAAACTCTGGGCTAATATCTCTAGAGATCCTAAGATTTTAGCTTTTAAAGAAAAACTATCTTTAGAAGAACCAGTAAAAAGTGGTAAGTCTATTATTTTTACTGAATCAAAAGAGACGGCAGAATACCTACTAAAAAACCTGCAGGATATTTTTCCAGACCAAATCATTTATTTTTCAGGTGGGAGTTCTCTAGCTGAAAGAGAAATTGTGATGGAAAATTTTGATGCAAATTCCAGAGTCATAAAAAACGACTATAAAGTTTTAATAACTACTGACGTTTTATCTGAAGGTGCTAATCTTCACCAAGCCAATGTTGTAATTAATTACGATATTCCTTGGAATCCCACCAAGATTATGCAGAGGGTAGGACGTATAAATAGAGTCGACACCAAGCATAAAGAAATTTATACCTATACTTTATTCCCTACTGAGCAATCCAACGAACAAATTAAACTAAAAGAACTAGCCGAAGCAAAAATTCAAGCATTTATTACTTTACTTGGGGCTGATGCCAAGCTTCTCACGGACGACGAAATTCCAGAGGGACATAGTTTATTTAGTCGAATGCTTTCAAAAGAAATGATTGAGGGAGAAGATCAAAATGAAGAAAGCGACTTGGGATACTTACAAGAAATCAGAGATATCAGAGATAATGATCCCAAACTGTTTGCAAAAATAAAAAGACTCCCTAAGAAAGCTCGCACTGCAAGAAAATCACAGAACTCTAAAACAGAGCTTTTAACATACTTTAGAAAAGGAAAGATTCAAAAATTCTTTATTGTCGAAAACTCTTCTTCTACAGATGCGCGTGAAATTGACTTTATTGAAGCGGCGAAAACACTTCATGCCAATGCTAGTGAAAAGAGAATGACGATTGATGAGTTGTTCTACCAATTACTTGAAAAGAATCTTTTGATGTTAAATCAGGTAGAAGATTATGAAGAAAATGAATTTTCAACCAAAAGAGGAAGTAGAGATAATGCCGCTAGACTTTTTAAAATCTTAAATGCTAAGCAGGTAAAAAATTATGAAAAGTTTACTGAGGATGACGAAGAATATGTCCGAAGAGTTATCGTTGAGCTCAATAGCGGAGGTATCCCTAAAAAAGTAACTCAGAAAATTTATCAGGAACTATCTCAAAATATTGAGATTATTAATAATCCAATCAAAATTTTGGGTATTTTAAAAACCACTCTTCCATCAGAATTTTTGGAAGATTCAGATAATGGTATAAATATGAATGTTTCTGCCAAAAAAGAAATAATCCTCTCAGAATACTTTAAAGGTAAATAATTTTATGAAACAAAGTGATGCTAAAAGAATAATCAACGAAGTTTTTAGTACAGAGTTTAATGATAATAAATTTCAGCTCTTTATTAGTAATTTGTTAAAAGATTTTACAAGGGTTAACAAAAATGTTGACAACACGTATGTAAAAGATTCTTTCAAGTCATTTATTGATAACTATAAAGTCCTTGGTCATTTCGAAGATGATAAATCACAGAAGATAGATATCCTAGAAGTAAATTTAACAAATGATAAATCATTAGACAGAGCTAGAACTGCCCAAAGAAATTTCGTTGCAGACTATTTGAAATCTAATAATAAACTAGCGGCATTGGTTGCGTTTATTCCTCAAAGTAAAAATGATTGGCGCTTTTCACTTATAAAACTTGAACACTCTCTAGAAGTTAAAAATAATAAGATATCTACAAAAGAAGAAATTACACCAGCTAAAAGATGGTCTTTTCTGGTTGGGAGAAACGAAGGAACACATACTGCACAGAGTAGATTTGTTAATCTTCTAGTAAGTAATCAAAAACCAAACTTAGAAGAATTCGAATCTGCATTTGATATTGAAGTAGTAACCAACGAGTTTTTTGAGAAGTACAAGGAACTTTTCTTGATTTTCAAGGAGAATTTAGAAAAAATAATTTCAGATGATGAAAGTATTAAAAATGAGTTTAATTCTAAAGAAATTGATACTGTTGATTTTGCAAAGAAAACAATGGGCCAAATTGTCTTTCTTTATTTTCTTCAAAAGAAGGGCTGGTTTGGAGTTGCTCCAGATAAATCCTGGGGAGATGGGCCTAAAAACTTTTTAAGAGAGCTCTTTGAGAGAAGATCAAAATATGGTAAAAACTTTTTCAATGATGTATTAGAGCCACTATTTTATGAGGCTCTAGCTCAAGACAGAGGTAAAAATTCATTTTATCCAAAACTCAATAACTGTAAGATGCCATTTTTAAACGGTGGTTTGTTTGAGCCAATGAACGATTATGCATGGGAAACAACTAATATCAACATACCTGATGAAGTATTCTCCAATAATATTCCCACGAAAAATGGAGATAAAGGCAATGGTATTTTAGACGTTTTTGATAGATACAACTTTACTGTTAATGAAAATGAACCCCTAGAAAAAGAAGTTGCTGTTGATCCAGAAATGCTTGGTAAGGTTTTTGAAAACTTACTTCAAGTCAGAGACAGAAAAAGCAAAGGTGCATTCTATACCCCTAGAGAAATTGTGCATTACATGTGCCAAGAGTGCCTGATCAATTATTTGGAATCTGAGACTGAAGGGATTGAAAGAAAAGACATTGAAAGTTTTATCTATACAGGAGATAGAATTATTGAAAATGACAGTGTAGCCTTAAAGAAAATTAGAGAAAAGCAAAAACGAGGGTATAAATATACTGGCAAGTATGAGCTTTTATTAGCAGAATCTATTATAAAGAAAGCAAGTGAGTTGGACGAGCTTCTAATGAACATCAAGGTTGCCGATCCAGCAGTTGGTTCTGGAGCTTTTCCATTAGGAATGATTAATGAAATCGTCAGAGCCAGAAAAATCTTAAACATTTATTTAGATAAAAGACTCACTGACTACCAACTTAAAAAACATGCTATCTCTAATTCAATTCATGGAGTTGATATTGATCCTGGTGCAGTAGAGATCGCCAAACTTCGTTTATGGCTAACTCTTATTGTAGAAGAGTCTACTCCAAGCCCGCTGCCCAACCTTGATCACAAAATAATGCAAGGAAATAGTTTGATTTCAGAATATGAAGGTATCAAATTATTCGATGAAGGAATATTTGGAAAAACAGAAGATTCCAAGCCAGAGCAATTACCATTTGGCTTTGGAAAATCAAATTCAGAACTGAAGCTTGAAGATTTGCAAAATAAAATAAGTCAGTATGTGGATGAGTCACAGAAGACAAAGAAACAAACACTAAAAGAAGATATAGATAACTTGAAATGGGAAATTATTGAGGAATCATTCAAAGAGCAGAAGAAAGTTAAAGAGCTCAATAATCTTGTTAAACTTAGACATAAGAATATTAAGCCATTTTTCATTTGGAAGCTTGAATTCAGTGATGTATTTAAAGAAAAAGGCGGTTTCGATATAGTTATTGGCAATCCGCCTTATGTTGGAGAAAAAGGAAATAAAAAAATCTTTAGAGAAATCAGCAATGGAAATCTCAAGTCATTTTACCAAAGAAAAATGGATCTTTTTTATTTTTTCTTTCATTTGGCGTTAAATATTGGTAGAGATGAATCTCAAAATGCTTTTATTACAACTAATTATTTTGTCACAGCTGATGGAGCCAAAAAACTCCGATCAGATCTAAAGAATAGATCTGTCATTAGAAATCTAATTAATTTTAATGAACTTAGAATATTTAAATCTGCTCTTGGTCAACATAATATGATCACAATTTTTGAAAAGAGAATAGATAAAAATTGCCATGCAAAAATAATTATCACAAATAAAAAAGGCACTGCTAGCGAAAACTTATTAACAGAGATAATTCACAATAAAAACGATGAAACTAAATATTTAACTTTATCTCAAGGTCAAATATATGATGGTGAGAATAACTACATCAGATTTGAAGGTATAAATAATTCTGATTCTAAAAAATCGAAATTATTAAATAAGATAAAAACTAACTGCGTAGATTTGGGTGAACTTAGTTATATAAACATGGGTGTTCAGTCTGGAGCAGACGTTGTGGGAAAAGCACTTCTTAATAGAGCTTTAGAAAATAGATATGTGACTGATGATTATCTATCAAGAAATAATATAAAAATAGGAACAAACATATATATTATTGATTTTGAAACTTATGAAAATATTCCTAAGTTTGAGAGAAATGAAATAATTAAGCCATTTATTAAGAATTCTGATATTTATAAATTTTTTGTTTCTTTGAAAAAAGAAATGTTTTATATATATGTTGACTCTGAAGTAAATATTCAAAATTATCCTTGGATAAAAAATTACCTTTCAAAATTTCGTCCAATATTAAAAGCCAGAGAACAGGTTAATGATGATGAAAACTCTTGGTATTGGCTCAGAGGATCAAAAAGAAGTTTCTTGGTTGACACCGGTAAACATATTGTTTGTCCATATCGTTCTAAAAAGAATGTATTTGCTAAAACTGATGGCACTCTTATTGGCGCTGGTGATGTTTATTACATAACTTCAATAAGAAATGATTTAGAAATTGCTTATTTGTTATCTGTATTAAACTCTAAATTAATTTATTTTTGGCTATATAACAGAGGCAAGAGAAAAGGCGATACTCTTGAGCTATATAAGAGACCATTATCAGAAATTCCTATAAAGGTAATTTCAAAATCTAATCAACAACCTTTCATTGATTTGACTAATCAAATATTGTCCATCACATCTGCTGATAATTATGATCCTCAAAACCCACCCATCGAGCAGGTGAACTTAGAAAAAAAGATCAACCAAATGGTTTATAGATTGTATGAATTAACAGATGAGGAAATTAAGTTAGTAGAAATTGCAAATAAATGAATAGAAAGATCATAACAATTATCTCTCTTATCTTTCTCTCATTTATTCTTGGACGTTTTACTGCTCCAAAAACTCAAGAAGTACTCAGTCAAACTGAAACAGCTAACACCGAGGTTGCTTCAGAAACCACAGGAGATAGTTTTCAGCCACTGCCCCTAGATGTTACCTATTTTAATTACGATGATATCCGTTGGGGTTCTGCAGATCACTATAAAGAATTTGAAGAAGGTGATATTAGACAATTTAGTCAGTTAGCGCTTAATAACACTGCTGTGTATCAGTCATATCCTACTTCTGAAATTACCCTCACTGATTATGATAGCTCTGTTAGAGATCTGGAGGCTTTACCTTTAGAGGAAGCTCTTGGACTACTTAAAAAAGATTGTGACTTGGATTGGCCGGTGCAAACAGCTAGAGAAAACTATCAAGAACATGGTCCATTTACTACCTATACTTTACCTGATCAAGAAATTTATAAAATTGATTACTTTGATGTTGATGGAGACAACAAAGACGAAGCAATTGTTCACAAAAATTACAACTGCCGTGCAGACGGCGGCTCAACTAGTGCTGATATTGTGAAAGATAATAAGATTATTTTTTCAGCAAATGGTGATGATGCAACCATCATTTCAGCTGATACAAATAACGGTTTTTATGTTGAGCAAAGACTTTTTGATGATTCCGCTAGATGTTGCTCTACTGGAGTACTGAGAACAAGATTTGTGTTAAAAGACAATCAGTTTGTGCCAATCTATGAACAGGAAGTTAAGTTTATGCAGGTGAAAGAACTTGAAAGTAACTAAAATGTCTAACAATTTTGACATCATTAAAAAAATACAAGATGAAGGTTTAACTGATGAGACTGAAGAAATTATTCAAGATAATGCGGATGATTTAATTGATAACATCGATGATTTTGATGAAGATGTGCAAATTGAGATTTTAGAAAATTTGTAAAAACATATGGTAGATTTAAATTTAGTTTTTCAAAATATTGGTGCAAATTGGGATAAGATCACCACTATTGTTTTGGCCGGTTGGGGTGCAATTTTATCTACTATTATTTATTTGCAGGACAGACCAAGAATAAAAGTGGGTGTAAAAAGAGGATTTACTGTAGGAATGCAACAACAAATTGATACTTTATCACTAGTTATAAGAAATGCTGGAAGAAGACCAATTGTAGTGGAAAGTGCTGAGTTTGAAACATCTGATAGAAAGTCTTTATTTGTTTTTCCTAATGATTACTTAGTTTACGATTTGCCAAAAAAGCTAGACGAGAACGAGCAAATAACAGTAACGCTTAATTATGATTTGGTTAAACATGCATGTATAGATGAAAGAAAATCAGTTGATAGTGTAGTTTTCATTGATTCAATAGGTAACAAATATAAGAAGAAATTAAGTTGGAGATATTGGTCAGATCTGAAATGGGATAACTGGTCTATGTTTCGTAGAAGACTTGCCTCAATGGTTTATCCTCAAAAAACTGACGAGGAGTGATTTAACACTAGGTTAAATCATGGATTGGGGCCCAACTTGCGTTGGTCTTGACCCAGTTAGCTGAATCAATAGCACCTTGTTTGGTTGTGTAACCTTCACTCCAAGCAACGATTTCGTTGTTTGCAGCGACAAGACGCCATCTATATTCGCCACTTTGGTCAATATAGATTTGGAATCTAACCATCATTCTCACCTCCTTTCCGATGTATTAAAGGGAAGCTTGCTACTTAAAACGCTCCCCCACCTAAAAACATCAAAAATGTTCTTAGGAGGGAAGGCGTGAGCTAGACTGATACCCCCTAATAAGGGCTGGAGGTTTCCTCGCCAGTTTTTTAAGGATCTTTAAAATCAAATATATCAGATTATTTGTGGCAATCAATATCTCACTACATCAATTCTCTTAGTTTTCGCCAAATCTCCACCATTGCCCATGTATCTAATTTGCAATACGTCAATAAATTATTTGCAATAGTATCTCGTTCCTCATCTGTTATATCGCCATACACCATCTCATGCCATTTGATCATGGCTGTAGCACCTTCGCCAATCTCTAGAGTTTTATAACTCAGCTCAGGAGCTAAGATAGGTAATACTTTTTTGATTGAAGCACTCCCATGAAATTGGAAATCAACATACAACCCCTTAGAAAAAACTTCCATTAAATCAAAAGTTCGTTTATTAATACTTGCTAGTTGTTCTGCATATTCTGGTACAAGTACCGCCAACTCTTCAATCCTGCCACACTCAAAGCCTTTATTCCAAACAATAATGGTGCCAGTCTCACCAATCACATTACAGAGTGCTTTTGCTAATTCTGAAGCTGGATCATTTTTCTCCCGTGCAAGAAATTCATAATGCTTAAAATCCTTACTTTCTGGAGACTCTGCGACATGAATGGAAAACTGAGTGGTGATTTGTTGATATGGTCCATAGTGGTCATGCATAGGCAAAGCTTCTGCATAGGTTTCATAGTCTAGGAAATAGAGTGGGTATTCCAAGCTATCAAGTTGTTTTTTAATAGCGTCGTGTTTAATAATTGGCTGACTACTACGAGCAGACTGAATTTGCATTTTTTGCTTTGAGGTCAATTTGCAGGTATCAGGAATGTCTTTAACTGACTGAATACCGAGGTCAATCAATTCTCGATACTGATTCTTACTCCCTCGACTCAAGTCGTAAATCGGATAGTCAGGCAAATTTGGGAAACAGATTGCAGGATATGAGCAAGTGCTTGGGTTGAGACAATGCTCATCAACTGGCATTATTTCTAATCGCAAAGTTGACCAAGCATCTGAACGAAGCTCATAAACCTCGTCCTCCCTTTTAGCAATCTCATGCTCCATGTCTTCGATGATAAATAGCTGATTGAGATCGATCTCGCCTTCACGTCGATAATCACTATTCACACGCACTAAGTACGTTTTATGTACTGGCAAACTTGCTTTCGCAATTAAATGCTGGAAAGTCACGTCATACTTGTGTTCAGTATGGATAGTAGTGCTACTTTTTATTTCGTATAAGTCATAGGTGTTATTAGTAGTGTCGTGTACCAAAGCATCAATACGTGACTGGTAATTACCATCAGTCAACGTTTCTTCAAAGGAAATGGTGGTGCCAGCTGGATACTCACGAGCCACTTTTTTCTCCAAAAATACCTTGGCAAGTTTTTCAATTTCATAACCTTGTTTCATGATGTGTTGGTCATAGACTGAGGGTGCTTTAGGAGTCACTTCACTGTGTGCTTTCAGCCACATGTGGAGTGGTGAATCTAAGTATTCGATGAAAAGTGATTTTGTAAGTTTCATTGACTATTTAGAAATGTAGCTAATTCTTCTTGTTCCCTATACAAGGCCATATCACCAGATTCAACAAATGCTCTTTGGTCTGCCGAAAACCACTTCTTCGCTCTCATAGTACCAACAATGTCCGTAATTTTGTTAATGCGTAAATCAATAATATAAGTAATTCTATCTATCTTATCTTTATGTCGGTTGTAATAGTCTCCAGAATTTTTCAAGTCATTCCAACTTGGTTGAATATTTCTTAAAGAAGACAGTGCTTCTTCCCAGGATTGTATATCAGACGCTGAATAGTTGGGTGGAACGTACCCGCCAAAGTGTTGCACGATCACATGTGATGGGCATCCATTTGTTTCACCGCTGACTTCAGCGATACCAATTTCTTGAAATCTTTTATCAAAAATAAAGTCCTTCGACTCAGGAAATTCAAGTTGGTTTTCTAGGAGCTCATCAGATTCATAGTAACCATTAGATGGAGCTTCACCCCAAAAAGTGTTGTAATAACCAACTTCATGAATAGCTTTTTCCATTGTGTAAGCACTAGCAGTTGCTTCAAATGAAAAATCATTGTATTTCAAAATTACTTCACCTCTTTTTTGAGCTGATTGTTCTAACTTCTCATTGTATGTAAGTGGCTTCAATCCTTCTTCTTCTCGTTTTTTGTTCAGTTCTTCCAAATATTTTTCTTTATCAAGTTTGATGCGTGAAGACTCTTCAAGGTCATTTGTGATGTCATGCCAATTTTGAGTTAGGGACTTCAATTGTTTATCAAATGGGTATACGGATTTAATATCATCGATGTTAAAAAAGCCAACATCTCTTGAATCGCGACTTCCGGTTCTGTTATCGCCCATTACAAAGACTGAGTTTTCAGGAACGGTTACCTGTTTGCATTCTTCTAAGAAAGATTGTCCAAACGTAGATCTTGCTTTAGCAACATATGGTTCTTTTTGAGCCTCACCATTGAGATACACGATACCATCCCTGATCTCTAAAGTGTCTCCAGCAACAGCAATTACGCGTTTCAACCAACCAGATGGATCTCCGTATACTTCTTCAGTAGCTTTCCTTGTTTTCTCATCCTCTACTGTAATAATATCTCCTCGAGCAATGGTATGACTGAAATATCTTTTTCCTCCAAGTTGAAGACCATTGGGATAATTAAACATATCTTGTCGGCCGACTACTTGTTGAGCTAATTCTTTTGGGTCACGACCTTCTCCTTTTGGGAATGTTGGATACATAGATCCAGTCCCAACAATATCCATTTGATACGGCACTAAACCCAAGCTGTCTGCTGTTATCGCTCCAACTGAGAAATAACCAATAATCCATACAGGAAATAAAAATGCGAGGATAGGAAGTGAAGCAAGTATTTTTTTTCCAAAAGAGACTGCGTTTTTCTTACTAAAATTTTTCTTTGCATCTTTGAAAAATGAAATTAGCTGTTTTGGTTTCCAGATTTTATTAAGTAAATAAATTGGAAGAACAGCTAAATATACAAAGAATAATAGGAAAGAAATAAGTTTCTTAGCCAAAGATGTTTTCTTTTTCTCATTCTTTTTATTTTTCATCGCCAGTGCTGTTAAAAACATGCTAAAAAGTAAAAATGATCCAATCCCGCCCAGAATATCAACGAGTAAGATAACAACCCAGATATCACTCTGTAGCGGTCCTTTATCCACTGTTGTTTGAAAAAAGTTTGTACCCACCACTAGGAAGGCCAAGAAGATAAGTATTGTTAAAATCCAAGTTACTCCAAAAAATGTTGTAAGTGATTTGAGAGTTATTCTTTTTCTCAAAGAGGATTTTTCTTTTTTATCGGTGTGTTTTTCCTTTGATTTCATTACTCAATATTATATAGGCAAATCGCACAAAATCTAATACACTATTGCTAAGTGGTGGTTAGCGAAAGGTCATATGTCATTTCAATATCTACAATCACAACAACATTACGAAGATCGCTATGATCTAGGCACGATTAGAGAATGTCTCAGACAGCTCGAAATGATAGATGGGATTGGCGAGAAGCTCAGGGTTGAGCCGAAGTTTGAAAAATATCCTGAATCTGAACATGAGAAAAACATGGGGATTTTTAGAGGCAGATTTATTTTTGTGATAAAAGCATCCAGATACAAAGATCGAGCTTCAACCATTGCGGAATGGATGGAAGCAGATCGGGTCAAACAGGATAAACAGGACAATACCCTAGTCCCTAAAGCTGATTGTCCAGATTGTGGCACTTCCATGGCTGAAGATGGTTTGCACCATTTAGTTGATTGGGATGATGATAAGCCACTGAGAGTTCTTTTCACTTTCAAATGTAAAAAATGCAACAAACGTCATAGTGTTTACGATGATGGAGAGTTTTATGTTTCCAAATCAGATTTTTGCCCTGATTGTAAAGAAGAACTAGAAGTGAAAAGCAATAGAAAAGGTAAGGTAATTACCACTCTCTACAAATGCAAAAGCTGTGGATATTCAAACAAAGATATATACGATCTCAAGAAAAGAGACGAAGAACATAAACAGTGGGAAAAGGAACAAGCACAGAAAGAGCTAGAAGATAGGCAACTGCTTGAAAAATATCGAGCTGAATTTTGCCTAAATGATAAAGAAGGCAAAGAATATGTTGAAAGTCTTGAAGCTTTGGAAGTTGCTCAAGAGGTCAAAGCTGAAGTTCTAGCAGAAATGGACACTCCTGCTCATGAAAAGCTACTGTCGGTAAACAAAATCTCAATCACTGATCTTGAAGCATTAGTTAATAAAGCACTGGAAGAAAGTGGTTTTACTCGTCTATCGTTTGGTAATCCAGATATGGATAAGTATGTATTAGTTCCCTTTACTGTTCAAGAAGCCAAGCCTAAAAGACGAGATCGTGAAAGCACTGCTGATCTATACAACTTGTTGAAGAAAGCCCTCAAAGATTCAAACTGGCGAGCACCAAAAGATATGATTAGTTATTGTTTGGGTTTCTTGACTGGCAAGCTCAAAGGATATGAGCTTGAAGATGACTTACTCAAGCTTTTTGGCAAAGAAGAACCGAAGAAGCCAAAATCAAAACTTGATCCTGAATTCAGGGCAAAGTATGAGCATCATCATTTAGTACAAATGGCTCGAATGGGTGCTGAATATGAAGCTACTAAGCGTATTAGAACTCGCAGATTAAAGAATGAGCCTGATGGCTTTTATCTGAATGATGGTGGTCGAGGTTAAACCTGCGGAATTTGCAGAAGATCACATGATGGTGAGGATATTTGGTGGCGACCAGATGGTCTGAGATGTCGAGATTGTTGGAGAAATATTCAGGAAGGTGTGATTCCTGTGTTAGATCTTGATAAGGAGTGGTGGGAGGAAGATCACCTTGATAAATATGATATTGAGGATCGTGGAGTTCATCCATCTTCTATCAAGAAATTAAGACGTGAAGGTGGTTTAGTTGGAAGAGATTTAAAGGATTTAAGTGGTCACATTTATTGGACGGTTTATTTGGTGAGTGAGAATGAGGAGTTTTTGAAGAAATATCCAAAGAAGTCGGGTTTATAATAAGACTGAATGCATACAACTCAGATGAAGATCTCAATACCAACTGATGAAAATGGGCTTGTTGGAAGGCAATGTCCAACATGCCTAGAGTATTTTAGCGTTAAGTTCGGAACAGGATTGTCTACAAGCGATCATATCTGCCCATATTGTGGCTATAAGGCCAGTTCAAATGATTTTTTTACTCAAGAACAGAATGATTACATCGTAAGTTTACTTTCGAAGGAATTTATAGAACCTGCAATTCATGATTTGAATAAAAGTTTTAAAAATCTTGAAAGGTCGTCTTCAAAATTTATTAAAATTAAAGTTAAAACAAATGATGTATCGTTTCCAATAAAATCTTACCAAGAGAAAATACTCGAAACACATGTAACCTGCGATAACTGTGGATTAGTTTTCTCTATATATGGTGTTTTTTCAAATTGCCCTGATTGTGGAAAGTTGAATTCACTTATAATTCTAAAAAGGTCTTTAGAATCTTGCGAAAAGAGAATAAAACTTTCTGAAACCCCAGAAGCATCTGAAATAAGTGAGGATCTTATTTCAGATGCTCTAGAACAATCGGTCTCGAGCTTTGATGCTTTTGGTAAATCATTAATGAAAAAATATCCAACAATTTTTCCAAGCAGATCTAGAAATCTTTTTCAAAACATCCTGTTATTAGAAGCAACGCTCAAGGATAAGTTTCACAAGAATATTGCTGATTTTGTTGGACTGGAGAAATCACAACATATTAAAGAAATGTTTCAAGTGAGACACATACAAACTCATAATGCGGGTGTTATTGATGATGATTTTATAAAAAAGGTTCCCGAATACTCAGGTAAATATGGAAGAAAATATAAGTTAAAAAAAGAGAAAGTAAGTGAAACTATTGAAAATATTGGATTATTAGCCCAAGAAGTCCTTGATTTACTAGAGAATTATCGGGCATGAAAGTAAGTTGTGACTAATAAATTCAATGCAAAGCAACAAAATCTTGTTAACCAATTCGGAGAAATACTTAAATTTGGCTCAACTTTATTAAGTAGTACAGAGCTTAATTTCACTAAGGTAAGATTTAAAAAACAACTGCTTTTCCTAGTTGTATGCGCTTCTCAAAGTTATAGTGAAAGTATTTTTAAATTATTAAGAAGTGAACCGTATTTTGATAAGGCCTCAGAGGTTTTGTTCAGATCACTTGTTGAAACATTTATTAATATTAACTATATATACTCTGGAAGAACTCAAAGAAATGCATTTATATTTATTATAGACTCTATACAAGAGCAAATAGATTTTGCTGAAAAACATAGAAGTTTTTGGAATAAATATCCGAAATGGAATTTAACCTTTGGACATATTAAGTCTCCTAGTGATTGGGATCAGTTTATAAATGAAAAAGAATTGGAAATACAGAAAATATCAAAAAGATATAAGTATAAGATTCCAAAGCAGATTCCTGATATTAGAGGTAGAGCAATTATTTTTGACGAATATTTAAAAAAGAAGAAAAAACTCTCTGAGAGAAAAAGTTTAGAGAAATATTATGTTCTATATTACAAGTTTTTTTCACAGATAGCTCATCTTAATAGCTCAGGTCTAAATAGATTCTTTGTCACTGACTCAAATGGGCAACAGCGATTAATGACTGATGGCTCTCCAGAAGATGTGGAAAGAATTGTTTCTATTACTTACCAAATCTATTTCGTATTACTGCGCTTTTTTGCTAAGGAATACAAGCTTTACAAAAAGGAAGATTTTGTACAATTTGAAAAGTTTTCAAAAGACATGCTAAAAAATTAGGCCATTATGAAAAGATATAAGTTCTCTAAAATCATTGAATCTGAGAAAAAAGTCAAGGAAATCTTTTCTAAACATGAGATTCCACTTAATAATCAATCTAGAATCTGCCAATACTTTTCATACTTAAAAGAATTGGATGCGGCCAGAACAAAAAGTGATCAGGCATTCCATGACTTTTTAAAAAAAAATAAGGCAAAGTATTACTACAGCCAATATTATGCCCTAGAAGTTTTTAATATAGTTAAGGCACTAGAGGAAACAACTCAAGATACCAATCTGGTGAAAAATAAACTGTTGGATCTTGCTAACGGTACTTATTTGCTCTCAGAGGAGAATCCAGAAGACACATCATCTAGGAACACAACATTTGAGCTTAGTTTGTTTGCATTTTTGCATAATTTAGGAACTAAAGTGAAATTAGGTGAACCTAATCCCGATTTACAAGTATCTACAAGTCGATTTACCTACAATGTTGAGTGTAAAAGGCCATCTTCCACAAAGTCTGTTGAAAAAAACATTCGAAAAGCCTGGAAACAACTAAGAAAATCTTCTGTTCCAGATGGAATACCAACGATTGCTCTATCACTTGATAAAGTTTTAATTAATGATGATTTGATTTATCACTCCATAAGTGAACAGGCTGCTCTAGCAGGCTTAGATCAACTTCTTTATGAATTTATGCATAAAAATCAGCCTATGGTTAACAAAATTATTGATTCAGGCTCATGTGTAATACTTTATTACATCTCTTGTTTATCTGGTTTTGAAAGTAAAAATGTTCCTATGGCTAACGCAACCTTTATGATAGGGAATGTTTACAACTTTGAAAATAAAGATATTTACCAAGATTTAAAAAGTTTTTCCGGGATGAACTTGAAGGTATGAAATTTGATAAATGTATTCTTTGCTTAAAAGCATTAGATGACTCGACACCACCTGAACATGTAATTCCAGATTTTTTAGGAGGAAGGTTGAATCACCAACTCTTGTGTGCAGAATGCAACCACGGAATTGGATCGAAGCTTTATTCCTCAATAAAATTTGATAGCTGGGTCAGACAGGCTGCTTGGAAGTTGAAAGATGATCTGCCTAAGATTTTCGACTCTATAGAAAAGCGACAGAAATATACAACACAAAGCCCTATTGGAACTGTCTTACAAGCTGAAAGAACTAACTCTGGAATACATATAAGACCAATAACTGATAGCAGTGAAGCTGTATTGCCAACAGTGCATGCCGTTAGTTTTATGGAAAAGAAGTTAGTTCAAGAACACGGATTAAATCCTGAAACTGCAAAGACATTGGCATCTAAAATAAATGAAACTCCCAATGGGAAAAAAGTGCAGATTTATAAAGGCTTGTCCATTGTAAGGTGGGATGGAGATAAATTTAAACCTGACTTTACAAAAAACACCATTGCGGAACCTAATGCTATGGTCCTAATTGCTTACGAATATCTGGCTTTACTTCTAGGGAGAACTATATACGATGATGCATTTAATGGAATTAGAAACTCAATATTGAATGGTCAGAACCTTATAAAGGTTGAGTTGCTTTTATCACCAAAACCACAAGCATTTCATCTAATTTATCCTGAATTTGAGAAAGATAGGACAGTAATATCAATACACTTATTCGAATATTCTATTGCTAAAGTTATTTTTAATAAACTCAAGATTAGTAATTCACCTGATTTTTGTTATCTTGAGGACCTCAAAAAAAGAATAAGCCTGGGAGCAATGTCTGTGGCCGAAGCCAAAGCTAATCAGTGGAGAGAGTTTGATAATTAATATATCAAAATATATCACTACTAAAACAAGACACTCCTTTTTTATAGTGTCCCATTTGTCCCGTTTTTGCTAAAATTACCCTGGAAGCTCGATTCTGGAATAAGACAGTTATAACGACACACTGGTTCCAGACCCACATGCTCCGCCAAGAAAAAAATAGGCTTTATGCCTATTTTTTTGCGCATACTATTTGAACCTATTGAACCTAATACCTTGGAATTGCAAGCACTTCACTACCTATATCCTGAGTGTTCAAGATTATAAGTTTTGCAGAAATATTTAGAGCTGACTTAATTAGCCACGGTCTAATTGAATCTACTTTCTTTGAATCCTTTACTGGATAGGTGTAACAGTTAGCACTTGGAGTAATATACCCGGATTGATTTAGCTCAGAGGATAAATAAAGAGTGTCTAGATTGCCTTGTCGAATCAATTTACATATTTCGTGTAAGTTGCTTGTAGCACTTTTATTATTTTTAATTTTTGACAATTCTTTAATCATGCCAAAAGATGGCTTAATTAAATTAGCATCTACATGCCTAAATTGATCGCTTGAAATATATTCGAGATGGATTTTTTTGCTAGCTATACTTTTCTCAATCAGTGCGTCAATTTTTTTTCTTAAAGGCTCATATGACTGTGAAAAATATAAGTAAACAACTTGAGGATTAAGTTGTTTTTCAATTCTTTCAAGTTCATTTTTCACAAATAAAAGCAAACCACTTTGAAAAGTTCGCTCTACTTTTTCACTTCCAGTACTATGAATGGCTTTATTTTGAGTAGACATATTTACTACTTCAATATATTCATCATCTTCTGGTTTTGAAAAAATATTTTTTTCTTTCCAAATGACTTTCTCTAAAGAAACTTCTTTTCCTGAATAGCAAATTAGTTGTTCGGGATCTATGGTGACAGTAATAGTATCTTCTTTCAAAACATTTTTGCCTGACTGATAGACATAAGTTAGATCTGGGATATGAGCAACAGTAAGTTGTGTTTCAATCACTTTTCCTACAGGAAAGGATCGCTGTTGCAACAATTCTGCTGTATTATCTCGAGCAGCTCCACCAAGCACATCTTCTCTAAAAGCAAAACTAAGAAAAACATCATTACCAGCTTTTTTCGCCTCTTCCTGGGCTTGACGAGTAAAGTTATGGATATATTTAATCATTTTTCTGAGTTGATGCTTAAGTTTAGTATGAAGCTCATGCTCTTCTAATTTTGCAGGAAGTTGCGAGCGAATGATTCGAAGTAAATCTCCAGATGACATATTCTGGTTAACAGCTATTGATATGAACCATAGACTAGGATCAAAACTAATGCTAGCTAAAAAATCAGCAACTGCTTTGTTATTTTTTTGAGGAACTTGGTTCATCATATGTCTCCTTTCGACTATGTCTGTAAAGATCTGTTTTGATCTTTGAAAGTGCTTGTAAAAAGGTAGTCGCTTTAGCCTCAGCAAATATTTTTCCATGATCTGGTATAAATGCATTAAAAGTAACTATTTTATACAGTGTGTGTGGATCTTGATCTACTTTAACGTCAAAAACTACCTCCTCATCTTTATATAGAGCTGGATATGTTGATTGTAAATCTTCCAATAATTTAACTGCTTCTTCTTTATCAGTTTTCCTTTTTTCGTAATTATTGAGTGCCTGAAATTTAATTATTATCATAATATCCCAATCTAGTTTTTATTTACTCACTAAGTTGTTGAAAATTTGATCTAACTTTTTCCATAGTTATTTCATATTTCATCTTAATATCATCAAAGGTGTCTTTAGTTGATTCCTTTAATGATTTAAGTTCTTCTTTTGCTTTCTGCAATGTTTGTTCAAGTTCTTCCTGCTTTTTTCTTTGTTCAGTTTCAATTTGAACATCAGCAGCTTCTGACTTTACTTTTGCTTTAAGCTTTTGATACTCTGCTGACAGCTTTTCAACTTCAGCTTCAGCTTTTTTTACGTATGGATTTAATAATTCCATAAATTCCTTTCTACTACTTATTATTCGATTAACTTCTCTACAGTTGTATCCAATGCCTTTGCAATACGGTAAACGGTATATACCGTTGGCTTACCTATTACTGAATTTTCAATTTTAACTAGGTTCGAATACTTAACTCCTGCTTTAATGGCTAATTCTTCTTGAGACAAATTAAGTTTGTTTCTCATTCTTTTAATGTTTTTGCCAATCGCTTTTTCTGAAATGGATATTTTCATTTTTATCATATCATTATTATGATAGCATAATTATGACAATTATTCAAGAAACAACAAACATTTCTATTTCACGTTCTCCACAAAATTAGTAAATATGGTCACTAAGACTACCATTTCTGCACTGTCCCATTTGTCCCATTTTGGATATAATTAACTCAAGAAAGGTGCATTTAGCTATGGGATATATGGCTTCCAGACCCACATGCTCCGCCCTTTAGATTATAATTGCAATATGTCAAATTCTTTAATTTCTATTGTCGACTCTTTCCTGCGCCAAGCTAATCAAAATACCTACGCTAATGAAGGTGTTAAGCAGGTTGCTTCACTCCGCCCTGGTTCGAAAGACTATCATTTTCAAAAAGGCAACTTAGAGTTCCATGATACTTTTTTTGGCGCAACTAAATTTATTGGTGAAGAAGTAATCTACCAAAATAAAAAAGCAGTTTGGGGTATGAATTATTATGGTTTTACTATTAGTAATAAAATTAGTGAAAAATTATTTGATTCAATTTTAAGACCAGCTTTGATGTCTGGATCTGGTGACAATATTCCTGTACGTGGTCCAAAAGAATTTATCAATGGAGAGTGGAAATATGAATTTAAAACTACTGGTGATTTAGCAAATTTTACTGGCATTGAGGAAATATCGAAAAATGGCAAAATTGTTTGTCGACTTTATTGTCATGGCGGGTTTATTATATAAATTGGGGTTTTTATTTTATAATCTGCCCCAATCATAAAATCTGAATTTTTAGAAAAAATGAGGCAGATAAATCAAGGAAGAGATTTAGAATCTTACAAAATCTTACAATGAGTAAAAATAAAATTGAATCATTCACATATGAAAATGAAACTTTAACTGTAAAGTTTATTGAGTCTTCAGAGGTTTTTCCTGGAGTGGTATGTGATGTTTATTTTCATCCAGAAACAAAAGAAAGAGATCTGGGAGTTATTTATATCGAAGCTGGTAAAAAAACTAAACCGCAACGAGTTCTTAGCGGCGATCAAACAATAGAGGGTTATATTTCTGGTACGGGTAGACTATGCATTCAAAAACCTAGTGGAAAAAAAATAATATTTGAAGTTAATCAAAACTCTGAAGGCTTTGCCCAGGTAGTTGAAGTCGGAGATATCATGCAGTGGCAAGCTGATGATAATTTAGTGGTCTTTGAAATTTGTTTTCCACCATACCAAGATGGAAGGTTTGAAAATTTAGAAGATGACTAAGCTTTATCTCATTCGCCACGGTCAAAAACAAATCCATGCTGGTGATCCTGGTTTAACTAAAATTGGCTTTAACCAAGCTAAAGAAACTGGTGAATATTTAAAACAATTTCCTATTAATAAAATCATTTCTAGTCCATTGAAGCGCACTGTTGAAACAGCTCAGCAAATAGCCAAAGTGTTAAATTTAAAATACAGTCTTGATAAGGCTTTGATTGAGCGCATGATTTGGAGCGATCCAAAAATCACTAGGCAAGAATTTATACGAGAATGGATTAAGTCAACAAATAATAGAGAGTATGTTCCAAAATATGGAGATTCCTCACGAGCTACGGGTGAAAGAATTCATCAACTGGTAAATAAAGTTTCCAAAGACCAAAATCATATTGTATTTGTCACCCACGGTGGAGCAATTTTAGATTATTTAAGAAACATGTTTGGCGACGAAAGATTATCATCCATTAAAATTGCTTATCAAGAGGGAAACGACTTTCAAATGATGAATTGTGCGATCAATAAAATTGTTTCAGATAACAAACCTGTTTTAAAAATGTTAAATTTTACTGAACATTTAACTACAAAATCTGAGTAGTGCTTTTCTAAATAATAAATTTCCTTTTTTATAAATTTAATCAAAAATAATATTAATTAAGGAATTTGATATATCAAGCCCTGCATTGCTCCTTCGATATTGCTCGTTGGAATATAGCCCGAATCAATAATTTGATTAATATAAGCACCTACATCTTGATTGAACATGTTGTTAGTAGCGTCAATTACACCTAAGCTGCCATCCATGTTTTGAATTAAAGTAACAGCATGACCTGAAGTTTGTTGACCATGAGAAAGATTAAAATTAGCAAAGTCTGCAGACAATCCAACTTCATTGGCCAAAGCAGTGGAAAATTGAGAAATA
>CAYMSV010000003.1:0-166052 GCA_964393205.1 uncultured Pseudomonadales bacterium | reverse complement strand
CGCCGGTTCTCGGATTAAGATAAAATCGTTCATAATTATAAAAAAAGGCAACAGCGAAATAAGGAGACAAATACCAGTCAGGAATAATGTTGGCCAAAATTCTTTTCACTTTCACAGAAAAATGTTTCTTTAATAATTTAAAAAATAGCCATGCTGTGCTACCCACAAAACCTATCAACATATAGGCGCGATAAACATATCCAAAAATAAAACCTATGTTATGAACTGTTAACTCATCTTGCATATTAATTTCCGCCAATTGTTCTGGTGTTTGTATTTTCAACAAGCGCTGTCCCCAGGAAATCTCTTCTCCAGCTACAAAAAAAAGACCGATGGCTAAAAATAAAAATAATATGCCTAAAAAACGCTCTTTTGACCACCAATATTTTTTTAAAAATAAACAAACTACTGAAGAAAACAATAATAGGAAAAATTGAGAATATTCAACTAGGTGGTCATCCTCAATTATTAATCTAAAAAACTGATTATTTCTAATATAAATAAAGAAAGCCATTAAAGTTAGAAATAGAGGTAGAGAAAAAACAGCAATTTTAATAACTTTTTTTGATAAATAAAAAGATTGAGCATACGCAACAAAAACACTCGCTGCTAAAGAGAGATAAAAAATTCTGGAATATGATAGAGAAAGGGCTTGTTCTACGTACTGAAATCCATAAAACCTTTCCATTAACATGATAGCCAAAGAAAATCCTGCTAATAATAATGCTCCAAAAAAAGCTAAATTGCTAAATTTTTTATTAAGCAGCTTTATTCTCTTAATTCTCAATAAAAATAATAACAAACACATTAAAATTAACAAGATTCTGCCATCTAAAAACCTCAGTAAAGGATATAAGCCTCCTTCTAAAGACAAAACTAAGTGCACTACTAAAACATAAAGTTTTGAAAAAAGTTTTATCAAATCAATCATAAGTTACTCCTAATATTTTTTATTTCTCTAACCAGTCTCTTTCCAGACAATAGATAAAAGATAACTAAATAAGTTAAACCACTCAAAATTAAGCCTAAAAAGAGTTTAGCTAAAGACTGAGTCCAAATTGGCATACCCAATACTCCGACTAAAATCATAATTAAAGAAGCTAAAATTTGACTGTTTACGTTTGTCCAAATATTAACTGCCACATATTTTTTAATTAAAATGATCGATAAAATTGAAGTGAAAGAAATTAATAAAGCTGCTAGAGCCACACCGTTAAAACCAATAAACCAAATTAGAATTGGAGTTAACACCCAAGTTAGAATTGTCCAAAAAAGCATTAGTTTGAGGGTTTGATTAATCTTACCGATTGCATTAAGGGCATTGAGCAGTGGTGTTGAAATTGCTGCCCACAAAACACTCAAAGTAAAGAAAATAAAACTAGGAACCGCTGGTTGCCATTTAGCATAGCGCTCAAAAACCATCACCAAAGGTTGAATAAACAAACTCATACCGATCAGTACTGGAAAAATAGCTAGACTAATGAAATAAATAGATTTCTCAATGGCTTTTTTTAATACCTGTGGATGAGCTTGCAAGCGAGAAAAAGTGGGAAAAGTAATTGACATAACATTAGAAACTGTCAAATTGTATGGATACATAGACCAATTTTTTGACCATTGTAAATAGCCAAATTGATCAAGTGGCAAATAAGCACCTAGAACTAAGAAATAGAGTTGATCCTTGATTCGAGCCAAGAAGTCATTAAGTTGAAATTTCACTCCAAAATTAAGCAAGCTCTTAAGCGATTGTTTATTAATACTCAAATAAGAAATCCAAGGTTGAATTAATTGCATTACCAATACCCCAACAAGACTGCGAGCAATGCTGGCATAAGCGTAAGATAGAACACCAAAACCTCGCCAAGCTAAAACTATTAAAATAATATGAAAAAACAATTGTTCAAAAATCTGGGGCAAAATTAATTTATTAAAATCCAACTTGCGAGTCAAAATAATTGAAGGAATAGTTTTAAGAGTGGCCAAGGGAAAAGAAATCGCCAGTGCTAGTAATACCCAGTTACCCTCTTGGCCAATTTTTTGTTCAAAAACACCAAAATAAATTATCAATAACACTAGAAAACAAATCAACCAAGACAAAAGTTGTTGAACAGTAAAAGCTGTTCGATAATCTTCTTGAGTTGGTTTGTCCTTTTTTTGAATCAAAGAAGCTGCTAAACCAATATCAGAAAAAAATATTAAGAGGGCAATAATTTGGGTAACAATTCCATAAATACCAAAATCTTCAGGACCCAAAAAGACACTTAAAATCAGAGCTGAAACTAAGCCAATCGCCTGTAATAAAATAGTACGAATAAAAAAAGAAATGACTCCGGTTAGCGATTTTTTCTTAATTCTTTTTAAATCGACTTCGGATGTCACATCATCAAAATGATCTACAGCATCTGTGGCTTTTGCCTTTAACATAATCTCTATTTTAAATCTTTTCTCAAGCTTTGAAAATGAGCTGTTTTCCAGTATACTGCTGATGTTAATTATGAAAAGTAAAAAAACTGCCAAAAAAGAGGATGTTGTTGTCACTCTAGAGTACAAAAAGCCAAGATTGTTTTGGAAAATTATTTTAGGCTTACTATTATTTTTTATTTTAAGCACCGCCATTAGTGCTTTTGTCGTTTATCGTCGAGTTAAAAGCTATCGAGACCAATTTCTAGTTGGTGCTCAAATCACTCAAGAACAATTAGCAGAAACTGTGGAGATAATAGCTGAAGACTTTGCTGATTTTGCTGAAAATCCAAACAAAGCTATTGAGCAAAAAAACTTGTTAGTTTTGGGTGCTGACCAAGTTACAGGTCGCAATGGTGGAGCACTGTTAACCGACACCATTTTACTTTTACAACTTAATTTAAAAGACAATCAGGTCAAAAGCTTGGCTTTGCCTAGAGATCTTTATCACCCAGACTATCAAACAAAAATTAATGCTTTCTACTATTATGGTTTAGAGCGAAATCCTGAGAGTCCTCTCGCCTTCCCTACCGAAGCTATAAGTGAATTGACTCAAATAGAGATAGACCATACCTTACTTATTGAAATTGAGAGCTTAGAAAATTTAATTAATTTGTTTGGTGGAATCGAAGTTGATATTAAAGAGGGCTTTATTGATCCTTTGTTTCCAGTTAAAGGAGTTGACGTTAGTCTTGAAAAAAACCCAGCAGTTTTATATGAAACAGTGGTCTTTGAGGAAGGAAAAGAATTAATGGACGGCAACCGAGCTTTGCAATTTATGCGCAGTCGCAATAGTGATGATGAACAAGGAACTGATTTGGCTCGCGGCCAAAGACAACAAATGGTTTTACAATCTCTACTTGAACAAATCCTTAATCCAGACTTCATAATCCAAGAACCAGAGAAGGTCGGTCATTTATATCGTTTTTATCTGGACCACTTTTCTGCTTCACTATCAGTTAATGAATTAGCTAGAGTTGCAATCAGTTGGCTAGTTATTAATCAAGGCAAACAAACAATCTCCTTAATTCCAGAATTTGTCTCTTATAGTATCCCTGTTTACCCAGAAAACGATGAGGGTTTGATTTTTCATCCACCTCTTTGGCAAACTCAACAGCAGTGGATCTATCAAATTCGCGACTTGGCGCTATTTAGAGAAACTCTTAAAGATTTTTTTGTAGAAAATAAGTTAAACTAATAATTAATGTCTAAACAAAAAACTTTTAACCGCGCGCTTTTTATTTTACTAGTTTTTTTGGCTTTAGCCCTAGGTTACTTCCAAACTGCCTTGGAAAATAATGAGCGCAAATATAAACGACTAGAAGACCGTTTTGTTAGACTAGAAATGATGGTTGGTGCTAGTGAAAGCGCACAATTAATTCAAGATTCATATCAAATTATTGATAACCAAGGACAAATAATTAAGGATTAAATTATGGACAATAATCTTTTTTATCAAGCCAATAGCAACCAAGAAATAGCAGAAAATATTTTTAGCACTGCAATTGATGGTTTATATTATATAAAATATCCTAAATTCATTGATGATAGGGGCTTATTTTCTCAAGTCTTGGAACCAAAACGTATTTCACAACAAATCAATCCCGATTTTCAAATTAAGCAGGTTAATTTGTCAGTTTCTCAAACAAAAGTCGTTCGAGGTTTACATGCTGAGGGTTGGAACAAATTAATAACAGTTTTATCTGGTCACGCCCTCTGTGTCTTGGCCGATATTCGTCCAGATTCAAACACTTACAAAAAAGTTGAGTATTTTAATTTTCAGGCTAAAAATGATAGTAAATGGGGTGAAGCTCTATATATTAGTGCTAAGCTAGGTAATTCGATATGTGCCATTGAAGGCCCAGTTTATTATCTTTATGGGGTTGATCAACTCTATAAAGACAGAAACCCTGCAGATGACAAAGCCATATCAATTTTTGATCCAGAATTAAATATTCAATGGCCATTTCCAAAAGAAGAATTAATCATTTCTCAACGAGATCTTGATAGCATCACTTTAAAAGAACTAAATCAAAAGGATTAAAATGGCAAAAACACTTCTAGTTACTGGCGGAGCCGGTTTCATTGGCTCAAACTTCGTTCACTATTGGCTAAAAAATCATCCAGAAGATCAGATTATTAACCTTGATGCCCTAACCTATGCGGGCAATTTAGCAAACTTAAAGGCAGTAGAAAACTTAAGTAATTATCACTTTGTTCAAGCTAATATTTGTGATCGACAAATAGTTGGCGAACTAATGAATGGCGTTGACATAGTAGTTCATTTTGCCGCTGAATCACATGTTGATCGCTCTATTATAGATCCGGGCTTATTTTTACAAACCAACGTTATTGGTACTCAAGTTTTACTAGAAGCAGCGCTTAAACACAAAGTTGAACGCTTCCACCATATCTCTACTGACGAAGTATTTGGTGCACTTAGTTTAGATAGTAGTGAAAAGTTTGATAAAAATAGCGCTTATGATCCCCATAGTCCTTACAGCGCTAGTAAAGCTGCTGCCGACCATTTAGTTCGTGCCTACGGCGACACCTATGGTCTACCCTTTACCATTAGTAATTGCTCCAATAATTATGGCGAGTATCAATTCCCTGAAAAAATGATTCCTCTAGCTATTAGTAATCTAATCGATGACAAGAAAGTTCCAGTTTATGGAGATGGCTTATATGTTAGAGACTGGCTTTATGTTCAAGATCATTGTCGAGGCATTGAAGCCGCACTAACTAAAGGAAAAATTGGCGAAACTTATTTATTTGGTGGTTTATATAAGGATGTTAACAATCTCGAACTAATTAAAATACTTATTCGACTAATGAGTAAAAGTGAAGATGCTATTGAAATGGTCAAAGATCGTCCCGGCCATGATCGTCGCTACAGCGTTGACTTTTCTGAGAGCGAAAAAGCTCTTGATTGGCGACCCAGTGTTGATTTAGAAGAAGGTTTACAAAAAACTATTAACTGGTATCAAGATAATCAAGATTGGTGGCGACCTCTTAAAGAAAAAAATAGCGATTTTTTTATTAAACAATACGGGATTTAAAATGACAAAGACTAAAGTTTTAGGCACTGGATTAAATGGCTTAGTTGGTTCTAAATTTGTCAAAGACTTTCAAGACAAATATGAATTTGATAATTTAGATCTACGCGACCCCAAACGACCAGTTGATATTACTAATCTAGATCAACTTGAAAACATAATTAGTCAGTCGGATGCCAAATATCTTGTTCACTTTGCAGCTTTTACTGATGTCAACGCTGCTTGGGAACAGCGAAATGATAAGACTGCGAGCTGCTATCAAGTTAATGTAGTGGGTACCAAAAATATTGTTCAGGCTTGTCAAAAATTTGATAAACATCTAATTCATATTTCAACAGCCTATGTCTTTAACGGCGAGAAAGAAACTTTATACACTGAAGCCGACCCACTCTCACCAATTGAATGGTATGGTCAAACTAAAGCTTGGGCAGAGGAAGTTGTTCAAAAAAGTGAAAATTTATCTTGGACTATTTTGCGCATTGATCAGCCTTTTCGATCTGACCTCTTTCCTAAACTAGATATCGCTCACCGCTTAATTGAAGGTATGAGAGCCGGAAAAATCTATCCACAGTTCAGTGATCATTTTTTTGGACCAACTTTTATTGATGATTTTGCCAAGGTACTAGATGCTGTTATTAGATTCAATCTAAGTGGTTTGTTTAATGCTAGTAGCGGAGAAAAGTGGACTGATTATGATTTTGCTAAAACCATTAGTCAAAAACTTAATATTGACTATCAAGTCGAAGAAGGCAGTTTAAAAGAATATTTAAAAACAAGTCAGCGACCCTATCAAAAAAACACCGCCCTATCAACTAAAAAACTTGAAGAAGCTCTAGATTTTAAATTAACAAATATTGAAGAGGCTATTAGCCAAGTTAAAGCTTAAAAGCCTAGTCATTGACCAATTTTCTAAACTGTTTTTTATAAGCGTTAATTTTTTTTGGATCTCCACTTAATAAAACCTCGGGCACATCCCAATTTTTATATTTTGCGGGCCTAGTGTATTGACTTTCACCAGCTAAACCCGGCTGACTGTGTGATTCATCAAGATTGCTTTGCTCATTACCAAGGACTCCGGGCAATAACCTAACAACAGCATCACTCATGACTGCTGCGGCCGGTTCTCCACCAGTTAAAACATAATTGCCAATACGGACTTCTTCGTCTACTAAATATTGAGCTACTCGCTCATCTACTCCTTCGTAATGGCCGCAAATGATAGTCAGCTCGTCTAACTCGCTCCAATTTTCTGCTTTTTGCTGATTAAATAAAGCTCCTTTGGCTGAAGTTAAAATAATTTTTTTATTATCGCCACCTTTTCTTTGTTTTAAACTCTTAAGTGCTAAATCAATTGGCTCAATCATCATCACCATCCCTGGACCACCACCAAAGGGTCTATCATCGGTAGTTTGATGCTTGTCTTGAGCAAAATCTCGTAAATTAATTATCTGATAATCAACCACTTTTTTTTCTTTGGCTCGTTTCAAGATAGAGCTAGACAGGACGTTTGAGAAGTAATCGGGAAAAATAGTTAAAAAATTAATAATCATATTTTACTCTTACTGGTGTTATATTAGTCTTGTCATTATAATACAAATATAAAATTATTAAGAAAAGCTTACAATTATGACAATTAGCATTATTGGCACTGGTTTCGTAGGAGTGGTTTCGGCCGCTGTTTATGCTTCACTTGGCAATCAAGTAATCGGTTTAGACATTGATCAAAAAAAAGTAGACTCCCTCAAAAAAGGTCAGGTGCCCTTTTTTGAACCAGATCTTGAAAAATTATTAATTGAACAACAAAAATTAAAAAGACTCAGCTTTACCACATCTTATAAAGAAGCAATTAGTCAAAGCGAAGTTGTTATTATTGCCGTTGGCACTCCTTCTGCCCCAGACGAAACAGCTGATTTAAAATATGTAATGATGAGCGCTGAAAGCCTTGCTCCTCACCTTCAAGAAAATGCTATTGTTGCCATTAAATCAACAGTTCCTCCAGGAACTCTAGAACAAGTTATTAAAAAAATTAAAGAAAAAACCCAAGTTAAATTTTATGGAGCATCACTGCCAGAATTTCTAAGAGAAGGCAGTGCCGTCTATGACACTCTTAATCCAGATAGAATTGTTATCGGTGCTAACGATAAATTTGTTTTTGATAAATTAAGCGAGCTTCACCAAAAACTTTCTGCTCCAATTATTCATTGCAGCGTTGCCTCAGCACAAATGGCCAAATATACTGCTAATGCCTATCTGGCTACTCGCATTACTTTTATTAACGAAATCGCTAATTTGTGTCAAAAAAATGGAGCTGATATCCAAGAAGTGATTGAAGCTATTGGTCACGATCAAAGAATTGGTCGCCATTATTGGTACCCAGGCTTAGGCTACGGAGGATCTTGTTTTCCCAAAGACGTTAAAGAATTAGCAGCTTATTCTCGAACCATCGGTGAAGAAGGTAACCTACTCAATAAGGTTAATGAAATTAATAAACAAAGAATTTTTAGTCTCTTAACAGATTTTGAAAAGAAGATGGATGGTTTTACTAATAAAAAAATTGCTGTTCTTGGCTTATCTTTTAAACCCAATACTGATGATATGCGAGAAGCACCTAGTACCAAGGTTATTCCTCATTTAATTGCCAAAGGCGCTAAAGTGAAGAGTTACGATCCAATGGCTGATTACAAAAAATTTATGGGAACTGATTTAGGTGAACATCAACAAGTAGCAAACATTGAACTGGCTATCAAAGATGCAGACGCCATCTTCTTGCTAGTTGAATGGCCAGAAATTATAGAATTTCCTTACAAAGAACATAAGGAAGAAAAACAACAGATTATCTTTGATTGTCGCAATCAACTTAATCCAGAAGAAATTAAACAAGCCGGATATCAATATTTTGGAATTGGAAAAAGTTAAATGGCAAATAAAAGTCAATGTATTTTAATTACTGGTGGCACTGGTTTCGCCGGCAGTCATCTTACGGAGGCTTTAATAAAACAAGGTTATAGTAATATTCACCTGACCGCTTTTCGTGATGAAGGTGGTTTTTTAAAGGAATTGCTTGGACCGGGTCACATTCACTCCCTAGATTTAACTGATCACGAAAAAACCAGTCAACTATTCAAGGAACTAAAACCCCAACAAATTTATCATTTGGCCTCACTGGCTAATGTTGGTAATAGTTTTAAACAAAAACAATTTATTTTAGAAACCCATCTAAAATTACAACTCAATGTTTTAGAAGCTATGAAGGAACATGCTCCTCAAGCTCGCCTATTAAGCATTGGTACAGCTCTTGAATATAAAAATAGTGAGAAAGCCTTAGGTGAAAATGCGCCCATTGGGCCAAGCAATCCCTACGCTTTGTCAAAAATGATTCAAGATTATTTAAGTTATTCTTATACTCAAGCAGAAAAACTAGATATAGTTCGAGCTAGACCTTTTAATCACATTGGTGAGCGACAAGCTCTTGGTTTTGCCGTCAGTGATTTTGCTAGCGAAATCGTCAAAATTGAGAATAAACAAAGCTCAGTCTTGAAAGTTGGCAATTTATCCGCTGTTAGAGATCTTACCGATGTCAAAGACATGGTCCAAGCCTATATCTTGTTAATGAATAAAGGTGTAAGTACTGAAGTTTACAACATTGGTTCTGGAATCGGTCATAGCATGCAAGAAATTTTAAAAATTTTAGTTGATTTGGCTAAGGCAGAAATTAAATTAGAAATTGATCCAGATCGCCTTAGACCAGTTGATCGACCTGTTTTAATTTGCGATAATAGCAAGATAAAATCCCTGGGCTGGGAAATTAATTATCCGATAGAAACTACTCTCCAAAGAGTGCTTGATTGGTGGCGCGATCAACTTAAAGAAAGAAAGAAAGGTAAAAAATGAAAAAAGCTTTTATTACTGGTATTACCGGTCAGGATGGTTCTTATTTAGCTGAAGTGTTGCTAGATAAAGGATATAAAGTTTACGGTCTCACCCGCCGTACTAGTACACAAAATTTTGCTCGTATTCAAAACATTATTCATAATCCTAATTTAGAGTTGATTTCTGGAGACCTAATGGATCAACACTCTCTAACTTTTGCCCTCAAGGATATTCAGCCTGAAGAAGTTTATAATTTGGCTGCTCAATCATTTGTTCAAGCCTCATGGGAACAACCCATATTAACCGGCGAATTTACTGCTATTGGAGTGGCTAGAGTACTAGAAGCTGTCCGCCTAGCTTGTCCAAAAGCCAAATTTTATCAAGCCAGTTCTAGTGAAATGTTTGGTAAGGTTCGTGAGGTTCCTCAAAATGAAAAAACTCCTTTTTATCCTCGATCTCCATACGGTGTAGCCAAAGTTTATGGACATTGGATTACGGTTAATTATCGAGAATCCTACAATATGTATGCTGTTTCTGGAATTTTATTTAATCACGAATCTCCAAGACGTGGTCTAGAATTTGTGACTCGTAAGATCAGCAATGCTGTAGCTAGAATAAAACTGGGTAAACAAAAATATGTTGAGTTGGGTAATCTAGAATCCAAAAGAGACTGGGGTTATGCTAAAGATTACGTTGAAGCAATGCACTTAATGCTTCAACAAAGAGAGCCCGACGACTATGTTATATCTACTGGAGAAACCCACAGTGTTCAAGAATTTTTAGAATTAGCCTGTAAAGCAGCTGATTTAGGTGATTGGCAGCAATATTATAAACACAATAAGAAATATGATAGACCAGCGGAAGTTGATCTATTAATTGGTGATCCTAGTAAGGCTAAAAAAGTCCTAAATTGGCAACCAAGTGTAAGTTTTGAAGAATTAGTCAAGATCATGGTTGAAGCAGATATTGAAATTGAAAAAAAATCTAGTAATTAAAAACAATTAATAAGATGCAAAAAGCTATTATTATTATCCCCACCTATAATGAGGCTGGTAATTTAGCCCGCACTCTTAAGAAATTGAGTCAAGTTTTTCAAAAAATTAATGATTGGCAAATGCAGATTTTAGTTGTTGACGATAATTCTCCAGACGGAACAGCTCAAGTAGTCAAAAAACTACAAAAGAAATATTCTTTCCTTAAATTATTGCTTAATAAAGAAAAAAACGGTTTAGGAGCAGCATATTTAAAAGGGATGGATCAAGCTTTTAATCAATTGGAGGCTGATTTAGTTTTTGAATTTGATGCCGATTTATCTCACGATCCCCATAAAATTCCAGAAATGTTAAAAAGAATTGACCAAGGTAGTGATTTGGTTTTGGGTTCTCGATATATTAAAGGAGGCTCCATTCCTGAAAACTGGGGGCTTCATCGAAAATTTCTCAGTATTTTTGGTAATTTATTTATTAGAACAATAATGATGGATTATTCGATTCATGATTGGACAACAGGTTATCGAGCAATAAAAAAAGAAGTTTATCAAGCAGTAGTTAAAGAACTAGAGTTTGAAAGGTTTTTCGGCTATACTTTTCAAATCGGCTTCTTACACAAAGCTTTGAGGAAAAATTTTAAAATTAGCGAAGTGGCATTTGCTTTTAAAGATCGGGAAATTGGTAAAAGTAAAATAGGACCAGAGTACATCAAAAATACTCTGTTATACATTATGAAAGTTAGAATTCAAGAAATATTGGCAATGCGTGTGTTTAAATTTGCTGTAGTCGGCTCAGTAGGAGCTTTAGTTCAATTATTATCTCTGCAGCTTTGGCGCTTATTTTTTCCATTTCAATTAGCTTTTTTTGCCGCCATTGAGACGGCAGTTGTTTCCAATTTCATTTTGAGCAACCTCTGGACGTTTGCTGATCGTAAACTAAAATTTAAAGAAATTCCACTTAGTTTTATAAAATTTAATCTCAGTTCTGGCGGTTCCATAGCAATTCAACAATTAGTAGCTATTATTGGAGAAACAACTCTTGGTCTGCAAAACATCTTCATAATACCAATTATCAACTATCCATTTGACACTGGTACTTTGTTTGCGATAGTTGGTATTTTAATTGGCATGTTTTGGAACTATTTTGCCTATAATGCTTTTATTTGGAAAAAAAATAAAAAAACAAAAATAAAAAAATTAAAAAAATAACTTCATGATTAATGTTAAAAAATATTTAAAGCCAGCTAATATTTTTTTAGTACTTATTTTAATAGTAGCTACTTTTTTGCGTTTTTATAATTTGGAAAACACTTTCGTCTTTCAAGCCGATCAAGCACGTGATGCATTGGTAGTAGCCAATATTTTTAAAGAAAAAGATCTAGTTTTTATCGGTCCAGTTACTAGCATTGGCAACATGTATCTTGGACCTTTTTATTATTATTTTATGTTGCCTTTTCTATTTTTATCTTATCCCAACCCGATTGGACCAGTTTATGCGGTAGCTGTTTTAGGGGTAATAACTGTAGCTTTAATTTATCTAATTGTTAAAAAGATTTTTAATCAAAAAATGGCTATTCTAGCCACTGTTTTCTTTGCCTTGTCTCACATCACTGTAGAACTAGCTCGTTTTAGTTGGAATCCCAATCCAGCTCCTTTTTTCTCTCTATTAATGATGTATTTCACTTTTTTAGCTTGGAAAAAAGATTCGCGCTATTGGTTATTAGTTAGCCTGATGTTTAGCATCCTTGTTCAACTCCACTATGTTGCCCTCTTAACTTTGGGTGGAGCAGCAATCATTTTTATTTTAAGTCTCAGAGAAAAACTTAAAAAGAAAAAAACTAAAAAATTGTTTAAACACAGCCTTTTGTCTCTATTTATTTTTCTAAGTTCGCTCACTCCTTTAATGCTTTTTGATTACAAATATAACTGGCGAAATTTACAAGCACTCAGTAACATCTTTAATAAAGAACAAAGTTTTGATTTAGAAAGAAAAAGTGGACGAGAAGGCTTCAATGCTATTATTAAACTTTTTACCATTGATTTCAAAAGACAAAGTAAACAGGTCCTTTTTACCAGTACTTTTGCTGATCTTGGTATCAATAATTTTTTCTTAACAATCACTTTCTTATTCTTTATTTTTTACCTATTAAAAAATCACCAAAAAATTAAAAATGAAGAAATAGTGCTTTTTAGCTATCTAGGTACAGGCTTGTTAGGTCTCAGCCTCTACCAACACGAGGTCTACCCTCACTATTTTGCTTATCTTTTACCAATGGTTTATATTTTTTATGCTTGGATACTGAGTAAAATTAAGCCTAAGTGGCTTTTTTATCTAGCTACTAGCATGTTTTTAATTTTCTTTATCAGGAGAAATCTAGATCTTTATCGACTGGAAAATTTGGGCTGGCGGGCAGAAGATGTTAAAAAAGTAGCTGAAAGTATTCAACAACGAGTTGCTGAAGATGAAAAATATAATATCGTGCTTTTATCTGAATCAAAAGATCCTTATGGATTAAATTATCGATATTTTTTATCTACCATGTCCAATCCAACTCTAAAATTTGAAGACCACCACTTGGCAGAAAAGCTATTTATTATTGATGAAGAAAAAAAAGAAGAAAAAATTCTTAACCTACCACTTTATGAAATAGTAGTCTTTCCACACAAAAATGTCATTGAAAAATATCAGTTTAATCCGGGTCCAGAAATTACTGTTTTAGGAGCTCCTGAAAACAATTATAATAATGAGTAATATGTCAATCTACCTCTCAGTGGTCTTACCTTCTTACAACGAAATGAAAAATATTAAAAGAGGAGTGTTGGAAGAGGTTTTAACTTATTTAAAAAAATATCCAAAGACTTGGGAGTTAATTCTAAGTGATGATGGTTCTACCGATGGAACAAATCAGGCCTTAGAAAATTTCGCTAAAAAAGATGAAAGAATTAGGGTTTTAATTAATCCCCATCGAGGCAAAGGGCCTACCGTGGCGTCAGGAATGATGGCTGCCCAAGGAGAATGGCGACTGTTCACTGACTTCGATCAATCAACCCCCCTAAAAGAAATAGAACAATTATTTAAATATACTGATCGTTATCAAGTAGTTTTTGGTTCCAGAGAAATAATTGGAGCTCAAAGACAAAAAGAACCTTTTTATCGACATTTAATGGGTAGAGTTTTTAATCTAGTAGTGCAAACTCTTGCTGTACCCGGCATGCTTGATACCCAATGTGGCTTTAAATTGTTTTCGCAATCAGCTACCACCACCCTTTTCCCCAAACTACACGTTTATGCTACTAATAAAGAGCGTCGCGATGCTTTTACTGGAGCTTTTGACGTAGAATTACTATATCTAGCTAAAAAATATAACTTTAAAATTAGAGAAGTTCCTGTAGCCTGGAAGCACTATGCTACTAATCGCGTTAACCCCATTAAAGACTCTTTTTTGATGTTTTTAGACATCATGCGCATTAAGCTTGCTGATTGGACTGGCAAATACCCCGATCATGAAAATCAATAAAAATCAGCAAAAGTTTTTCTATTTCTTAGCTAGCTATATTTTTTTATTTTTTATTTATACTCTGTTTTCTTTTGTTTTTACTGATCCTAATTTAACTCTAATTAATACCACTTGGTTTACTCATTGGCAAAGCTTTTTATGGCAAAAAGTTTCACCTAATATTTTCCTGCGCACTGCTACTTATCTATTTTTAATCATTGGTCTATTTATTAATTATTATTATTTATTAAAAAATTGGCCAAAAAAATTAGGATTTTTTGAAAAAAAAATAATTTTTTATTTAGCAATACTATTTGGAATTCTATTATTAAGTTACAACGCCCTATCTCACGATGTTTTCAACTATATTTTTAATGCCAGAATCGTCATTAAATACGGAGCTAATCCTCACTTGGTTTCAGCACTAAATTTTATCAATGATCCTTGGTCTCGCTTTATGCACAACGTCCATACTACAGCCCCATATGGACAACTCTGGACGCTACTCTCTCTAATTCCCTATTATTTAGGATTTAATAAATTTATTTTAACTTGGTTAAACTTTAAATTTTTTTCATTTTTAGCAATGTTAATTGCTTTCTTTTGTTCTTGGAAATTATTAGATAAAAACAAAGATAAAAATTTTAAATTAGCCTTGCTTTTTCTTAACCCACTCATTCTCATTGAAACTTTATCTAACGCTCATAATGATTGGTGGATGATGTGGCCAGTTCTACTTAGTTTTTTAGTTGCTAAAAAATTTAAAGAAGAAAAAGAAAAAAAATATTGGCGTTTATTAATAATTATTTTGTTAATGGTCTTTTCAGTCTTTACCAAATTTGCTAGTCTGCTTGCCTTACCTTTTCTAATTTATTATTTAATTGAAAATTATTTAAATAAATTAAATATTTTTAAAAATAATTTATTAAACAAATTAAAAAAATTCATAAATCAATATTTTTGGGATCTTACTAGCTTCGCACTTTTCCTTCCACTATTAACTGTCCGATCTCAGCGTTTTTTAACTTGGTATTTAATCTGGCCAATGGCTTTTTTACCTTTACTTAAAAATAAATGGTGGAAGAACAATTTGTTGCTTTTTTCATTTACTGCTTTATTAAGTTATGTACCATGGATGATTTATTTACCATGGTTAACTTTTGATCAAAAAATTCCTAACTTACTAGTTTTAAAACAAACTCTATTATGGTTACCAATATTTGTTTATAATCTACTTTTATTACTAAGGGCTCTGTTTAAAAAATGCAAAAAACAATAAGCAAAAAACATCATCGCCTAATTGTTCTTTCTTTATTGCTTTTTTATTTTTTATTAACTTTATTTAAACTAAACAAATTGCCAGTTTTTGCAGACGAAGCAATTTATATTCGCTGGACTCAATTAATTATTGATGATTGGCGACGTTATTTATTTTTTCCAATGAATGACGGCAAAACTCCTTTACAAATGTGGTTGATGTTACCCTTTCAGTTTATTTTCAACAACCAACTATATGCTGGAAGATTTTTATCAGTATTGCTTGGAGCGGGTAGCATTTTGATCATGGGTGAAATTACCAGAAACTTAATTAATGATCGAGAAAAAAACAAACACTTGGCTCAATATTTGGCAATGTTTTTAACTACCATTTTACCTTTTACCTTTTTTCATAATCGCATGGCCCTAACCGATGGTTTATTGTTTTTCAATTTGGCTTTGAGTTTTTTGGCAGCGCTTAAATTAATTAAATCTGAAAAAATTTACTGGTTAATGTTATTGGTTTTTAAATTTTTGATGGCACTTTTAAGTAAACTCAGTGCCTTGCTTTTTATTCCTAGCATATTAGTTCTTATCTTCCAAAAAAAAGAAATTCGTTTATTAACTTTATTAAAAAGTGTCATTCACTTAAGCTTTGCTCTAATTGTTGCTTTCTTATTTTTTTATCTCTTTCGCTTTGTACCAGTTTTTCCTCAATTATTTAGTAGGGGTGGAGATTTTCTTCATCCTTTCACAATTTTGTGGGAAACAGAAGTTTTTAGTATTATTAAAAATAATTTGACTTTCTTTAGCCAACAATTTTTAAAATACTTGGGTTTGCCTCTATTTATTTTAGCCTTACCATTATTTTCTAGAAAAATTAGAAAAGAACAATTCAATCTTTGTTTGGCCTTCTTAGTATTTCTTTTACCCCTAGCTGCTTTGGGCAGGGTTGTTTACCCTCGTTATTTGTTACCAGCCAGTATTTTTATCATCGTTTCTGCTAGTCTAAGCTTAAGTATTTTAATTTTACAAAAAAATCTTATTAAAAAACTAGCCGCCCTCTCACTTCTAGTTTTTATAATAATTAAAAGTGCTAATTTTATTATTCCTAGCTATTTCAATCCTGATCAAATTCCCTTCACCAAGGCTGATAGGGTTCAATATTTAGAGGAGTGGTCAAGTGGACATGGAATTTTAGAAACTACTCAATTAATGCTTGAAAAAAGTCAAAATCAGCGTCTAGCAGTTGCTACAGAAGGTTATTTTGGCACTTTACCTGATGGAATTTTAATGTACTTACATCGTCGCAATGTTGACAATTTAATGATTGAAGGCATTGGTCAACCAATTAGCTCTATTCCTGATGATTTTGTAGAAAAAGCTAAAAATTATGATTTAGTTTGGTTGGTAGTTAACTCTCATCGCTTTAATATTCAATTGGATGAGGACAAACTAGTTACAGAATATTGTCGTCCTAACGACGCACCTTGTTTAGAAATTTGGGAGATTAGTGATTTAGTTAAAAACAACTAATCTAAGATAAAATTTTAAATTAATTTTATATTTCTCCATTAAACTGATTTTTATTATTTTATTTAGAAAGGAGCTCCTTTATGAGTCACTTCTCTTATTTTGATTTTTTTAAACATGCAGCTAGTACTCCGCTGTCAAACATTCTTTTAAACAGTCAGTTAGCTCTGAGTGAAGAAAAAAATAAAAACCATAATTTAAAAAAGATTTTGCTCAGCGCTAATTATATTAAAAACCTTCTTGATAGCAGCGATCAGGAAGAAAAGAAATTATTTTTAATTAATGATGCTTTAGTAGAAATTGTTTTACTCAACCAATGTTTTCATCAAGAAGTTGCTTATGCCAAGCAATTAAAACAGACAGAAGGTTTTAAATTGAACGGCAATAAATTACTCTTCCAAGAAATAATCAATTGTTTATTAAACAATGCTGTTGAGGCTTATCAGTTAAAAAAATTTAACAAAATTGTCTTAATCAAAAGTCAAATTAAAAATGATTTTTTAGAAATTGCTGTAGCCGATGGAGGAAAAGGAATGACTTGGCTTCAACAAAAGCTAGTTGGTAAAAAATTCTATTCTCTTAAGGACAATCATCAGGGTGTAGGCCTGTTTTATGCTAAAAAAATCATTAAAAATAGCTTTGGTGGAAAAATAAAACTAATTAGTAAAAAAAATCAGGGATCAACGGCTCTTATTCAAATTCCTTTTTACCACAATCTAAAATGAAACCATAATCTCTGATAGTTTTTAAATACTGACTAAATCGACCAATTTTTAATCTAATTCTTCTAACATAAACATTGAGGGTTCGTTGTTGCGGTAAATCATCTGTTCTAGGCCAAACATAATTGATTAGTGTCTGATAGCTAACTGCTTGATTTTGATGAAGAAGCAAGCATTCAAGTATTCTTCTCTCTTTTTTGGGCAAATAAAAGCTTTCCTCACCATCAATACTTGTCAATAAACCAGAGTCACTCAAAAAAAATTGAGAACAGACATATTGGTCTTTAAGTTTAACTCTTGACCTAGATAACAAATTTTTAACTTTAAGTAAGAGTTCTTTACTAGCAAAGGGCTTGGCTAAAAAATCATCTGCCACTTTCAAAGCTAAAATTCGATCTAATAATAATTTTTTATGACTAATTAATAAAACTCTCATAAAATATTGTTTAGCCCTCAATTCTTCAAGAAAATTTAGACTATCTTCATCAGCAATTAATCGATCAAAAATTAACAAATCATATTCTTGCTCATAAACCAACTCTTCTGCCCTAGAAAGTTCTCTAGCAATATCTACTTGATAATTAGCTTTATTTAAAAGCTCTTTAAGTGTTTTAAGAAAACTTAAATCGTCTTCTAAAAGTAAAATTTTAAACATCTCTTTTGATTGGCTTCTGTTATATAATATTCAGGTTTAGTTTAACAAAGAGAGTTAAAATTAACTTAAAATTTGACTAAACATTTAACAAAAACTCCCGGGTAGTGAAATGGCATCACCATTGACTCTGAATCAATTATTCCAGGTTCGAATCCTGGCCCGGGATCAAAATCTAATAATTTATTTGTTCTTTAATTGTGATTCCGCTAAGATAAAGGTATTCTTAATAACTAAAGCTACAACTATTCCCCTATTTTTGTAATTTTTAATCTGAATTTTTTTCTGAAAATATTTTTTCATAATCTCATTGGCAAAATACAGACCCAGGCCCAAACCCTTGTCGCTATATTTCTTAAAACAATTTGCTGTAAACAAATTATTAAACAGTTGAGGTCTAATTCCTCCAGCATTGTCTTCAATTTTAATTTTTAAAAAATATGCGCTTTTTTCGAAAGTTATGGTTAATAATTTTCTTTTATTATTACTAATGCTTAGAGCTTCAATAGCGTTTAATAATAAAATATTAAGCGCTCTCATTAGGTGACAGCAGTCAGCATAAATCCTATACTCCTTATCGGTAGAAAGTTTAATTTTAATTTTATGTTTAATGCTAAACTCTTCATAAATTATTAATAATGATTGAATTTCCTCTCTCAAATTAAATAATCTTTTATCTTCTTCCTGACATAATTGTCCTTTTAACAAATCAGAATTTTGAACAATCTTTAAAAGAACAGAATCTGCTTCAAACAAATACTTTTTAAATTTTTTATCATCCTTGATAAGGTCTGGGTCTTTAAATTTATCTAAGATTATACGCAAGATAGTTAATGGGTTTTTTAAAGTGTTTATTGAAAATAAAGTTATTTTACCTAAATCAATTAAGGGCAACATTTTCTTTAAAATTTTTTCTTGTCTCTCAAACAACTTTTTGATTTTTTTCTGCCAACACAAAGATTCAAAAATATTAAAAAAAACGCATAAAAAAAGCAAAAAAATTAAGAAAATAATAATCCTTAGAAAAAATAGAAGTAATTGTGGCCGACAACCCCAGTACCAAGAAAAAAAATTAAAGAGTAAAGAGGCCATTTTCTTTCATCTTTTTTTTAATTGCCAAAAAAATATCCTCTTGGCGATTGGCCTCGTTGAAATGAGCTTGATAAGGACTTAAAAAATAATTTTCTTTGCCAAAAAATAAGTGGCGATAAGCATTTTGAAAAAAATAAAAAAATAAATTAATTGGCCAAAAAAAATAATCTAAAAAACTATTTTTTTGTTTTTTAAAATCCATTTTATCTAAATTTAACTTAAGCAACTCACCAAGCTGCTTATTTTCAAACAAAAAAAGAGCTTTTAAATTTTTCTTAGCAGTCAGCCAACGCATCTGTTTTACCTCATAAGCTTGATATATAGAGAAGTTTCTATCAATAATTTCCAAACTACTTTCATCTAACCATAAATTAAAACACCAAGCTTGTTTACTATCAGATTTTGATTGAGCATCTATCTGTGGCCTTTTACCCAATACTTTTGCCATAAAAATTAAAACAAAACGCATTATCCAAAGAGTGTTTTTTCTTGTAATTAAACAAAAATCTAAATCATCATTTATCTCAGCGTTATCTACGGCACTAGATCCTGTGAGAATGACAGCTTTAATACTAGGCAAAAAGCTCACTAAATTAAGAAAATCTTTAATCACCACCTCTCTTTTCTTTGCTATTTGTTTTTTAGCAAGTCTTAACTCTACAAGCTTCTGACGATTTTTCAAAAAATAATATTCAATCCCATCTATTTTTAGTTTTTTTATTTTTTTAGCTTTTAACAGTTTTTCTAAACTGTTTCCTATTTCTGTTTTATCTCTATCAATTTTCAATTCACTACTACTCAATTTTTGTCCAGTAAAAAATTGCCAATCCCAAACTTTTGGTAAACGATCGTTAATTTCTACTTCGGTTAAAGGAAAATTAAAATAATCACTATAAGTAAGAGTAAAAAATATAGCCCGATCTAGATTGTTAAAATAAACTGACACTCAATTATCATAAACTATCAGATAAAAATTCGCTATAATAAAGCACTATGACAATTTATTCTTGGAACGTGAATGGCATTAGGGCAATAGCAAGAAAAGGTTTTTTAGATTGGTTAAAACAAGTTCAACCAGATGTTTTGTGTTTGCAAGAAACAAAAGCCAAACCAAGTCAATTAGGATTTGAATTGACTCAAGCAAATGACTATCAAGTCTCTTTTGCTAGTGCTCAAAAGCCCGGTTATAGTGGCACAGCCACCTATTCTAAAATTCAGCCAAAAAAAGTTCAAATTGGTTTGGGGGAAAAGCGTTTTGATCAAGAAGGACGAACCATCATTAGTTATTATCCTAATTTCGTTTTATTTAATATCTATTTTCCAAACGGTAAGGCTAGTAAAGAACGTCTAGCTTACAAAATGAACTATTATTCTTTTTTACTAGATTATTTAAAAAATTTAAAAAAAGAAGAAAAAAACATCATTATTGCTGGTGACGTTAATACTGCACATAAAGAAATTGATCTGGCTAGACCAAAAGCTAATGAAAAAATTTCTGGTTTTTTAAAAGAAGAAAGAGAATGGATTGATCAACTATTAGATTTAGGCTTTATTGATAGTTATCGACACTTTTACCCCAATAAAAAAGATGCTTATACTTGGTGGAGTCTGAGAAGTGCTGCTAGAGAGCGCAATGTAGGCTGGAGGATTGACTATTTTTTTCTTAGTGAAAACTTAAAAAACAATTTGAAAGCAGCTAGCATTCATGATCAAGTCACCGGTTCAGATCACTGTCCAATTTCTATCGAACTAAAATTTTAAACTAAATTGAAAAATATTTTTTAAGATCTTGCCAAAGACTAGCGATTGCTGCTTCATTATTTTCTTGAGAATTATCTAAAATAAAAAGCTTACCATGTTGATTTTGAGCAATAGCCTCTTCAATAATTTCCTTCTTTTTCTTGAAATCATATTGACTAACTAAGCGACGTTTAATTTGTTCTTTGTTGAGTCCTCGCTCAATTAAACGCTGTTCTTGAATCTTCTCATCAACATTTAATAAAATTAGATTGTAATTACTCAAATCCATCATTTTAGTTTCTGCTAAAAGTGCTGCATTTAAAACAATTAAGCCTTTTTTATTTTTTAATTCTTTACGCAATCTAACTAAGATTGGAGTGTGCATAATACTATTCAATTTCGCCAGTTTTTGAGCATCAGCAAAAACAATTTCACCCAAAGCCTTGCGATCAATGCTACCATCTTTACTCTTCACACCTTCGCCAAAATTTTCAACAATTTCTTCTCGAACAAGAGCATACTTTTCCTCATTCAAGTCCTGTTGTATTTGTTGGGCTAAAATATCTAGTTCTAAATTGTGAAACGACACATTGTCTTTTTTGGCCAGTTCGACTAAGGCTTCACCCACATAACTCTTACCAGAACCAATTTCTCCCGTTAAACCAATAATATATTGACCAGATAATTTTTCTTCTAAACACTGTTTTACATAGGGACTAACATAGTCTTGAATTAGACCCTGATCATTTTGAATTTCTTTAACAGCACTAGAACTGATATGAGCTAATTCTGGTTTAGTAAATAACAAAAAAGTATCAATTCCTAGTCGTTGACTTTCACTCATTAAATGCAGGTTGTGTTCATATGCAAAATCTTGATTGCTTCTAACACCCTTAATAATGACATCAATATTGTTTTCATAAGCAAAGTCAACCAACAAGCCTGTAAAAGAACTTACTTTAACGTTGCTAAAATTAACTAGACTACGTCGCGCCATTTCTTCACGTTCTTTTAAACTAAAAAGGTAGTCTTTAAGAGGGTTAATGCCTATTGCCACAACCAATTGATCAAAGGCTTTGGCGGCACGCTGGATAATGTCCAAATGGCCGTGAGTAATTGGGTCACCAGAAAGGGCATAAAGAGCTCTTGTCATAAAGAAAATATATTTTACTACTCAATCACTATTCGCGCATCAAGCACTTTCGCTCCTTGAGGGGTTAATAGTAAAGGATTAATATCTAACTCCGTAATTTCAGGAAAATCAGTGGCTAACTGAGCTAAACGACCAATGGTCTCAATCAAGCTTTTTTGATCAATTGCTTCCTGGCCCCTAACTCCTTTAAAAATTTTACTAGATTTTAAAGAATTAATCATTTTAATAATTTCATTCTGACCAAGCGGAGGAAAAGCAAAAGTCACATCTTTAAAAATTTCAACATAAATTCCCCCTAAACCAAACATTAACATGCTACCTAAAGAGTTTTTATTAATACCTAAAATAGTCTCATGACCCTTGCCAGCCATTTCCATCAACAAAACCCCATCTAGTTTAGCTTGAGGTTTGTTTTTACCAACCACCTCAATCATTTGCTTAAATTTTTCTTTGACATCTTTGGCAGTTACACCTAACATTACCCCACCAACATCACTTTTATGCAAAATATCTTTAGAAACAATTTTCATTGCTACAGCGCAATTAAATTCCTGAAGAATTTTCTCAGCCTCATCAGCTGTTTTGGCTACAGCACTTTTAAGTAAAGGAAAATTATAAGCTTTTAGAATTTCCATTGCCTCAGATTCTGGGAAACTAGTTTGTCCTTTAGCTTTAGCTTTTTGAAAAATATTTTTTACTGCTTCTTTGTTAACATCACTATATGCTAGGGTTTCTTCTTCTTTTGCCTTAGTCCATTTCGCAAATTTAGCTAAAGCTCCTAGACTAAAAGCTGCTGATTCTGGAAAAGTAGTACTAGCAATATTATTTTTTCTTAACAATTCAACTCCAGCTTCCACTGAATCACGACCCATCAATGACACCACAATTGGTTTCTTAATTTTTTTTCTTAAATCAATTACTGCTTGGGCGGTTTTGAGAGGTTCCGTCATGGTTTGGGGAGTTAAAAGAACCAAAATAGCATCAGTATTTTCATCTTGACCAATTACTTGCAAGGTCTTTTCATAAACTTCTCCAACCGCGTCACCCAAAACATCAACTGGATTGTGAGTGTTAGCTGCTGCTGGTAAAAATTCTTCTAATTTTTTGATGGTTTTACTTTCTAGCTTAGCCATGCTTAAACCACTCTCTACTACTGCGTCAGTAGTCAAAACACCGGGTCCTCCTGCATTGGTAATAATGGTTACATTTTTAATTTCTTTAAGAGGATTGTTACTAAAAACTGCAGCTAAATCAAACAACTCACTGATTGAATTAGCTCGAATAATTCCAGCTTGCTCAAAAAGGGCTTGATAGGCATTGTCTCCACCACTTAAAGAACCAGTGTGAGAGGCAATTGCTCCCGCTCCAGCCTCTGTTTTACCAGACTTAAGAACTATTACTGGCTTAGGTTGACCACCTCTGTTTAATTCCTTTAAGCTTTGAATAATCGCCTGGGCATCATCAAGGGCTTCTGCGTATAAACAAATAACTTTAGTTTGTGGGTCTTGATGCAAATATTTGATTAGAGCTAATTCATCAAGAGAGGCTTTATTGCCAATACTAATAAATTTAGAAAAACCCAAACCTAATTCTTTTGCGTAGTCTAAAACAGCTGTACACAGTGCTCCACTTTGAGACATAAAAGCAATATCACCGACCTCTGGCATTACCGCCGCAAAAGAGGCGTTCATTTTATGCTCAGCATTAATAACTCCTAAACAATTAGGACCAACCAAAATTACATCATTGCGTTGACAAACCCGAGCTAATTCTTGCTCTAACTCTAAATTACCAGCTTCTTTAAAACCAGCCGAAATAACTATAGCAGCCCGAGCTCCTTTTTTAGCCGCTTCTTCAATGGCTGAAGCGACAAATTTAGCTGGAATCGCTACCACCACCAAATCTATTTTTTTATCTAAATCTTTAATATCATGATAAACTTTTAAACCATACAGCTCATCAATTTTTGGATTAATGGGGTAAATTTGACCAGCAAAACCCTGAGTAACCAAGTTTTTAACCACATCATTACCCACAGTTTTCTCACGACTAGAAGCACCAATAATGGCTATTGCCTTTGGTTTAAATAAAGCTGAAAAATTCATAACTACTTTCTATTTTAGCTAACTACAACTCTATCACCTAGATATTTGCTAAAGATATCTTTGGCTATTTGTATTTCCTCTTTGCTTGGAGGTTTTACTTCTTTTAATTGATAATCTCGACCCAATTCTTGATATTTATGTTTACCTAATTCGTGATATGGTAAAATTTCTACTCTTGTGACAGTTTTAAAATGAGCAAAATATTTGGCCCAAGCTGTCAAATGCTCTTCTTGATCTGTCCAACCAGGAACTAAAACATAGCGCAACCACATTTCTCGACCACTTTTTTCCCTAATTTTAGCATTTGCTAAAACATTAAAATTACTTTGACCAACTAGTTTACGATGCCAAACATCATCAATATGTTTAACATCAAGTAATAGCAAGTCTGTAAAACGATATAGATCTTCTACATCTTTACTAACAATTGCCCCACAAGTATCAAGACAGGTATGAAAACCTTCTGCTTTAGCTTCTTTAAATAGAGCTAAGACTGCCTTGGCTTGTAGGGTGGGTTCTCCGCCCGAAACTGTTAAACCACCTCTAGTACCATTTTCGCCAAAATAGGGTTTTTCTCGTTCTAAAAGCTTAATAATTTCTCTTATCGTCTTTGTTTCAGTTTTATCAGTCTCTAAATCTTGGGTGTCGGGATTATGACAATAAAGACAACGGAAAGGACAGCCCTGAGCAAAAAGCACCAGGCGAATTCCTGGCCCATCATGAACTCCAAAAGTTTCAATGGAATGAATTTTTAAAGTTTTGCTCATCTTACATTGTCTTATGAAAAGTACGAGCAATCACCTCTTCTTGAAGGGCTCTAGTTAATTTAATAAAATTAACTGCATAGCCTGAAACACGAATTGTCAATTGCGGATATTTCTCTGGATGCTCCATTGCATCTTCCAAAGTTTCCTGATTCAAAACATTAACGTTGAGATGATGGGCGTCTTTTTTAAAGTAACCATCTAACATGCCTGCTAAATTATCAATCTGTTCTTTTCTATCACTACCAAGAGCTTTAGGTACAATTGAAAAAGTATTAGAAATGCCGTCTCGAGCATCGGCATAATTAATTTTGGCCACACTATTAAGTGAAGCAATTGCTCCTGAATGATCGCGTCCATGCATAGGGTTAGCACCTGGAGCAAAAGCTTCTCCAGCTTTTCTTCCGTCTGGAGTTGCTCCAGTTTTTGTACCATAAACTACATTAGAAGTAATAGTCAATACTGATAAGGTTGCAGTTGCGTCTCGATAAATATGATTTTTCGCTAACTCGGTGTTAAAGCGCTTGACCAAATCAACAGCCATTTCATCTACTCGATCATCATCATTACCAAACATTGGATAGTCACCCTCTACTTTAAAATCTTTAGTGAGACCATCGCTATTACGGATGGCCGTCACCTTGGCAAATTTAATAGCAGAAATTGAGTCGGCCACTACGCTTAAACCGGCCACACCAAAAGCCATATTGCGATGACAATGGGTATCCATTAGGGCCAATTGGGCTTTTTCATAATAATATTTATCATGCATGTAATGAATAACATTCATGGTATTCACATAGGATTTGGCTAGATATGACATTGTTTTTTTAAAGCGTTTTTGAAACTCGCTGTATTTAATTGGGCCCTCAGAAAGAGGATCAATACCTGGTACCACCAATTGACCAGTTTTTTCATCTCGTCCTTCGTTAATTGCCATCAACATTGCCTTAGCTAAATTGCAGCGAGCGCCAAAAAACTGCATTTCTTTACCAGTTTCCATCATTGACACACAGCAAGCAATACAATAATCATCACATTGTCCTTTAGCACGCATTAGATCGTCATTTTCATATTGAATAGAGGAAGTATCAACAGAGACTTGAGCACAAAACTTTTTCCAACCCTCAGGGAGTTTATCAGACCACAGCACAGTCAGGTTTGGTTCCGGAGCTGGTCCCAAATTATATAAACTCTGTAAAAATCTAAAACTAGTTTTGGTAATTTTGTGCTGACCATTAGCAAAAAACCCTCCCAAACATTCAGTGGTCCAAGTTGGATCACCTGCAAAAAGTTGATTATAAGCATCCATGCGTAAATGACGAATTAAGCGACATTGAATAATAAAATGATCAACCAGTTCTTGTGCTTCTTCTTCAGTAATCTTCCCAGCTTGTAAATCGCTTTCTAAATAAATATCAAAAAATGAACTGACATTACCCAAACTCATAGCTGCACCATCTTGCTCTTTAAGTGCTGCAAGAAAAGCAAACCAAGTCCATTGAATGGCTTCTTGAGCTGTGTTGGCAGGCTTAGAAATATCATAACCATAACTTTTAGCCATTATTTTCATGGCTTTAAGAGCCTTAATTTGCTCACTAACTTCCTCTCTTAAACGAATTAATTCATCAGTCATTACTCCCACTAATTCTTTTTTATCAGCCTCTTTAGCCTCAATCAAACGATCAATACCGTAAAGAGCAACTCTTCGATAATCTCCAATAATTCGACCACGCGCATAATTATCTGGCAAACCAGTTAAAATTCCAGTAGAGCGAAGCAGTTTCATTTCATCAGTATAAACATCAAAAACACCATCATTATGACTCTTTCGATATTCGTCAAAGATTCTCACTACCTCTTTGGAAACCTTATAAGAGTTTTCTTCTGCTGCCGCTTCAACAACTCGAATTCCTCCAAAAGGTTTAATTCCTCTTTTTAAAGGTTGATCAGTTTGAGTACCGACAATTTTTTCTAATTCTTTATCTAAATATCCGGGATCATGACTAGTGATAGTAGAAATAGTTTCAGTATCAATATCTAAAATACCACCTTTAGCTAATTCTTCATCCAAAAGTTGACGAGCTTTTTTCCAAAGCTTTTTAGTGCTAACACTTGGACCTTTAAGAAAGGACGCATCACCATCATAGGGAGTTATGTTTTGTAAAATAAAATCTCTAGTATCAATTTTCTTTTGCCAATTACCTTTTTTAAATGTCTGAGACATATTATTTCCTTTGATTTATTTTTAAACAAAAACACAAAGTCTTTTTGGAGACTTTAATTAAAGGTATCATAATCAAAAATACTTGTAAAAACAAGCTTTTTTTAAAAAATTGAAAATGATATAATACAAAAACATCAAAAAAGGATAAACTAAGCAAACATTATCCACTCTGGTTTAAAAATCATTAATAAACCAATAATCAACATAATAATTCCCCCAATCAAGTGTGAGTAACGAGCATATTTTGTATCTAAAGCTACTCGTTTCATAGTAATCATAGTAATGGCAAACACTGCCATATCATCAAGCATAAACACCACAATATATATAAATAAATACAAATAATACTGGGCAGTTGTTAAATCACTCATAGTTAAAAACTTGGTATAAACAGCCGGCAAACCAGCTGAACAAACTAATTCCAAAAGATTGACACTAAAAGCAAGTAATACGATGCCCAAGAGTGACCAAAGTAAGCTTTTTCGATATACCACTTCTTTTAAACGGGCAAAAATTTTTTGTTTTTTTCCACCCAACTCTACCTGGCAAGATCCATCTTTGTTTTTAATAAAGTCTTTTAAGTAGGTGTAACCTACAAAAACAGCTAAAAAAGCAATGGCAATTCTAATCCAGTTGACTAAACCCAAAAATAAAAAGAAATTTAACCAAGCACTCATAAACAAAAAATAAACAAAACCTGAAGCTACAATAAAAGTAGAACCTAAGATCCACATCCGACGTCGATTACCCATGCCCATCAACAAAGAAATTAAGAAAACTAAAACCCACATTGCACAAGGATTGAATCCATCTAAAAAGGCAATCATTATTGTTAAGACAGGCAAGGACACCTCCTTCAAACTAACAATGCCAAAAAGTGGTAATTTGATTTCTTCTTCGCTAAACGTCGTTTCTTCACCAACATCATTTAAAGGATCCTGCTCATCGCTTAATTCCTCTAGTTCTTTAATAATAGGTATTAAATTTTCTGAACGAGCTGCTTCCACCACCACATCGTCTTCAACTTTTATCAAATCTAAAAGCTCATAAATTTCTGTTGGAGTATTTGCTGAAAAACCAATAATTGCTTTATTATTAATTACTGTAAAGGGCACCCCCTGGCCGCTAACTTCTAAAGAACTAGCTACCAAATCCAATAACTGGCTATTTTGTTGATAAGCGATTTCATATTTATAAATAGTTAAAGATGGGTTTTCTTGTTTTAATTGTTGAAGAAAATTTTCTGCTTCGCGACAATGAGGACAAACTTTAGATGAAAAAATATGAATCGATAAATCATTTTCATTCGCACCTACTGCTTGTTTAAAAAAACTAATTGAAAAAAATAAAAATAGAAGCGCTAAAAAAACTTTAGTAAAAAAGGTCCTTGAAAACTTCAGCATAATATTTTAGTAAAACTGATTCTAATCCTAATTTTATTTGTTTTCAAGCCACTTCTTGCTATTTTTTTCTTAGTTTTAAAAAACGCTGACGAGCAAATTGGTCTTTTAAAAAAAGAGTTTCAAAAACATCTAATACAAAAGGAAAGTTTTTTTTGACAAATTGATAATCATGGCTTTCGTCAGTTTCAAAAAACAATGTTGTATTGTGATTTAAAAAATCACCAGTTAACAACTGTCTTAAAGCTTTAGCAATTAAATCAAAGCCAGTTTTTCCACCATCCAAAGCCATAAGTGGTTCAAAATTTTTAACACTAGTAGTTAAAGCCTCAATTTTTGTACTGGGAATATATGGTAAATTAGCTAAAACCAAATCAAATTTTAAATTTTTAGGAACTTTATCTAGTAAATCACTAAGTAAAAAATTTATTTTTAGAGATCTCTTATCAACGCCATGAAGCAATAGTTCATCATAATTTCTTTGAGCAAGCTTTAAAGCGTTAGCAGATGCATCAGTTAGATAAAAATGCCAATTTTTTTCTTGATAATTAGTCTTAATTAAGTAATTCATTAAGGACAAAGAAATCGCTCCACAGCCAGTACCTAGATCCAAAATTTTAATATTATCTTGTTCATAATCAGCTAATACTTCTATCGCTAATTTAACTAATTCTTCGGTTTCTATTCTCGGAATTAATGCCTCTTGACCAATATTAAGGGTTAAATCAACAAAATCTACCTTGTTGGTAAAGTACTCAACTGGTATTTCACCTTTTTGTAAAAAATTTATTTCTTTTAAACCATATTTGATCAGTTGCTGTTTTTCATAAACAGATAGCTGACGTTTTGAATTAAATTGATTGGACATAAAAATTACTCAACACTTTTTTAAATAATCTATGCTAGAATAGTCGCTATTATAGAATAAGGAAGGACCAAATGGCAAAAACAGAAAATCAAAATAAATTTTCACTAGGTAGTTTTATTGAGTTTATAAACAATAATTTTATTTTAATTATTGTTTTTTTAATTGTTATTGTTCTTGGTTTTTTAGGAGGTTCTTTGTGGACTGAAAATCAATTACTTAGATCAAAAAACTTAATTGGCTCCAATGGACAAGACGGTGAACTTGAAGACATTGAAAGCTTCGATAACTCTCTCAGTTTAGATGAAGTTCCAGCATTTAATGAGAAAGACCATTATAGGGGTTCAAAAAATGCAGAAATAACCATGATCACTTATTCTGATTACGAATGTCCTTTTTGTAACCGCTGGCATCCTACTTTTAATAGTTTAGTCGAAAAATATGGCGATCAAATCACCTTTGTTTATCGCCACTTCCCTCTTTCTTTTCATGCCCATGCTGATACTTTAGCTCAGGCAAGCGAATGTGTTGCTGAATATGCCGGAGAAGAAGCTTTTTGGAAATTAACAGATAAAATTTATGAAAGAATGGCTGACCAAACTATTTTTACAATAGAAGGAGAGAATTCTATTATTACTGAAGACACAATTTTAACCATGGCTGCTAATGCCGGAGCTTCACAAGTTCAGGTTCAAGAATGTCTTAATAATCAAGAAAAAGCTACTATAGTAAACGAAATGGTTGCTGGTGCAACAAGTGCTGGCATAGGTGGCACACCCAGCACGGTCATTATTAGTAAAAAGGGTGGTCGAGAATTAGTTCCTGGAGCTATTCCTTTAGCAGAAGTTGAGGTGATGCTAGAGAAACATCTATAAACTAGATTTTCTAATAGCTCTTAGGGTTGTCTGCAGTTTACTGTGACCTCGCCAACGATTGACAGACATTGTAATCAATAAATCAAAATTTTGACCCAAGTCTAGTTGACCATGTTTTTCTAAAGCCCTCCAAGACAAAACCATTATTTCTTGATTCGAGTTAGGTGCTCTAAAAAATAATCTGGCGTGCTGAGATTCATTACCTAAACTTTGAATGTTTTGTAAAAGCAAATCTTTCAATAAAAAAATTGCTTGTGGATTAGCATTGCCATGAGGTTCAAAATTTTCTAAAAACAAAGCTGTGTCTAATTCAACTAAGGAAGTGGAAATTTGACAATCAACAACAATCTGTGGATTTAAAGACGTTTCAGTCACTTGTTTTTTTGCTAAAGCAAATAATCTCTTTTTAACCGAGGCAAGGTTTTCCAAGGTCAAAGAAAAACCAGCAGCTAAAGGGTGTCCACCAACACTGAGTAGCTCATCTTCAACTTGACGTAAAAACTCTGTAATATTAAATCCAGCTAAAGAACGTGCCGAGGCTTTAATAATTGACTTCTTGTCCTTAGTTCTAGACACAGATAAAACTATGCTCGGTTTTAAATATTTTTCAGCTAATTTACCAGCTAACAAGCCAACCACACCCTCATGATAATCTCCATCAATAATAATAATACTTTGTTGTTTATCTCTACTACTTAAAGATGATTCTGCTTGATCAATTAGATCCTTCGTCAAATCTTGACGCTCAATATTAGTTTCTTGTAAAAGAGCAGCTAACTTTTTAGCTTGAAGTTTATTTTTTGTACAAATTAAGCGCAAGGCATCCATGCTATCAGCCAACCTGCCCATGGCATTAATTCTTGGTCCAAGCACATAACCTAAATGATAGCTATTAATATCCTCTTTTTTTAAACGACTAAGCTGATAAAGAGCTAATAAACCGGGTCGTTTGGTTTTTTGTAAAGCAAGCAGACCATGAGTAACTAGACTTCTATTTATATCTAGTAGTTCCATTAAGTCAGTAACTGTGGCAATTGCTGCTAGTGATAAAAAATCGTTTAATTTCTTATCGGCTTTTAATTGATCTTCGACTGTTTTAAATAATTCTTTAACTAAAAACCAAGCTACTGCCGCACCACAAACTCTTGTTGAGTGAAAAACAGCTAAAACTGGCAATTCTTCTTGATCAGGTTGATGGTGATCTGTCACTATTACTTCCACTCCTTCTTTAGCTAAAAACTTTAGAGCTGGTAGGGCAACAATGCCGTTATCAACAGTTATTAATAAATCGGGTTTACCTTTTTGCTTAAATAAGTCTTTTAATGCCTTAATAGATAAGCCATAGCCATGCTTTTGTCGATTGGGAATAAAGGGTAAACTATTAATACCTAAAAATTTCAAGCCCTCCCATAAAATAGCGCTCGCGCACACTCCGTCACTATCATAATCACCAAAAATATAAACTGTTTCTTTTTCTTTTTTAGCCAAATCAAGGCGTTTTTTTATTTTATTAAAATCAGAACGACTAAAATCTAAGTTTTTTAATTGCCATTTTTTTGGACGTGTCGGATCAAAAAATTTATCGGCTAAATTAAGATCAATGCCTCGATTTTTTAATAAGACCGCTGATAGTTGTTTTTTATCTTTTACCAATAAATCAGATTGCAACTGCCATTTCTTCATAGTTCTTTTATAATAACCTTATGAAGCTGAATTTACCATTTGAATCTCTTTTCATTATTTATAGACTTAAACAAGCTGGTTTTGAAGCTTATGTGGTTGGTGGAGCAGTCAGAGATCTTATTCTTAAACAAGAAGAAGTTAAAGATTTTGATTTTACTACTAGTGCTAATCCTCAAGAAATACAAAAAGTCTTTTCAAAAAGTTTTTATGAAAACTCATTTGGCACCGTCAGCATTACTCACGAAAATTTGATAAAGCAAATAATTGATCGAGGCTTTAAATTACCAAAGAAAAATTTATATAAAAGATTGTTGGATAAAGAAAAAGAATTTATAAAAAGTGATCAAGCTAAAAAAATTATTAATTTAAAAAAAGCTAAAAAAATTCACGCATCTTTAAAAAATAAAGCAGATTCTTCTAAAAAAATTTTGGAAAACAAATCAGAAAAAGCTAAGCTTCCTCCTTTTGAAATTACCACCTTCCGCAGTGATGGTAATTATTCAGATCATCGTCGACCAGAGACTGTGGTTTGGGGGAAAAATATTAAAGATGACTTAAGTAGGCGCGATTTTACTGTTAACGCTATGGCTATAGACATAAACAACAGTTATTTAGAAAAAATATTTGATAAACAAAAAAATATCCAAGAATATTATCAGCCCGAAGTAAATGATTGGCAACTAATTGATGAATACCGAGGCTATCAGGACTTAAAAAATAAGCTCATTAGAACTGTTGGCCAAGCAGATCAAAGATTCAAAGAAGATGCCTTGAGAATGCTCAGAGCTGTTCGCTTAGCTGTTCAATTAAACATGAAAATAGAAAAGGAAACTTACTTATCAATTAAAAATAATAAAGACTTATTACCCTTTGTTAGTTTCGAAAGAATTGGCGCTGAGTTTATGAAAATTTTGGCTTCTCCTCATCCAGCAGATGGTATTAGACTCTTGGATGAAACTGGCTTATTAGATTATATTGTTCCAGAATTAAAATTGGGTAAAAACATGGATCAACCAGGACATCACACGACTGACGTTTGGATTCATAGTCTTGATGCTCTTGAGGCTTGTCCCAGTCAGGATCCAGTCGTTCGCCTAGCAGCTCTTTTACATGATGTCGGAAAACCAGAAACTTATTCTGAAAAAAACAAAGAAATTACTTTTTATAATCATGAGGTCTCTGGCTCTAGAGTTGCCAGTAAAATTGCTAAAAGGCTTCGTTTGGCTAAAAAGGATGTTCAACGAGTATTCATTCTAGTTCGCTATCACATGTTTTATTATCAACCTGAACACACTGATGCCTCAATTCGTCGCTTTATTAAGAAGGTGGGATTGGAAAATATTGATGATATTCTAGACCTGAGAGAAGGAGATCGCTTGGGAAGTGGTGCTAAAAAAACTAGCTGGAGACTAGAAGAATTTAAAGATCGAATTATTGAACAACTCAATCAACCCATGGATTTAAGTGACTTAGCAGTCAACGGTCAAGATTTGATTAAAAATTTAAAAATCAAAGCTAGCCCAATTGTCGGTCAAATTCTTAAACAACTTTTGGAAAAAGTTTTACAGAATCCCGAACTCAATAAAAAAAATCTATTAATTGCTGAAGCAAAAAAATTTTTGGCTGAAAATAAAAAATAAAAACTATTTTTCTTTATTTTTACGACGATCTACGATTTCTTCCCAAATTAACAATATTGGTACAGCAGTAAAAGTACTTGAATAGGTACCAGTAATAGCACCTATTAACAGCGCTAAAGAAAAATAGCGAATACTTTCACCTCCAAGTAAAACTAAAGAAAGCAACATTAAAATGATGGTTACTGAATCATTTATTGATCTACCTAAAGTTTTCCAAACAGCTGCATTAGCAATTGCGGTTAGAGAGAGATGTTTGTGTTTTTTTTGCAATTCTCTAATACGATTGTAAACAACAACTGTGTCATGAATAGAAAAAGACAAGGTAGTTAATACTGCAGTCACAAATAACAAATCAACTTCAACTCCCTTAAAATAACCCAATAAACTAAAAATTCCGATCAAAATTAGAGAGTCATGAAACATGGCCAGCACTGCCGAAATCCCATACTTTATTTCGTTAAATTGTCGCCAGATATAAAAAATAATCACCCCAGATACTAAAAGTATAGCTGTGAAAGTTTTCTTCAACAGTTCTTTGCCTAAAAGTGGACCAACACTCTCAAAACGTAACAGCTCCAATTCTCCATATTGTTGACTAATAGTTTCCAGAACAATATCCTTATTTTCATTACTGATCTCTTTACCCTTTATTATTAAATTGTTTTCACCAGTCAACTGAATTGTATTAATTTCAAAAATCTCCCTCAGACTATCTTTGAAACTTTCTTCTTGGTAAGTACTTAATTTTTCCTCTTCTAAGAATTCAATCTCCATTAAGCTACCTCCAGTAAAATCTATAGCTGGTTTTAAACCAAAAAGAGCCAGAGAAATTAATCCCGGCACAAGAAAAAAAGCTGAAATTAAAAAGAAAATTTTTTTATATTTCATCAAATTCATGATTTAAATTCCTTAGGTTTAATAATCGGCATTAGTTGTCTTACCAAAACTCTTGATACGAGGACACCAGTAAACATGCTTATTAAGCTTCCTAGTAAAAAGGTAACACCAAATCCTTTAACTAAGCCACTAGTATTCAAAAAAGAAAAGTTGAGAGGATTAATCAATACTAGAGCCGTAATAATTGAAGCTAAGTTAGCGTCCTTAATGCTGTCCCAGGCTCGACCAAAACCCAATTCCATTGATTCGGCATAACTTGAACCAGCTCGCTGTTCTTCCTTCATTCTTTCAAAAATTAAAATATTTGCATCCACTGCCATTCCAATCGTTAAAATTAGACCAGCAATTCCTGGTAAAGTTAAAACGACACCTATAACTTTATAAATAGCAAGAGTTAAAACTGCATAAATAATAAGAGCTAAAGAAGAAATTACTCCCAACCAACCGTAATACAAAATCATAAATAAAATTACTAAACATAAGCCCACTATACCCGCATTAATACTTTTTCTTACTGATTCATCCCCTAAACTAGCCCCAACATTCTTTTGTTCTAAAACTTCAATATTTACTGGTAGTGCTCCAGCATTTAACTGAATGGCTAAATTCTTGGCTTCCTCAACACTAAAATCACCAGTCATTACCGCTCGTCCATCTAAAATAGCGTTTGAAATAGTTGGTGTTACCACCGGCGAACCATCAATAAAAATGGCTAAAATCTCATTTAAATTATTTTTAGTAATATCAGCAAAAAGCTCTCGTCCTTCATCATTAAACTCTAAAGCAATGATGGGATTGGCACTTTGTTGATCAAATTGCACCTGCGCTCTTTTTAATTGTTGTCCTGTTAAACCCGTATTTTCAAAGTATTCATCCCACACTAAGGCTGATTGCGTAGCTATTGCCAATTCTTCTTCACTTAACTTTTTCTCTAATCTAAATTCTAATTGTGCAGTTTGACCAACTAAATCTAGAGCCTCTTGAGGATCATCAACACCAGGGAGTTCAACAATAAGACGATATTCGTCTTCTAAACGAGCAGTCTGAATACTTGGTTCACTAATTCCATATAGGTCAACCCTGCGACTAATAATATTTCTAGCCGACTCTAGAGCAATTTCTCTGTCTTCTGGATCAATTTGATCTACCCTAGCCCGCAAGACTACCTGCATTCCTCCCTGAATATCCAAGCCCTTTTTTAGTTGAAAATCTTTATATACTCGTTTACCCCAAAAATAAAAATCAATCGGTTTTTTATTAATTTCAAACTGAACGCGTCTACTTAAAATAATCTGATCAAATTTCAAACGATCTGGAAAAGCAATATAAGCAGCAATGATACTTAGCAAAAAAATCAAAAAAAGACTTCGACCTTTTGATTTTTTATTCATAAAAATAATCTATAAAATTTATAATTAGCTGGTTGGCATATCACGATGACAAAACTCATTTTCATCACCAATAATCATCACTCTAACCCCATATAAAACCTCCATAACAAAAGGATCTCTTCTGGTTTTTCTAAATTCAAATTCGTCTGCATTAAGCACTGCATAATTAATTTCTCTTCCTAACTCTTTTTGCTCTGCTTTAATTATTGCATCTAACTCTGGTAAAACAACATCACCAACCAATAAAATATCTAACTCATCTGGACGCGCTTGCTGACGACTGGCAAAAGTTCCAGAAAACATCACGTAAGAAAGAGAACCGAGTTTGCGTCTATAACGACGAATTTTTTTACCCAAGCCAGTGCTTTTAGCAACAACTCTCTGTAATTCTTGATGATAAAGATAGCGCTTATTTAAATAGTAATACAAGCGGTTTCCCCGTTGTTCACTTTTTAATAAACCGCATTCGAGCATACGCTCTAATTCTCGTCTAACAGCATTAATTTCTTCTTTAATGAGACGAGTAATCTCTCTAACATAATACATTTCTTCAGGATTCTTATAAAATAATTCTAAAACTTTAACTCTAACTTTTGATACTAATAAGTCATTTAGACAAGACATGTGTTTCCTTTTTTAGTTTTTTTCTTGAAACAAAAATTTACTCAATTCTAAGTTAATGAAGATAAAAAAACAAGTAATAAAATGAAACAATAAATAAAAAAAGCCGGTGAAAACCGGCTTCTTTAAAACAAACTTAATTAATAACTGACTTCACTCCCGTTAGCTAAAACACTAATCCAAATTGGTCCACGCGCTAATTCCACTGCCTTACCTCGAACATCAGTAAATTCTAATTCTGCTTCTCGGCTAAGTTTATTCCAATTGACCTCAATTGGAGACTGGCCATGTTTAAAAATCAAGGCCTTACCCCTACCTGTAGTTCCATAGATCATGTGTTTGAGTTCGTTAATAGGACCCTTTTCTGTAGTAAATAAAACAACTACATTGCTAAAAGCCAGTTCTTCATCGTTATTCAAATCTATTTGTAATTCACCCGCATTGCTGCGCTTATATGCATCTAGCTCCTGATCATAATTCCATTCGACTGAATACTGATTATAACCAGTCCAAAAATCATAACTAACTTTTTGGATTAAACCCGGACTTCCAGGCTCATCCTCAAAAACCCAACCCTGATAAGCATCTTGCCAAGCAGCTGCGGCAATAGTTTTTCGATTAACTATTCTTTCCGGAGTAAGATTAGTCCACTCCCTTTTTTCAGCTACTTCCCATAAAGCTTCTGTTTCGCTTTGCATAGTGTGTTCAGTTGCCACAGTTTTTCCAGGAACGCGATTATAATTGCGAACAAAAGTAGGATAACCAACTGAAAACTGATCAATATCATTCTCTCCCCGCCAACCGTAATCAGCAATTTGCCCTAAAGCATTGGTTGGTCCAGGTAAATTAGCACCACCAACATGAACATACATTGGTAAATTAAATCCTGAAGCCCAATCTACAAAATAGGTACGAGCACTGCGCACTGGAGCAATCACTACGTTTTCATTTTGTGCTGCACAGTAATATAAAGCCCCAAAGCGAGTAACTCCACCCTCTGCCACTGCTTCAAAAACCACATCCGCTCTACTTAGACCAGAATGTGGACGAGCATCAGGAGCGTTTTCAATCATGACAAATAAAGGACGCCTAGTCTCCCAAGCGTTTCTTTCAGTCAAAGTATAATATTTACCGTTTAGGGGACAAGCTTGATCAAGAGCTTCATTGGGGTCTATATTTAATAAACCAGCCAACAGAGATTCTTTTTCTTCTTCTTGTTGAGCCTGATTAAGAGCTATCGCTCCTTCACCAAAATAAGAAAAAGCGAAAAAAGACAAAACGCTAGAAAATAGATAAAAAATTAATAAAATAATTAAATTTTTCTTAGACATATTTTTACTACCTTTCTAAAATTAGACAATCCTAAGTATAACGCAAAGCTATCAAAGCTAAAACTAGTAAAACTACTAGAGTAATTAATAAAGTTTTTTTTAAATCTGTGGCGATTAAGCGAGGATCATAGTTAAATAAAGTTGCTATTTTTTCTTTTTCAATTTTTAATTCTTCTTTTACTTTACCTGTAAATTTTTTAGAAACTTTTTGTTTAACTACTTTCTTTTTAAGAAGCTTTTGAGCATGAATTTTATCAGCTTTTCTTCGTTTTTTTGCCATAAATATTTTGTTTTTAAAATAGTTTTTACAGAGAAATTTTTAAGTAAAAAGTTTCATTACATCATTAATTGAAACAAACACCATTAATAAAATTAAAATAAAAAAACCTACATAGTTGGCCCAATTGGCAATCTTTTCGATTTTTTCTTTTGCAGTTATTTTTTCCAAAAGAACAAAAATAGCTCGACCACCATCTAGTGCAGGTATAGGTAGTAGATTCATAACCCCTAAATTAATTGACAGCAAAGCAGCAAAGCTTAAAATGTTTAACCAACCACCATCAAAAAAACCATAGGTTTGGGCCTGATGCACTATTCCTACAGGTCCAGCTACATCCATAGCAACTGATTGTCCTCGAACCAAATTAATTATTAAGGTCCCCAAAGCTTGCAAAATCAATAAACCTAAAAGCAGAGCTTCTCTAAAACCATATAAGGTGCCCTTGATTGCTGCCAAATACCAAGGGTAATGTTCATATACAACAGTAGTAAAAACCACCCCCATAGCTCCTTCAGAATCTGACCGCTCACTCTCCTGACGCAAATAAATTTGATAATCTTGATAATCTTCTGGACAAGAAGTGACCTCACAGCTTTCCGTGGTTCTTATAATTACCTCTTCCCCCAAATGATTGGCTACATAATCCTGAACTTCACTAATCTCATTAACTTTTATCCACTGCTGATCGTTTTCACTATAAAAAGCTATTATGTTGGTGTTTTTATTTAAGCCTGCTTCAATAGCTGGAGAATCTTCAATGAGGTCATAAATTCTAGCTTGTTGAACTAATTCTCTAGGAATACCGGTTTTGGAAAAAATCACGCTAAAAGCTAAGATGCCAAATAGAAAATTAAAAGCTGCTCCTGCTAAAAGAGTTTGTAGGCGAGCTGAAATTGATTTGCTAAAAAATGGTCCCCATTTTTTATCTTTATTTTTTTTATTAATAGCCATCTGTTTTTTTTCCGGACCATTTTCTCCTTCAAGTTGTACAAAACCACCAAAAGGAATAGCGTTAAGAGAAAAAACTGTGCCCTGATAAGTAAAAAGTTTAAAAACTCGTGGAGGATAACCCAAGCCGAACTCTTTAATTTTAATTTTATTTTTACGAGCCAATAAATAATGACCCAATTCATGAATTAAAACCAAAAAAGATAAAACTAGAGCAAATACAATTATTTCAAACATAATTAAATGGTTAATAAGTCTTTTTCTTTAGCAGTAACTAACTCTTCAATCTCATTCATATGCTCTTTTACCAAATCTTCAAGCTCTGCAAACCTAATCTTTAAATCATCTTCGCTAACTCCAGCTTCTCCTTCTTGTTTTTCAATATCCTTGCGTATATCAGCTCTGATTTGCCTTAACATTACTCGAGCCTCCTCAGCTCGTTGATGAAGAACTTTTACCATTTCTTGACGACGCTCTGCAGTTAAAGCTGGCACCGGCACCCTAATCAGTTCTTTATCTACTACAGGATTAAGATTAAGCTGAGCGCTTTGAATAGCCTTTTCTATGGCGGGCAACAAACTCTTATCCCAAGGTTTAATGACAATTAATTGTGAATCTGGCACAGAAATATTAGCTACTTCTGTAAGAGACATATGGCTTCCGTAAGCCTCTACTTTTACTGAATCTAATAACTGTACTGAAGCTCGACCCGTTCTTAAAGAATTTAATTCTTTTTTAAAGTGCTCTATAGCTTTAGTAAAACGATGCTGGTGTTCTGATAAGTTAATTAACATAGTAATTAATTGTAGCAAATTTTAGGGAAAACTGATCTTTAAATTTACATTAGGAAAAGCTAATGTCTGTCTGGTGGGATCTGCCGCTTTTAAATCTTCTTGAAGGACCTCTATCCTTTGCTCCAATGGATGAGCTTCTAGTAATTCCTCCTCCACACTAGGTTCAACTATTTCTGCTTGATTGTTTCTTTTAGGAATGAAAAAAAGGATGATATATAAGGCAAATAATAAAAAAACTCCTGCCATTAAAAAATAAAATGGCTTTAAATTCCTGTTTCTTGTCAAATTTTCTTTTAAGCCCATCTTTTTTTGAGATGCTCTTTGCCACAGAGGAGCCTGATCAACAAAAATGGTCTGGTCGTTTTTTAAAAAATCTTTTCTAGCCATAGGTTTAATTAAAATCCAGTAATTCCTTTAAGTAAGCTAATGATTGAGATAAATTAATATAGGCCGGATTCAAGTCTCTAGTTAAGTTACGATATATAGCCTCTAAGGAATTAGCTTTATTAGACTTTTCCCAAAGGATATTTAAGTTATTTTGTGCTTGATTTAAACTTTTATCTGTTTCTGCAGAAGCTCTAAATAAAGGACTGAGTTTATCATTTTCTTCCACAGCTAGAAATGTATCAATATCTTTTTTAAGAGGGATCGCTAAATCGTAAATTCTCTGTAAACGAGAAATAGCTAATAGAGCTAAGATTTGTTGACTGAGTTTATCTAAGTCTGCAAACTTTGAAAAATCATCTAAACTACTTTGAACTCCACTCTGATCAGTTTTACTCTCCAATACTTCTTTGTGTTTTTTTAAGTCAGCAATTTTTTCATCTAAAAGATCTAAATATTTACTTTTAACGGACAGCTCCACTCCCTCACTAGCGTAAAGATTTAGTTTTAGTAATTCTAAATAATTAATTAATACTTCATCTCGAATAATAAGTACCGCTTTAGTTTTTAGAACTAAATCTTCTAGGGCAGCTAAAGTTTTTAGAGAAGAATATTGATCATAAGCTATGTTATAAAGCCTCTCTTGACTCCGATAGGCTTCCAGGCTCTCCCTATACTTTTGACGAGCATTTAGAATTTCAGCCTCAAGTCTTTCTTTTTGCCAAATTAAGTCGGTTTTAGGCGCTGATTCTGTTTCAGCCCTAACCAAACTAGTTTTTAAAGAGAAAAAACTAAAAAATACAAAAAATAAACATAAATTAATTAAAATTATTTTTTTAATATTTATAGTTTTTTGCATTTTTATTTTTAATTAAAATTATTTTTTTAAGCGCTTTTCTCTAGCAAATTGAGTTGCAGCATACATAGATTCAAAAGTTCCTGTATCAAACCAAGAACCCTCAACAAAAGCTACGTCCAAACTGCCCTCCTTTAAATATAAATTATTCAAATCAGTAATCTCTAGCTCACCCCTATCAGAAAATTTTAGAGTGTTAACTTTGTCAACAACAGTGTTGTCATAAATATAAATACCAGTTACACAATATTCTGATTTTGGATCTTTAGGTTTTTCTTCAATAGAGATAGCACGATTATTTTCATCAAACTCCACCACTCCAAACCTCTCTGGATCAAGCACTTTTTTAGCAAAAATTCTACCTCCTTTTTCAAAGCTTTGAATCGCTTGAGAAAAATCATCCTCAAATAAATTGTCTCCCAAAATAAGAGTAACATTGTCATCATCAAGAAAATCTTCACCAATTTGAAAAGCTTGAGCTATTCCTTGAGGCTGATCTTGAATTTCATAAGAAAAATGACAGCCAAATTCTTTACCACTTCCCAAATATTTTAAAAAGTCTCCAGCGTGATCTGGAGCAATAATAAATAAAAAGTCAGTAATTCCTGCTCGACGCAAAGTTTCTAAGGGAAAATGAATCATTGGTCGATCGTAAATTGGCAATAGCTGTTTACTGGTTACCTTGGTCAATGGAGACAAACGAGTGCCACTGCCTCCAGCTAAAATTATACCTTTCATGTTTTTTTTAGTCATACTGCCTCTCTATTTTTTTCATCAGCATCTTATCATAAAATCAAACTTTAAAGAGTAATTAAAATTAATAATAAAACAGCCAACATTGATATGGCCAAATACTCAAAAACAATTTCACTGGTAATTTTTGTACTCTTAACATGTGTAATTACTCCCCAAAAAAAATAAAAGACGCCCATTGCTACCGCTAAATAACGTTGCAATATTTTATTTGGCCAAAAACGAGAAAAAAAGAAAGCAAAACTTAATAATGCCAGAAAAAGAATTAAATATGCAAAACGGTGTTTTTTAAGTAATTTTGGCATTAATTATGGAATAATACTTCCTCCCCGAAATAAAATTAGTAGAAAACCCACCGTTAAAAAAAACATAATGTGAGCAAAATTTTGTCCAACAATTCGCTCATAACGTCGATTATTGGAAATAAATGAATCGTAAATTAAAGTTAAAATAATTAAAGCCACTATTAATAAGAAAAAGGTTTTAGTCAAATAAACTGGTGAAAATAATATTTTGCCACTTGCTGTTCTTTCTCCCTCAACTAAACCTAAATCTTCTGCTTCTGCTAATTCAGACTCCATCACGCTTATATCTGGTTTTTCCTCAGGCAATTCATTAACGGAACTATCAGCCATTGATGGCAGGGTAAATGATTCTCCTTGTGCCGTTTTTTGCACTTCAACAGCTCCCGGAGTAGCAAACATCTGCACTACCAAAGTAGTGTTAAAACCATTGAGAGTACCATTAACTACAGCTAAGCCTATTTGAGTAAAATTGGGGTTAATAATATTTTCCTTATGAGTAGGAGAGTTCATCCAAGCTACTACCATTTCTCCAGTAGTATCAAAATCTCTCGCTAAATTTTCTCCAGCATATTTATAAACATAACCAGCATTTTTTATGAAACTCCATGGCTGTAAACCACTTGGTGAACTGTGTGCCCAATATTGTTCACTAAACATATGTTGGGCTTTGGCTACTGCAGCTTGATTAAGTTTTTCATTGATTTGTAAAGGGGGTAGGCCAATTTTAGCTCTTTCCTCATTAGTTGATATTAATACTTGATTAACATCAATATTGGTAGCAAAACCCAAAATTTTATCAGCTAAGCTCGGAAAAAATCGGATGGCATTAAATAAAGCAAAAACTGCTAAAACTAAAAAAGAAACAATCATTAAAGACTCTGGATGAAGAAGTTGTGGACGATAACGATTCTTTTTTCCAGGAAAAAATAAGTTGTTTAAATAGTTCTTAAATGTAGTTTTTTTACGACGACGGAGGGAACGAGAAGATCGTCTTTTTTTAGCCTTAGGCATATAAGTCTTAAACATTATGACAAAGTTTAGCGAGTCAAGCAAGCATTGCTTAACTCGCCTAGCTTTTTATTGCTCGTAGTAAAAATTTAAATCAAAGGTAACAGTATCTCCCATTGCTTCATTACCACAAGCGTCAGCACTAAAATCAAGATTAAGATTGACTGAGGTAATCTGTAAACGATTGTCTAATGGAGAAAAATTCTCTTCATCAATAAACATTCCTTCCAAAACTGGAAAACTAGTATAAGGCTGAACCTCTACTTCGTTAGCCCCGTCCATATAACTAACCCTCATCATTAAACAATCAGCTAGCTCTCCTTCTCCCTCCGTGTCTGTTTCAGCCTCAGAATTAATACCCTCATCACTATCAGTTACAACCAAGCCAATATATAAGTTTTCGTTAAAATCAGCCCCAGTTCCAATATCTGTTACAGCTATACTAGAGCGCTGTGGTTCCCCAGGAATAATATTAGGCATATTAAAACTCACTTGAGTGGGATCTTGACCCCCTAACATTAAATTAACACTAGCTGCTCCAGCAGTATTATCTTTAAGAGTTTCTACATCTGAAAATAAAGCTCGAGACAAATGTAGTGCTCCAAAAACTAATGCGCTGGCCACAAAAACCCCTAACACTAGTTTTCTAATATTTTTTCTTTTGCTCATAGAGATGCCTTTCTTTGAGCTAATTAATATTTTTTAAATTTCTTAATCTTCAAAATCCAAAACAAACAAGTAATTAATAAAACTAATAAGAAAGTTATTAAAATAAAAAGTAGTTGGTTTTTTTCTTGAAATAAGTTGTCTTGCACCCCAATTAAAGGCTCTATTGTGCTTTCCTGAAAATTTTGACTTTGCGCAGCCAAAACTTCAGACTTATTTTTCTGATTTTTTAAGTTTTTTTCTTGACAATTAAAAATAAAATTCAAATCAAAATTAATTTCAAATTCTTCACTTAATTCTGCTAAATAAAATTCCAAACGATATAGTTTTGAGCTCTTTGCCTCTAGAGTTAAAAAATCTATTTTTTTTGAAAAAAAATTAGATAAGTCATTATTAAATAACTGAAGTTTTTGATAAAAAATTTTTAAATAAATTTTCGACCATAAAGCAACATATTCTTGATTTCTTATTTGAGGCTGCAAAACAACCCGACAGCTTTCTTGAAGATGATTGTTAATAAGTAGATAATAATTATATTGAGCAGGGGTGCTATGAGTTCTAACTTTGATTTGTTCCAGAGAGTCTTGATTTAATTGACAATTAAAGTCACCGCTTAATCCACAATCAATAACTAATTTATGAGTAAATAACATCAAAATCTCTCCAAATTTAATAAACTTAAATCAGTGCAAACAAAATCTTGAACATTGATTAAAACTTTTTCAGTTAAGTTTGGCCAAAAATCTCTAATAACTAAATCGGGTAATAAATAAAAATTATTCTGACTAATAAATCTATCTAATCCATTGCCACAGCTAAGTTTCCACAAAGAGTTTTTGAAATAATCTTCCTTAGGTATTGAAAAGCTCAAGGTCAAACTGCCATCACTTTCTCTAATGGCCATCAAGTCATCAATCAAATGAGTAGAAAAAGTATAAATTGGCCAAGTTTGATCAAAAAAATCAATAGATCCTTTCTCTATATACTTGCTTAATTTTTTAAGCTCTTGATCTTCAATTAGCAAATAGTCACTAGGCTCTAAAATAATAATTTGTGAGCTTAGATTTCTTAAATATACAGTGCTTGGTTTTTCTTCATCTCCCAAATTACCAACATAGAAAACCAAATCCGCCTCACGAGTATCATAATTTTTTAAATCCAAAACAACTTTGTTCCAAGAAAATCCCGACTGTTTTATCGTTTTTGCAAAAATCACCTCACTCAAGCTCTCTTTTCGCAAAACAACATAAAAAACTGGCTCATCAAAACGCAATAAATTTTCATTGCTCTCCAGTAAATATTCAAAACTCAAAGCAGCTAAAGCCTCTTTTCTGGGCAAAGCCAGCAAATAAAGACTATGAATTTTAATAAACTGGCTTGAATTGAATACTTCTCGTAGTAAAAATTTATTATTTTGATTAATTAAATAAAATTCTTCTTGAGAAACTTTTTCCTGAGCTACAAACTTTGTTTTTGCAAAAAAATTATCTATTTGTCTAAAACCAACACTATTGTTTTCAAGAGTAAAGTTTATTTCTCGAGCCTGGATTGGCAAACCGATGATTAAATATGTGATCAAAAAAGTGAAACTAATTTTTAGAAAACTCATTAAACATATTTTCTAAAAGAAAAATGACATCATCGCTGACGTTTACAAAAACTAATAAAATTTGTATAATCCAGAGGTAACAAACTGGCCTCATCGTCTAGTGGTTAGGACATCGGGTTCTCATCCCGATAACTGGGGTTCGATTCCCCATGAGGTCACAGCGCAATTAACTATCAATAAACTCACTTAATAAACTTCATTTCAGAATCTCCAAATCTATTATTTTAAATAATTTAATCTGTATTTAATTTCTGCTATAGTAAAAATATCTTTTTATTTTTATTGAAAAAGGATTTATATGGTTATCTCAGGAGCACTGGCCATCATCGCCACCACAGCCTCTATTTTTGGCTTGGTTAATACAGGAGCTAATGTAGCAGGCACTATTCATGATAAAGCCATGATTAATGACTCGATTGCCAACATGCGAGAAACTCAGCAACTGCTTCAACAAAAAGCTCTATCATCGTCAGAAAACCAAGCAGAAATGATGACTAGTGCAGCTAAACTACAGCAAGTGGCCGACAGAATGACTGAATTAAATAATCAAGCTTATACTAGTTCATTAAGAAACGAAGTAGCTGGTCTAGCTAAGGGCTTGGTGGCTGGAGTTGGCGGCGTAGGCAAACTTGGAGAGGTCGTAACTAATGCTGTAGGTATAGGTGAAACTGCAGCCGATCAAGTAATTGGCAATAAATCATTAAGTGATACATTGGGTAACGCTCCTATGGAAAACTGGAGTGCTGCTGCTCAAGCAGGAGATGCCTTGGATGTGCAAATTTTAATTTTGCAAGCCAGGCAATTAGCCAAAAGAGCCAAGGGATTGGATAAAGAAATGGCTGAATTAAATTCTTGGTACGGAAATGAGCAGCCAGGAAATACCGATTCAACCCAACTAGATAATCAAATAGCAGAGCTAGTGGATACAAATCCTGATTTAGCTCAGCAATTAGCAGATACAGCCGTTCTAGCAGACAACAATCAGGCTAAACCCGACTCTCCCCAGCAAGCAAATAAAACTCAAGATTTGGTTTCCGATCCTAAGTCGGGAGTTGGTTTGGATTTCTTAAAAGATCTGAATGTCCATGGACAAGAAATTAAAATTAATTGGACTCGAGCAGATGGTGATGATAGTCATTATGATGCTTGGAGAAAACATGGTTATACCTATGTAGCTTTTATCCGCCAATGGGATGCTTTCGCTCATAAAGAAACCACAAATGTTCGTGCCTCACTTGTCATTAATCCAGACAATAGTGTGAGTGGAACAATGGCGGGGGTCACATTAATAGGTGGAAGTGATACTGATATAAACTTTGAGCTTGATGGCACTTTTGATCCACAAACTAAAGAGTTTAATGGAATAATCACTGGAAGCATGGTTGGCCATTCCACAGACATGAAATCTATTACGCCTCAACAATACATAAAGAATTGGAAAGAAAAACGAAATTGGCACGATGATGTATTAAGCAAGTGCTTCACTTTTCATGGCACTGTAGATGAAGAAAATAGAAAAATTAATGGTTATTTTAGTTTCTTTCACTGGAGAACTATGGAAGGGAGTTACTAATGAAAAATCAGACTAAAGAACAAGGCCCTGAGCTTAAAGAAAAAAATGATCAGCTTGAAATAAATCAGGCTGAAGAAAAACTAGATGACACCGTCATGCCTGATAAAAAACCAAAAAAGAAATTTTTTAAATCCTTATTAATTGCTTTAATTTTAATAATAGCTGTATTAACTATTATTTTCTTTGCTCTTACAGATCAAAATAAACAATCAGCTTATAGCGAAAATCAGGAGCGAGTTATTGCTAATTTTGGTTTACCCCAAACTTATAAAATCGCCACTCAAGACGGAGAAAAGCTAGAATATTGGCGCTATATTTACCTTGACGAAATTTTTATTTTCCAAGATGGAGAATTTATAGCTAGACAACATTTTAACTTTGATATAGAAGAAAACCAGGGTGTTTATCTTCAGCTAGAACCAAGTAGTTTTTATGATCAAGCCAACATTACTGATATTAACGAATTGCTTGACACCGAACCAAGTTTAGAAGCAGAAATTGATGCTGAAATTCTAGGTCCAGATTATAAATTTTATTCATATTCACAATTACTTAATATTACTACTCAACAAAACTCCATCGTAGTAATTGACAGCCTCGCACTAAAATCAACTAGTGATGAAGATTCAAAACCACCAGTAGAATTACAAACAGACAAAGATCAGTCGACAACTGAAAAAGAAGGTAAGATCTTTATAGCAAATAGTGAGTCAGAAAATGCATCTTTTAGTTATTATCTAGATGATCCATCTTATCGATACATAAAACAGCGTAAACTCATTACCGACAGTGAAGGAGAAACTATAGTTTATGGCTATTGTTATACTTTGGACGAAGGTGCTAGTTTTACTGATGAACCCCAAGACCCTTATGCTTGCGCTGATAATGAATCAATGCTTTGGACAATCTCTATATATGAACCAACAGCTTTTGCAGCCTTAGATGAGATGTCTAAATCTTATGAACAAAAACTCTTCAGTAACGAGCAAAATATCTTTACCATCAGCCATGCAAACGGTGACTTTCCCAAGACCCTACCAATGTGGTCAGTGATCTTAGATGATATAAAAGATGATTTTTCAGTACCAATGGCCGATGAATATCGTCAAATGATTCAACAGTAAAAAACTATTCAGACCTCAGCGCCTCAATTGGTGACAAATTAGCTGCCCTTTTGGCTGGAGCTACCCCAAAAATTAATCCCACTGCTGTTGATACCCCAAAAGCTAGTAGCACTGCAGAGAGGGTAATTTTGGCTGGAAAAATAGATTGAATAGCTAGTGTACCTAAAGTTGCCAAAAGCAGACCAATCAGTCCTCCCAGAACAGAAAGTAAAGCTGCTTCAATTAAAAACTGTAACAAAATTTGATTAGGTGTGGCTCCTAAAGCTTTGCGAAGTCCAATTTCCCTAGTTCTTTCAGAAACCGAAACTAACATGATATTCATAATACCAATACCACCTACTAACAAAGAAATGGCAGCGATACCTCCTAAAGCAATAGTTAGCATCGACAAAATATTGTTAATGGTACTGAGTAATTGGGATTGATCAAAAACACTAAATTCATCATCATCAAAAGTTTTTTCTAATTCCTCCTCAATAGCACTAATAGCATCTGGAATTAAATCACTATCTTTTATTTTAACTGAGAATTCAGTTAAACCATTTTGCTGATAAATTCTACTAACCAATTCATAAGGGGCATAAACATAATCATCAAAGCTAGGACCACCAAAACTGCTACCTTGTTCAGCTGCTACACCAATAACTGTGAAGCGCTGATTACCAATTCTAACTTTTCTGCCTACTGGGTCTAAATTGTCAAATAATTCTTCTTTTGCATTGTGACCCAAAACCACTACTTTTTCTCCAGATCGCTCTTCACTTTCACTAAAAAAACGACCATTTTCGATGTCTATAGTAATAACCTTTGGATAATTGGCCAGTGTACCTAAGATTGTTACCTTTACTTCTTTCTCTAAAAATTTAGCTTTATCAATTCCGGTAGAATAATAAGTAATTTCATCAACATAAGTTCTCAGTCTCTTAACTCGCTCAATATCTCTCAAAGTAAATTTATTACCTGATAAAAATTGATCCATTCCACCTCTATTAAAACCGCCATCTTCAGAAAAAACCTGACCGATTGAAACAAAAACTGTATTAGCTCCCAAGCTTTCAAATTGTTCAGTTACATAAGACTGTAAACCACTACCCAAACCAGTCAGCATCACTACTGAGGCTACCCCAATAATAATTCCCAATGTGGTTAAAAAAGTCCGCCCTTTATTTATCAACAGGGCTCTGATGGCAACTTTAAAAGTATTTAAAAGCATTTTTTTCCGTCCAATCTCACGTCTTTGACAACTTGACCATCTTTAATAAAAACTTCACGTTTAGCTATTTTAGCCACATTTTCATCATGAGTAACTAAAATAATGGTCTTTCCTTCTTTATTTAAATCAACCAAAATCTTCTTAATTTCTCCTCCAGATTTTGAATCTAAATTTCCAGTTGGTTCATCAGCAAAAACAATACTGGGGTTATTAACTAAGGCTCTAGCAATTGCTACTCGCTGTTGTTGTCCTCCAGATAACTCTCCGGGTTTATTCAGTAAGCGATCTCCTAAACCAACTTTTTCCAACATTGCTGTCGCTCTTTTCTTTCTCTCTGTTTCAGACGCTCCAGCATAAACCAATGGCAAAGCTACTTGTTCCACTGCTGAGGTTTTTGCCAATAAATTAAATTGTTGAAATATAAAACCAATTTCTTGATTACGCAGACGCGCTCTTTCTATTTCATCGTAATCGGTAACGTTTTTCTTTTTTAAAAAGATCTCGCCTTTTGTGGGGTAAGACAACATACTAGCTACTTGCAAAAAAGTTGATTTTCCAGATCCAGAAGGACCCATAATCACCACAAAGTCCCCTTCACAAATACTCAAAGAAAGTTTATTTAAAGCTGGAATTTTTTGTTTACCTAAAGTATAAATTTTAGAAACTTGTTTAAGTTCTAAAATGGCATTAAGTCGCTTTTTCGTCTTGGCCATAATTTAAATTAATTTTCAATGAGAATGATTTCACCTTCTGTTAAACCACTCTTAATTTCTGCCATTTCATCACTTTCTAAACCCAACTCCACCACTCTTTCCTCATATCCTTGACGACTCTGGTCCTTAACTTTAACCACTGTTTGACCTTCTTGAGAGCTGATAGCCTCTAAGGGTATCGCTAAAACTTCAGTTTTTTTTGCCAATTCTATTTCCACGTCAGCATTCATTCCTAAACGATATTTACTTAAATCCTCAACCCCTATCATTGGCAACTCAAGTTTAAAAACTGTACCCGTACTTCCCATAGTACTTTTTAAAGCTATAAAAATTATCTCACTTCTAATTGTTTCTTCTGGATAAGCATCAAAAATTAGATTGGCACCCTGACCCAAACTAACTAGAGAAAGATCTATCTCGTCAAGCTCTGCCCTGACTAATAAGGTTTGGGGATTAACCAACTCAAAAACATCGCTTGGTGCAAGCGTTACACCAGTCACCTGACTTGGCATGCTTAATAATATCCCAGCAAATGGGGCTGTCATAACTCTATTAGTTGTTGCAACACTAATCAACTCAACATCTAAAACAGTATTGTCCAAGAGATTCTGATCTTGCTTACGTGCTCTAATTTCATCATCAGTTAAAACTTGATCCTTATCTTCTTCAACTTGAGCATCCCAATCAAAACGACGGTTTTCATAAAAGTTAAGATTTTTTTCCAAATTCTTTTGTAAATCTCGAGCATCAATACTGGCAATAGTTTGCCACTTTTTCACCCAATCACCTTCTTCTGCGCCCAAATAAACCAATTTGCCACCGGCCAAAAAATTAAGATAAACGCGCTCTTTTGCATCCAAAGTCCCTGATAAAACCAAGCTTTGAGTAATATCTTGTCGCTCTACTTGCTGTTCAAGAAACTGAGTTTCTTGGTTTTTTTGACGATTCCAAAAAAACACTATTCCTAAAAGAACAACTGCAGCAATAATGATTAATAGTTTCCAATTTTTTTTGCTAAAGAATTTTTTAATTTTTGACATTTCAAACTTAATTATATATTAATTATTTTTATTTTTTTCTTAGAAGTCACTAAGAATAGCAAAAAAACTCAATTTTCGCAAATTAATTCTATTTATCTTTAGACTTTAAACTTTGCTCTACATCAACTGAAATTTAAAACAAACGCTGTCAAAAACTTAAAATTTTTGTTAAAATGATTTATTATGCAAAAAAAATCTTCCCTTCTCTATAATAAAAATGTTAAAGATTTGGCTGATAAAGGTGTTCCTTTATTTAAAGAACTACCTCACTTGCCCAAAAAATGGATTGAAACTATTGTTAAAATCTTACCATTCTTGGTATTAATCGGTGGAATTTTTAGTATTATTAGTGCTCTACAAAATATTTTTATTTTCAATCGAACTCAATCTTGGATAATGCAATGGGCTCAGGTTAGTCGAGCTTATTATTATGTTTCTGGCATCTTCACTGCTTTAATGGGTGCTCTTTATTTAATGGCCTATAAACCTTTAAAAAACAAAGAATATGAGGGTTGGCTATTACTCTTTTTATCAGCTATTTTGTCCCTTGCTGAAAGCTTAGTTGTACTAATTTTAGGCTGGGGTGGTCTTTTTGGCTTGCTTATTTCGGCTGTAATTAGTTTTTATTTACTATATGAAATTCGTCCAGAATTTATAAAAATTGAGAAGAAAAAAACAACTAGTTCCAAAAAAACTAAAAAAAGTAAATAAACCATGACTTACGAAGAAACAGCCAAACTCTTAGAAAAAGAGGCCAAGTATTTATTGGCTCATCGATGCAATAAATTAACAAAAGATTTGGTTTATCAAGTTAATCCAAATCAAGTTAGAGATATTTTCTCCCAATCCAATCGTAGTGAGAAAGTAATTGAAAGTTTAGAAAAAATTTATGGACATGGTCGATTAGCCAACACTGGTTATTTGTCAATTTTACCGGTCGATCAAGATATTGAGCATACGGCTAATTACTCATTCTATAAAAACCCAATCTACTTTGACCCAGAAAATATTGTTAAACTAGCTCTTGAAGCTGAAAGTAGCGCTCTTGTTTCTAGTTTTGGTGCTCTTGCTCTACTCAGTAAAAAATATGCCGATAAAATTCCATTCATCGTCAAAATCAATCATAACGAACTTTTAACCTATCCTAATAAATGGGATCAAAATGTTTTTGCACAAGCCAAACAAGCTTACGAGCTTGGAGCAGTGGCCATTGGTGCCACTATCTACTTTGGTTCTACAGAAAGTAACCGACAATTAACAGAAATTGCTAAAATTTTTCATGAAGCTCATCAATTAGGCATGGCAACCATTCTTTGGTGTTATCCACGCAATATCGCTTGGAAAACTAAGGATACTGATTATAACTCAAGTGCAGATATCACTTCTCAGGCTAATCGTTTGGGAGTGACTATTGGTGCTGACATCATTAAACAAAAAATGCCTAGTACTGATGGTGCTTTTCGTCAACTCAAATTTGCCAAATATAATGATGAAATGTATGAATCGCTTAGCACCGAAAACCCGATAGATATGGTGCGCTTACAAGTTATCAACTGTTTTGCTGGTAAGATTCCACTACTCAACTCTGGAGGAGAAAGTAATTCTGAAGGTGATTTTCAAAAAGATTTAAAAGCAGCAGTAAAAAATGCAGTTATTAACAAAAGAGCCGGTGGTGCTGGCCTGATTTTAGGACGAAAGGCTTTTAAACGAGCAATGACTGAGGGAGTAAATTTACTTCGCGCTGTACAAGACGTCTATTTGGAAGAACAAATCACCATAGCTTAATTTTTATTAAGATATTCAACTAGGGCTTGCCAAGCTCTTGCTCGGTGAGAAATTTTATTTTTAATTTCTATCCCTAATTGAGCAAAAGTTTCTTTATAGCCATCTGGAATAAACAAGGGATCATAACCAAAACCAGCTGAACCACTTGGTTCTGTAGCTATGCGTCCAGTAACTTCTCCCACAAAAAACAAGGGTTTTTCTTGCTTAAAAGCAAATAGACATAAAACTGTTTGAAATTTAGCTCGTCGATTTTTTTGTCCTTCTAGTTTTTTTAATAATGCCAAATTTCGCTCCTGATCAGTTCCTTTAAACCAACGCTTAGAATCTACTCCAGGAAAATTGGAAAAGGCTTCCAATAATAAACCACTGTCATCTGCTAAACAAGGTAATTGACTTAATTGGTGAAAAGACTGGGCCTTAATCAAGGCATTGGCTTTGAGAGTTTTACCCGTCTCAGCAACAATTAAACCAGCCGGAATCTTTACTCCTAATTCTTCTAGTAATTCTTGGTCGTTGAGAGTAAGAACCCGATATCTGTAATCTTTAAAAATTTTCTTAACTTCAGCAATTTTCCCAAGATTTTGACTAGCAAATAAAATATGCATGATGCTAGTTTATCTACCCATCATCCCACCTAAGCCACCAGTCATTGTTTGCAATTTTTTAGCAGCAATTTCTTGAGATTTTTTGATTGCTTTGTTTAAAGCATCTACCAAATCAGCGCTGTGAATTCCTTGAACAGAGACGTCTTTAATTTTTTGGTCTCCAGCAATTGTGACCACAATGTCTCCTTCTTCAACTACGATTTCTTCTGCGGCTAATTCTTTTTGCATTTGCTTAGCCTGCTTGCGTAGTTTATTTAAATCTCCCAATTGACCCAATAAGCCCGCTTTGTCTGCCATATTATTTCCTTTTTATATTAATTGATAATATTTAATTAAATAAGATTATATCAAAACATCCTTAGCTGTCTCTAGCAAATCATTTTCAACCTTCACCGGCTTGCTTAAAACAAAGTCAAACTGAAGAGCTTCTCCCAAAATACTTTGACAACTCTGATGTAGCAAATTTCTATATTTTTGTTGTTCTAATTGTTCCTTATGAAAATCATAGAAAACTAAAATTCTAGCTGTACCATCAATTACACCTTCTAGTTTACAGGCTTGTAAAAGTGCCGATAGCGAGAAATTTTCTTGGGCAACAAACTCCAATAGTTTTTGCCATAATTCAGACGCTGAAGAAACAGAAAGAGAATGTTTTAAAACACCATTTTCAACAGCATCATCGTTTTCTACAACACTTTCTTTAATAAATTCAGCTTCTATTTGAATTTTTTTTTTGCTTTTTTTAAAAATTGGTTTTTTTTGTGTCGAGGAACTTCCACCCCCTTTAGTGTTTTTACCATTTTTTGTTTGTTCAATTGACCTATCAATAATAGCTAAAAAAACTAATTCTAAGGCTAAAAAAGTAATTGGTAGTTCTTGCTGCAAATCTATATTACTCAACTCTTTTAATAAAAAATGATCTATTTTTTGTTCTGCAAAGGCTGAGCCTTTTTTCACTCCTAGATTTATTAATAAATCATCGTGTAAAAACTCTAGCAAATCTTTATAAAAAGTTTTTTGCTGATAGTTTTTAGCTCGTAACTCTACAAACAACTGACTAATTGCCGGAGCGTCTTTGGCTAATAATAAAGATAACAGTTGTTTGATATAAATTAAATTGTCTTGACCAAGATATGAGTTAATTATATTGATATCGAGCTTACCACTCTGACAAGCTAGCTCTAAATTTTTGACTGCATCACGAAAACTTCCATCAGCCCGATGAGCGATACTTATTAAATCTTTCTTCTTGTAATCAATTTTTTCTGTTTTTAATATTCGCTCCAGCGCCTTAACTATCTCTTCTTCACTAGCCTTATTAAAATCTAGTAAAGTACAACGCGACACTATTGTAGAGGGCAATTTTTGCAACTCTGTAGTAGCTAAAATAAAAACCACATGTTGAGGTGGCTCTTCTAAAACCTTTAAAAAAGCATTGAAGGCCTCTGTAGTTAACATATGCACTTCATCTAAAATGTAAACTGCCATTTTAGCTCCCTGAGGTGGTAAAACTATTCTTTCTTTTAGGAGCCTAATATCATCAATGCCTCGGTTGCTAGCTGCGTCCAACTCGTGCACCAAAAAAGATTGTCCCTCATAAACTTTTTTAGCCAAAGTCGAATTAGGATCTGGTTCTTGAAAAACTAATTTCTTCTTTTTGTTATTTTCTTTGCCAAAATATAATTGATCAACCAAATCTTCGTTTTTTTGATCATTAAGTAGCGAAGCTATGATGCGTGAAGCAGAGGTTTTGCCAGTTCCTTTGGGACCAGCAAATATTAAGGATTGGGGAATTTTGCCAGCCTTCATCATCGCCTGTAGACTCTCTCTAACCCGAGTAATATCCAGTTCAGCGATTGTTTTTGGACGATATTTACGATACCAAGCCATAAGTAATTTTAGTTTAACATATTAAAGTGTTTAATGGTCATCGTGATGATAACCTAAAAGATGCATGAGACCATGTTCTAGATAAAAATTAATTTGTTCATCTACCAACCTTCCAAAACGACGAGCAGTTTTCACTGCCTCGGGAAAACTAATCACCACATCTCCCAAATGAGGGGGAAGCTCTTTAGGCAAAGGAGTCTCTTCTAGTTTTCCCTTATCATGTTGAGGAAATGACAAAACATCAGTAGCTCCTGAATGACCAAGTTGTTCTTCATTTAACTTCTTAATCTTGCGTCCTCCAACTACGGAAATGTCGACCTGAGCGTGTTCTACACCATGTTGTTTTAAAATTTTTTCTACAGTTTGTCGAATTTTTCGACGATTAACTGGATAACGAGAACCAATAAATAAATTACTTTTAATCATATTTAATTTCTCACTGGGCAGAAACTTTAGCTGCAAAACTAATATCAATTGGACCTAAAGGAATTTTATTTTCTATATCATCAACAAATAAAAGCATCACTCTACCTCGACTATTATTTGACCAAACTTTACCCTCTCTGATTACTTCTGGTGAACCTCCAAATTGTTTTTGCACCCAAGCCGCTGGGCCAGCATCGGCTACCACTCCCACCACAGCTATTTGTTCGCTGGGATTAATCATTATCATTTTTCGATATTTATACCAAGGCTTCAGTTCTGGATAATCTTGATTCCAATTGGATAAATACATCAGTTGGACTGCAAAATAATATTTTTCTCTCATGATTGCTTCTTCACTCAATTGACCCGCCTCAGTAAACCAAGAAAAGGCTCCCCGTTTTGGTGCCATACCCGCTTCCTGATAAGCATCGTGTTTGTCCAAAGTATCACCAGGATAACGCATTAAGTGTTGTTCCCCACCCATAATACCGATACTGTGATTTAATTTTTTACCATCTAGCTCATGACGCACATCAAATCCTAAAATTAAACTTAATTGTTGTTCTAGATATAATTGAGTTTCTGTTTCTAAATGACCTGCTGGTCCACTAACATGAGAGTTTAGCTTGGCAATAATTTCCTGATACTCAGTAGCAGATAAATCCAGTGCTAAATCTTCATCTTTTTCTCGACCAGTTTTAGCATAGACAGCTTGATCGGGCAACATTTCGTTCACGACGTGAGGATTCATCATCGCCACTTGACCAGCCATCGCCAAGCCTGCCACTAGTTGTTGAGAGCCATTTTTAAGATTGGCTGTTTTCTTCTTATCCATAATTCTCTATTTTTTCTGTAGCTAAAGCTAATCTTTTTAAAATTAGTTCTTGTTCTAAAACCAACATTGTTTCAAACAGGGGTGGAGTAGCAGTTTTACCAGTCATAGCAATACGCAACATCATAAAATACTGTCCCTTATGCCAATCGTTCTCTTCCTGTAATTCTCTGATTCCTCGTTCTAGACTTTCTAAATTAAAGTCAGATAAATTTTTAATTAAATCTCTAGTTAATTGAATCTGTTTATTGAGTAAGTCCTGTTGACCATTAGCTTTTTTAAACAATAACTTCGTCTCATAGTCAATTTCTTGATAGAAAAAATTAGTTAATTCATCAAAATCAGCTAAAGTTACCAAGCGCTCATAAACCAAAGATAAAATAAGATCAAATTTCTCAAGAGGAAATTCCTCAGGAATAAATGCTTGAATTCGCTTTTTCAACTCTTCTTTAGGCAAACGACGAATGTAAATTCCATTAATCCAATTAAGTTTTTTAATATCAAACACTACCGAGTTCATGCTTAAATCACTAGGATTAAATTCTTTAATATACTCATCCAAGCTAATTATTTCTCTCTGATCAGCTGGAGACCAACCCAAAATCATTAAAAAATTAAGTACTGCTTCTGGTAAATAGCCTCGATCTAAAAAGGACTGTGCAGAAACAGTACCCTTTCTCTTACTCATCTTGCCTTTTCCGTCTGGGTTTAAAAATAGTGGAAAATGTGCAAATACCGGCATAGGCCAGTTAAAGGCTCGATATAATAAAACATGTTTTGGCGTAGAACTAATCCATTCTTCGCCCCTCATAACGTGACTAATTTTCATTAAACTATCGTCGACCACGACTGCAAGATGATAAGTAGGATAACCATCTGATTTTAATAAAACCTGATCATCAACCTGACTAGAATTAAAAGTAATCTCTCCACGCAATAAATCTGTAAAACTAATTTCTTGATTTTCTGGAACTTTCAGTCGAATTACATGAGCTTCTCCAACTGCAAGCCGCTTTTCCACTTCAGACTTTTCTAAGTGACGACAGTGTTGATCATAACGAGGTGCCTGGTGTTGATTCTGTTGTTCCTGACGAACCTTTTCTAAACGCTCTTTTGAGCAAAAACAATAATAAGCTTTGCCCTTTTCAACCAATTCTTTAGCTTTTTCTTGGTAAATACTTAAACGCTGAGACTGAATGTATGGGCCACAAGGACCTCCTTTACCCGGACCCTCATCCCAATCCAAACCATATTGTTTAATAATGTCTTGGATATTTTTTACTCCACCAGCCACCTCTCTATTTTTATCGGTGTCTTCGATTCTCAAAATAAACTGGCCTTGATGGCGCTTAGCATAGGCGTAATTTTTTAATAAAGTTGCCATACTAGCAACATGCATCTCTCCAGTAGGACTAGGAGCCATTCTAGTACGAATTGGCAACTGATTATCTTCCATAATTATTTTCTCTCCAAATAGTTGGGGTGAATAGCATTTACAAAAGCTAAAAAATTATCATCACCCTTAAAAACATAAACTGCCTGCAAAAACGGCTGATATGTAAAATCATCATAATAAGCTAATTCAACTTCACGAATCACTGCTCTTTCTAAATTTTGTCCACTAGCAACATAAGCTTCTCCTGACTGAACCATTTTCCAAGCTGATCTAACACCTCTTAATGGATAAGTTTCAAAGGTGGTGTAGTCAACTTCATGATAGTTATAATCTATTTCCACAAGAGAATTATTGCCACTAAGAGCTCCAGTAATAATTGCTGAAATTACTCCCTTTTCACCACTGGGAGTATAAATGACATAAAGATCATCAATAGGCGCTCGATTTAAATCTACTTGAACAAAATCTGCATCAGATAAAGAATAGGCAGAACTAAGTTCTCCCCCCAAAGATTTTTTATAAGTGATTTTTCCAGAACTAGTAGCCACATCTTTTGGCATCAAGCCTCCATCAGCTAGAAATTTTTTAACCCTATCACTGGCCTCAAATTCTTCAGGTAATTTGCGATTACCACCAGTCATTAATAATTCTGGTTTAGTTAAATAATTGCTACTAATAGAAAAAGTTAAAAAAGCAGCATCAATTTCCATACTCATATCAATGGGCTGGGTTTTAGTAAAACGATAAAGTTCGCCAGAAATAATTTCTGGAGAAAAAATAAAACCATATTTGGCTGCTATTTCCTTAACTTTCTGATCGGTTAACAAACTAACTGCCGGCTTAGGCATAAAAAAAACTTTTATTTGATCAACAGAATCATTCAGAGAGCCTGCCATTTCTAAAATATATTCTTTGGGTTTTTCTTCATCATCTTGATCTGGAAAATTTAAATTAGGTAAAATACCAAAACCTACTGTTGGAGGAGGAGGTCCAGGAGGATGTGTTCTCTTCCAATAATCAACAAAAAGATTCCATAAAATTCTACCTACCATTAAAGCTACTAAAGCAATTATTAAAATTTTTAGACCTACTCTACTAAAATAGTTAATATTACTTAAGCTAGGCTCAACACTAGTGTTTTTTGTTTTATTGATTAATTGATCTGACATAAAATTCACTTATTAGTATAATGGCTTCTGCCAGAGGATTCAAGCTTTTAAAAGGCCATCACTGTTAAATCTTCTTTAGGGTTAATAAATTGATAGGTATTAAATATCCAAGCCAATAGCTTTTGAGTATCTTCATAACGATCTTGACTGTTCATTAAACTGATTAAAATTTCCTTACCATTACGTCTAACTAAGGTCACTAAAACCTCACCAGCCAGATCAGTGGTTCCTGTTTTTACTCCACTCACTCCATTTAATCTTCCCAAGAGCTGATTAGTGTTAAATAACTGGTAAAAAGAGTTTTTTTGCTCAATACCATTCCCACCAAAAGAATTAATTTCCATATAAGAAGTTGAGACCAGTTCTCGTAAAAAATTATTTTTTAATAATTCTCTGGCCAAAATATTAAGATCTCTAGCACTACTTAATTGTCCAAATTCATCTAAACCAGCAGGATTGCTAAAAAAACTATCTTCTAAATTAAGTTCTTTAGCCTTTTGATTCATGGCTAATACAAAACCCTCTAAACCCCCCGGATAATTATTAGCCAAAACATAGGCGCTGTCATTAGCAGAAGAAACTAATAGTGCTGCTAACAAATCCTTAGCCATAAATCGCTCACCATTTTGCAAATTAATCCTATTACCAAGAATCTCTGTTTCCGAATCAACACTTAAAAAATCATCTAGTTGATAATAATCGATAGCCACTAGAGCAGTTAACATTTTAATAGTTGAGGCTGGATACAATTTTGATCGTGAATTTTTTTCGTATAATAGGGTGCCGCTCTCTATATCAAAGGCGTAAGCACTTTCTGCCGTTAAAGACAAATTTTCCCAAAGATAATCTTGATTAATATCTAAATTTTTATAAATTGGTATTAAACCTAAGGGTCGTAAATAGATAGCTTGTTTTTCAATGCTTTTACTTGGATAAAAAATTAGAAATAAAGTACAAAACAAAGATAGAATAATCAAAACAAATAAAAGAGATGACCAAGATTTAGACTTCACTCCTCAATTCTAACTTGATTACTCATCTGCTGTCACGCTCAATTTTAATTCAGCTAATTGCTCATCACTAACGCTGCTAGGAGCCTCCATAATGCTAGTTCTACCACTTGAAGTCATAGGAAAAGCTATAGTTTCTCTTAAGTTTTCTTCGCCCGTCATTAACATTAATAAACGATCAATGCCAAAAGCAATACCTCCATGAGGAGGTGTGCCTAATTCAAAAGCTCTCAACATGTGACCTACACTCTCTTCTATTTCTTTGTCAGTGTAACCCATAGTTTTGAAAGTAGCTCGCAAAACTTCTGGCTGATGGGCCCGTAAGCTTCCTCCTCCCACTTCATATCCATTACAAACTAGATCGTATTGAGTAGCTGTGATTTTTTCTGTTTGCTTGCCGGCCAAATGTGCCTCAATATGATCAGAGATTGGACTAGAAAAGGGATTGTGAGTAAAGGTCCAACCACTCTTACCATCCCTAACCTCGGCTTGATCACTTTTGTCAACCTTTTTGAAAAAAGGAAAATTAACTACCCAGGCAAAGGCTAAAACACCTTCTTCTTTATCTTTTTCGCTACGTAAGTCAAAACGATCCGCTCCATATTTATCCATTGCCTCCTGGTAATTAACTCTTGGGAAGCTTTGATCTTTAATTTTAACCCCCAACTGACCACAAACATCTTTCACTAAATTCTCTAAAATTTTCATAATTTCTGTTTGAGAAACAAAGCTCATTTCAATATCTAGTTGGGTAAATTCAAAACCTCGATCAGCTCTCAAATCTTCATCACGGATACAGCGAGCAAGCTGAAAGTATTTTTCAAAACCAGCTGCCATTAATAACTGCTTATATTGTTGAGGACTCTGAGGCAGTGCATAGAATTTTCCTGGTTGAAAACGAGATGGAACAATAAAGTCTCGAGCCCCTTCTTTAGTTGACTTAGTTAGCATAGGGGTTTCTATTTCTACAAAATCTTGATCTAAAAGTTTTTGGCGAAAAGCATTCACAAGCTTAGATTTTAGGCGTAAATTTTTTTGTAAACGTTGACGACGCAAGTCCAAATAACGATATTTTAAACGAACTTCTTCATTGATTTCTAATCCATCACCTTCGACGCTTATTGGCAACTCTAAACTCTTATTTAAAATCCGATAATCCTCCACAAATAATTCTATTTCACCAGTAAGCATGTCCTTATTAATTAGATTTTCTGGTCTTTTATTAATTTGTCCAACTAACTCCACCACTGTTTCACTTGTTAAGTCTTTTAATTTACCCTTAACTCCAACACATTGAATTAATCCTGATTCATCACGTAAATCTACAAAGGTAACTTTAGAGTGGTCACGTTTATTGGCAACCCAGCCAGCTAACTTTACTGTTTTTCCAAGATGATCAGGAGCCTTACTTATAGTAATTCGAGATGGAGTTGATTTTGACATAAACTGCTTTATTATAAAGCTAAATTGAACTTTTTTGCTTAAGAAATTAAAAACAAAGGAAACAAATGATGAAAAAAGAAGGCATAATCAAAGAAAATGGACTGATCGAAGAGGAAACAAATTTCATGATAAGTTTAGCAAAAATAAAAAGTTTAGCAAATGAATTGAGTAAAAAACTTAATGTTTTGTATCCGATAGCTTTAGAGCTTGTCTACGCTACTCTTTCCGATTGTTCTTCAGAAGAGGAATTAAGACGATCACTTGACCTATGAAACTTAAAAAGATTATTTTTATTACACTGATAAGTCTATTGGGTGCTTTATTGGGTTTTTTTCTCTCTCAGGAAATTTTTTCTAATAACTTAATTAATCCCTTTATCAAAAAAACTGAATTCTCTCAAAAACTAGCCCTACAAGCATATACTATCAGAAACTTGCAAAAACAAAATTTTCCCACTAGACAAGCCATTACAATAACCGGTGTCTTAGCTAGTGAAAATCAAACAGAAAAATTTATTTTCAATTATCACAGTCAGGGTAAAAATATTTCTGGTGCTCTTAACATTGCTTATCCTCAAGAACAATTAGAACAAGGTAGCACCATTGAATTAGCAACAATTATTTTATTGAGAGGTTGGGCTCCAATAGATAATTATTACATTGGCTTGGGTACAAAAAATGCAGCTCAAGCTTTTGCTCAAGCAGGCTATCTAACTTTGGCTCCAGATTTTTTAGGTTACGGTCAAAGCGATGACGATTTAACTGATACTTGGGAGGCTCGATTTATTAAGCCAATTAATGTTATTGATCTACTTAACACATTAAAAACTTATCCAGAAATTATTGTTCCAGAAGAATTGGGCAGCAGTATTCAAAAAATTAAGATTCAGCCCCAAGAAATCGGCATTTGGGCTCATAGCAATGGTGGTCAAATTACTCTGACTGCTTTGGAAATTCTACAAGAAAGTATTCCAAGCACACTCTGGGCACCAGTCACTGCTCCGTTTCCTTATTCAATTCTTTTCTACAGTGATGAACATTCAGACGAGGGTAAAGAAATGCGTAAATATTTAAGTATTTTCGAAAAGGATTATGATGTCTTTGATTTTTCTTTAACCCATCACTTGGATGCACTCCAAGGACCGTTACAAATACATCACGGAGCTAAAGATCTAGAAGCACCCATTGACTGGTCTGAGGATTTTATTAAAAAATTAGAGGCTGAAAATCAAAGGCGATCTGACTTAGATGAAACACCTATTACTTATGATTATTATCGCTACGAAGACGCTGATCACAATCTAAGGCCAAATTGGCAAACAGCCATTAATAGGGATATTAGTTTTTTTAATAGAGAACTAAAAAAGAATTAGTTTTTTCCCTCAGTTAATAATTGTCCAGATCCAGAACGATATTCCTCAATTTTATCGATTCTTTTTTCCATTTGTTTTTTACGAGTAGTTGTTAAAGTGTTGTAGTTGTTTTGTAAACTAGTGATACTGCGTCCAAATTTTTGAAACTCTTCATCAAACCTGACCCACTCATTACTAAAAGCATCGACTTGCTTAATAACTTCTTGAATTTTTTTACCCACCATAAAATTGCGATAACTTTCCATGACTGTTCTTGCCACTACCAAAAAGGTAAAGGGTGAGCAAAGAATTACTTTTTTACTTAAGGCTTCGTCAATAATCTCTGAAAATTTTTGATTGATGAAAGAAAACAACATTTCATTTGGCACAAATAAAATTGCGTAATCTAGAGTATTGCTTTCTGGAGAAATATACTCTGCTACTTTATCAATTTTAGCCTTTAAATCTCTGCCAAACTGCTGCATATAAGTCTTTTTTTCAGACTGACTTTCTGTATTAGACATTTGCTGAACAGCTGCATAAGGAAACTTAACATCAACTGGCACATTTCTATTATCTGGCAATAAAAGTGTAATGTCCGGTTTCAAATTAGAGCCTTTTTGTTTACTTTGGCGCAGATAGTGTTGTCCTTCTTGAAAACCGCTGGCTTGTAGTAAATCTTCAATAATTCGCTCTCCCCAAGCTCCACGCTTTTGATTATTACTAATCATGCTAGTTAACTTATCTGTTGAGACCTTGAGTTCTTTAGTCAGATTACGATGATCTTCAATGGCCGTAGTAACACCACTAATTTTATCAATTTGCTTCTTTTCAATTTCTCTTATTTCTTTTTGTTTCTGATTTAAATCTTCCTGCAATTGTTTAACCAGCTTTTCAATAGTAGCTTGCTTATTAGCCAAATCAGTTTTTAATAGGTTTTGTTCACTTTGTAATATGTTTTTGCTTTGTTCTGCAATTTTATTAGCCGTCATTCCAAAGACCTTATTGACAGCCGTTTCTAATTTTTCATCTAAAACCTGGTCTTCTTCTATCAAGTTAGCTTGCTTTTTTAACAAAAAATAGACTAAAAAAGAAACAAGAATAATTAGTAAAATTAAAGAAATAATAATGACAAGATTCATATAGTTTCAGTATACTAGAACTATGAAGACTACCCAAGCTCTAAAAAAAAACCGAGGCAAATCAAGATTAAAAAAAGAAAAAGCAATTAAAATAAAAAAAGAACGTCCAATAATCGACTTTTTTTTAGGATTATTAAGTCTTGTTTTATTAATTTCACTAATGTTTTACAGTTCTCCCAACGACATTGCAAACATTATTTTGCCCAACTCTTATTTGCCCTTTTTGTTTTTAATATTTTTTACCAGTTTTTTTCTTTTAAAGTTTGTATTTATTAAGCAACGCCTAGCTTTTTGCATAGCTTTTAATCTAGTAATACTGTTGTTTATTTATTTACAAAACTTAAATTTTAATTATTATTTATTTATCATTTTGGCAACAGCACCATTGATCTGGTTAATCATTAACCAGATCGAGAAAAGACTGTTATAATGGGGGGTCCTATGAGTCAAACTTTTTATATTACTACTACTTTGCCTTATGTTAATGCAAAACCTCATATCGGTTTTGCTCTGGAAATTGTAGCCGCTGATGTAATCGCTCGTTACCATCGAGAAATTCTTAATCAAGAAGTAGTTTTTAACACCGGTACCGATGAACATGGGCAGAAAATTATCAATCAAGCTCAAAAAGCCAATCTAGACCCTCAAAACTTCTGTGATCAACAAAGTAAACAATTCCAAGATTTAAAAGAACAATTAGATTTAAGCAGCAATCATTTCATTCGTACTACTAATCCCAAACACATGGCTGCTGCCCAAAATTTTTGGCAACGCTGTTATGCAAAAGGCGACATTTATAAGGCTACTTATCCAATCCAATATTGTGTTGGTTGTGAATTAGCTAAAACAGCTAGTGAGCTAGTAGGTGGTCGCTGCCCCCTGCATCCTAAACAAGAATTAGAACTGCGAGAAGAAGAAAATTATTTTTTTCGTTTTAGTCGATATCAAAAAGATTTGCTGAAACTTTATGCTTCTCAAAATGATTTTGTTAAACCAAGTTCTCGACTTAAAGAAATAAAATCCTTTGTTGAAGCTGGTTTAGAAGATTTTAGCATCTCTAGATTAAAGAAGAATATGTCTTGGGGTGTGCCGGTTCCAGGAGACGATGAACACGTCATGTACGTTTGGTTTGACGCCTTAGTTAACTATGTTTCTACCCTAGGCTGGCCAGATAATTTAGACAAATTTCAACAGTTTTGGCCAGGTGTTCAAGTAGCTGGTAAAGATAATTTACGTCAACAAGCAGCGATGTGGCAGGCTATGTTACTCTCCGCCGACCTACCCAACTCTCAACAAATTCTTATCAATGGTTTTATTGGAGTTGATGGTCAAAAAATGAGCAAATCATTGGGTAACGTCATTAGTCCTAGTGACATGATTGAGCACTACGGTACAGATGCTACCCGATATTTATTAATTAAATTAGGTGTTTTTGGAGAGGACATGGATGTTAGTTGGCAAAAATTTGATACCACTTTTAATGCTTTTTTAGCTAATGGACTGGGGAATCTCTGTTCACGACTAGCTAAGATGGCAAATTCAGCAGAATTAAGTATCGATTATCATGCTAAATTACCCACTGGTTTTGCAAAAACTATGGACAATAAAGATATAACTCAAGCTTTGAATATTATCGACCAAGGATTGAGCGAAATTGACCAATATTTAGCTTTAGAAAAACCCTGGTCAATTGAAGGAAGTAAAAAAGAAGAAATTTTAATTAAAGCTATTCAAAAACTGTTGGATTTTAATTTAGCTTTACAAGTTTTTATGCCTTCAACAACTAAAATAATCAATGATAGATTCAACCAGCAAAAAATACGAGCTTTCGAACAAGGTCTCTTTACCAGAATAAAATAATGCCAATTTTTGACACTCATTGCCACTACAACCTAGAGCCCTTATATAGTGGTCAAGCTTTTTGTTTTAAAATAGATAAAAACGACTCACTTCTTAAAAAAAACTGGCAGGACCATTGGCTAGAAGCACAAAATAACGATATTCAAAAAACTTTAATTCCAGGAGCTGGTCTAAACAGCAGTCAATTAGCTGTAGAAATTGCTAAAAAAGATCAAAATCTATATGCCAGTGTTGCTGTTCATCCACTTCGAGTGGAAAAGATAGCGCTTAAGAAAGCGATTGCTACTATTGAGCAATTAGCTGAAGAAAAAAGTGTAATAGCAATTGGTGAAACTGGCTTAGATTTTTTTCATTTTTCAAAAAAAGATGATTTAAATAAGCTACAAAACATTAAACAAGCTCAAGAAAAACTATTTATTGAGCATATTAAATTAGCCATAAAAAAGAAAAAAACACTTATTATTCATGCTCGTGATCAAGGTGAAGAGGGCTATTGGCGCATCTTAGAAATTTTAAAGGAATACTGGCCAGCTAAAGAAAACATTATCTTTCATTGTTTGTCAGGTCCTATTGATTACATTAAAGAAGCTATGACTATTGAAAATAGTTATTTTGGTTTTGATGGTAATTTAACTTTTAAAAACGCTAAAAATTTAAGAGAAATGTTTCAATTAATTCAAAGAGAAAAAGCTGATAAAATTTTGCTAGAAACCGATGCTCCATATTTAGCACCAGTACCTTATCGTGGTCAAATTTGCCAACCAAAAATGATAAGTCACCTTGCTAATTTTGTTAAAATTAACTTAAAAGCAAATTTGGATCAAATTTATCAAAATTCTTTAGCCGCTTTTAATTTGCCAAGTAATTCAGAAAAAAATAATGATTAAAAGATATTTTCGCCGCCATCCAATTCGTACTCAACGAGCACTAGAAATTTTACCTGGACTTTTTTCTTGGTTTTGGATTCTATTTCCCATTTGGGGTTCCTTCATAATTCCAAAATTTGTGGCTTATTATGTGATAATCTTTGCTGTTTACTGGCTTTATAGGTCAATTAATTTGGCTATTTTTGCCACCATAGCTCAAATTAAAGTGAAAAAAAATAGTAAAAATGATGTCTTATCTAAACTTAAGAAACAGTTTCCAAAGCGCTGGCGAGAAATCCACCACCTGATTATCATTCCTACCTTCCAAGAACCTTTATCCACTTTAGAAAATACCTTATCAGGACTCAGTAAACAAAGTTTTCCTCCAAAAAATATTCATATCATGCTTTCTTTTGAAGAACGAGAAGGTAGTGAAGCAGACAAGAAAGCAAAAATATTAAAAGATAAGTTTGCTAACGTTTTTGGGCACCTTTGGTCAACTAAGCATCCAGATATTCCTGGGGAAATTAAAGGTAAGTCCTCCAATACTGCCTGGGGCGCTAAGAAAGCTAAAAAACTTTTAGTAGATGAAGCTGGTATAGCTCTAGAAAACATTACTATCACTAGTGAAGATGCTGATGCAATCCTGCATCCTTTTTATTTTTCTTATTTAACACATAGTTTCTTGACCAGTAAAAAACCTTACAATAAAAGTTGGCAAGCGGGTATTTGTTTTTATAATAATATCTGGCAAGTACCAGCTCCAATCAGAGTTTTAGCTGCCACTCAATCTGTTACGCAAATTTATATCTTAGCTAGACGTGATCGTTTAATTAATTTCTCTACTTATTCTGTTTCTCTCAAACATATAGAAGATATCGGTTACTGGGATACAGATGTTATTCCAGAAGATTATCGTTTGTTTTTTAAGTCTTATTTTGCTAAAGATGGCGATTTTGAAGTAGAACCCATCTTCTTACCTATTTATGCTGATGCCGCCCAATCAACTGGTTTTTGGAGTAGCATGCGCAACCAATATGAACAAATTAAACGCTGGGCCTGGGGAGTGAGTGACGATGCCTACATTATTCGTCACTTTGTTCTTAATGACAGAGTACCTTTTATCGATAAAAGCATTAGAGTTTTAAAAGTAATTGAAGATCATTTTTTATGGCCCGTTAACTGGTTTGCTATTACCGTCTCTGCCATGCTACCTCCACTGCTCAATGAGCAGTTTGGTCGTACCATTATCGGAAAAACGCTACCTCAAGTTTCTTCTACACTACTAACTTTGTCTATGATATCAATGCTTGCTATTTTTATTATTGATGCCAAAAATAGACCACCTAGACCTAACAAGAATCTGTGGTCTTATATAACTCAACCACTTGAGTTCCTATTAATTCCTCTTGTGGGTTTCTTTTTTAGTGCGCTACCAGGAATAGATGCTCATACTAGACTGATGTTTGGAAAATACATGGAATATCGAGTTACAGAAAAAGTCTCTAATCCTGAGAAGAATTAGATCACAAAAACGGCACTTGCGCTGTTAGCACTTTTCCAGATAAAATTAGCTTTATGTCAATCAAAAAAACCCTTAAAAAAATTGATGTGTTTTTAGATCATCAAACAGCTCTACTTTTAAACTTGTTCTTAGTCGTAATTCTTAGAATACCAAACTTTTTTGAACCTTATTGGTATGGGGATGAAGCTATTTATCTAACAATTGGTAATGCACTAAATAAAGGTGGTCAACTCTACAGTACAATTATCGACCACAAAACCCCCTTAATTTATCAGTTAGCCAGAGTACCCAATCAGTTTTATTTTCGTCTGCTAAATTTGGGCTGGATGTTGGTGACAACTACTGCCTTTTGGCTTTTTGCTAAAAAACTCTTTAAAAAAAACTTACCCAGCTTTCTTGCCACTTTAATCATGGTTTTGCTGACTACTTTACCTTGGTTGGAGGGTCATATTCCTAACGGAGAATTGTTTGTCATGGGTTTCGTGATGGTAGGAGCACTTTTATTTGCACACACTAAAGTTTGGAAAAATTTCTTTAGTAAAAAAATCACTTGGCCGAAAGCAAAAAGAAAAGAGAGTGTGTTATTGTTTGTTTCAGGCTTATTTTTCTCCTTAGGCATTTTAACCAAAGTACCTGCTCTACTCGATTTAACCGGTTTTCTGGCCATATTTGCTTTGTTACTTTTATCAGACATGCTCTCAATTAATAAAAAGTTTGAAGATTGGAATAAAACTCTGCAACAGTTGTTTTGGAGAATTTTAATATTCTCTTTAGGCATCATGCTACCAATTGTGATTTCCATTCTTTATTATCAGTTTTTTGCTTCTATTCAAGATTATTTGGATTATGGTTTGTTATATAATCTGCGATATAGCCAATCTTGGCAACTAAACCTTAATTCCGCTTTTCTTAATTTTTCTTTTTCTCTGTTGGGAAAAACCTTATACTTTTTTGCTTTTACAATACTCATTGCTTTAAACACTAAAGAACTTAGTAAACGATTTCAATTCATTAGTGTTTGGTTTGTAGCCTCACTTTACTCAAGTTTACTGTCTAGTCGCCCCTATCCCCACTATTTTATCCAAATGGTTCCACCATTTGCCCTAATGCTAGTGGAGGTCTTCCTTGAATTGAAAAACAAAAATAGAATTAAAAATTTTAAAAGCATCGCCAGTGGATTGGGTTTGGTTGCTCTAACAATTTATATTATGCTTTTGTTTAATTTTAGACCCTATTCAACAAGTAAGTATTACTCTCAGTTTTGGAAAATGGTCAGCGGTCAGATCACTAAGGAAGAATATGACTATAACTTTAATGGCCTAGTCAGAGATAATCAGAAAGTAGCAAAATTGATCGAAGAGTTGGGATTAGAAAAAATCTTTATTTGGGGAACCAATCCCATGCTTTATGCTCAAACCAAGACCGTTCCCAGCTCTCGCTTTACAGTAGCTTTTCATATTAAAGATTTTGAAGATTATGATCGCACTCTAACTCAAATTAAAGAGGAAACACCTCGATTAATAGTGGTTATGAGAAATGATCAAGATACTTTTCCAGATTTAAACACCTATCTCAAAGAAAACTATTTAATAAATTCTGAATTTCAACACATGAACCTTTATCTTAGAAAATAGTCTCTTAAAGAAAAAGGTTTATAATACAATCATGGATATAAGTTTCAAAGAGTCTTCTAGTAGAAAGAAAAAGTTTAAATATTTAACTTTTTTGCCCAAAAATTTGCGCCAAATAGCTTTATATAGTGTAATTTTTAATTTATTAACCATAATTTTTTCGTTGATCTTTTACCCATCGCTTCAAGAAAAGATCCCTTTGTTTTATTCTTTGCCAGAAACCCAACAATTAATCAATAAAGAATTTATTCTAATTCTTCCTGTACTGGCTTCAATAATTAATACCATTCATTTTTTAATTATTAAGAACTTTAAAAACGCTCACCCAACTATTTTGCAAGTATTTTTATTAAGTACCGTAGCACTACAAGTTTTAATTTTTGCTGTCTCTTTAAGATTAGTTATTATTTTAAATTAATTTATGTGGCCATTAATAGTTAGCTTCCTTATTAACCTAAGCATAACACCTTTAATAATTGCTCTTTATCGTAAACATAATTGGCTTGATGATCCAAAAAAAAACTCTCACATTAAAGTTACTCACACCAGTAGCGTTCCTAGAGGTGGTGGCTTAGCGGTTTTCTTAGCAATTTTTTTTAGTGCCATAATCTTTCTTAATTTTGATCGTTATTTGTTTGCCATTTTTTTAGGAGCTTTAATTTTAACCATAGTTGGTATTTTAGACGATATTTTTGATATTAGTCCTTATTGGAGGTTATTAAGCGGTCTCTTAGCTACATTAATTATTGTTGGTGCTGGTATCGGTATAGCTTACGTTAGCAACCCTTTTGGTCCAGGAGTTATTCATCTCGATCAGCCTCAGTGGCGTTTTTTCTTGTTTGGTGAATTTAGAAGCATTTGGTTATTATCCAGTACCTTTGCTGTTTTTTTTATTATGTGGAACATGAATATTATTAATTGGTCAAAAGGGGTTGATGGTCAACTACCTGGATTTGTAATGGTTGCCTGTTTATTTATTGCTGTTTTAGCCAATAGCTTTCAGGATGCCCCTAGTCAATTTAATGTGGCTCAATTAGCACTAATTGTTTCAGGAGCATTTGCTGGCTTATTATATTGGAATTTTTATCCACAAAAAATTATGCCTGGTTATGGTGGAGGTTCTCTGGCCGGTTACTTTTTAAGTGTGCTCGCCATTCTTTCTGGAGCTAAGGTAGCAACCACCTTAATGGTTTTAGCAATTCCAAGTGCCGACGGACTTTTTACAGTAGTTAGAAGAGTTTTGGCTGGTAAATCACCCTTTTGGGGAGATCGTGGACACCTGCATCACAAGTTAATGGATAATTTTGGTTGGGGAAAACGTCGCATTAGTCTTTTTTATATCGCTAGTAGTTTTCTTTTGGGATTTTTATCTTTATTCCTCAACACTACCGGTAAAATCATTACCATTGTTATAGTTAGTTGCTTTGTCTTCGCTTTTTTGATTTATAATAAGTTTAAAAGCAATGTCAATCACAGATAATACCTTATTCTTAATAATTAAAACTGCCAGGCCCAAACAGTGGTTAAAAAATTTGGCTTTGTATGCCTCCTTGGTTTTTTCAGGGTTCTTCTTTTTCAAACCTGAAACTGGACCATCTTACTTCTGGATGGTCACCTATGCTTTTGCTATCTTTTGTCTACTGACTAGTAGTACTTATATCTTAAACGATTTAATTGATATTGAAGCTGACCGTAAACACCCCTTCAAAAAAAATCGCCCCCTTGCTTCTGGAAAATTAGCAATTCCAATAGCCATTTTTGCAATTGCTTTTTGTTGGGCTGTGGTCTTTTGGTTAAGTTTATCCTTACCAATTGTTTTTAAAATTTTACTCTTTGCCTATTTAATCCTACAACTTGCTTATTCAAGCTATCTTAAACAAATTGCTATTTTCGATATTATTTCCATAGCTGGTGGTTTTTTAATCAGGGTTTATGCAGGAGCAGTGGTAGTCAACTTACACATGAGTGTTTGGTTTTTACTAACGGTAATCTCTATGTCTCTGTTCATGGCTGTTGGAAAAAGACAAAGTGAGAGAACTCTAATGACTGAACACAAATTATCTTTTGCTAGAAAAAGCTTAGACACCTACAGCATCCGTTTACTAGATCAATATACTAGTATTTTTGCAACGTCTACTTGGCTAACCTATGCTTTATTTGCCTTTCAAAATTCTCCAGGCGATGGCTTACATTTACTCTATGAACATTTTCCTAATTTAGTAATTAATTTACCACGCACTCTTCAATCCCAAAAATTATTAATGTTAACTTTACCTTTTGTAATTTTTGGCATTATGCGTTATCTACAACTTGTTTATGAAGAAAATCGAGGCGAGGCGCCAGTTGATGTTTTGATAAAAGACAAAATTCTGCTAGTTACTGTTTTTATTTGGTTTGTTGGCGTAATGTTTGTAATATATGCCTAATTTAATTGAAGTTGTTGATTAATAAAATCAACTACTAGATTAATTGGCAAACCATGTGTAAAAGCAGTTAAATTTCCTTCAGAAGAAAGCAATAAGGCCATTCCAGCATCATAAGCTGGGCTAAAAGCAGCCGACCAAGTTAAAACTGGTTGGTGGGTAATATAATTTTCAATTTCACTCCTTAATAATTTACGAAAACGAAGTTTTGTCGTCACACTATTATTTTTAATAATTTTTTGTTCGCCATTTTGATAAATAAAAGCATATCCAGTAATAGCTTTAATTTCTTGACCATTTTGTAATTCTAACATTTGACGCGCCTCTGATTTGTTTTTGGGTTTCTCTAAAATTTTCCCCTTACATAAACAAAAAGTGTCCGCAGCAATAATAATGGATTCTCCATTAATTTTTTTTGCTACTGTTTCAGCCTTGGCTAAAGCGATGCGCTTGGCTTTATCTTTAGGATTTTTAAAAGAAATGGCTGCTTCATCAATTGCAGCTGACAATAATTTAAAATTATAAGGTAGGGTGGCCAAAAGACTTGCCCTTTGTGGCGATTGTGATGCTAAAATAAACTGCATAACTTAACAATTATACAAAAATATGCTACAAAGATAAAATATGAAAATAAGTAAAGCAGTGATTACTTGCGCTGGATTTGGTACTAGATTCTTACCCATCAGTAAAACTATTCAAAAAGAAATGTTGCCAATTTTAGATCGACCATTAATTGATTATGTGGTAGATGACTGTATTAGAGCTGGCATTACCGATATTATTTTTGTAATCAGTGAACATAATTATCAAGTTCTTCATTACTATCGAGAAAACCAAAGATTACATCAATACTTACAAAAAAATAATAAACTTGAACTTTACGATTCAATTAAACAATTACATCAAAAAGCCAATTTTCATTTTGTCAGACAACCTGATGCTGAAAATTATGGAACAGCTGTACCAGTTCAGTTAGCTAAAGAATATTTAAAAGATGAAGAGGCTTTTTTAGTCCTAATGGGTGATGACTTCATCTATAACCATAATGGTCATAGTGAAGTGGCAGCAATGATTAAAACTTTCGAAGAATCCGGTGCGAAAGGTTTAGTGACTTGCATTGAAAAACCAGAAGAGATGCTGCATCGCTACGGAATTGCTAAACTAGCTAGTGAAAATAATTTCCGCTATTTACAAGCTTTAATTGAGAAACCAGCACCAGGAGCTGCTCCTTCTAATTTAGCTAATATCAGCAAATATATTTTGCCTAAAACGATTTTTGATTTAATCAGCGTTCAACAACCTAATCCTCAATCAGGAGAACTTTATATCACGGACACCATCAGTCAACTGGCTCTTACTGAAAAGGTTGTTATTCATCAACCTAGCGGAGAATATCTTGACGGAGGTTATCCATTAGGTTGGTTGTTAGCCAACCTTAATGTTGCTAAAAATAATCCAGAGATTTGGACCGCCATCAAAAAATTTGTAAATAACTAATACTAATAAAACTATTTAATCGTTTCTTGAGTGTTGTTTACTTTCTAACCAACGTTCAATGTCCATAGCTGCCATGGCTCCTGAACCAGCTGCTACTACTGCTTGACGATAACGAAAATCAGTAACATCGCCAGCGGCAAAAACTCCTTCGATTGAAGTCATCGTGGGAAAAGCAAGTTGCTTTTTGTCTTCTGGACATTTACCCTCTAACTTTATGCTTTCCTCACAACCGTATTGACAAGTCAATAAATAAGATCGATCATTCATTTTTAATTGATCAATAAACAAGCCAGTATTTGGTTGATAACCAATAGCTACAAAAACACCATCAGCAAGAAGAGTTCTCTCTTTAGTTGTTTCTAAAATTTTCAAGCCAGTCACTTTTTGTTCATCACCCATTATTTCTTTAACCTGAGTATTCCATAAAATTTTTATTTGTGGATTGTTTATAACTTGTTTTTGAAGAATCTTACTAGCTCGAAACTGATTTCGACGATGAACAATAGTTACTTCTTTAGTAAATCTAGTTAAAGCTAAAGCATCTCCCAGTGCTGTATCACCTCCACCAATTACAAAAACTTTTTTATCCCGATAAAAAGCCCCATCACAAACCGCACAAAATCCCACTCCTTTGCCCAAGTATTTCTTTTCACCAGGAACACCCAACATCATGTGGTTGGCTCCAGTTGCTATTAATAAAACTTGAGTACTATAATTTGCTTCACTTTCTTTTTTGATCTTTTGAGTAGCTTCAAATAATTCCTGACCCCTCAATTTTTGAAAACTTTCCAACTCCATATTTTTGGGCAAAGTAGTCCAAATTCGAAAGGGTTTTTTACTTAAATCTACTGCTGTAACCTGTTGGTGAAGAAGTTCTGTGTCAAACTTTGCCGCCTGTTTTTGTAAATTGATCATAAACTCTGGACCCCTCATCCCATCGGGGAAACCAGGAAAATTCTCAACATCTCTAGTAAACATTAATTGACCGCCCATGTTAAAACCACTAAACAAAACTGGTTTTAATAGTGCTCTACCCAAATAAATACCAGCTGTTAAACCAGCGGGACCAGAACCAATAACAGCAATTTTTAAATTTTTCATAAATAGTCTATCTATTAATAATTAATTTAGTATCACGTTTTTAAGCTAGAGCTTCTTCGATAATTTTCTTATAAGCATCCTCACCAGGAAAACCAATTTTACGATCAAATTCTACCATTTGGCCACCATCATCTTTTTTGAAAATGATAACTGTTGGTACGCTCATTACATTAAACTGCATAGCTATATCACGAGCCTCATCAATATCTAATTTAGCAATCAAAACCTTATCCTTATATTCCTCTGCTAATTTATCAATAACTGGTGCAGCCATTTGACAAGGTCCACACCACTCAGCAAAAAAATCCACAAAAACAGGAGTTTCTGCCTTATCAAGAGCACTTTGAAAACTTGTGTTATCTAAATGTTGTGCTGACATAACAGCCTTTCTTTTTAACTTAATACTTTAATAATTCCTTAAGAATAGCATCTAATTGTTGACTGTCTTTGTTTCTAGTGCAACGACTAGCTGCTGAACCCAAAATATCTCTAGCTACTCTAGAAAGTGAATTACGAGCAGCAGTAATTTGCTGGGCAATTTCTATACAGGGACGTTCCTCTTGATATATTCTAATCAAGCCATCAATTTGCCCACGAATTCTTTTTAATTGAATAAGCGTTTTATCACTTCCAGATAAACTTAGTTTATTTTTTTTCAGGGACATGATTTCATTATACCCTGTGGGGGTATGTTAACAAGAGTCAATTTTAAATGAAATTAATTTTTGATTTGACCCTGTTTTTCAATAATTTTATTTAATAACTCATCAAGGCGTTTTTCTTCTGCCTCACTTCTTTTATTTTTCTTATCAAGTTGAGCTATCTCTTCATTAATTTCCTCAATCTCCGCATGAACAATATCTTTTTTAACTTGAGACAAAGCATAAGTCCATTCTTTTTTTATATCAGCAGTTTTAATATTTTTTTGAAATTCTGGATTTAATAAAAATTCCATTAACTTTTCCTTTAAATCCTCCGCTAGTTTTTTGGTAAACTTTTCCAAGTTAAAACTACTCATATCTTTAGACAAAATTTCCAAAATGTTAGAAATACCAGGAGTTTGAAAGTTTAAGGACAAAATCTTCTTAACTTCTTCCTCAAAATCTTTCACATCTAATTGAAATAATAGAAATATTAAATATTCCTCCATTTTTTCTTGATGAGTTTTAGTGATTTTAGTTTTCTGTTCTTTAACTACTTTTTTTTGCTCTTTTTTCTGACCAAAGCGATCAATATCTTCTTTAATCAATGCTACTTTGACATTTAACTTTTCTGCTAATTTCTGCAAATAGAATTCTTTTTCAACTGAGTGATCAATAGAATTAATAACTAAAGCCAAATCATTGATAATTTTGCGCTTACCGTCTGGTGAGCTTGGATCATGTTTGGCTAGGGCTATATCCAGTAAAAAACTATAAACTGACACAGCTTGGTCTATAGCTTGGCGCCATAATTTTGGTTCATGACGAGCAAAATCGTCAGGATCTTTAAGATCAATCGAACCAGCAAGTTTATTGAGAGATTTAACATCAATAACTCTTAAATCTATTTCTTTATCTTTAATTAATGAGATGGCTCTTTTAGTGGCCTTAATACCAGCCTCATCCTGGTCAAAAGCCAAAATAATGGTTTGAGCTACTCTGGCTATAAGTTCTATTTGCTCCTTAGTTAAAGCACTCCCCTTTACAGCCACAACATTGTTGACGTGAGCCTGAGCTGAAGAAATTACATCAAATTCCCCCTCGACTATTACGAGGCTATTATCTTTTCTAATTTCTCTAAAAAGTTCGCTATAACCATAAAGTAGTTTTGATTTATGATACAAACTAGTTTCTGGACTATTAATATATTTAGCTTCTTTAATTTTTGGATCTAGAACTCTTCCAGAAAAACCCACCACTTGTCCCCGGTGATTTTTCAAAGGAAACATTAGGCGCCCTCTAAAACGATCATAATAACGATTACCTCTACCCTTAATGATTAGGCCAGTTTTAGCAATCAGATCTAGCGGATATTTCTTTTTCAAATGCAAGTATTTAATGAGTGCATCCCAACTATTCATAGAATAACCCAACTGAAACAAATTGATCGATTGACTGTTGGTTCCTCTATCTTTCAAGTAGGCTAGTGCAGTTTTACCAGCTTCGTGCTCGGTCAATAAGTAGTGATAGTATTCTTTAGCTAAATTCAAAATAGCTAACAATTGCTCTCGCTCTTCATCTTCACTGGTACGATTAAAATCCTTGAGAGTGATGGCTGCGCGATCTGCTAAAAATTTCAACGCCTCATAAAAAGTCATGCCATCATAACTTTGTAAAAAGTCTAAAACATCACCAGTAGCTCCACAACCAAAACAACGATAGCGCTGCATTTCTGGATGAACAAAAAAGGAGGGAGTTTTTTCATTATGAAAAGGACAAGGAGCCTTAAAACTGCTACCAGAAACTTTTAAATCAATTTTTTCACCAATTATCTCAACAATGTTGTTTGCGTCTTTAACCTCTTGAATTTGGGACATCTTTAGCTGTAAAATATACTTTTTATTGAGAAAAGTCAATTTGCAATAGAATTAAGACTGGTTACCCCATCTTTAGACATCTGAATTGCTTGTTCAAAAATTTGATAAGTCCAGTTATTCGTATCTGGATCAAAAGTAAAATCAATTTTTAACAACAAGCCTTCTTGAGTTTCAATGGAAAAATATTGATCAAAAACAAAATTGCCTAAAGAATAATAAATGGTCTTGCCTTGATAAAGCTCTTTGTTTTGCACCACGTGGGGATGGCCGCCAATAATTAAATCAGCTCCAGCTTCAATAAATTCATAAGCTAAATTAACAATTGACTGATTAGCTGTTGGAACATATTCGTTTCCCCAATGAACAAAAAGTAAAACTAGATCAGCTCCCTGATTTTGAACCTCAATTAAATCACGCAAAGTTTTATTTTTTGCTTCAGTAACAAATTGGTTGTAACTAATTAAGGCAATCTTCTGTCCAAAATATTCTAAAAAAGAATAGCGCTGCCAATCTTCACCAACACCCACATCGCCAAAATAAACTAGATTAGCTTGTTCCAAATACTCTTGAGTACTATTTAAACCATTGCGACCAAAATTTAAAATATGATTATTGCCCAAATTTAGAATACGCAAATTATTTTGTTGTAAAACTGGAATAATTTCTGGTGAAAAAGTGAAAGTATAATTGCCAGGACCACCCGGCAAACTATATTGACTAACTGATTTTTCTTGAGTAATAGGCCCCTCTAAATTAGCCAAGGCATAGTCGGCACTATTTAAAAAATTGCTTAGATCTTCATCAAAAATAAAATCATAACTGCCCCTCGTTTCAGCTTTAGTGCGAATATGACGATCAAACATTAAATCTCCACCAACAATCATAGAAAAACTTAAAGGCGCAGAGCTTGGAATCGGTTCTGGTTCGGCAATCAAAGAAGAATTAGTAGATTTTTTAAACTGCTTTTGCGATGAATGAAAAAAAACTTTTAAACTAATAAAGATTAACAAATACAGCAAAGTAAAAAAGGATAAAAAAACTAATAAAAATAAATATAATTTTTTTTGCAGATAGCTTATTTTAACCGACAAAACCAAGATTGGCTAATAGCTGTAAAACCCTGATGTTCATACCAGTTTTTAGCATAAGACTGGCTAATAGTTTCTAGATAAACTCTAGTTACTCCCAAAGTCTTTAATTTTTGTAAATATTGATTGAGCAGTAAAGTTCCTAGATGAAAATCACGCTTTTCTTGACTAACAATTATTTCCCAAATAAAAGCAGTTTTTGCTAAATATTCCCCTAATACTAAAGCTATTGCTTGTTCTCGCTCTTTTGCCAAAAAAATTAAACCATTATCTTTTTGCGCGTCCCTGTAAACTTGTTTTAAGTAAAAAAACCAATTAATTTCTTGAGGAGAACGATAATAATCAGGCAAACTTTGATAATGAAAATTGGCTTGTTCAAGCAATAATTCTTTGACTGGTTTTTTATTATTAATCTCTGTGACAAAAGTAAAATCAGTCATCACCAAAGATAAGGTGCTTAGGTCTTCTAAATTAAACTTCAGCTCTGTTAAGGCTGGTTTAAAATTTTTATTAAGCAAAAATCTACTAAATTTTTTAGCTTCAGCCGGCAATATAATTTCAATTTTTGCTAAAGCTTTTTTTTTAGCAAACGCTATTGCTTTATCTAGTTCCCGTTCGAGTTCTTCTAAACTCTTTAGTCGCCAATCCAATTCCAACCAACGATTATCTCGTAAACAATAATCATCCACTTTTTTAATATGATAAGAAGTTATTTTTGACACAAGCTAGTTATTAATTAACCTATCCAATAAAGTATAAAAACTTAAGCCGTGAAGCTGCAAAATACTAGCGATTGCACAAGTTCCACTCGGACCAAGGGCAGGGTTGACGTTTACATCAATTAAATAATGGCGGCCTGCCTCATCTAAACGAAAATCAAATTTAGCATAATCCTCAATTTTAAGAATGCTAAAAGCAATTTTTATATCTTCTTTAACTGCTTCGGGCAAGTCATATTTTTCGTAAGTAATGGTTTTTTCGGTACTCAACCAATTATCATCAAAAGTAACAATCTTTTTGAAAGGATTGTTATCAGCGCGATGAAAGATTTTTTCGGCTGCATAAATTTTAGTATTTCCGCCTTCAACCACTACCACCGTAATTTCACGACCGGCAATAAACTCTTCAAGTAAAATTGCTTGCTTGTAATTTTTATATAAAAAATCAATTTGCACTTTAGCCATTTTGTCATCAAAACAAACCGAAGTCTCAGACACCTCCAGAGAACCATGGTTCTCATTAAGCTTAACAAAAATCGGAAAATCCAATTCTTCATCAATCTCATCGCCTGCATGCTTTATTAATTGATATTTAGGAGTGGTTATTCCATACTGCTCGAGCAATGATTTGGTTAAATATTTATTGGCATTAATCGAACTAGCTAACATACCACTGCCGGTATAAGGAATTTTTAACAATTCAAGCGTTGCCGGTATGCTAGCCGCCAAATATTCTTTGCCGTAGACAGAATCTACTAAATTAATTACTTTGTCGGGTTTAAAATCGACTAGAGTTTCATTTAATCTAGCATCTCCTGGAAAAATCTCTACCTGATACTCTTTATCCCGTAAAATTTCAGCAATTAATTTAGCTCGACCCTTTACCTCAGCTTCAGTAATATACAGCTCTTCAGTTGGAAAATATTTGCGTTGAGCATCAGAATATAAAATGGCAATTTTTTTGATAGAAGAATTTTTTTTATTTTTTTCTGTAAGCATTAACTTTCGATTATATATCAATGTTATAATTAATTAATATGAACAAAAAAGACGAAAAAGCAACTATTAAAAAAAACATTAAACAGCCAGCGCTTGGTTTTTTAGAATTTATTCGTGAACAAGGAGTGGTGGGTCTAGCAGTTGGTTTTATTTTAGGAGGCTCAATTCGAACAGTAGTTGATTCAATAGTTAATGATTTGATTAATCCTCTTTTAGGTCTTGTTTTGGGTACTGTTGACTTCTCTAATGCTGTTTGGCAAATTGGTTCGGCCCAAGTAGCTTGGGGAAATTTTGTTGCTACTTTAATAAACTTTACAATTGTGGCTTTTGTCGTTTATTTTGGGGTTAAGGGTCTACGTTTAGAAAAACTAGACAAAAAGAAATAAGTTTAACTAGAATATTCAACTAATACTGATTTTTCTTGTTTGAGTTGCTTGAATAAGAGATACCCATAAGCAAAAACTAAATCTCCCATCAGAGTTCGTCCATAAAAAGGCAGAGCTAATAAATAACACTGAAACAGCGCCTCTAAATTTTTAGGATACCAATTCAACCACACCCCAAAATTAGATATTAAAAAAAATAAAAAAGAAGCTAGAGGAATAAAAAACAATTGTTTTTTAATTTGTCCACGGCTCAAATATCCCAGAATTGGATAAATAGTAAAAGCTAAATACACCCAAATTTGACCGCTATACAAACCACCATAAAAATAATCAAAAAGGATAATTGAAATAAAATAAAAAATTGGCTGACTAGAAAAAAATCCAAAACTACCCAAAGGAGTAAAATTAGCTGGTAAAATTTTAACTATTCTTATAGCTAAAACACCCAATGCACTTACTAAGTTATTTTTTAATTGCTTCATATCTTAATTCAATTATATCGCCTTCATTCAGCATAATATCTTGTATGCCAACCAAAGAACTCTCATCATTCACATAAATTGCCCAAAAATTATCTTGATCCCCCCTTAAACCATTTATTTCTTCAATAAAAACACCAAAATCATACTCTTGATAAAGCACCTCATGGCTCGCCAAGAGCAAATCCCAAGCGTTAGTATCATCTTCAGGTGAAGTTAAACTAATTAGCTGCAATTCTTCACTCACTACTTCAACAACTTCTAAATCATTTCTAATCTTTTCTTCGCTCTCTTCCAAACGAATTTGTTGTCTGTTTTCAGTTTCCAACAGATCTCTGAGACTGGGTAGATTTAAATTAGGAAATAAAAAAGCAATTATAAAAAACAAAGCAACTAAACCCATCAACAAACCCATTAAAATTGACAAAAACTTTGAAAATCCCTTTTGAGACATAGAGCAAAATTGTAACACAGCTAAAAAAATTAATGAATAGCGTGACAAATTTTAAAAATTTTTAAATTATTTTAACTTTAATTCTTGACCAAAACTACTTTCTCCCCTATCTTTAAGTGTATATGACAAAAAATAATATTTTGGTAACTGGAGCCTTTGGTTTAGTGGGCTCGGAACTAGTTCCAGCTTTGCAAAAAAAATATGGTCAAAACAAAGTTGTTGCGCTTGCCAGAAAGACCATGTCCGACAATTTTATTGGCATCTTAGAAAAAGGTGATGTTACAGATTTCAGTCGTTTAGAGGAATTGATTAAACAATACCATATTACTGAAATCTACCATTTAGCAGGCATTTTATCAGTCGGTGGAGAGAAGAACCCTCAACTGGCTTGGGACATCAATATGGGTGGCTTAAAAAATGTTTTGGATCTGGCAGTAAAATATAAGATAAAAGTCTTTTGGCCGTCCTCTATCGCAGCCTTCGGACCGACCACACCCACTCAAAACACCCCCCAACACACTGTGCTTGAACCAACTACTATGTATGGCGTTAATAAGGTGGCTGGAGAGCTACTGGGCCAATATTATCATCTTAAATATGGAGTTGATTTTCGTAGTCTCCGTTATCCTGGTTTAAACGGCTATAAAGCTGATCCGGGTGATGGTACCACTGAATATGCCATTCATATTTTTTATGCAGCTATTAGAGATGGTCACTATGTTTGTCCACTCAAACCAGACACTCGCCTACCAATGATGTATATGGATGATGCCATCAATGGCACCATTCAATTAATGGAAGCTCCGGCTAAAAACTTAACAGTTCGTACCAGTTATAATTTTACTGCCATTAGTTTTACTCCGGCAGAACTGGTGGCTGCTATTAAAAAAATTCAGCCAGATTTTGCAGTTGAATATCAACCCAACCACACTCAAGCCATTGCTGATAGTTGGCCAAAAACTATTGATGATGATGTTGCACGCAGAGATTGGGGATGGCAGGAAAAATTTGATTTAGATAGAATGACTGAGGCTTTATATGAGGGTATAAAAGCTAAAATTAAGGCCCAAAAAAATTAGTTTTTGCCTATTCTTTATACAAGTCAATTTAATAAGAAACTCTAACACTTGAAACTCAAGCATCAGATGTGTTTAAATTAGCAGGTGGTTACTAAAGTTTTCAACTTTTTCAAAAAAAACAATTATAATTTAATGTTTTTATTGATTGTAGTTTTAGGCATATATTTACGACTACATGACCTTGATAGATGGATTTGGGCACAAAGAGGTTTTGATGAGAGCAGAGACATGTTGGTAGCTAAGCACATAGTCGCACATGCTGAAACAATTTTCAAAGGTCCTCTAGCCGCTGGTGGCTTCAATTGGTTACAAAACTCCCCAATTTACTACTATTTTCTTTCTATCATTTGGTTTTTTACAAAAAACCCAATAAATTTCATGATTGTATGGTCTTTTCTTTTAAGCTCTATAATCCCACTTGCTTATTTGTTGGGAAAAACAATCTGGGACAAAAAACTTGGATTAATTATTGCTGCTTTATTCGCCCTTCATCCAACACTAATCAACCAGAGTCAAGAGCTATTACAACCATTTTTACTACCACTTCTCTCTGTATTGTTTTTATTATCTTTAAGCAATTTTTATAAAAACAAAAAACTTTTATCATTTTGTTTATCAATATTTTTTTTACTTTTTGGCTTGCATTTTCATTATGGAATATTTCTTATTCTGCCAATAGGAATTTTTTGGATTATCTATTCTTGGTTCTTACTAATAGACAACGAATCAAAATGGGCTAACATTTATGTTCCCATAATTTTAATTTTTTTAATTATCGGTTCTTGGGTTTTTTTAACTTATAGAAATTTTCCTCTAGATCAAATATATTTTTTAAGCTTTAATTTCTCAGAAAAAATTCAGCCTCTTAGCAATCTTTCTAGAGAAATTTCAATAGTTCTAAGTGAAAGTTTATGGTGGTTTAATTCAAGCCTAATTCAATCAAGCGTTCTAACACTTTTCTTTATTGGTATTGTAATTTATTGGCTGATTGTAAATTATCGTAATAAGATAAATTTTATACTTGTTGCAATTCCTCTTTCAATGTCATTTTCATTATCATTTATTTTTTTATCTAGAGGTTTTATTACTCACACCTATATTGCTGCTGTTTTACCATTTTTCATAATTTCTATAGCGATAGCTTTACGCATTCTCATAGAAATAAACTTCTTTCCTGGCCTGTTAATTACTACAACAATATGCTTAATTTTTTATTCCTCAATAAAATTTTATAAAACAGATAATACTCCAAAAATCTCATATCATAATCAGAAATATTTGATGGCTAAAACAATTTTTGACGACTTAAAACTTAATCAATCAGAAAATTCTAAGCAATTTTCTCTAGCTTTATTAACAACAATAAAAAATATGCCTTATGATTTATGGGGGACCAGTGGTTTATGGTATCATTTAGAAATTTTTTTAGATAGAAAACTGGTAAGTCTCACTGATCATGGAGTTAATTTTTTTCCAGACATTAACACGGATTCTAATAATATTTCTCTTATTTACTTCGCATGTGACCACAGATCAAATCCAGAATTAATTGAGACAGAATGTTTAGAAAGATTCCGGTCAGTAAGATCATATTTAACAGAGGAACCAAAAGTAATTTATAGTTCAGCTGAATTTACACTTTGGAAGTTTCAGCTTGATGAAGAACAACAAACTCAACCCCTTAATTATGTATATGCAGACTTGCTTTAAAAATTCTCTAAATTATAACTAATAATTGGGAGTATTAAGCAAAGCGTTATTCAAACTTATACTTATTTTTGCACGCAGCAGAGCTACTTCCTCATCTTCATACAATTTATAAATATCTGTTTCATGAACAGGATATTTTTCCATAAAATTTTTTAAACAGTTGGAAACCTTCGCATAATTATTATCATGGTGACAAATACTATATATAACTTGGGGATTCTCAATTTTTGATTGATAATTTGGTCCATAATTAACTAATTTTACTAGCTGCTGAGCAAAAACATCCTCCAAATGAAACCAAACTCCAGAATTACCCCAGGAATCATTCATAAAATAAAAAACCTGACTGTCCCAACTCAATAAAAACCTAGGTTGCTCAGTAATTTTACTAGATGGATATAATTTAAAATAATCACTAGCGATTAATTTAGCTAAAAATCTCTTTTTTTCGTAGACGGGCAAAGGATAAAAATTATTAAAATTATATTTAATTCCAGAATCAAACATTAAAAAAATAATAAGAACAATAATTGGCCAAGCCAAATACTTCATTTGCTCCAATAATAAAACCAATGCTAGTGTCAGCATTATCAAAATAATTGGCAATAAAAATAAAAAGTAAGTATCTTCAACTGACCCCTGATAAAAAAATATCAAAAACAAAGAGCTTAAGATGAGTGAAAAATATTTTATACTTTTTTTTAACAGCAGATTTTTTAAATAGGCCTTTTTCAAAATTAAAAATAGCAACAAGATCAAAGTCGGCAGAATCATAATTGTTGCTAAAGACTCGCCCCATATTAGTTTGAACACTAACTTGTTTGAATCAAAAAAATGAAGAATTGTTGTAGAAAGAATTTTATCATTGAGAGAATTATTAATTTCAAAAAAAGTAAACTGATCAAAAAGCTTTACTGTATAAGTAAGAAAAATCCAAGATATAAACAAAATCGAAGCCAATAATATTGGTAAAATGAAGTTTTTACTCAACAATTTTTTCTGTCCAGTGTTGAGTTGCCAATAAAAAATTAAAATCAAAAAAAATAAACTAGGAAAAACCAAGATAATGTTGTAGTGAAAATGAAAGGCTGAAAATAGAACACCAATCATTCCTAAAAGATTAAGCAATCTTTTCTTTTTACTTGACAAGTAATTAATTAAAAAATAAATAAATAAAATAGAAAAAATTACTGACAAATGAACTTGGGTTAAATTTTTTGCAGCATTAATCATATATGGATTAATTGCAAAAACCAAAGCTGCCAATAAAGCGCTGGTTTTTTTATGAATTTTTTTAACTATCACATAAGCTAAGAAAACAGGCAGGGTAAATAAACCAGCCCATAAATACATTACTCCCTGAGCACTGTTTGTTAGAAACCAAAGAAAAGCTACAAAATAATAGTAAACTGGTGAATTTTTGAGCCAACCAAATCCACCCAAGGCCAACGGTCCACGATTGATTGTCTCACCATATTCAACAATATGCCTCACAACCAACATATCTCTAGCATCATCACCACTCATCCACCAAATTTGCTTATCTAAACGGTAAAATCTTAAAAAAACTGCCAAGAATAAAATTAAAATTAAAGCAACATTATTCCAATTTAGATAAGAGGCAAGTCGTTTTAAAAAGTTAGAATTTTTATTAAAGGAAATACTTGGCATTTAGATTTAAACAAGACTATTACTACAACTTACAATTGTAAGTTAAAAATAAAAATTAGAATAGTTTAAAAGTCTAAACGAAATTCTTGACCCCAATCTTTAAAACCCAAGTCAAGATAAAGCTTATGAACTCTAGCTCGCTGATAACGACTGGTGGCTATTAATTTATAACAATTCAAATTCTTGGCTTCACTAATAGCTTTTTTAATTAATTGCGTACCCAAGCCCTGTCCGCGATTTTCTGACTCTACAAAAACATCTTCCAATAAAGCAAATGGTCGCTCATGCAAGTCATTTTGCATAATATATAAAAAAGCACGAGCTAGCTCCTGATTTTCTTGATTTTTGATGATAATTTTCAAACCAAAGCTATCGGCTGGCATTTTATTAATTGATAAAAAATTTTCCTTTAAGCCGGCCGCATTTGATAAGAAACCATCAACTAATTTCTCTTTTTCTTGACGAGTTAATTGTTTAATCTGATATTCTCTTTTTGTTGCTAAGGATCGATTTAAATGTTTTTCAAAATATACAAGACTAACAGGATTGCGATTTTTTGTATATTGAGCTCCACAACCTGTATTGTGTTTATCTAATCTTTTATTAATATCGTTGCTGATGCCAGTATAGTAAGTGCCGTCACTACATTCAGCAATATATACCCACCAAGGTTTCTTGTTTTCATCAGTGACTGTTGAAAAATTTTTCTTCACTAATTTCTCTTTTTAGCGTATCGCTCCCGACTGTTGCGAATTACTTTTTCTCGATTTCGGTTGCTACTCTTAGCTAGAGGCAAAGTATAAGCAGGAAACGGCCTACTCAAAACATTATTGATAGAAATTTTATTAATAATTTGATATTTATCTAAATTAACTAAATCGTCTTGAGTATAAAGTCCTCCATATTCAGCCTGAAAATAACTAGCATCACCAGCTCCCATTACAAAACTAATGATGTTGCCACAGTTGCCAAAAATAGCATTGCGCACCTCTTCGGGAATTTGATCTATATATTGATTGGCTAAAGTTAAATTAAGATGATATTTACGAGCTTCGGAAAGAATCTTAATAAAAGCATCGGTGGCAAAATTTTGAAACTCGTCAACGTAGAGATAAAAGTCGGGTCGCTTATCTTCACTAACATTAACTCTACCCATAGCTGCTAACTGAATCTTGGTAATCATCATCGCACCCAAAAGGGTAGCATTATCTTCACCTAAGCGACCTTGAGATAAATTTATTAATAAAATTTTGCCCTGACTCATTAGTTCTTCGATGCTGAAAGAAGACTGAGTGGTATTAACCACATTGCGCACCAGTGGTGAAGAAACAAATTGACCAACTTTATTGAGGATTGAAGCAATTTGTTCTTGGCGTTGACGATCATGCATTTTGTTATATTCATTGACCCAAAAGTTTTTCAAAATTGGATCATCAAGTTTGTTAACTACTTTTTCGCGAAATTTTTCATTGGTTAATAAGTCTAAAATATCTGACAATTTTGCTTCTGGACTTTTAAGCAAGGTTAGTAAGCAATTACGCAAAATATATTCCAACCTTGGCCCCCAAGAATAGCCATAGAGCTTTTTAAAAACAGAAATAATGCCAGAGGCAATTAGCTCACGATGCACCACATTTTCTCCTTCAAAAAGATTGATTTGCACCGTTCTTTCAGTATCTGCTGGATCAAAATAAACCACGTCGTTAATTCGATGCTTAGGAATAAAATCGAGTAAAGTTTCTACCAGATCACCATGAGGATCAATTACACACATTCCTTCATTGTGCTTGAGGTCATTAATTGCCATATTAGCCAATAAAGTAGATTTACCGGTGCCAGTCTTACCAATTACATAAACATGGCGGCGGCGATCTTCACTCCATAAACCATACTTAGTTAGACGATTTTTATAAACTGTTTCACCAATAATATTAATATCCTTTTTTCTTTGAACTGAACTGTCGCGGGTGATAGTCGGCAAGTTTTCTGGAGCCTCACCAAGTAATTTTTTACCCCAAGATATATTAGTAATATTACTTAATTTTTGACTGGGAAAATGATAAAGAGTGGCCAATTCATCTAAACTTAAGTTTAAATTCGGCGAAGCGCTGAAACTTCGCTCTTGCATTTTTTTGAGAAAAGATTTTTTAAAAAAATGTCTTTTCTTTAAAAGCAAAGCATTGCTCTCACTCTGAGACATGGCTTGATAGGCCGCAGCGATGTTATCTAAAATTAGCTTGCTTTTTTGCCGATTATCTGTGGCAACCGCTATTTTAAAAGCAACTTTGAGCGATCGTTGTTCCATTTTTTGACCAATCAACTTCTTTTGTGGATGATTTTCTAACTCTTCAATAGAAGCCTGATAGCTTTTTGACCAAACACTAACTTGATTGTTTAAAAGCATTTGGATCAAAATAGTATCTTGACCTTCGTTTTTAGATAGAGTAGACATTAAAGTTGATAATGGATCAATGTCCTTAAAATCTTTGTAAGTTTTAAGGGGCAAATAACTCTTATTTTTTAATTTAAGACTAGCCACAGACACTTGGTAGTTTTTAGCAAAAAACCAAATTGCTGGATCATAAGCAAGTTCTTCAATTACTGCTTCTGGATAACTAGCATGAATAGCTCCTTTAAAATATTCTAAAAGGCGCAGGGGGACACAAACTAAAAAATGAATATTTTGTTCTCTAACCAAGATTTCAAAACTAAGTCTTTCGTTTTTACCCAGCAGCTTATCAGTCAGCTTATTTTTTAACTTAGGCAGGGTAGAAAAAAGTTGAACAGCTGACTCCTCAGTCTCTTGGCTGTCTTTGCTGGTTTTAACCTTAAGCAGGATGTGATTTTTTAGCACTTCTCTAGTATAGCAAATTACTGATTAGTTTTTTTGTCTAAATCAGTAATAGGCTTCTTTCTGTCACAATAAAATATTCCAATGAAACCAAGCGCAATTGCTAAGAAGCCAAAATATTGTAAAAATTGTGGCCAATAAAAAATATAAATTAGAGAATCGCTGTCTTGATTATTTAAAATCCAAGCATTAGCCCAATTATTAAGTTTTCGATGCTCAAGTCTTTGCCCAGCTTGATATGCTAACCAGCCACTATCATAAGCTTGAGATAGCTTTAAATAATTAGCATCACAATTGCTACTCAAGCTCACTCGATATAACCAAAGAGCACTTTTTTTGACTTCAAAGTCACAATTAACCATTTCATTTTTAAAAAAATCCCTGTCTATATTTTGCAAAGCAATATTTTTCAAAAAATGATATGGCCAAAAAAACACTTCTGCCGACTCTAAAAGGTTTTCATTAACTTCTCTACCATAGGAATCAGTAGAAAAATACAAAGTATAGCCCTGATTAAACTCTTCCGTTGGAGGCAAAATTTGGTAATTTACACCTTCACTTAAATAAGTCTCCAGTGGACTGCGCCCTAAACTATCTGCTTGGACAGCAAAAACCAAGGGCAAACTGCTAATATTTTGCGCTTTTAATTTAAACAAATAGCCAACAGAGTGATCTAAATTTTCTAAATAAAAGTGATCGCAAACACTGGTGTCAACTGAGCGATAATAATTGCCCTCAGAGCGCTGTTCTTTAGCAACAAAACCTTCTTGTAGCGGCCGACAGTCCTCGGCCTCACTCAAATTAAGTTCGGTTTCTAAAAGGTTGCTTTGCAATAAAATTTTTGGGATTTTGACTCTAAAGCCAGGGTTTTCTGGCAAAACCTCCTTAGTAATTTCTATGCCTTCAAGTTCTAAATCAAAAAAAGCAAAGTCAAAATAGTCAATTTTTGAATCGGTACTTAAAGCAATAGTGTTTGGTAAATCGGTATTTAACAGCAAATCAAGCTCACCACCTTCATTGATCTGGCTAATTAGCTGGTTGTTTATATTGATATAACAAACTTCACTGCTTGAACATGGTGAAATGTTAAAAACAAAGTCTTCTACTAAGTTAAAATTGATTTTTTGTTTGGCGCTATCAATTTCTGGAGCTAGCAAAGTAAAGTTTAATTTCACCATATTCTCGTCCGTCAACCAGGATAAACGAAATGGCAGGTGAGTTTCAGTACCCAATAGATCTGGCAAATTAAGTTGAAAGTTATTAGCGCTAGAATCTCTTAAATTAGTTAAATAAAAATAGTTATCATCTTCACCCAAAGTAAATTCCAAATCTTTTTGTAAATGATTGCTAAACAATGAAGAAAAGAGAAATATTACTTCAGCTTGATCAATATTTTCTTTATTCAAATAGTCGTGAAAACTTATGAAAGCTTTATCTTCCCAAGTAAAACGATAATCATTAACTATAATTGGTAAATCTTTATACAAACTAATAAAATTCTTTTCACGACTTTTTTCTGAATCGCTAAAAGTATATAAACTAATAAAATCAAATTCTTCGACTAGTTTAATCTGTTCCGAACTAAGTAAGAGATCTTTTATCGCTTGATAATTAAAAGGCTTCTTGGTGTTACGGTTGATAATCGACCCATCAAGCAGTAAATAATCAACATCGTATTGGGCTAAAACATTTTCCAGCGCACCAATATCTTTTTTATCCAAAGCCGCCTGTAATTGCCAGTAATAACGCTCACTGGCCTCACTCCAAACATCAAAAGCTCGATCTAAAATGGGCTGTTTAATACCGTACCAAATAAATCCAGAGCCTCGATAACCCCAATCATTCCATTGCCAACCATAAAAAGAGTGTTGGGGTAAATTAGCAATCCTGCTACTTTGTGGAGCCTCGTCTTTAAAATAATCAAATAACTGAAAATAAGCATCAGGAACTGCTATCCTAAGACGAGAATAAAAGAAATTACCAGTAAAACTAGGTAGGGAATAGAAAATTAGAGAAAGAAAAAAGGCTCCGGCTACTAGGCGCTGCCAAATCTTCTTTTTAAAAATGCTGAAAAGGAAAGCTAAACCAAAAGTTAAGAGCAAGCTATAAAAAAGACTGTAGGGCACAATCCATTTGGTGAAAGAGGAGCGAAAAACTTGGCCAAAAAGAGGCAAGTTTTCACGTAAAAAGTCATAAATAAATCCAAATGGTGGGTTAGAGCCAAGAAGAATAAAACAAGAGAATAAAAACAAAGCCAGAATCGAGTAACGCGCTCGTTTCATTGCACTAGGTAACTTTTTTAAAGTAAAAATAGAAGTAATTCCCAGTAATAATAGGGCAAAATAAATAAAAGAAAAAGAAGTAATCAGGGGATTTTGAAAATGAACTTTCCAGTCTTCAAGTAAAAAAACTGCATTACCCCATTGATCAAAATCAGTAAAATCGAACCAATAGCCTTTTAGTTGAATAAGATCACGAAAGTTACCAAATTTATTGTTGCGTAAAAATACAGGCTCCGTAGTCATCAGATTACCTTTAGCCTTGATCGTTGTATCAATATTTTTCAAAGTAAACAATGACAGCGGTAAAAGCCAAAAAGCATTTGTTAAAAAAACTATAATTAAAATTTTTAAAGAATTAAGAGCTTTCTCTTTTTTAGAAACAATATTCTTTTTGAAAATATAAAATAACAAAATGATCGCTAATAAAATTAAATAAACTAAAAATGTGGTTTGCACATAAGCAAAGCTTGTACCTAATAAAGACAAGAAGAAAAACATCAATAATGTTTTTTTCTTCGCTTTATTTAAATATTTAAATAAAAAATAAATTAACCATGGTAAAAATGCAAAAAAAGAAGAAAAAGGTTCAAATGTAACATAAAAATTTTGCATTGTCCCAATATTTAAAAGATAGAAACAAGCTCCTAAAAAGGAGGCTTGTTTATTTTTTGTCAAGTAAGTAAGTAAAGAATAAAAACCCAAAACACCAATTGCTAGAGCGAAAAAATTCCAAAAATATCGCAGTAAGTTTTGATTTAAAACTAGAGAAAAAGGGATAAGGATCATTTGGCGAATCAAGTCTGCCCCATGCCCCATTCCTCCTAGCAATCCAAGCCCCTGATATTCTTGCCAAGAAACGTTTAAAGCTCTCTTAAAATTAAGAACTGGATTTAAATCCGTTTGTAAATTGTCCCAACCAATTAAAAAAGTGCCGGAACTGAAATTAAATAATAAAAGAATAAAAACAAGAAACACTGATAAAAATGGAAAAACAAACTTTTTTTTAAACATCATCAGTATTAAATTATATTTTGAAAAGTCGAGTAAGGGAAGGAACACTTAAATTTAACAGCTTATTATTACGCCACAAATTATATAAAGGAAAAATTAGTTTTTTAGGCAAAATAAAAACAATCACTAACTGTACAAAATTTAAAAATAAATCACTAAAACTGGCCTGATGGGCATATTTTAAGCGGGTTAAAAATGTTAAATAAAATGTTTTTTTTGGATTTGTAAGAGAAGTGTTTTTATCGTGCAAACGATAAAAGTGTAAAAAATCGGGTAAGTTAGCAGCCTCACCATATTCAAAAAGCTTAAAAAGTAGACCTACTTCTTCAGCAGTGTTTTTGCTTTTATCATAAGCAATAAAATCTTTTGGCAACAAAACTCTATTAATCATCATGGATGGTTGTTGAATAGGGATTGAGCGAAAAATCATCTTCATGATATCCTCATTCTTCATTGGAAACTTTTTTTCACCAATTTTTTGACCATCTTGATCGATCAAAAGGCATTGTGAACCAACAATTACAACACTTGGATTTGCTTTTAAGAATTTAAGTTGCTTAGCAATTCTCTCAGGATGCATTAGGTCATCAGCATCCATTCGAGCTACATAATCACTTTTAATCATTGATAAAGCCAAATTAGCAGCTCCAGCGACCCCTCGATGCTTACCATTTCTATAAAGCTTAATTCTTTTATCTTTTTTAGCAAAATCTAATAAAATGCTATAAGATCGATCAGTTGACCAATCATCAATAGCAAATAACTCCCAATTTTTATATGTTTGAGATTGAATGCTTTCTAACGTCTTGCTGAGATATTTCTCAGCATTATAAACAGGCATTAGAATTGAAACTAGTGTTTGTTCTTTGACAGTTTTCATATTTTAAAAGACAAGAAACCTTAAATTCACAAACTGATATGCGATTATGAACTTAAGGTTTCCCGCGAGCTTTTTACGACTCGCGGGAATTGGAGGATCGAGGGTGGCTATTTGCCACCCTCCCAAACTGGGGGGACTTTATCAGCGGGACATCCATAGTGGGTGGCCTGCTCTTCTATCCGTTGGCTGAGCAAAACTTCTGCCCAACCAGAGGGATCGGCCGCCGGGAGGTCATAAACCTCGTAACGACCATCTGTAATCTCAAAGTCCTCATACCATCCTGATACGAGAACAACGAGTTCACAGCCTTCACCGGGGATACTTTGTGCACCCCAAGCAAGGTTCCAACCAAACACCAGGCCATACTGACCTTCGTTTACTCCAATGTCAAACATACCAACACTGGATTCTCCAGCGGGGTGTTCCCCTGCATGGTGCAAACGAGGACTTTCGAGCCCATCGATTCCAGCTAATTTGACTGGAGCAGGAGTGGCTGTTACCACCACTACCCGCGGCTCAGTTAGCTCAGTGCTTAATTCATCACCTGTAGGCACATCTTTCGCGCCGCAGGCTGCCAGCATGATGCTGGCCAGAACAAATACAACAAAAAAAATTTTTGTACGCACGGTATTCTCCTTTTTATAGGTTAAAATCTCCACATGGGCGTCAGTGGTCACCGACTCGTCCCTTTGCCTTTCGGCACGAAGGACCAGCTTCTCTAACAACCATTCATTGCAATGATTGTCACAAAAGCTGGACCTAAATGCCTAAAGCATTTTCCTCCAATTGTTAAGGTGCGTCTCTTTAGTAAGCTAATCAAAACTCCAGAAGCAATTTCCGGGTTTTAAGAGCTGCTTAAAGAGCTCCTTCTTCTACTCTTTCGAGCAGAGAAAAGACTTTGATGAAGAAATGTGTTTCAAGAAACAAGCATTATTACATCGAGGCCTGCTCTCTACTAAAAAGTTATCATAACTAGATAGAAGTATATCAATTAAAGTCATTTTTGTCAATATTATGGGATGTTAATTCTTTGTTTTATAAGTGCTCTATAAAAAAGGAAAAACCAGATGCAAATTTTAAAACCCTATTAAAAACCCCTCTTTTTTGAAGAGGGGTTTTTCAATTCAATTAAAAAATGCTAATTATTTACTGATTTTCTTTGACTTAGTTAGGGCAAAAGCACCTAAACCAGCTAAAGCCATCGCTTCTAGAGCTAAAATAGTGCTTAAATCAAAACCAGTGTCTGGAGTGACTTCAGTAACAATTTTAGCCTCATCGGTCTTGACACAAAAACTAGCATAATCGGTATCGCTTAAATTATCTTCATCAGAATAAGCGCGAGCTACATTAGTAATACAAGTGGTACCGACTGGTAATTCATCTGCGTCTTTGAAACGAGCTGTAAAGTAAACTGTAAGCTCTTCTTTGCCATCTAAATCACCAAGCTTAAATTTAATAACATTATCTTTGACTTCAACTTCATAATCGCCTTTATCACTACTTACATAAATCATGTAATCAATTAAGCGAGCGAAGTCGTCATCTAAACGAACGCTGTCAACTTTAATATCTGAAATATTTTTGATTCTTAAACTAAACTTAACTTCTTCTTTTGGAGAAAAAGCATAAGAACTAGCAGCAATATTATCCCAATATTGTTCAGCTTTTGGATTAAAAACCTTTTTATCTAAACTAATGCTGCCGGTTTCACAAACTTCACCACCACCGTAAACAGTACGACATTCTTTGGCGCTAGCTAGATTTGCGAAAAACAATAAAAAGCCAGTGGCTATTAAAAGGTAAGAAATTATTTTTTTCATATTAGTCTTTAAAAAACTACTTTTATATATATTGGACTATATATTATATATTTATAATATTATATTGTCAACATTATGGGATATTATTCAATAATCACTGGCACCGCACTGACAAAAAGTCTTTGCCAAGTAGTGCCCGGAGGCCAACAGGTTTGTAATAACAAAATGTTTTCATCTTTTAGATTATTAACAAAATCCACTTCGCTGCTTTGGATAATATCTTGAGCGCTCACTCGGTAAACGAACTGCTCTTCACCTAAATGTAAAATAATTTGCTCGCCCAGCGCTAAATCCTTAATCTGATAAAAAACCGCATTGTAAGCCTCTACATTCCACAAGCCATTGGTTGAATGACCAAAAATATAAATTAATTTGTCTTGTCCAGGAAAAGCTGAATTACGAGCATGAGCTACGCCAGTTTCTAGAGCTTCCTTATATTCTGAGGGTTTATTAGGGTTAATATTGGCATGAACCTCTTCATAAATCTCTAAACTAGGAATTTCAATATGAAAAGGTAAATTGGCGTAGTCTGGAGCCACTATAACTTGAGGGATAGCACTCTGACCAGCCTCTTGATTTTCTTCAACTGTTTCTCTAGCAAAAATTGGCCAAGAATTATCTAACTGCATCTTTGTCCAATCAAAAAAATCAAAGCTACTTTTTTCTGCTTCTTGAGGTATATCTCTAATAAATTCAGGAATACTAGCAATGATTGCTTTTGAGCTGTTTAGTGTGTTTGGTAAATCTTTAAATTTTGCCAGAGTAAGAAAAGGATTGCTTAAAAACATAAACACCAAACTAAATATAAAAGAAGCAATAGCCAACTTTCTCAGGCTCTTAGCTTTCTTTAATAAAAATTTAGCCGGGGCTTTTTGATAAAATCTAGCCCTCGTCTTTCTATTTAACATTATGGGATATTATAGCTTGAGATGAATAAAAAAGCAATCTTGATCAAATAAACAACTAATTTTTTATTTCTTTAAGAAGCTTAAAATAACTATTATCCCCCTTAATTTTCTTCCACAGCCAATACTCAAACCCCCAAAACAAAATTTTATCTACATCTAATAACGAGGCTTTTTTAAAATTATTTAATAATTGCTGAGGACTAATGCTTCTCGGATTAAGACTGAGATAGGCCTTTGCATCTTTTTCCCATGGTTCAGCCTGCAGTTCAGTAATCCAAAAATTGATTTTAGGAAATTTAGCAAGATATTTTTTCAGTTCTTTGCTACTTTGCAGTGGTCCAAGATAAATTGATTTTTTTAAAATTTTTCTAATAAACAGTTTGTAATAAAGATCTAAACCAATATGATCGGTGATAGAACTCAATTGATCTAGCAAATTTCTTTTAATTATTTCATTTCCCCAGACACTAATAATAATCGGTCGCTGATCAAGTCTTTTGATTAGCGCTGCTTCTTTTTGCAGAACATTTAAAGGAATAACGTCTTGATGTGGGCCACTCGGATCTAGGGGTTCGTTTTCTAACTGCCAATACTCAATACAAGAATAAGCTTTTAATTCTTGAATACTGGTTTCTATAAATTTTAGTAGGGATTCTTTTGTTTTTTGATTACTAAGATTTTTGTTTTCAGTGTATTCGGGCCAATAATACTCTGGCCATCTTTGGGCTTTGACTCCAACAGTTAAAATAATTTCTTGTTGGTTTTTTTGGTAAAAGTCTAAAATTTTCTTTATAATAGAGAAATCATAAATATTTTTATTTTTCTCAATTTCATTCCAATAAAGGCTGAGCCTGACATAGGCAAACTGATGCTTAATGCTTTCATTGAGAGCATAATCTAAATCAATTTTGAGTTCTTTTAGTTGGTGATGACTGAGACTAATACCAAATTTCATCTTGTAATTAATTATAATTGCTATTAATTATTCTTTACATGGCAAAAAAAATATCAATATATGAGCTAATCTTCACAAAAATAAGAAAATAGTATTAAAATACGGCTTACTATGACAAAAGAGCAATCAAATCAATGTGTAGTTTATATAAATAAAAACGGTCAGCATGAATACGCTACTGCTAATGGAGATAAAGAATTAGCTAAAATAAGCAATCAACTAAACAAGGCGGGCTTTAACATTGTTGGCATTAGAGATCTAAATACAGCGCTTAGACTTTGTGAAAACGATCTTCGTCAACAAAGGTTTGATTAAAGCTATTGTGTTAAGTTGGGCCGCAACGAAAACATCGTGGCAGCCCAAACTAATTTTAGCTCAATCCAAGTAATTCCCCAACATAATCAACATCCTTATCGCCACGGCCAGAAAGATTAACAACAATAACTTTGTCTCTACTTAGAGTTGGAGCCAACTTCAACACATGAGCAATAGCATGAGCACTTTCTAAAGCAGGAATAATACCCTCAACCTTACTTAAGAGTTCAAAAGCGGCCAGAGCTTCTTGATCATTAATTGTGACATAATTCACTCTTTCTTGATCTTTAAGATAAGAGTGTTGTGGACCAACTCCAGGATAATCTAAACCAGAAGCAATAGAATGCACAGCTAAGGGTTCACCTTTGTCATCCTGCAGCAGATAAGTAAACATTCCATGCAAAGTCCCTGGTCTACCGAGCGTTAGCGTAGCAGCATGATCACCTGGTTTAAAACTCCTTCCTGCTGGTTCAACACCCAGCATTTTGACTTGATTATCATTGAGAAAAGCGTGAAATAAACCCATGGCATTAGAACCACCACCTACACACGCTACTAAATAATCTGGTAGTCTATTTTCGCTACTTATGATTTGCTGGCGAACTTCTTTTCCTACAATTGATTGAAAGTCTCTCACCATCATTGGATAAGGATGTGGACCAACAACTGAGCCAATGCCAAAAAAAGTATTTTTATAATCTTTGAGGTAGGCGGCAAAAGCACTATCAACAGCGTCTTTTAAACACCTCCCACCGCTTTTAACAGTGATCACCTTGGCACCAAGCAGTTGCATGCGTAAAACATTAGGATGTTGTTTTAAAACATCAATTTCACCCATATGAATTTCGCATTCAAGTCCCACCAATGCTGCGGCGGTAGCAAGAGCTACACCATGTTGACCAGCCCCCGTTTCTGCTAGTAGTTTTTTCTTAGCCATTTTTTTAGCCAACAGCGCCTCACCCAAGGTGTGATTAATTTTATGCGCACCCGTGTGATTGAGGTCCTCTCTTTTTAAATAAATTTTTGCGCCACCCAATTTTTCTGTTAAATTTTTAGCATAAAAAAGGGGGGATAGCCTGCCTACGTAGTCTGTTAAAAGAGTCTTATATTCTTTTTGAAATACAGGATCTTTCTTTGCCACTTCATAAGCTGCAGCAACTTCTTCTAGGGCTACTTTTAATTGTGGAGGAACAAATTGACCACCATACTCACCAAAAAAACCTGTTTTGTTTGGTAATGCCTGATAATATTTTTTTCTAATTTTATTTTTTTTCATGTTTCTTTCTTTAAAGTTTATTAATATATTTACATTTTCGGTTTTTGCATAAAAAAACCGCCCATGTGGCGGTGTTTTCACTTCTTAAATACAACAAGAACTACCGCCAAAAAGAGGTAGTCCACCAATTTAAACCGATTCGCTTATAATTAAATTTCATCATTGAAATCCTAGCAGGGAAGAATTTTTTTGTCAAATGTGTTTTTGTTAAGTAATATTTTAATGGCGGAGCATCTGGGCCTGGAACCACAGTTCCCTTTTAAGTTTTTTTAATAACAAAATCTATTAATTCTAATATTTTTGCTTTATTTATTTGATCTAAACTCTCTATTTCAATCTTTCTGGTAGTTTTACCCCCTCCTTGAAATAATTTTTCTTCTTCTTTAGTAAGCTTAGAAATAGTAAAACCTAAATTAACATGATTTTTTAGAGATACAATATAGAACAAGCCGTTATTAAAAACCGGAACTCCCCACAACATACTTTCTTTATATTGTGGATATTTCTTTTTAATTATTTCTCTCAACTTCAAGCATATTTCTTTTTGAGGAGATTTCTGTTTATTATAATATTCGTCTACGGTCATACTTATTTTTTCTTACAATTTAAACAATGTTCTCTGTGTACACACATTAATCCATTGCATTTAGAGCATTGCCATTTAAGATTTTCTTTCTCAACAAATTCTTTAATTCCTTTTTCTTTTATATAGTCTAAATTATCTAACATACTCATATTATATTTATTTTTATATCTTTTACCTAACTGTTTTAATCTGGTGCATGGGAATTTATCACAGTCATAACAAAATCCAGATTTTGTGTTTTTTAATAGTTTACAATTTTTAATAATGCAATTGTCAAATCTCTTAGTTTTGGTTTTGATGTTTTGTTCATTTCTACAGCCATTGCAGTGATTTTTCTCTCTTTGATACGCTAAGCACAAAGAACAATTCATGCCACAAGGAGCTATTAAAGATAATTGTTTATCGCTCATTAAGAAATGATACCACGCATTGATGGAAAGTGAACAAATGACTGCATGGCTTGTTAAAACACATTAAAATGGCGGAGCATATGGGTCTGGAACTCATATATCGTTATAACATTTGTATCTCTAGGTGGAATTGAACCACCATCTTAGTCTTGTTAAAAACACAAACTGATAAGCTTATGATCTTAAGCAAGACTCTATTCTATCCATTGAACTATAGAGACCTCTAATTATGTTTATAACAGAAACAAGACAAATGAGACAGTTTAAAAAAATGTTGTGCTTTTTTATCTCTTGACATTTTGTTTAATTAAGTATAACTTAGTATAAGTTATGAAAAACTTACTTACCATAAGTGAAGCAGCAGAAATGTTAAATATTCACCCTGAAACTTTAAGACGTTGGGATAGAAATGGGACTTTAAATTCTGTAAGAGTTAATGACAGAGGTGATCGAAGGTATGAATTAAAAGTAATATTGAATTTTTTGGAAAATAAAAAATTAGGGGAATATGATACTCCTATTAATCATCATGGTTATAAAATTTATTGGGATTTGAAAGGAGTTGTCACTCTAAGTGCTAGTTTTGAAAGAATGGCAAGATTTATTGTTAAAAAAAGTGAAGATGATTTTATTGGTTTTATCTTTTTTATCTCCATACTAAATTCCCATCATTTAAAAAAGGAAGAAATTGAAAAGTTAGCCATAGAAAAAATCAAAGAAACAATTGATAGTAGCAATCCTAGCGATGGAGAGAGATTTACATTTGAAATGGTAAATGAACAATTTTGTTTAATAGAAAATCCTGATTGGTGGGAAGAAAAGTATTCAAAAATATTAATTCCAGGACTCATGATAGTGGCAGAACATTCATGTCCTTACTCTAGTTCTCAAAAGGCATGGCGAGTTAGCTTGCGTTTTAAGAGTAAGCAAGGTGGTTTCTGGGTTACAAATCAATTTGGTGAAAAAAATCAATTTCATGAATATTATTTGTGGATTAGTTCTGAGGAGTTAATAAAACTTGGGTTATCAAATACAGCAAAATCTGCCGAAGTTTTAGCAATTAATTTTGGAATTAGTCGTTTTGAAAAAACTAAAGATAGTTATGGAGATAGAGATATTTCAAGAATTAATGAAAATAATTCTGCTTTATTTAATGATGAGTGGCATATTGATAGCCTCTTACCAGAAGATTTAAATTAAGCCATGAACAATATAGACTATTTGCCAAGCTTTTTATTGCAATTAGGACATGGCATTGTATTTAAATATTGAGTATCATTTTTCTCATCAACACTAATTTTATTTTTTAAGAACATCTCACTTTTTAGATTGCAATTTTTGCATTCAAAATATGCATGATTTGTCATATTCAGTGCATCAACTTTTATTGGTTTTATCATAAATATATATTTTATATAGTTTATTTATACAACATTATCTAGATAGTCACTTGCTGTATTAAGTATTTCATCAAAGGTTAGAATTTGTATATTATGTAGACTATTTCTAAGTTTGGTGAAATCTCTAGTTAGTTTATCCTTATTTCTTGATGACATGTCAGTTGTTAGATGTTCATAAGATGAGATAATGATTATTCCTCTAGGTCTATGTAAATTTTCTTCATGAATTGATGAAGTTATTTTTGTTTTATCAGAACTTTTCTTGAAATTTTCTGCAACTATTTGATCCATGTAATTTGTTGTTTGTATAATAGCTTTGCTCAATTCAGAGGAAAAACTAAAATTATCGTGACTCGAATCATAAGTTAGTGCTTTTTTTAAATGAGTTTTTATCTCTATAACATCTAAGCCATTATAATGATTTATTCCAATGAAATCTGGATAGTTTTTATCTGAATCAATATTATTTAGTTTGATTTTTGGATGAATTGATTTGTAAGAAAATATTAATAATAACAAATATTGTTCAAAATATTCTTGCCAAAGACCTTCAAGCTTTGCAACTTTTTTTTCAGTAATTTTTTTTACTGTGGCTTTTGCTTTTTTTGTACTTAAATCTGTAACACCTAAACTTAATATCTCATTTCCTAGACTTATGATTTCTCTAAGATTTTCTTTTTTGAAAAAGTTATTTAGTTTCTTTAAATATTTGTCATCAAAAACTTTATTTTTAACCATTTTTAGAAATAAATATTGTAGAGAATTGATGTCATTTTTGTTTAAGTATTTAAGATAGTCTTTACGTTTATTTTTTGTTTTTAAATTAAATCTATGTGTTATGAATTCATATTCACCTTTGTTTAATGAAGTAGTATCTTTAATTTTTTTTGAAGAGTATTCTCCAGTTAGGTCATTTAAAAGATAATTTCGTACTGATGATTTATATTTTCTTGATTTATCTTCAGCACGCCATATATCTTTAAGGATAAGTGAGTATATATTTGGAGAAATTGTTAGACTTTTACCTTTTTTGTTAATTCTTTTTTGTTTATATTTTTGTTTAATAATTAATTTTTCAATATCCTCTCCAAGATTATTTATTCTTCTGAATTGCCATCCAGCTGATAGTTGATATTTTTTTTCTTTGAAGTACAAAATCGATAATAAATCAAAATCCTTTTCAGAAATTAAATATTTAAAACCCTTTTGATAAATAATAGAATTGTTTTCCTCTATCTTCAAAAGATGTAATATATATTCACTATCTTTAATTTCTAGTATTTTTGCTTCTTCTTTTTCATTTTTTATGTAGAAATATGATTTATCTTTAGATTGTATTAATTCAAAACCAGATTCTTTGAATTTTTGCAATAATTTTTTTAAATTTGAACTATTTTTTATCATATTTTTGTCTATATTAATAATTAATTTTTAATAATTTTCATTAAATCATCATCTCTTTCATAAGCCTTAAGTCTTCCACTTAAGATTCCTATGCGATAACTAATCCCGTCACTCATTAATCTCCAATTTGTTTTGATTAATGTATTCTGTATTAGTTTTTTTAATTGTTTATTACTATCATATTCAGATCGATCATTGTTTGTGTCATTAACAGTAAAATCTACTACAACATACTTTCCAATTTCTGGTTTCCCAAATTGAAGATCAATATATTTTTGCTTATTTAACTTTTCTGAAAGTAGTTCTTTTAGTTGATTGATTTTAAGTTTCTTTAGTTTTTTAGTTTTTTGGTAATTTGGATCTTTTTCTTTTTTCTTTTGTTGTTCAGCTTCTTCGTATAAGTTTTTTAGAGTTTCCATTGTGCTTATATATTGTTGGCCATCTTTGTCATTCCAGCAAAACTCATCACGATATTCTTTTAGTAAAGCCTCATCTTTTTGTTTTTCTTCTTCTCGTTCTTCCCGATTCTTTTTGAAATTAGTTACATCAACTTTCTTATAATCACATTTGAGACAGTAATCAGTTGTAATTAATATTTCATTTTTTTCATCATCTTCGTACTCTGTTTTAAGTTCAATTCCACAGTCAGGACACTTTTCCCTTTCAAAATCCCAAGGAGAACCATCACTATAAAAAATTTGTCTTTTGTTACATTTCTTACACTCAAACATGAAAGAAATTCTTGGATTGTTTTCATCTTCACTATGTAAAGTTTTATGGATTATTTTGGTCTTACCTCCACATTTTTTGCAGAGAATATCTGAGTGGGGAGTGGCTTTATCAAAGATGTCTTGGTTTTTTTTATCTTTATCTATCCATTTTTGAATGGTTTCTGCCTTTCTACGATATCTTTCGCCTTTTATTACATTAACTGCATAGCTGCAACATTTGTGAACTTCATGATCAAAATCTGTTTTAGGTTCTTTTTCTTTTAGTTCATCACGGTGTTTTTCCATGCCTTCTTTTAGTTTCCAATACCAATCTAGGCATTCTTTTATGGTGAATAAATCGTAGAGGTCAATATAGTATTGTTTAGGTTTAAGATATCTATTTTCCATTTCAGTTTAGTAATTTATACAGAATTATACGATGCTAATTTTGATAACCAGTTACTTCCTAATTTATTGGTAGTTGCTAGTAGTGATGTTGCAATCATAATAGCTTGCATGGCATTAAATGGTTTATATTGTCTTTTGCTAACAGAATGAGTGCTAGAGTGTCTTGCATACTTATGTGATATTTTATTCGGATTTAATCTGTCAAATGGTCGGAATAAATAGATTATTAATCTGGATTGCAGAGCAGCATAGAGATAGTTAATTGGAATTTTATCAATATCTGTCAAAACATTTGCAGTCTTATTTAATTTGTTATTTATTTTCCTAAATGAATCTAGATCACTTAGGTCAACTAATTCATCAATCAATGAGTCAAGACAAATTGTTGCAGTTGATTGAGCAGCTCTAAAATTTCCATGTTCCATGCAAGTAATAGCTGACATTAAATGATCAGCATGATTTTTTAATTTATTATTTTTTATTGTTTTTACCACTTTTAAACAATCAGAGAGAATTAGCTTTTGGTTTTCTATAATTATTTCCTTTTTCTGTTTACTGGTATCAGCAAATACAATTTCATCAACGATATCAGCTCTAGGAATCCAAAAAATAGCATACCCTTTATCGAGGTTTGAAATAAACTTTTTAACATTATGAATTGATTTACTTTTTCCCAAATTAGGGGTTAGCCCTGCCTGATCAAACCCTAAAAAAAGATCAAGGTTTGGTAGTTCTGATATTATTTTTTTTGCTTGTTTGTTGAAATTAATTATAGTTTCGGAGATGGCTCTAAGTTGCTTTGAATAAGAATCATTTACTTCCTTCATTGCTTTTATAACAGATGAGGCTTCTTCAAGTTGTTTTTTGACTGCACGAACTACCTGTATATCAATCATAAAGGTTATTATAGATTGTAAATTTTTAGATTAAAGGTGATTTATAGATCAAAAAGATCTGAAAGAGAGGTCTTGAGAACTTTAGCTAATTTTCCTATATTATCCAAAGATACATTTTGTTCTCCTCGTTCTATCGAGCCAATGTAAGTTCTATGTAGGTCAGCTTTGAATCCTAGTTCTTCTTGTGAATATCCCAAATCATCTCTTAATTGTCTAACTCTTTTCCCAAATTTCCTTCTCAAGTTTGTATTTGGTTTGTGTGTTTGTTTCATTAATATCAGATTAATGAAATGATGTTGTCGACTCTACAGTTTATAACTAGCATTTTCACAGACATACAGATAAAATGATGTTAATAAATAGCATTTATAGAAGGGGAATATGTTTAAGAAAATGAGTATAAAAAGGCCAATTTCAAAAATATTTATAATAATTGGAATATTAGTATTAGTTTTAATTGTTAAAGAAGCTTTTAATTTTTATAAGTTTTCAAAAAAACAAGAGGCTTTAAAGGATTCTGAACAGCAAGTTAAGGTTTCTTGTCTTGGAGAATACAAGGCAGTCATAAATTTATATGAAGCTTGGTTTTATACTATTCCAGTTTCTTTGGAAGGAATGATTGAGAAGCTTGAATCTTTAGATAATTATGATTCAAACTTTTTTGATATTACCCGGGAATGTTTTGTTTCAACTCCTGTAGAGTATGAGACAAGAATGGATGGTGGTGGATATAGGTTGATATATACTGATGCTTGGGGTAATGAACAGATTGAGATTATTGATTTTGATAAAGAATACAGATAATTTTAACTAAATTTTAACTTTAAGTTATAAAATAAAAGTTTTTTAAGCACTCTCAATTGAGAGTGCTTTTTTATTATCAGGCTAAAAAAGCAATTTGGGAAAAAAACCAAAGAATATTTTTACAATATTATTAGAAGATCAAATTAGTATCAAAAAGATCTTTTAGTAAAGGAAAGTTTATGAAAAATAAACTGAATATAGTAGAAATTAAAGTATCAGAGTTAAATCCAGCTCCATATAACCCAAGAACTTGGAGTGAAGAAGCTAGCAATGATCTTAAAGAAAGCATCTCGCGTTTTGGAGTTGTTGATCCACTCTTAGTTAACTCAGCTCCAGGTAGAAAGAATATAGTTATAGGAGGCCATTTTCGCTTAAAAGTTTTAAAGGATTTGGGATTTAAAGAAGTTCCTGTGGTTTTCATCAATCTTCCAGAGATTAAAAAAGAAAAAGAACTCAATCTAAGGCTTAATAAAAATACTGGTGACTGGGACTTTGATTTATTGGCTGAGTTTGATGAGGCTTTTCTTTCTGATGTTGGATTTTCTAGTGAAGAGATAGATGAAGTTTTTCTAACAGAAGATAATCCAGAAGATTTTGATCTTGAGAAAGAACTCCAGAAATTAAAAATAGATGAAATCAAAATTAAAAAAGGTGATGTTTGGCAGCTGGGTGAAAACAAGTTAATGTGTGGAGACTCAACAATTGAAGCTGATTTTCTTAAATTAATGAATAAAGAAAAAGCAGATATGTGTCTGACTGATCCTCCCTACATTCTTGATTATCTAAAAGCTAAAAGACATGGAAAACCAACTGAAGGATTTGGGGCTAAGAAAAATAGAAAATATCTTGAGACAGACGTTCTACCACCAGATTTCACCGAAAAGTGGATGGGGAATATTTCTAAAATAGCCAAAGATGATTTTAGTATTATTGTTTATGAAAATTGGAAAAACATCAGAACTATTTGGGGAGAAATGGAAAGACATTGGAAAGTTCGTAATATGTTGGTTTGGCATTTACCAAATAGGCATCAAGGATTTGCTTCTCAACACAAGTTTTTTTCAAAGCATGATATTGCTATGGTTGGGAGCTCAGAAAGCAAACAGTTAGATTTAGATTCAGAATCAGATAACCTTTTGCAGAATGAATATGAAACGGCTTTGTTTGCAATTAACGGGAAGCCTCACTGGGAAGGTTACAACAAGGGTAAGAAAATCCAACCGACTGATTTCATTGAATTTAAAGCTTGTGATGAGAAACAATCGGGACAAGGAATTATTTTTGGTACAAAACCAATTGAGATTTTAATCCCTTATCTTAAAGTTTTAACCAGGCGTGGAGATTTAGTTGTAGAGCCATTTGGTGGTAGTGGTAGTACTTTAATCGCTTCTCAAAAGATGAAGAGAAGATGCAACATCATGGAAAAATCTCCAATTTATGCAGAAGTTATTAAGAATCGTTGGGAAAAGTTAACAGGTAAAAAAGCAAAGCTAATTCAATGACAAATACAAAAGTATTAACTCCAATTGAGGAAAGGATTATTAATGATAAGAAACTTATTATCGATAAATTAAAAGTGAATCCAATAATTCAAATAGCTTGTAAAAAAGCAGGAATATCCAGGGCAACCTACTATCGTTGGAGGAAGGATGACCCTGAATTTTCTAAGGAAGCTAATAAAGCTTTACAAGAAGGAACAGAGCTAATATCTGATATGGCAGAGTCTCAATTAATAAATCAAATACGAGATGAAAATATGACTGCCATAATCTTTTGGTTAAAGCATCACAGACAGGCTTATGAGAATAGGGTCAAACTTTTTCATGAATCAGAGGAGTCAGAAGAATTAACTGAAGAAGAAAAAGAAATTTATAAAAAAGCACTCAGTTTAATGAGCAGTAAGGATTGAAATGAAAGAAAAAATTACACAAGAATTAATTTTAGAAGTTAGGAAAAATAAAAAACTCAGAAAGAAGCTGGCAAAGCAGGATATTCTTTGGTTTTTTGTGATTTACTTCCCACATTATATTGAATATGAAATAGCAGATTTTCATAAAGAGATGCTACAGCTTTTACAAAATGATGCTGTTAGATTTTTAGTGATTGTAGCTTTTCGTGGAAGTGCCAAGTCTACTTATTGTCAGCTTATTTATCCTTTATGGATGATCTTAAGTCGTAAGGAAAAGAATTTTGTAGTGTTAGTTAATCAAACACAGACAAGAGCTCAACAGGCTTTGGATAACATTAGACAGGAGTGTGAAAATAATCAGCTTTTGATAAATGATTTTGGTCCATTTCCAAAGGATCTTGCTGAATGGAGTAGTTCTAGTTTGGTTTTTACTAAACAACAGGCTCGTATTACAGCCGTTTCTATATCTGAAAAAATTAGAGGTTTTCGTCATCGTCAGTTTAGACCTGATTTAATTGTGGCTGATGATATTGAAGATGTTGCTTCTGCAAAAACAGCTGAAGGGAGAAAGAAGGCTTGGGAATTTTTGAATTCAGAATTAATTCCATCTGGAGATAAAAATACCAAAGTAGTAATGATTGGGAACTTGGTTCATAACGATTCAGTAATGATGAGAATGAAAAGATCTATTTTGGGAGGAACTTTTGATGGTGAATATAGAGAGTACTCTCTCTTATTAGAAGGCAAGAGTTTATGGTTTGGTAAATATCCAGATGAAGTCTCAATCGTTAGATTAAAAAACAAAGTAACTAATACTGATTTTCAAAGAGAATATATGTTGAAGATTATTGCTGATGACGAGCAAATTGTTAAAGAAGAATGGCTACAGTTTTATGATGAATTACCTGAAAGAAATGTTTCTAGAATTATTATTAGTATTGATCCTGCTTTTAGTCAAAAAAGTACTGGAGATAATGTAGCCATTACTGTTGGTTCAGTTGTTGGTAAAGGAAAGTCAGCTAAAATATATATTCATCCGTTTCCAACAAATAAACGAATAAGAATGCCTGATTTAATTGAAGAAGTTAAAGTAATGTTTTTTTCTTTAAAAGATTTAGCTCCAGTTGAAATTGTTGTTGAAGAAGCGGGTCAGCAGGCAGGGTTAATTCAAAGTATGGAGAGAGAAGGTTTACCAGTTAGAGGTTTGACAACAGGAGGTCGTGATAAAAGAGAAAGATTATCATCAGCTTCTTATCAGATCAAAAATGGAAAGGTTAGATTTCCTAAAAAAGGAGCAGAAGAATTAATTAATCAAATTTTGTATTTTGGAAGTGAAAAATATGATGATTTAGCAGATTCATTTTCTCAATTAGTTTATGAGTTTTTAGAAGACTTAAAGGAGGAAGAAGTGCCAATTATTGATTTTTTATAGGGAATTATTTTTGAAAATTCTACTGTAAATGTAAAATCGAGTCGATTTTACATTTACACTCATCTTTTGACAAGAGGCTAGAGTTTAAACCATCCATAGACATTAATTTATCATTATCTTTAATTAGTTTTGAACCTTTTTCCATGAGTATATTTTCTATTAGTTTACCTTTTTTTAACTACTTAATTATAAGATTTTTAGCAAAGAAAATCAAGAGTATTTTTAATAAAAAATAACTATAAATCAGTCTTTTTTAATGTTTCAACCACGACTTGACTTCATCTTTTTTTGCGGTACCTTCTACTACTAGAAAAGGAACAGAATGCAAAAAAATATAAAATATTGTCTCTACGCAAGAAAATCTTCTGAATCTGATGAACGACAAACAATGTCAATTGATTCTCAAATTAAAGAGATGAGGATAATAGCTGAAAGTGAACAACTAAATGTTACTGAAATTAGACAAGAGAGTCATTCTGCTAAAAGATCAGGAACAAGGCCAGTTTTTATTAAACTCTTAAAAGATATTGATAAAGGGGTTTTTGATGGGATTCTTACTTGGGCCCCTGACAGATTAAGTCGTAATGCAGGTGATTTAGGATCTTTGGTGGATCTAATGGATCAAGGAAAGCTTCAAGAGATTAAAACAAAATCTCAGATATTTAGAAATAATCCAAATGAAAAGTTTCTATTAATGATTCTTTGTTCACAAGCGAAGTTAGAAAATGATAATAGAGGGATTAATGTTAAGCGAGGACTTAAAGCTAAATGTGAAATGGGTATTAGACCTGGGTTAGCTCCAATTGGATATTTAAATATTTTGAAAAATAATAGAATCAGTGAAGTTATACCTGATCCTGAAAGAGCATGGGTTATTAAGGAAATGTTTACACGGGTAGCTGTAAAAGGACATAGTGGTAGAACAATCAGAAAATGGTTTAAAGAAATTGGGTTCGAAACAAAGAGAGGAAAGATATTGGCTTTAAGCAAAATTTATTCAACTCTAAAAAATCCATTTTATTATGGTGAGTTTAAATATGGAGATGAATGGTACAAAGGAATTCATGAACCTTTAGTCAGTAAAGAATTGTGGGATAAAGTACAAAAGCAACTTCAAGTGCCACCAAAGAATTGGCATAAAAAGAAATTTCCATTTAAAACACTTTGTACTTGTGGATCATGTGGTGGAGGTGTTACAGCAGAAGTTAAATACAAAAAACTTAAATATGGGGGTTATGGGAAATACATTTACTATCATTGTGGCAGATCAGTTAATTATGATTGTGATGAACCTTATATCACTGAGGAAGATTTGATAAGCCAACTTTTGGCTCACATTAATGCTGGAAATATAAAAATAGTTAAGACTAAAATTGCTAAAAAACTTAAGGCAGATATAGAGAGATTCCATAAACTAAGATCAGAAGTTTTACACCAAGAATATTTGTCTGGGAATTTGGAAGAAATGGAAAATTCAGCAGTTAAAATTAATGATGAAGGGATGGCAATAAACTATCTAAAACATGTACTTAAAACTGGATCAGCAGATGATAGGCAGGAAGCGTTGGGGATGATAAAAACTAAATTTATACTTAAGAATAAACAGTTATTGTTTTAATTGATCTATAATCGGTTGGAGGTCTTCCATGGGAATATTCCAAAGTTGTAAGAAATTATGAATGTCAGCTCCTAATGCTTGAGGAGTCATTTCTTTTGGGATTAAATCAGTTAGCCCAAGAGCAATTGTGCTTCCATTATTTATGTATCCTTTTGAGGATAAGTCAAAACATTCATATAAAACTTGATAAAGTTCTTTTGGGAAAGAAGACTCTTCTCTGTAGTCTTTTTCTCTGAGTGGGATTTTTTTCATTGCACACAATCTTAAAATGCATAGCTGTCTATATGTTAGTTGGTTAACACCTTTTATAAGTTGATGAGCCATTGGGGTGCTGATTTCTTCGCTGAATGCAATATTTGCATATAAATGAGCAAGATAGGGAAGTTTTTTTTCTTCAGGTTCTCTTTGACTTTTGAGTAGAACACTTTCTACAACTTCATCAGCATTGGATCTTCCATTGGGATTGGTATCAAAAAAACCATCAGAGCGTATGGTCTCTCCTTCTGAGATTCTCTTTTCTATTTCTAGTGTGGAAAGAGCCATAACTCCTCCCACTCTTACTTTTTCTCTAGGTGATAAAAGCCTGGTTGATATTTCTTGGCCGACTTTATTCAATGTTTTTGCAACTATGACTCCCCCAATTCCAGCACCAGCTGCGCCCACTGGTCCAGCAAATAAAAATCCAGTAACACCTCCAATTCCAGCTCCCACTATTTCTGATCCAGCAGAAATTAATTCAGAAACATTTTTCTTATGATCAGACTTATTGGGATCGCTCATATGATTCAGATTATATATCAATATAAGTAAAGAAATCATTTATTCTGGGCTCTAAAACTAAAAAATCTCCAAATTGGAGATTTTTAGCAAGATTCATCAAGACCTTTAGCATTATTAGACGGGTCTATCAGAATTTTTGGATTATTGCGGAGCAGGTGGGTCTGGAACCAGGGTGTCCCATAGCCACCTACACCTTTCTAGAGTTAATTATACTCAAAATGAGACAAATGGGACAGTATAGAAAGTAAATGTTTTATTTTCTTTGAATTATCTTTCTTGACTAAATAGTATAGAATTAAGGCATGCAAAAAAAGATTACTACAGAAGAATATAAACAAGCTTTCGATTCAGCTATTGGTCTACCAATAGTAGATTTATTTAAGGCGGCCGGAACGGAACTGTATTTCATCTTAAAAGATAAGAATGATGAAAAACTAACAATTACTATAGATGGTATTTGGAATTATGATAGCAATGATTATTTGTTTATGACTGAGTTTAAAGATGATAATGAAACAGCCCTGCAGTTGTATAAGAGAATTGAAATTTTTGTCGAGCAAAAACTAAAAAATAAAATTAAAGAAATTACTGAATTTAGATTTAGTAAAACAGCCAAAACTGTATCAATTATATTCAATGATCAAAGTGTCATAAATGTTTTACCTAATCGTTTTGGTCTTATTTCCATCTCTAATAATAAGAAAAAGGAGATAACATTGGCGAAACAAATAGATAACTGTCAAATAGCTTTTTTTCATGAAATTGATTAGCTCGACTTTTTAAAGTAAAAGAGGGCAGATTTTACTGCCCTCAGTTGATGAACTTACTATCGGTTATTACGATGATATGGATTGTAGCCGCTACGGCCTTTCCACTCTGTGGCGAGACGTTTAATCTCGTCGTAACTCATATAATCCCTGAGTAAGTTCTTGTTATGCATGTATTCGCTGAAAGCCCTTCGCTCTTGTTCTGAAAGACCTGCAGCTTTACACGCATTGTGAAACTTGCTGTTCGCTGATTCTCGATCCTCTTTCCTAAAACCCACGATACACCTCCTAAACAGAATGAAAGATTGGTTAAATCAACAACAGCTCATAGTATATCACAATATATAATTTTTTAAAAAAATAAAAAAACAATTAGCCAAAAAAATAATGACGTCGCTATAGTTCAAATCCCAGGATGCGGTGGCTCGTGGGCCATCCGCCAGGCTGGCGCTTTGCGGAGGTGAAGGGATTCGAACCCTTGAAGCCGTGAGGCTCACGCTTTCCAAGCGTGTGCAATTGACCGCTATGCGACACCTCCTTATCAAAAAACTTGTTTATTATAGCGTCTTTTTACTAAGCCGACAGCCTCAAGTGCTTAGACCAAGAGCTTTTCTACCATTTATAGTAGCAATGTTTGCTAGTTGTTTAATATCATAAAAATGACAAGTCTCTAGCAAAAAACGCAGTTCTATCCACATCTCCCCATCTGTAAAGGGTTTGTAAATATCAGCAATATTATCTGTACCAAGGGCTACTGGAATTTTGGCTTCAAGCAACTCCTCAACTGGAGCAATGGCGTTATGAGTCACCGCCAATTCTTCTGAGCGTCGACTATCTATCCAAGCTGAGGGACAAACTATCACCATTAACTGGTTTTTTTGCATTTCTTGATAAATTTTTTGTCGATATTTGGCTTTCTGAGCAGCCAAAGAAACGGAATGAACAGCAACCACTTTTCCTTGCAAAGCATGTTCTTGAGTTTTTTTAATCAACAACTCAGTTTCTTTTTCTTGAGGAGTATTGAGTTGATCGACATGGACATGAACCATTTTGTCGTGTTTTTTAGCCAAACTAAATAAAATATCTAGGTGCTTAGTTTCTTGACCAGCATCTTTACCTGGCAAGCCACCAATAATGTCTACAAAGCTCAGTGCTTCTTCAAACCAAAATCTAGCTTTAGGATTTAAAACTCCCTTCAGTGCTTGGTTAATAAAAACTAATTTTAAATCTTTTTGATAATTTTCCTTCAATTTTTGAGCCGCTTTCATGGCTTTATCTTTTACTACCTCATCAACATCAATAAAACTAGCCAAGACGGTTACTCCTTGCTCTAACTGTCTTTCCAAAGCAAAAGCCATTCTATCGTAGATTTGTTTAACACTGGAACTTTTTTTAAGCTCATCAACTAGCCCCCATTTTTTATGCAAATGCTCATCACCTAGTTTTAAAGATTCAGGGGTAATGGTATAAGCTCTATCTAAATGACTGTGAGTATTAACCCAACCACCCTGTTTTTTAATTTTTTCTAGAACGAGATTTTTCAAATTCCAATTTTGCTTTTTCTTCATCTTTTTGTTCCTTTTTAACGGCAACGATGTGTTTTTGTAATTTATCGGTTAAAACCTTAAATACTCTAGCATCATTAACAACGGGAATGCTGTGCTTAACTGTCCATTTTCTGATCACTTCTTCATCTTTAGCATTCTCTGGTTTATTTTTATAAGGAGCATGAATAATTAAATCAAAGAAATTTTGTTGCAATAATTCCTCTAGGTTAGGATATTTTTTCTGATGCATCTTATAAATAAAAACTGATTCAATACCGTGTTTTTTATAAAACTTATGCGTATTTTCCGTTGCATAGAAGTTATAACCGAGTTTGGCTAAAATTTTTACATAAGGTAAAAAGGCTTTTTTATTTTTGTCTTCTCCAATAGTTAGCAGCGCATAGCGATGTTTGTTTTGAGCTAAACGCATCTGTAGAGTATAAATCTCAATAAAACCTGGAGAAGCGTTTTGATTGTAAGCATCGTTCTTCATAAAAGTAGCTAGTTTTTCATCGAAAATGCTATTAGCAGTTTCAACTGCCACTACTTCAGCTATCCCTTTAAACAACTTAACTGTTACTGTCCCACTCACCTTATCATTAACTTGATTAATAAAAGCATTTAAACTCTCCATCAGTGGCTCATACCAAAGTGCCCCATAACAGAGATAAGCCCACTTATTGTCAATTTCATTTTTAAATTCATTTTCTCGACGGGTACAGACATATTTTTCCAAATTAAGATGGGCGTTAATAATAATTTCTGCTGCCGGCGCTTCATAAATACCTCGCACTTTCAATCCTACCAATCGATCTTCAATATGATGAGTTACTCCAACCCCATGCTTGCCACCCATTTGATTTAAAAATCGAATAATCTCTACTAAATTCATGGTTTTATCATCAATTTTAGTTGGTAGACCTCTAACAAAAGTTAGTTTGATATATTTTGGTTTATCTGGGGTTTTTTCAATAACCCGACTCACTTGAAGAATTTTGTCTAAAGGAGGAATAAGAGCTGGATTTTCAATCTCACCACTTTCAATGGTTACTCCCCACATATTATCATCATAAGAATAAGGTTTGTCCTTGGTTTGTTTAACCGGTATTTTGTGTTTTTTAGCATAGGCTAATTCTTCATCACGGCCCATACTCCATTCTCTAACTGGAGCAATTATTTTCATTTCTGGAGCTAGGGTTAAAATAGTGCCCTCCAATCGAACTTGATCATTGCCTTTGCCAGTGCAACCATGAGCGATAGTGTCACAACCCTCGGCGCGAGCTACTTCGACTGCTAATTTTGCTAGTAAAGGTCGACCTAAAGGGGTGCTTAAATGATATTTGCCCTGATAACTAGCATTAGCCTTAATACCCTTAGCGAGATAGTGATAGGCAAATTCTTTTTTAGCATCAATGACAATTGCTTTGACCGCACCAATTTTCAATGCTTTTTTACGCATTTCTTCTAAATCGTCAGCTTGTTGACCAATATCTATAGTCAAAGCTACCACCTGAGCCCCATATTCTTCTTTAATCCAACGCAGCATCACTGAAGTATCAAGTCCACCAGAATACAAAAGCACCACTTTTTTAACCATCCCCTTGCGTCCCTCATAAGTAGAAACTTTGGTGTAGCTTGAATCTTGCTCCATAGTTGTTGACTTTCCGTAAACTAATTAATATTTAAACTAACTTTAAGGTTATAAAAAAAGCAAGCCTTAGCTTGCTTTTTGGTGTCTAATATTTCTTTGGTCAAAAAAGTGACCATAGAAAAACGCCTATTTAGGCGTTTTTTATCAAATCTAATCTGGTTTATATCTAAACGAGAGCTCAACACCATCGGTCATTGTAGTTTTTATTTTTTGAGAAGGCAATAGTTAAAATAATTAAAAAATAAATTTGTCTTCACTATTTGATATAAATTGATATAATAATTGATTATGACAGAAAAAATCAAAAAAATTACTCTACACAAAGGAGATTCTATCCATGCAGGAGCTGGTAGTGATGCGGAACCATATTTTGTTAATAAAAAACTAATTGCAGAAATTGTTAAAGAAATACCAGGAGCTTCAATGATTGTTATTCGTTCACTTAAGAATGAAGTTTTTAATGAATCAGATTTCCCCATTAGTGATCAGGTCTTTTACGTTCACAAGCCTGCTTAAGTTTTCTTTAAATAAAACTGTCTTTTTTTCTCAGGAAATTTTTCAATAGCATAGCGCAACATGGTGCGTGGCATTTCTAAAGTATATTCGTCTAAAAAAGTAGTTAAAACCTGTTCGTCTCGCTTGCCCACTTCACGTAGTAGCCAACCAACCGCCTTGTGCATTAAATCTTCTTGATCATTAATTAAGATTTTAGCTAATTCCAAAGTTGGTAAAAATTGACCCGCTCTGACAAAAGGAAAAGTAGATAATATAGCAATTCGCCTATCCCATAACAAATCTGATTTAGCTAAACTACTTAATAATTTTGGAATTTTCTGTAATTTTTTTTCCTGATTTATTTCAAATAAATATTGACCAATAATTTTATAAGCAGATAAATCAACTAAATCCCAATTATTAATATAAGAGGAATGATCCAAATAAAAATCAACTAAAACTTTTTTTTCTAACTGATTAGAAGCCTTTTTAAAAAACTCTACTAACAACAGCAAACCAACCAAACGAACTTCATGATAAGGATTAACAATAAGTACTTTTAAATCCTTAAGGTTTAGTCTGTTTTTAAAATTCTTAACAATACTTCGTTGAGTGGGAACAGTTAAACCTAAAAATAAATCGCCCTCACCATATTCTCCCGGACCAGTTTTAAAAAAACGTTGCAAGTGTTTAGCTTTTTGAGGATCTGCTTCTTTTTTAATAGCTAGAATAATTTTTTTAGCAATTTGACTCATTTTTTTAAACAAATAATAATTTTTTAATAACTTCTATATTATTTTTCACCACTTCTTCTCCATCAGAAAATACATCCCCTCGTTTAACAAAACCCAAAAAGGGATTGCTATAATCGCCGCTTTCATTAATATCTGGTTGCAACACTAAGTCTGCTGGCTCTTGAGTGTATTGGGCCAAGTGATAAAGCATTACTTGAGAAGTTTTAAGGGCTGTCTTAAAAGCAGACATCTTATGATCTGTCATCGGAAAATGGTTTTTTTGTAAATTAACTCCAATCACTACCTCTGCTCCCATCTGTTGAGCTGTTTTAACTGGAATCGGTACCGCTGTTCCTCCATCAATAAGGCGCATCTTACCCCACTTAACCGGTTGTAAAAAAAATGGCACAGCTAGACTGGCATGAATGGCTTTAGCCAAGTTGCCGGCTTTTAATTCTATAGCTTTACCAGTTAACAGGTCACAAGCCATCGCGCAAAAAGGAATTGGTAAATCTTCTATTTGACGATTACCTAAGTATTTTTTAAAAATTTTCTCCATTTTTTCACCACCAAAAATTCCCCATTTTGGTCGAGGATCAGAAAAAGCATAGAGTACACGTCGATAATTCATATTTTCTCGAAATATTGATTCTACTTTTTCAATATCTTGAAAAGCTGCATACATGCCACCGACCAGAGCTCCAGCACTACTACCAGCTATATAACTAATCTCAATATCATTTTTCAATAACTCCTCAATTACACCAATATGAGCCAAGCCTCTCCAACCACCGCAACCTAAAGCTAAACCTAACTTTTTTTGTTTTCTTTTCATGAAGAGGATTATACAGGATAGCCAATGGGAAAAAGGGCAATAATTTCTAAATCTTCTGAAACTTTTAAAACAGTTCTGGCTTTTTCTTCAACACTAGTATTATTAAAATCTTTAACGTAAGCCCAACAACTGCCTAATCCATGAGCATGAGCCGCCAACAAAATATTTTCACCTGCACAAGCCACACTTAGATAGTTTGATGGCGAAAAGTCTGAGCCAGCGCTAGTCATACACAAAACAATACAAACCGGAGCATCTGCTACAAAAGAAGCCCAAGGCTGAACCTGAGACAATTTTTCTTTTTGAGCTTGGTCTCGCACCACAATAAAATGCCAAGGTCGTGAATTGTTGGCCGAAGGAGCGCTGCGCGCACATTCAAGAATGTCGTCAATAATTTCTTGAGAAACAGACGTATTTTTGTATTTTCTAATTGACCTTCTAGTTTTGAGACAAGTGAGGGCTTCCATAAAATCATATTAACAAATTTTTATTCAAGCCACCAGTTTAAAAATTAAACTTAAGCCTAATATCTCTTTTTTTCCAAGTGAATTTTTTCATCATCAATAAGAACATAACTAGCATTTTTACACATAATTGAACCTGTATTGATAAAATTATTTTCATAATCCAGAGTTGGATTGTGTGAATGACCAAAAATATTTATATATTCAACTTTAGAATTTTTCTTAAGTATTTTATTAGTACGCTGACCAACTTTTGAGTGTTTAGCAATTTTTGGAAATAAATTAAAAAGTAATCTTTCTAATTTAGCAATAACATAACAAAGAAATTTAGGTCTACGATGTAAAATCTTATTATAAAAATTAATAAATTTACCCATGTCAAAACCAGTCATTAAACGATGACCATGTTCGCAATGAAATTTTTTACCCAAAAACTCAAATTCATAACTATCATGGGTTTCTACAGCAAATAAGGAACAACGTTCATCGCACAAATGCTTGGGGTCGTGGTTGCCGTGAATATAAATAGTGTTTTTTTCTAACAATAAATCGAATAGTTGCTGCCACCCTGAATTAACAAATTTTTCAAAAGAAACACACCAACTGTCCCAAAAATCACCATTGATAATTACTTCGTCAACGGAACTGATAAGATCCTTTAAAAAACTAAATTGTTTTTTATTAAACTTTCCAAGATGGGTATCTGAAATAATGAGTTTTTTCATGATAATAACTTAGTATGCTCGCTTGACGGCGGTGGCTCGGGGGCCATCCGCCAGGAATTCGCTTGGCGGAAGGGGCGGGACTCGAACCCGCGATGCCCAAAAGGGCGTCAGTTTTCGAGGCTGATGCAATAGCCGCTATGCGACCCTTCCTTAAGCAGATCGTCTTAGTTGCTGCTTTTTTTATTTTTTTGATTATCCGCTGCGCGAACTTCTGCTGTGTCAGACCATATCTTTTTATTGGTCTCATCACATTTACAACCACTCTGTTGAATTTGTGACAGCTGACGAATAACAACCGCCGTGGCAGATTCTTTATGTTCTTTTCTCATAATCTTTGTATTGTAAACCAATGGGCGAAAAAAACCAATAAAAATCAAACAAGCTTACCAAAAAAAATTAATTTAAAAACCAATTGTGCGCCCAAGAGGATTCGAACCTCTGGCCTTTTGTTCCGCAAACAAACGCTCTATCCAGCTGAGCTATGGGCGCTCACTCAAGTTGTTATTATAAGCCACTTCTATAATTAGAACAAATGAAAAAAAGCCCCTGTCAAAACAGGGGCCAATTTATATAAGAAATTTATTTCTTTTTAGTCGCTATCTTTTTATGACAAAACCACCAATCATAACAGTCTTTTTTTCCAGCTCTACTTTTGGCTTCAGCTTCAGTTGTAGCTGGAGGAATAATTACATGATCGCCGACTAACTCATTCTCTGGCCAATTAGCTGGCATAGCAACCTTATTGGCCGTAGAAAACTGCAAAGCTTTAACTGCTCGCAGAATTTCTGCCATATTGCGCCCTACTTCTTGAGGATAATAAAGAATTAAGCGAATCTTGGCCTTTTCATCCATGACAAAAACAGCTCTCACCGTATCTGTGCCTTGTTTTTCATGAATCATCCCCAGACGTTTACCCACACGACCAGTATTATCAGAGATAATCGGGAAAGGAATTTTAATGTCTAGCTTATCTTTAATCCATTCCACCCATTTGATATGAGAAAAAACCTGATCAATAGATAAACCAATTAATTGAGTATTAATTTTTTTAAATTCTGGCGCATATTTGGCAAAAGATACAAACTCTGTAGTACAAACTGGCGTAAAATCGGCTGGATGACTAAAGAGCACCGTCCACTTACCCATTAAGTCTTTGGGGAAAGATAAGCGACCATGAGTACTATGGGCTTCCATCTCTGGAAATTTATCACCAATTAAGGGGAAAGTAGTATTAATTGTTGCACAATCACAATCAGCACATTGACAACAGCCACAACAATTTTGCAAGTCTTTTTCTGACATTTTAACCTTTCGATTATTATTAATTAGGTAAAAATTTATTATATCAGCTAGATATTAAGAAAACAATAAATAAAAAAGATTGGTAAATTAGTAAATAATCATCTTTAAGAGTAAAAATTGTGTTTTACTCAAGATGGCTTTTATTTTTTGGCTTATAATATTTTTTGCCCTTAAGTTTGTCTGGCAAATAGCTCTCTTTTTTTTCATCTCTGCCGGGTTTATACATTTGATAACCCTCACCATATTTTAAATTTTTCATTAATTTGGTTGGAGCATTGCGTAGCTTAAGAGGAATGGCTAAATTACCCTGTTTTTCTACATCAGAGAGAGCAGCAAAATAGGCATCATAAGCACTTCGATCTTTTTTAGCCAGGGCTAAATAAACCACTCCATGAGCTAAACTTATTTGCGCTTCTGGATAACCAATTTTCATCACAGCCTCAAAAACCTCATTGGCAACCACTATCGCTGTTGGCTGTGCCATACCAACATCTTCACTAGCAAAAATTACCATTCTCCTAGCAATAAATTTTGGATCTTCTCCAGCCTTAACCATTCTTGCCAAATAGTAAAGAGCACTATCAACATCGCTAGCCCGCAAACTCTTGATAAAAGCACTAATAATATTGTAGTGTTCTTCACCCTTTTTATCATATAAAATCTGCTTGGATTGCAAAGCATTTTTGAGTGATTTTAATTTAAGATCTCCATAAAGAGCATAGGTGTTATCTATAATGGTTAATAGTCTGCGCGCATCACCATCGGCATAATTTAGTAAAAAATCTTGACTAGCACTGGCTATTTTTTTGATCTTCAATAATTTAAGAGCTTTTTTAATTATTTCTAATAAATCTTCATCTTTGAGGGCATGCAAGACAAAAACCCTCATTCTAGATAAGAGTGGAGCAATTACTTCAAAAGATGGGTTCTCAGTGGTAGCACCAATTAAAACAATTTGACCGCTTTCAACACTGGGTAATAAAAAGTCTTGCTGAGCTTTATTGAAACGATGAATTTCATCCAAAAAAAGCACCGGTGCTTGATATGATTCAAGCAAAGTCTTTTGCTCTTTAGTTTGCTCTAAGACCTTTCTTACATCTGCTTTACTAGCTGAGACCGCAGATAACTCAATAAAAGACCGACCAGTTTCTCTAGCAATAATTTTGGCCAAAGTAGTTTTACCCACCCCAGGTGGTCCCCAAAAAATCAAAGAAAAAGGCGCACCGAGCGCAATCATCGCACTAAGAGGTTTTCCCTCTCCCACCAAATGAGTTTGACCAACAAATTCTTCAAGGTTCTTAGGACGCAAAAGTGAGGCTAATGGTTCGCTAAACGAAGGCATACTCCTATTCTAACACCCATTTATAAAGATGCTTTATTGGGGACGAGTTTTTTTATTACGAACTAATTTACTTAAGTAGCGTTTTCGTAAACGTAAATTTTCTGGAGTAACTTCGAGCAATTCATCATTCTCAATAAAATCTAAGCATTGTTCGAGACTTAAATCGACTCGAGCATTAAGCACCGTCATCACGTCAGCATTTGAGCGGAAATTAGTTAGCTTTTTACTTTTACAAACATTGACATCTAAGTCACCCTTTTGTTTACACAAACCAACTATCTGTCCTTCATAAACTTGATCACCAGGGTTAACAAAGGTTTTACCTCGCTGTTGCACACTCTCTAATGCATAAGCTGTTACCATCCCAGCTTCAGTAGCAATCAAAGCTCCATTTCTTAACCTCAACTTATTACCTTGAAGTGGTGCATATTTCAAAAAAGAACTAGTGAATAAACCATTGCCCTTGGTTTTGGTTAAAATCTCTGTCCGAAATCCTAAAAGATTGCGGCTACTAATATGGTAAGTCATTCGACTAACTCCCTTATGACTAGTAGAGCTCGCTTGTAATTGAGCGTGACGTTTACCCAACTCTTCAGTAATTACTCCCACATAAGCTTGATCTATCTCAACCATTAATTCCTCAATTGGTTCTTGTTTGACTCCATCAATTTCTTTAAAAATCACCTGAGGACGACCAACCTCCATTTCATAACCTTCTCGCCGCATGGTCTCAATCAAAATAGATAAATGCAATTCTCCACGCCCAGCTACTACAAAAACTCCACCCTCCTTCTGTTCAATACGCAAACCTAAGTTGGTTTTTTGTTCACGCTTAAGACGATCTGCTAACTGACGAACTGTACAAAATTCACTTTCTTTACCAACAAATGGAGAAGTATTGGCTGAAATTTGAATTTTAAGAGTTGGTTCAGTAATTTTAATCATCGGGAAACCCTCAGTTTCACCCAGAGCTGCTAAAGTTTGACCAATAGCAATTTTATCTAAACCAGTGATGGCAATAATGTCTCCAGGACGAGATTGTTCGATTTCTACCTTGTCTAAACCGTCACTTTCCAGTAAATGAGCCACTGTCATTTCACCAACTTTTTCTTGTTCTTGTAAAATTACTAAACGCTGACCTCGCTTAACTAAACCCTGAGTAACCTTACCAATGGCATAAATACCTTTATATGAATCAAAATCTAAGGTTGATACTTGCATTTTAAAAGCTGCTTCTGGCTTAGTTTGAGGAGCTGGAATACTGCGCACGATTTCTTCAAATAAAGGTCTCAAGTCGCCTGTTTTTTTGGCTAAAGCTTCTGTTTGTCCTAGTTCTTGAACGGGCAGTGTTGGCCAAATTTTTCCTATCCTACCAACAGAATATAAAACTGGAAAATCTAATTGGGCAGCGTTGTCTGCTAAACTTAAAAATAGTTCTTCAACTTGAGCCAAAACTTTTTCTGGTTCAGCATCTTGACGATCAATTTTGTTAATCAAAACAATCATGGGTAGTTTTTGCTCAATGGCCTGCTCCAAAACAAATTTGGTTTGGGGTAGTGGCCCCTCAGCAGCATCAACCAATAAAATGGCACCATCAGCCATGCTGATCACTCGCTCTACTTCACCTGCAAAGTCTGCGTGGCCTGGAGTATCAATAATATTAATTTTTATCTTTTCACCCGCTAAACTCTGATAGTGAATAGAGGTATTTTTAGCTAAAATGGTAATGCCTTTTTCTCGCTCTAAATCATTACTATCAAGTATGGTTTCTTGTTCCATCTCGGCCTGATTTTCACGAAAAGCATGGGTCTGTTTGAGCATCCCATCAATTAAAGTAGTTTTTCCGTGATCAACGTGAGCGATGATCGCTACATTACGAATTTGCATAAATCTTTCTAAAATCAAAAGATAGATTATACTCTTTTGAGAGTAAAATTAACAGAGCACAGTATTTGACTCAATACAATAGATCTAAAATCTCACTTGGACTATTAAGTAAAAAATTGGGCTGAGCACTGGCCAATAAATCTTCACTCGCAAAACCCCAACTTACCGCTGCAACCGGAACCCCAGCACGTTGACAAGCTTCAATATCACGAACTTGATCGCCAAAATAAAGAATTGTTTTTGGATCAAGCTGATATTCTTTAATTAAAGACTTAAGAGCCCGATCTTTACCAAATAAGTTTTTTTCACAGCGCCAAAAAGAAAAAACTTCTTTTAAAGGTAAATTTTGTTGCTTAAAAAACGCCTTGATGTTACTCAACTCATTCGAACTTAAAATCCCGAGCTGATAATCTTTTTTTAATTTAAGTAAAATTTTTTCAATATTTGGATAAAACTTAGCCTTAGTTATTAAAAGTCTAGTTTCTCTATTAATAGTTTTAGCAATTTTCAATAATTTCACTGGACCAATATCATATTCTCGACAAAGATCTTTCATACTACTCGATTGGAACCTGGTCCAATCCTTCTTGTTGATTTTTGGCAAATCAAAACGAGCGTGAATTTTATTAAAGGCCAAAACATAAATTTCTCTAGTGTCAACCAAAGTACCATCAAAATCAAAAATTAAGTGTGTAAAATTAGATTGCATTATTTCCATTATAGTGGAATTTTAAATTTCTTCTTTCAATAGAGCAAGTACAGCATTTTTTTAACTTTCAGAGAATTAATTAACTCTTTGTTTGAATTTTTCTTACCGTTATTTTTAAAAAATTTTCTATCTAAACAACGCATTTCTTCCATCAAAGCTTGATAAAAAACTTCTAATTTATTTTCATCTCCATTTTCTATTTGATGCAAAAAACAATGACAATCGTGACACAAAACTACAGCATTTGCCAAATTTCGAATAAGGTCAGCACTCATTTCCGGACAACAATTAAAAACTACCCAAACGGGCAACAGATGATGCACTTCTGCTTTTTTTGAATCCTTTTTGTTGAGTTTAGCTTCACAACACTCGCAGTGATAATTTGCCTTTTTAACAGCTAATTCTTTCGTTACCTTGTCAAATTTATAAGCTTTTTTCTTAAGTTTTGTTTCCTGATTCACCAAAAACTTCTAGTCAAACTAACTTGACACTGCTTTTTAATTCTGCAATTTCCTGATTACTCAATTTGCGTACAATGCCTGGTTTTAATGTTCCTAATTCTAGATTGGCTAAACGCACCCTCACTAGACGCTGCACCTCCCAACCAACCCTAGCACACAATCTTCTCACCTCGCGTTTGCGCCCCTCATGAAGAATAAATTTTAACTCTAGATCCCGACCAGTTTTTTGAATTAATTCAACTTGGTCCGCTCTAGCTCGCCTACCAGACAATAAAACTCCTCGCTCTAATCTAGCTATTTTGTCCTGACTAAAAATACCATTTGCTTCAACCAAATATTCTTTTTCTATACCATATTTAGGATGAGTAAGTCGGTGAGTTAATTCTCCATCATTAGTCATTAACAATAAGCCTTCTGAATCATAATCCAAGCGTCCAACTGGATATAAACGAGCCTGAGTTTTATTTGTAAAAAATCGCATCACAGTTTTACGACCAGCAGGATCACTAACAGAAGAAATAACTCCTGGGGGTTTATTGAGCAACCAATATTCAAAATTTTCTCCAGCCACAATTGCTTGAGCTGTTTCTGTATTAATCAATTCACCGTTAACCACCAATCGATCACGACTCAAATCTACTTTAGTTCCTAGTTCAGCTTTCTTGCCATTAATTTTTACCTTACCAGCACTAATTAAAAGATCAGCACCACGACGAGAAGCTAAACCAAGGTCTGCTAACAACTTATTGATACGAATACTCATATTTAATCACCTATAATAATTAATTCTTCTTCGGCACGGGTAATGGCAGTATACAACCAACGTCGCCAGTCTTCATCACTCATTTGTTTGAAACGCTCTTCAAAGACAATCACCTTGCTTGCCTGACTACCTTGGGCTTTGTGGACTGTTAGCGCGTAAGCAAAGTCAAAGAGATCAGCTTTTTTGAGTAAGTGACGATCTTGATTATTAAAACTAATAGTCTTACTACTATTGAATTGCTTGGCTACAGCTAGACCCTCATAAACAAAATCCTGATCGTCAAAATTAACTTTTATTTCGAAAAATTTCTCATCAACTGTTCTAATTCTTTCTATAGTCCCCAACATGCCATTAAAAATTTGTTTTTGGTGGTTGTTGCGTAAACAAATCACCCGATCGCCAGCTTGTGGTTGTTCATCTTCAAAACCTTTAATAGAACGCAGGTATTGATTAAGTTTTAATCTAGTATTATTGTAACCACAAACAATTAGTGTGTCTTGATTGGCCATTTGCAGATGATTATCTATCAACTCAGCAGTTTCTGGATCACTTTTGAGAAACTTTTTAACTCTTGGTCCATAGTTACCAACTGGAATACAACCCTTTGTTCTAGCCAAAATCGATAAATCAATAATGGGGTTATTAGCTTCTTGACGATGAATAGTTTCTAAACGCAAAATTGGTTCTTTCATTAAATTAAAGTAACCATGAACTGGTGGCAATTGGCCATGATCCCCAACTGCCAAAATAGGAATTTGATAAGACAAGAGATCTGACCAAATTTTTTGATCAATCATTGAGGCTTCATCGATAATAATCAAATCTGTTTTTAACCGGTCTTTTTTACGCCAACCAATAATTTGTTGTTGTTCATTTTCAATCACGCTATAAATCAGCGAGTGGATAGTACCAATAGAATCCTGCTTATAAAGCAAAGCAAATTCTTCCAAATAATTCTTCAATACCCGAGCGGCTTTTCCGGTGAAAGCAGCAAAAGCTACTTTTAGTTTAGGATCTTTCTTATAAAGTAAACGGCGCAAAACAGCAATTAGAGTAGTTTTTCCAGTTCCAGCATAACCTCCTACTGTTAAATAAGCTTGTTTATCAGCCTGAAATTCTTGCCAATACAAAATTTGTTTTAATACGGTTTTTTTATCTGCAGATAAACCGGGCCCAGCACTTTTTTTCATATTTTTGGATATTATTTGATCAGCCTATCAAGAAAAGTTCAAACAATCAATATTACATTAATAAAAAAACAGGACTGCTATAATATAGTAATATGTTTAATCAATTTTTTAATCTTTTTTTATTAATTTTTACTAGTCAGGTTTTATTTTTCTTGGTTGCTAATGCTTTTAAAACCGACAAATTAACTGACTTAGCCTATGGAATAACTTTTGTTATTGTCATCAATCTTTTATTCTGGCAAAGCCAACAAAAACTTTTCTTTATTTTACCCACCCTACTAGTCAGTCTTTGGGGAATTAGATTAGCCAGTTATTTATTTATTAGAATTCTCAAAATTAAAAAAGATCAGCGCTTTAATCAAATTCGGCAAAATTTTTGGAGCTTTTTACAGTTTTGGCTACTACAAGCTCTATCAATTTTTGCAATTAGCTTAAGCTTTATTTTGAGTTTTTCCCTAGCAGATTCTATTAAAACCAGCGTTAATAGTTGGCAAATTATGTTCTTTGTCTTAGCTCTCATCGCTCTTGGAATTGAAACTATAGCCGATTGGCAAAAATATCAATTTAAAAATAATGCAAAAAACAAAGGTAAATTTATTCAAAGCGGCCTATGGAAACATTCTCGTCATCCCAATTATCTAGGCGAAATTCTCTTTTGGTGGTGCCTCTTTTTCTATTTTTTACCCAGCTTAGGCAATTGGGCTTTACTAGCTCTAGTAAGCCCTATTTATATCACTGTTCTAATTCGTTTTGTTAGTGGAGTACCTCTTTTAGAAAAAAATTACGCTGAAAGATACGGCAAAGAGTGGTTAAATTACAAAAAGAAAACTCGAATAATCTAAAAGTATTAAAAACTTTTGTAATTAGTTGGTTTTTTTTGCGTAATCAGGATAATTATTTCTTAAAAATTCTTCTCTTTTTTCCCCTTTTAAATGGGGAATAAAAGGTCTAAATTTGTTTAATTTTTCTGGTTCTTTATGCAAAGTGTTAATGAGTTTATTTAAATATTGTTGCAAATCTTCAAAATATTTAATATTTTCTAAATAAAAATATTTTTTATTAATTCGAGAAGTGTCTGCGGTAGCTAGACCAGAACTACTAGCACTAGAACGAGCTGTAATACTACCAATTTTTAAATAAGAACTTAAAAAACCCTTATTGTGACAACTAGTATCAACAATCATATCCAGAGGCAAACTCATGTTGTAACGATTAATTGGAGTGGTATAAATAAACTTAATTAAACGCTTGTTAGTAACTATAGCTATGGATTTCTTCCACAGAGTAAAAACCCACCAAGCTCCAATCAAAATAAACAAAGAAAAAATCAATAACATAATTAAAATAACACCTGGCAAAACATTGGTAGAAAAAATTAAATTAATGGTTTTATTAAATAAAATAGTGGCTAAAATAATACTCAAGCCTACTCCAAAAACAAACAATAATCTGATGATTAAAAATATCGAATGCTCCCTAGTAGCATATAAAATGCTTTCATCACTTGCCTGACCCGGAAAGCGGGACTGGTCATAAGGAAAACTAATATCATTTGAAATAAAAAAAGATTTTGAAGACATGGTCTTATTATATCACTTAAGCTATACTAAAAAGACTTATGATTAAGAAGCTGTGGCAAAAACAATTAATAAAATTTCGTCGATTAAACAATAAACAAAAGACTTTATTTATTGCTTTTTTACTTATATTTATTACCGGAATCACTATTTCTAGTGTACTTAGCTATCGCTATTTCAATCAAAACAAAAACAAACAAGAAGTAGTAAACCAGATCGAAATTAATGCTGCAAACTTTTTAGACGATAGTCAAATTGAAAAAAATGATAAAAAGGAACTAAATGTCTTGCTTTTGGGATATGGTGGGGCTGGTCACCAAGGAGGAATGTTGGCTGATGTCATTCAAATTGCCCAACTAAATTTTGAACAAAAGACTTTGTCTTTTATATCAATCCCTAGGGATTTAGAAGTTAAACTTAATAACACTAATTACCGAAAGATTAATGCTGTTTTTAGTTCTAATATGACTGGCAGCGAACCAATGATTAATGCCGGTCAAGTTAGTAAAGAAACACTATCTCTAATTACTGGCTTGAATATCAGGTATTTTATTGCCATTGATTTTGTTGGGTTTCAACGTCTAATTGGTAAAGAGTTGGGTGGAATTGAAGTTGAGGTGGCACAAGACTTTGAAGATAAATGGTATCCAATTGAAGGAAAACAACTCGACCCCTGTGGTTATAGTAATGATGAGATTGCTCATTTAACTGCTACCCTTAGTGGTTTTAATTTAGAGAGTCAATTTACCTGTCGTTATGAACGTATTTATTTTCCAGCTGGACTGCAAAAAATGGAGGGAGGAGATGCGCTAAAATACGTCCGTTCTCGACACAGCTCTAGTGATTTTGATCGTAGTCGACGCCAAGTGGAAGTAATAACCGGTATTAGAAAAAAGCTTTTTGATCTAGATGCACTGAATAAAATTCCTCAATTTTTTAAACAAGTAAATCAACACGTTCATACAGATTTCGATTTAGAAAGTTTGCAATATTTTGCACCACTACTTGTCAGCGCCAATGATTTTCAGATTAAAAACATTAATTTAAATACAGAGAATGTTTTAAATAGTAGTAGCAGTAATAATGGCTCAGTACTAATTCCAAAAGCTGGACGTGACAATTGGAACGGATTAAAAATATTTCTACAAGAGTCTCTCAATAATTAGGAGCGGCGAAATAATCTTCTAAAAAAGTTAGCCAAATTAAATTCTCCTAAAACATTGTCAACATGAGCCTCAACCAATTCTTGTTGAGCCTGCAATTCTAAAATTGTATCTTCTATCGCTAAACGCTCTTCTGCAGTTAAGTTTGGGTCTTCTAAAAGTTCACGCCATTCATTAAGCTGTTGAGTTTGTTTTTCTAGGGTTTCATCTACAGCAACAACCGCACTTTTTTCTTGACCAAAGAAAAAACGCTTCCAAGCCGGTCTTTCCTCCAACTGACTCAATCTGTTTCTTATTTCTTCTTGTGCTCGCAACTGTTCTTGAGCTATAGTTCTTACTTGCTCACCAATTCCACCTTTAGGACCGTTCCCTTCCTGGAATTTTTCCATCAATAAAGATTGAACTTGATTAGCAACATCATTATTTTTTTCTCTGACAATTTTTGCAGCTTCTCCAACCGTTAAACGTCTAGATCCATCTTTTACAAGCATGGCTCCCCCAGCTCCATTCTCTTCCCCAATTATTTCACTCTTTCCAGAGGGATTTGTTCTTACTTGAATTGAATCATCACTGGGCAAATTTGGGTCTTGAATATTTTCTTGTTGTTGCACTCGATTAATATTTCCTATTGCTTCCCTAGATAATTCAGGGGCTCTGTTATTGGCGCGCTGAGCATTGACAGAATTTGAAAAAATTAAACTTAACGAACAAAATGAAAGAAGAAAAATATTTTTTTTCATATAGTTCTATTCTAGGCTTCTAATAATTGATTTTCAAGCTCATCCCATCTATTGATTGATTCTTGAGACAAAAGGTCTACAATATTATTTTTAGTGAAACAAAAATTAATTTTAATTTCTTTTGGACTAATTGTTTTTTTCTTAATTATTTTTCTACTTATCTATATATATCAACAACCTTGCCAACAAATAAGCTGCTCCCTCGATCATCCACAGGACTCTCAGTGGCAATTTTTAAATCCTTATGCCAAGGAGGATAACATTAGTTTAAAAAAGATTGACGAATTTAAATCAACAATTGACAAATCTTTGCAAAATTCAGAGATTCAAACAGCTATTTATTTCCGTGATCTTAATAATGGACCATGGTTTAGCATTAATGGTAATTTAAGATTTGACGGCGGAAGCTTATTAAAAATCCCCGTTTTGGTTGCTTATTATAAAAATGCTGAAAATAACCCCGAATTATTAGATAAAAAAATTAAATATCAAGAAAGAAAAATTTTATTTTCTGACCCAGACTTTGAGAAATCTTTAGTTCTTGGAAAAAGCTATACCATTCGGGAGTTATTAAAAATTATGATCATTAATTCTGACAACACTTCTCTCGCTCTATTAACTGAATATTATGAAAAAGAAGGTATTCAGCCCACCCTCGCTCAAACAGAATTATATTTAGGAATTTTATCAGAAATAGACACTATTAATGTCATTGAATATGCTGGTATGTTACGTATTTTATACAACAGCGAATATCTTTCAGCTAATAGCTCCAATCAGGCTCTTGATCTAATGACTAAAGCAACTTTTACTGAGGGTCTCACTAAATACCTGCCGGAGAATGTTTTAGTTGCACATAAATATGGTGTTAGAACATATCCAAAAACAAATGAAAAGCAATTGCATAACTGCGGCATTGTTTATAAAAATTCTTCACCCTATATTCTTTGCGTAATGACCAAGGGCAAAGATTTGAAAAAACAAGCTGAACTTATAGCCTCAATTAGTCAGAAAGTTTATAAAACTCTAATTGATTAAGCTTGCTTTTATAAGTAATCTATGGCTTAATGGGCCAGTTGTCAAAATGAAAAAACATTACTTCTTAGAAAACCTGCTATATTTTTTTGGTCGTTCATTAGCTCGCTGCTATACCAAAATTGATCTAAAACGCCAAATTAAATCAAAAGAAAAATTACCCAAAGGTGCCAAAATCTTTGCTGTTAATCACCCCAGCACACTTGACCCTTTATACGTAATGAGTAGTATCAAAGAACCGGTACATGCTCTTCTTACAGAAGACGTTTTTAAAATTTTTGGTTTAAGTAGACTAATTACTTGGGCGGGACACATTCCAGTAAGCCCTACTACTGGAAAATTAGCTCTTAAAAGAGCTATCGCTTTGCTCAAAAAGAATCGTTCAATTTTGATTTTCCCAGAGGGGGGCGTTAGTAAAAATTGTAAAAAGGTTAAAACTTTAAAAACTGGTGCTGCTCGTATGGCTTTGGCAACTAAAGCTCCAATTATTCCCATTAGTATTTGTGTTAACCCAGAAAAAATCAAAAAATTCTCTATAAATATTAAAGGGAAAAAGAATCTATTCGTTTGGTATCGAAAAGGAGCTTATATCATAAGTTATGGCAAACCCATTTATTTTGAAGGGAAGAGCAAAGACTTCACTACTGTCAACCAAGCTAACTTAATTATTCAAAAAACTTTACAAAAACTATTAATTCGAGCTTATCGCTTAAATAAATTACCAATTGTCTAATTATTATTTTTTTGCTAAATTGTTTTTGCTGTGGAACACGGTGTAAGTCCGTGACTGTGCCGCAACGGTGAGTTTGTTTTTATTTCAATTACAAATAAGTCCGATCTTCAGCCCAAATCATTCTTGACGAGCATCAAGTGATTTTTTTTAGGCTTTTCCACGGCAAATTATTAATTAAATTCATCATTGGAGATGGATTTTGGCAATAAAGCCGCAAGAAAGGTCTGATGAAAGAAAATGTTTCATCTGTAGAATACGCAAATAATTGGTATGGAACTGCTTGGAAAAGTGAAATACCAGCTAATTTAGAATCATTACATGATTATTTGGTTCTAGAAAAAAACCCCCTACTTTTATTGGAAAATCTGCATGAGCAGTTACAATCAAGCACTCAGAGCTTAATTAAAATGCTGGCTTATAGTGGAGAAACACTAATAGATTTAATTCAAAATGAGATTGATCATTTAACTAAAGAAGCCGAGGAACAGCTCGCTTCCCTATTTCTTAGAGAAAAATTTGGAGAACCCGGAGACCCATTGGTCTCCGCAGTTTTTGCTCAACTAGCACAAAGAGAAGTTTTAGCAAGAAAAGCTAGTAAAAGTACTGCTGTTGAAATTACTAAGCTAACTGAAAAGTTTGAGCAATCAATACTTTCTCATCTAAAAGTACTTGTTGCTAATCAAATTAATAAAATTGAAGAAGAAAATAAAGAATATACGGGAGCAAAAAAAGATAGTGAAGAAATAAGCAAGCAGACACCTGAAATTATTGAGCAAATGCGGGGATATCGATCAAAATTTGCCAAAAAATTTAAAAAACTTGAAGGACAGAAAAAATCATTAATTAATCTTTATAAAAAAATCGACAATCATCTATCTTTTAACAATAAAGAAGTAGTTTTTGAACTAGCTAAACAAAGTACTAACCCAACTACTCTTTAGTTTTAAATACAAAAACACTCAAAAAAGTAGTAAGAGGTACTGCGAGCATCAAGCCCAAACTGCTTACTAAAGTTCGCACTATCTCTTCTGCCACGATCTCTAATTCAATTACGTCTATGAAGCCATGATTGCCATCAAAAAATAAAATCAGTAGTGGCATAGCTGATCCAGCATAAACTAAAATCAGGGTGTTAATCATGGACGAAACATGATCTCTACCCACCTTCATACTCTGTAAAAACAATGCCCAAGGATCTAGTTTAGGATTAGCTAGTTTGAGTTGTTCAACCACAGACGCTTGACCTATAGTCACATCATCCAAAACTCCAAGAGCACCAATCATAATTCCAGCAAATAATAAACTTAATAAATTAATTTGACCCCGACTCATGGTACTAACAAAAGCTGCTTCTTCGCTAGCAAAACCAGTTAGGTTAGTTAAATTAACAAAATAAAAAGCTAACAACATAGTAATCAGTAAGGAAACAATGGTAGCCAAAACAGCACTATGAGTTTTATTTTTAAATCCTTGAGTCAAATAAAAACTGGCAGGAATAATTAGTAAGGAACTAATCATTGCTGAAAGCAAAGGTGGACGACCAGCCAGCACCATGGGAATTAAAACACGACTAATAACTAAAAAAGAAATAAATAAACCTAAAAGTGCAAGCAGACCTAAGCGACCAGTCACTACCAATACTGCCAATATAAAAATGATGAATAAAAACAATAAGGCTTGGCGCTTCACCAAACCATCAATCACAAAAAAACGTTCGTCTTCTTGATTGAAATCCGTATAAATTCTCAAACGATCTCCTAATTCATAAGCCTGATAATTAACTACCGTTAAATTATTGGCATCTAATCCAGATTCATTTAAAACCTGAACTTGTGAACCCTCCAAGCTCCCATGATCTACTAATACTTCTATAACCTGAAAAGGGAAAACTTGATCATCAACAATGTTTTCTCCACTCTCAATAATTTCTACAACTCGGCCCTCAATAATTTCTCCTCTTGGTTCCTGAGCATTAACCGGTTTAACTAAAAAAATAAAGAGGAAAACTAAACAAAAGTAAAAAAATTTTTTAAAAATATTTATCATTAGTCTTTCAATTTTATTATCAAAAAAACAATTTAATAATTAAGAAAATAATTAACAACTTTTCAAAAAAATTGTACTTAAATAATTTCTAATTCTTCACCAACTTCTTTAATATTTTGCAAAAAAGTTTTTAAATCGGTTTTATTATGACTGGCACTAATTTGCACTCTAATTTCATCTTTACCCCTAGGTACAACTGGATAATTGATATTAGTTAAAACAAAACCACGTTTAAACATTTTTTGAGTTAAAGCTTTGGTCTTTTCAGTATCACCAATTAAAATTGCCTGAATAGGATGAACAGATTCAGCGGCAAATTTGAATCCTAAATTTAATAGTTCTTTTTTAATAAACTCTATATTTTCGCTTAAACGAAGTAACAATTTAGCACCAGTTTGACTATCTATTAATTGTACTGCCATTAGGGCTGCAGCCGCTGTACCCGGCGAAATTGAGTTAGAATAAATATAGGTGGCAGCTGATTCCCGAAGATAATCAATGACAACTTGCTTGGCTACTACATATCCTCCATCTGCTCCCAAACCCTTGCCCAAAGTACCAATTAACACATCAGCTTTTGCTCCAGAGACTTCCTCTGTTCCTCGACCTGTTTCGCCAAAAGCTGCCACTCCATGGCAATCATCGACCACTAATAAAACTCCCTCTGGATAAATTTTGTCGTAACGATTAATAATGCGACGTATTTTCTTTAGATCCTGATATTCCCCAAGCATTGAAAATACACCATCAGTAATTACCAAAACACGTTTAAATTTTTTAATATTTTTTTCTAAAATTTCTTCCAAAGAATTGGCATCTAGGTGCTTAAAGATAGCTTTTTGACTTTTTTCTAGGTTGGCAATACGAATGCCGTCAATAATACTGCGATGATTTAATTCATCAGAAATTACTAAAACCTCGTCTCCTACTAAAGAATCTTTACTTTGTCCTTTAATTAAGCTAAAAAGTACCGCTAAATTGGTAGCAAAAGCACTAGAAAAAACCATAGCGTCGTCTTGTCCATGAAAATTAGCTAACGCCTTTTCTAAATCACGATGCACCTGAAATGAGCCAGATATGAAACGCACTGCTCCAGGCCCAGTCCCACAAAGCTCAGCCATCTGGTGTTCGGCTTTCTTTAACTTGCGATGATGGCGCAAACCCAAATAATCATTTGAGTTAAAAATTCGATAGGGCTGACCATTAATAATTGCTTTGGGAGAGGCTTCTTTAGTAAATCCTTCAATTAAGTGCTCTTTTCTTTTAGTTACACTAGCGGCATCAATGCGCGCTACTTCTTTTTGTAAAATTTTAAAAAAGTCCCGACGAGACATAAAATCCTTTCCTTAATTATCTTTAATATACTACAAGATAGGAAAATTACCAAAATTAATTAGAAATAATAGAAAAATATTTTTTTAACAAGAAGTTACTCTTTACAACAGTCGAGAGCTTTTTTAACAAATTCACCTAGTTTATCAAAAACACTAACTGAACTTTTTACTTTTGGCTTTTTATCTTCAGAAATTAAATTAATTTTTTGCTTATCTTTTTCATCTTGTTTAATATCTTTAGTTTCAACTACGCCCAAATTTAATCCCCAAAAAAGACTATAAAGGTTGTAAGAATTATCAAACATGCTTTGAGCCTCTTTGTGGTCACCCTTAGTGAGTGCCTTAGTGCCAACTTCCATAAAGCGCATTGAAGCAGCCAGTAAGTGTTTACTAATACACCACACTTCGCCCTCATAATCTTTAATAATCTTTTTCAGAGCTTTTTTGCGCATTTCTCTAACTTCATGTAATAAATCTAAATATTTTTGATCTTTGGTTTTGCTATAGGTAAAAAAGAAGTGTTCTTCAATAGAAATTAAATTCATAATACCAATGGATAAGTCTTCATCTGATGACAGATCTAGTTTTTCTCCTTTTTCCATTGCTTTGACTTTTTTCATAAATTGGTCAATGTCAATTTGTAGATTTTGTGTTTTCGCCACATTAGCCTTTCTTTAAACTGTTATTAAATAAAAAATAAAACTAGCTAGAGATAATAAAAAAACTGGAATAATTACTGTTTGATAATAAATAATAACTTTTCCATCATTGATTTTCTTCAAATAAGTATCTAAAACCACAGCTAAAAAAAAGATTAGTCCTCCAAACCCAATGCCTAGTAAAATTTTATCAACACCCATTAAAGTATTTCCCGGTAAACCAATTACTCCAATTAACCACAGAATGGGCAAGAAAAATAAAGCAAACATTATTAATGACATCGCTCTTTTAGCCGGCAATTGCGGCCACTTTTTTTCAAAAATATTTGCTAACAAAAGAGAAGCAGAAACAACTAAAGCACCAATCCACAAACCAACTACTGAATCATCAATTCCTAACCATCTAGAAATACCTAGTCCACCAGCAACAGCTGCAGTACAAATAGGACAAACTGCTTGTATTGGCTTCGTAAAAATCAAAAACAATGCGCTACTTAATAAAAAAGTAAATATTTTCATTCAGCAATCCTTCCTTCTAAGTATTCAATAATGTCTGGAGAACCTACTAAACAGCGACCATCAATGGTGTATAAAAACGGTACACCAATTCTTTGAGTATCCATTCCACAACTTTCAGCTCTAGCACTTAATTCTAGCGAATTAGCTCGATTGTTATAAACCTCTTTACTAATAACTTCAATTTTTTCTTCCACCCCTTGTTCTTCCATCCAGTCTTGAACATCATGACAATAAGGACAAGTAGTGCCCCAATAAAAAATGTCGGCATCGACTTTTTCACCAGCTTCTGTGCCTTCTTGCTCAGTTTGTTGACCATTGTCAGCTAGTGGTAATTCTTCGCCTTGTTGACTCCCCATCACAATTACAGCTATAAATACCAGGCTAGTAACTAACAAACTGATAGTAATAATTAATTTTGTCATATTTTCTTTCTAAATTAATAAAATTTTTATACTAATCCATATAAATAGCCAGCAGTAGTCGTTAACATTATAATCAATATCGTGTAAAACAAAGTTTTTTTCACTCCTAAGAATTTAGCAATAATTAATAAGCCCTGTAGCGATAGCACGGGATCAGATAAAAGATAAGCCATAAGCGGACCACGATGCATACCAAGCTTCATAAAGCTTTCGGCAATTGGCACTTCTACTAAAGCTGGAAAATAGGCCAAGGCTCCAAATAAAACCATTAAAAAATTGGTTAATAAGTTATTTTGACTAGTTAAAGTTTGAAATAATTCTTGGGGAATCAAAGAAGTGATGGATGAAGCCAAAAAGACACCAAGAAACAATAGGGGTAAAATCTGCTTAAAAAACTTTAAAGTTTCGCTCCACCAAGCTCGACGACTTTCAACACTCAACCACTTATAAGACATCAATAGCTGCAATAGAGTTAAAACTAAAACACTGGGTATTTTAATAGCACCATCAATCGGAGCTGTACCAATAATTAAAATGCCCAGCAAACTTAACCAAAAATATTTAGCTTTAGTACCTGAAAGAGCACTTTTTTGCTCAGCTATCACCAGTTTTTGTTCACTACTATGACCATTACCAAAAACAGCTTGCATAATTAAACCGATGCTGATAGCAAAAATAATAGATAAAACAAAACGCACCAGAGCAAAATCCCAACCCAACCTTTGTCCAGTTAAGAGCAGGCTTAATAAATTAACTGCTGGACCAGCATAAAGAAAAGTAATGGCTACTCCCAGACCCGCTCCTCTTTTCCAAATACCGGCAAATAGAGGAATAATTGTACAAGAACAAACCTGAACCAATAAACCACTAATTGAAGCAATACCATAAGCCATGACTTTTTTACTTTTATTGCCTAAATATTTCAAAATAGCATCAGCAGCCAACAGACTATTAACTGCTCCAGCAATAAATAGGGCAGGAATTAAACAAAATAAAACATGGGCTGATAAATAATCGATTAAACCTAAATAACCCTGACTAAGAGTATTAATTAATAAATTTGACATTTATTTTTTTAGATCTTCCAATAATTTTTTAATACCTTCAACATCGCTAATTTTTCCAGCCAATAATACTTGTTCATCAACCATTAACACTGGACTGGTCATTAATCCTAAGTTAATAATTTGATTAATATCGGTAATATATTCCACCTCTTCATTCCAATTTAATTCTGATACAGCTTGTTTAGTCATTTCGTAAAGTCTTTTGCAAGTTGCACAACCAGAACCTAGAACCTTAATAATCATAATTCCTTTCTTAAAGCCAAAATTAGTTTGCTGATTTTTTTACCTTTTTTTGTAAGAGAATAATAGGCTCGTCGACCGTTTTTTTTACTCTCAATTAAGCCCATTTTTTTTAAATCTGCTAAATGATGAGAAAGTAAACTTTGAGACATAGATAGGGGCTCAAACATTTCGCAGACACAACAACTCGTCTTTTCCAATAAAGAAAAAATTTTTAACCGATTTTCTTCAGCCAACAATTTTAAAACTTCGGTAAGTTGAGAAATTTCGCTAGATTCTTTAGTGTTTAGTGAACAACATTTATATGAACACATATTCATATATAATACGCCTCTTTTATTACTTTTCAAGTAGAATAAAGACTATCTAACTAGATCCCACTCCTTCAGTTTTTCACTATCTCCAGATTGAATTTTAAATAAACTTGCATATAGGCCATCTTTTTTAAGCAGTTGTTGATGAGTGCCTTGTTCTAATAAATGTTTATCTTTGAGTACAATAATTTTGTCAGAGCGCTGAACCGTTGATAAACGGTGAGCAATGACAATAGAAGTTCTGCCCTTCAAAACTTCAGTTAAAGCTTGTTGAATATACATTTCCGATTCTGAGTCTAAGGCGCTGGTTGCCTCATCTAAAATTACAATTTTGGGATCACGCAAAATTGTTCTTGCTAAAGATAATCTTTGACGCTGACCGCCTGATAATTTAACTCCTCGTTCACCAATAGTGGTCTTTAAACCCTTATCTAATTTCTCGATGAATTCATCTGCCCGAGCAATTTTACAAGCTCGCCACATCTCTGCTTCACTAGCATTTGGTTTGGCGTATTTAAGATTCTCTTCAATAGAACTGGCAAAGAGGTGAGCATCCTGGCTAACTAAACCCATTTGAGCGCGTAGATCATATTGACGAAACTTTTTAATATCAATACCATCTAATAAAATCTTGCCTTGATCTGGATCAAAAAAACGCATTAACAAACTAGCAATGGTAGTTTTTCCCGCTCCAGAAGGCCCAACAAAAGCCGTCACCTTGTCCGCTTCAATAGTAAAGTTAACCCTATCAAGAACTTTTAATCCTTTACCTATTTCTGCTTTTTTATTAGCCAATTTATTTTTAGCTTCACCTTCCTCTTCATAATACTTATCAAAATAATCACGCATGCTTTGCTTGTAAGTAAAAGAGACTTGATCAAAAGTAATTTCTCCACGCAAATTTTTAATAGGTACTGGCTTAGACGGATCAACCACCTCCGGTTTAGCATTCATAATCTTGAAAAAGTCTCTAGCTCCAATTTGCGCCCTTTTCACCTCCCAAAAAATCCAATTAATTTGCCATAAGGGCTGACGGATCATTTGAATCAAACCCACCAATAGAATTAAAGTACCAATAGTAATTTGACCCTGCCAAGTCATATAAACAATATAAGCATACATTGACCAACTCAATGACTCTAAGATAATATCACCAGCAATTGAGCGATTAGTGTTTTTTTCCATTTCTGTGCGAATATTAATGATTTTTTTAAAAAAATTACTTAGCTTATTTTTTTCAAACTCTTCAGCACGAAAAGCTTTAATCAATTCCATTGAACTTAAAACCTCCCAAAAATGAGCATATTGTTTGTCATAAAGCCTATATTCTCTTTTTTCCAATTTATTGTTTTTTTCAAAACGCCAACGATTAATAGCCACATAGGGAACAAAAGCCAAAACTGTCAGTACACCAATTCGCCATTCATAATACAAAACAATTGAAAAAGAAATTAAGGCCGTAGTTACACTGGGAATGAAGTGCATTCCAGAATTATTAACAATTGAGGTTAAACGATTTACGCCTCGATCCAACTTGCTCATCACCTTGCCAGTTTCCTGTTCATTGAAAAAAGATAGAGATAATTTCATTAAATGATCAAAGCCCAATTGTTTTAGGCTAGATTCAAATTTAATCACAAAAATATTAGTTAAATACCAAGACAAACGATTAAGACCTGACTGAATCAGTTTTACTAATAATAGTACTACCAAAAGAATAGCAATGTAATTAAAAACCCCTTGAGTTTCGTTTTCTACTAATTGATCGGTAATAGCTTTGGTAATAAAAGGCTCAATTTGACTAAGTAGAGCCATAATTACAATCAAAAAACTAATAAAAATTAGTGTTTTTCGATAGGGCCTAGTATATTCTAAAATTTTTTTGAACATGATTAAGAATTTTAGTTTAACAGCTACCAGAGTAAAAAACCAGAGTCAGCGCTTGTTCACAGCTCTTAATTTTGCTAGACTAAACTACAGTTATGCCCAAAATTCCCTATTACACCATTTCTTATCAAGAAGTTTTAGAAAAACTCAACACCGATCCAGAAAAAGGCTTAAGTAAAAACGAGCTTGACAAAAGACGGATAAAATATGGTAGCAACGAGATTGCTGACGACAAACCAAAACATTTAATACTCAATATTCTTTGGCATCAATTTAATAATCTCTTGGTTTTAGTTATGTTGATGGCAGCAGCCATTACCTACTTTTTGGATCATGCTCTTGACACCTATGTAATTTTATTTGTTCTCTTAATAAATACCATTATCGGATTTATTCAAGAATATAAGGCCAACAAAGCAATTGAGTCTCTCAAAGAAATTATTGTCGCCACTAGCAAGGTTTATAGGGATGGACAACTCATTGAAGTTCCTTCTAAAAATTTGGTGCCTGGAGATATTGTTTTACTAGAAGAAGGAGATCGGGTTTCTGCTGACGGCAGATTGATTGAAGCTAATAACCTACAAGTAGTTGAATCATCTTTAACTGGAGAGGCTTTTGCTGTTGAAAAAAGTACACGAGCTATGGCTAACAAAACCCCAATGGCTGATAGAAAAAACTATGTGTGGATGAGTACTTTTGTGGTTAGTGGTTTTGGCAAATTCGTAGTAACTGAAACAGGCAATAAAACTGCTATTGGTAAAATTGCTAAAACCCTGGGAGAAATTAAAAAAGAAAAATCTCACTTTGAAATCAAAACTGCACGTCTTGCTAAACAAATGTCCATTATTGCTATTTTTGGCGCTTTGTTTACCTTTACAATTGGTTTCTTTTTTAGAGAAATGAGTTTTGCCGATATTTTCACCTTTGCTGTGGCTTCACTTGTCTCTGGTATTCCAGAGGGTTTGCCAGCAGTTTTAGTCATTATCTTAGCTTCTGGAGCTAAAAGAATGGCTAATAAAAAAGCTATTGTTAGATCTTTACCTGCTACTGAAACTTTAAGCATTACTGACGTTATTGCTACCGATAAAACTGGCACCCTTACTCAAAATACGATGACTATTGAACAAATTTGCTTAACTAATCAATCTTTTGTCGTTTCAGGTTCTGGCTGGAACCCAGAGGGTAAATTTTTTAAAGATGAAAAAGTCATTGATCCCCTAAAAAATTTTGCTTTAAAAAAATTAATTATGATTGCTGGATTAAATAGTCGAGCCCGCTTAATTAATAAAGGCAGTAAAGAAGAACCTCATTACCAAATTAGTGGTGACCCGACCGAAGGCGCATCAACTATTTTAACTTATAAGGCTAAATTTAATGGCCAATTAAAAGAAACAAAAATTGTTGATCATTTGCCTTTTAATCAGGAATTAAAATATAAAGCAGTTTTGATTGAGGAAAATGAAAAAAGAGAAATTTTTGTCAGTGGTGCTCCAGAATCAATAATTGGACTATGCAATAAACAACTGCTTGATAAAGAGGTTAGTAACTTTAGTCAAAAAAATAAAGAAGAAGCCTTAGACAAGGTTAAAAATTATTCTGCTCAAGCAATGCGTGTGATTGCCTTTGCATACAAAAAAACAACTGGCAATAAGCGTAATTTATCAGTTGACAGCATTAATGATTTAGTGTTTGTTGGTTTTGTAGGAATGATTGATCCTCCTCGGGCAGGCGTCGCCGAAGCAATTAAAAAAGCCAAAGGAGCCGGCATTCGAGTAATTATGAAAACTGGCGACCATAAAGAAACAGCCCTAGCAATTGCCAAACAAATTGGCATTATTGACGATAAAGAAAAAACTGGCGAATATTCCTTGGTAATGACTGAAAATGACTTAGAAGCACTAAGTGCTGAAGAATTTGACCAAGCCATTGAACAAGTATCCGTTTTTGCCAGATTAACACCAAACATGAAGCTAAAAATCTTAGAAAGACTACAAGATCTAGGACATACGGTTGCAATGACTGGTGATGGTGTCAACGACGTATTGGCTTTGAAAAAAGCTAATATCGGAATTGCCATGGGCAAGATTGGGACAGATGTTGCTAGGGAGGCTAGTGATATTGTTTTGGCCGATGACAACTTTGCTTCACTCATTGATGCGGTCGAGGAAGGAAGAGTGGTTTTTGTCAACACTAGGCAGGCTAGCGCCTTTCTCATTACCACTAACCTCGCTGAAGATCTGATTATTATTATTTCTATTGCCTTTGGCCTTCCCCTGCCCCTACTTGCTTCACAAATTTTATGGGTAAATTTAGTTACTGATGGCTTGGTAGATATTGCTTTAGCAGCAGAACCAGGACACGGAGATGTTTTAAGTCAGCCACCAAGAACTAAAGAAGAAAATATTCTATCTAGAAAAATGCTAGGCTTCTTAAGTCCCATTGTCTTTTGTATGGTTGTTACTTCAATGTGGACGTTTATTAGATTTTTACCTCAGGGAATAGATAAAGCTAGAACTGGAGCTTTCTTAGTTATTTGCCTTACTCAATTGGTTAATATTTTTAACATGCGCTCCCTCGATCGCTCTCTATTTAGCATTGGTGTGTTTAGCAACAAATATGTGGTGGCAGCAGTAGCCGCATCATTGTTTCTTTTATATATAGCTATGACCAACAGCTTTTTAGTTAATATTTTTAATTTTGTACCACTAACCGGGATGGAAGTTTTAACAGGCATACTTTTATCTAGCTCAGTATTTGTTGTTGGGGAGTTGTATAAATTAGGAAAAAAATTAATTAAAAAAAAGATTTAAATTGTTACTTTATTTTCATCTATTTTTTTATTTAATCCTAATGCCCGACAAAGCTTCACTAAATTTTTCTAAAGCTTCTTCTGCGGTGAAACCTTTAGCTGAAAGACTTATTTCACCAGCAAAAGGCAACCTAGTGCTATAGCCGTGTTCTTTGAGGTGACAGACCCGACCAAAATAACCACCCTCACTATCAGAATTAAGTGAAACCCTTAAATGAAGATTTTGATCAACAATCACGTCCTGATAAAACTCATAAGAATTAAAAATAAAAGTACTTTCTTCATCATAAAAACAATCATCTTCAAACTCCCAATCGAAACTTCTAATGGTCGCTGAGAGTTGCTGATCTGATGAATAGCTACCAAAGGGATAATTCATATTAATGGTATTATCAAATAGAGAAGAAGCATTAATCTCCCAGTCAATTAATTCATTTATGCAAAATTCTGGACTCCACCAAACATTACAAAATTTTCCTCCTTCAACCAATAAGGCTTTCAAAGCATCTAACTCTAGAGTGCGCATAAAAGCTTTATTTTCTGAATATAATCTATTACCCTGTTCCATTGCAGCATATCCCAAAAACTCCGGTTGATCGCTAAAATTAATGATCTTTTTAGGTGAAAAAATATTCTGCTTTTCAAATAAATTATCAATATAGAAACTAAAAGCTAAGTGATTTATATCAATTGGTAAATTAAACATGTCAAGCACCATTCCTCTTTTAACAAAATCTAAATAGAAACCTTTAAAGCTTAAATCGTCTACGGCGACTACAATTCCAGAACGATTGATTCTAAAAAACTTAAAAAGCATTGATATTAATTCAGCGCTAGCGTCAAGACTTTCTTTATCTTGATAACCTAATTCATACATGCACTCATAATTTTGACCAGCACAAATTATCTCATATCTATTCTGATTAGACTCAAAATATCGTTTTGTGTTGGTAAAATATTCTTCTACTGTTTCTAAAAAAAGACGCTCATCAATTGTTACTAAAACCACACCTAAATGCGACTGATCACTAAGCAGCAGAATGTCTTTGCTTGTGTCCACATACTTGTTTAAATCAGCAAAAGTATCAATAAAATTATTTTCACTAAAATTAATAAAATCATTCAAAAGCTGATCTTTGTTTTCATCTAGTTCTACAAAATCACTTTCAATCTGCACATAATTACCAAAAAAAGGGTAAATATCTTTTGAATCAACATAGATTTTTCCAGGAATTCGCTCTTTTTCAGGAAAAATTAAAGTGTCTAATAAAACTATTAAATAATCTGATGCTTCAATGTTAATAGCTGCCTTATTATCGAAAGAATTGATTATCGAAACATGCAAGGCATCCATGCCATCATCTTGTAAAACAACATCTCCTAAACTTAAATTGGCAATAATATCTACCTGAGTTTCTTGACTTGATAGATCCTCCAAACCTAAATATGAAAGCGACAGGTCTAAATCATGTTCTTTTTTGTTGTCATCTTCTAACTTCGCCCCCAGCTTTAAACTAAAATGAGATTTTTTTTGTTGAACACCTAAAGTCTGATCAACACTATCTTTAGATGAATTTAAACTATATGTTTCTTCTAAATTTTTATAAAAACTAAGCGGACTTTCATTTTCTAAAGGATTGCTTAATTGAGATGGAGAAAGCATTTGATTAATTGAATTCAAAGATAAATTTTCCTTTACACTTAATTCCACTGTTGTCCATTCTTCTAAAGATAAAGGCTTAATTTGAGTGTCCATAATCAGGGGTGTTTCCTGAGAATCAAGGCTCAAATAACGGGGTTTCAAAATTAAAAAATAGTAAAATAAAAAAGCTACTACTAACAATAAATTTATTAATAAAAAAATTATTAAAAATTTTTTAAATAGGGATTTCTTTTTTTTTGCCTCAATCTGTCCATTAACATTTTCAGTTCTTGTTTCAAAATTTGCATCTGTTTGAAAAGAAACTTGTTCTGCCTCAGGCTTATTAATTTCTCTACCAGCATTATTAAGTTCAGTCATAGATATCTTTCTTCTTATTAAATAGGCACCTATAATTTAACCTGCGCCAATAACTCACTTACATCAGCTGTAGCCACACAAACTACCTTATCCGCCCCCCCATAGTAAACGAAAAGTGTACCTTTCACTATCACTGCTCCACATGGGAAAACTACATTATTTACATCACCAATTCTTTCAAACTCTTCGGTTGGTTTTAAAATTGGATAAGGAGTACGATATAAAACCTTACCTGGATTATCACGATCTAACAACATAAAACCTACTCGATAATGGTGATCAATGTCTGACACTCCGTGATAAAGTAGTAACCACCCTTGATCAACTAAAAGTGGCGGACCGGCAATACCAATTTTGGCTCCATCCCAATATTCAGTTCTAGGACCAATTGATTGCTCTTTTTCAAGCCATATTTCTTCACCCTGCAATTGATCTAAATTATCTAAATAATCGATGGCTATCTCTTTACCACCCATACGATGCAAGATTACATAGCGACCCCTAACCTTTTCTGGTAGTAAGCAACTATTTTTATTATCACCATCTGGAGAAGAAATAAGCTTGGGCTCTGACCACTGCCAATTATGTTTAACAAAATCTTGAATAGCAATAGATGTGACGGCAACCCTAGGAGGATTCATCCCATCATAAGCTGTATAAAACATTAAGAATTCATTGCCTAAACGGGTAATACGTGGATCTTCACAACCAGATAAACGACCAGGCTCACTTTTTTGTTCAAAAGATTTACGTGGTACATAGATGGGTTCGTGATGACGTTTAAAATTAAAACCATCATCACTTTCAGCTAGACCTAAAGTAGAGGTATTGTCTGGAGATTGTGCTCTATAAACTAAATAAAATTTTCCATTTTCATAAACAGCTGCAGGATTAAAAACAGAATTAGCTTCCCAAAAATTTTCGCTGCGAGGCGTCAAAATTGGGTTGCGATGATATTTAACTAAATGAAAGGCTTCCTTAAATGAATTGTCTTGCATGCTTTTAATAAGATCAGCTAGATTAATTTCTGCTAAAGCACAATGGGTGTCAGCTGCACCATAATATAAACGCAGTTTCTCACCCTCTACCAATGCTGATGAAGGGAAAATAACATTGGGAACTATGCCTTCAGCCTCATACTTTACTTTTGGTAATAAAAGCGGTCCTTGAGTACGAGCTAAAATCTGCTGGGGATCTTTTAAATCTAATAACACAGCTTCAATGCCGAAAATTCTTTTAGCTTCAATTGGATAGTTTTGAATATGAGCGTAAATTAAAAGCCAACCTTCATCTGTCTTAACAGGTACTGCGCCCACCTCAATCTGATCAGTATCAATACGCTCTAAATTAATGCTGTGATGATCTAAATTTTGATACCATTTTTCCCAAAAACCAGGAGACCACATGTCTGATATTTCATTAAATCTAGCCACCGCAATTGTTGCTGGAGGACGATCAGTATTGGGAGTTAAAATAGCCACATACTGTCCATTGATTTTTTCTGGTAATAAAGCCATAGCTTTAGCATTAAAATGCGTCACTAAATGTTTTTCTTCAATAGTTTTTAAGTCTTTACTTATAGCAACTGCCACTCTAATACCGTCAGCTGTCGGTGGGTGCTCGGATAGTGCTGTGTAAAAAATAAAATATTTGCCATCAATATAAGTTACTCGTGGATCTTCACAACCAAATTTTTCCCATTCATACTCAGGAACAATTAGTTGACGCATATAGTCAAAATTAATTCCATCTCTACTTTCAGCATATCCGATGCTTGATAAACTCATTTCTTGTCCTAAATAATTTTGCTCCTTGGACAAAGCCCGATAAAGAACTTGGTAAAAGTCGTCTGTTTTTTTTACTAAACTGGGATTAAAAACCGCTCGAGCCCGCCATGACCTACTCGCATCAGGAGATAAAATTGGATTCTTTTGATGTCTTTCAAATTGAATATGAGAATTATTTTTATTCATAAAAAACCTTTTATTTTCTAAAAAGCCCCCTTTTGGCCAAACTCTTCTTATCTAATTTAGTAATAATTGTTGGTTCAACTTTAGCTCTACCTTCTTTTTTAAGCTCAAGCAAGAATTGATTTAGATTAGCTGTAGCGACACAGACTCGAGAGTCCGCTCCACCATAATAAACGAATAAAGTTTGATCAATAATTACTGCTCCACAAGGATAAACTACTCCGGCCTTAAAACCGTCGTTTTCATACCATTCTTGAGGTTGTAAAATTGGCTGACTGGAACGGTGTAAAACCACACTGGGATCTTCTAAATCAAGTAACATAGCTCCCACTTTATAAGGGTGCCCCTCCTTGTCATCAATTGATTGATAAATTAATAACCAACCATCTTTGGTTTTGAGCGGAGGCGCTCCAACACCAATCTTACGACTATCCCACCACAGAGCTGATCGAGGACTGATTTTTTTATCGCCCTTCAAATATTGACCATCGCTAAAATCTAAATCATCTCTGAAATCTATTAAAATATCAGGAAAAACTCGATGAAAAACCACATACTTGCCATTAATTTTTTCTGGCAAAATACAAGCGCTTTTAGTTACTAAACCTGGCTTAGAAATTAAAACTGGATGAGTCCACAACCAATTTTGATTTAAAAAATCTTTAAGTGCAATTGAGGTAAGAGCGATACGTGGTTCAGAATAACCATTGAAAGCTACATAAGTCATATAGATGCGATCATCAATTCTAGTTAAGCGTGGGTCTTCACAGCCACCACAACCAGCAGAAGCAAAGGCCATATTAACTTGGCCCGGTTTAACTGCAATTTCAAATGGCTGAGTGGGAACAAAAATTGGTCTTTCTAGTTTTTGCTCAACACTTAAACCATCCTCACTGCTAGCATAACCAATCGATGAAACATAATCGTATCCTTGAGCTCGATAAAGTAAATGGACTTTGTCAGCTTCGTAAAGGGCAGCTGGATTAAAAGTATTAAACGACTCCCAATCATGAGTGGGTTCGGGACTAATTAATGGATTAGCCTGAGGCCTGTTAAGCTGAGATCTTTCTACGATTTCAATTTGCTCTGTAATTCGATAATTAGGATAAACTGTTGCCCAAACTGCTTCATCTTCAACCAACCAATAGGCCACATATTGACCTTTGATTTCCAAAAGATCAATAAATTCAATTTTTTTACCCGCTACTTGATCATACATTTCCCAAACTGGCTGGTGGTGACGCCAAATTAAATGAGGATCATCTCCATCACTAAAACCAGCTACACCTACCTGATAGGCCTGATAGTTATGATAGTGATAAAAAAGCAATACGCCCTCAGAAGTTTTAAAAGCATTTTGCATACTAATTTTGGAATGATCCATAAATTCACTAGCTGGCGCTAGATGGTTTGCATAACGCTCTTTAATAAAAGACCGTCTTTTATCTCTAAATTGAGGATACTGTTTAACTATTTCTTCTTTAACTTTAACTTTTCGAAAAAGAAGGCCATCGTTGCTTTTAGCTGATTTGATAATCTTGCCTGAGTTTCTATCTTGAACAATTAAATAAACTAGGTCTTGATGTTCACAAAAGAAAACTTTTTGAGAAAGAAGCTTGTGCTTTTTTTGATAGAGTAAATCGAAAATCCTCAGCATTAATGGCAGGTCTTTATTGATAAAAAATAGTATTTTGTTAACAATATCAGTATAAATAATTTCAAGAGTAAAGACAAGCCTATTTAAATAGGCTAGTATTTATAAAGACATTTTTTAACTCGAAAGTCTTTTCAGAATTATTAAAACCAATCATCAATGGAAGTCTAAAATTAGCAAACATTGCTTAAATTACTTGTCTAAAGCTCAATTCAAAGGTGTGAGAGTTCCTTCTCTCAACTCATAGCCCAAATTATAAATTCCATCAACACTATTCACAGAAAAACAGTAGTCAAGTGGAGTGTTTTCACATGAAGTTAAGGCTGGTGAACAATACTGGTCTTCAATTTCGATTTCTATCATTTCTTCTACAAATTGATTTATACTTCTATCTAAAACAAGAGCTTCTACTTCAAAAACCAACTTATCTTCTTGAATATCAGTTAAAATTAAGTTTAAATCCTCTGATATACACTCATTGTCTGGAGCAATACTAATAGTTTCTCCTATATTATAATTTTCCTCCCGAAAAACAATATATTCCTCCCCAGTACCGTCAATTTCTTCAGTTCTGTCTACTTCAATAGCTCTTTCCACTATTGGCTCAGGAGTTAAATCATCAATTACATCTATTTGTGCATTTTGATCTTCTGGGCTTTGATAAAAATATTCATTGACAAAAAAACCAATCCAGAAACCAACAATTATGGCTAATATTATTAGTAAAGCCAACCATAGCTTATTAGAATCACTCTCCTGGGTTGTCTGGGCATTATCGGAGATTGCTTGGTCGTTCGACGCTATAGCGCTATTTGCATTAGAAAAATCCTGTTGAAATGGGGCAGAGTTAATGTTTGTCATAACTTCTAGTATAACAAAATTTTACATATGACAACAAGTCTATATTTAATTAACTAGTATTTTTTTCTGAAATAAAGCAAATTTATTTATTTGATTCTGGAAAAATAAGATTTCTATCAACTGGGACACCTTTTTCTCTAGCTTCTTCAAGAAGAATAATAGCTCTAGCTTCTGGTAAGGCTTCAGCTAGTTGCTCAACAAATTGCTCAACATTCAAATTTGGGTATTGTTTCTTCAATTCTATAAACATATCTATAAAATCATTATAAGTCTGGCGCTCTTTTAAATGACCATTATTTTTTTCTAAAACATCTTCTTTTGTCATTTTTTCCTCCTCTAATTAAATTAAAAAGCTATTTTATCATTGATTGCAAAGTCTTTTCCATCAATTTAATTTTCTCAGAGATTTACAATCGACCAAGACAATGATAAATTGAGAGAACTTTTGAGATTTCATATTAATGGTTAAAAAACAGTGAATAAAGAGGTTCTAAGCAATCAAGCATTGAAAAAAACTCATCTTGTTAGTTGTGAGGTCTTTGATCGTAGGCTTGAAGAACATTTAAAACCTAGCCAAAAAAAAGACCAACAAATAAGCTTAAACTTAATTAATACTAGGTTATGGCTCAATGACTTGGGTCAAAAATATAATCGAACAGTCACTGTTGACACAATTCCTGATGAAGCATGGGTAGAAAAATTAAACAATTATGATATTTTTTGGTTTATGGGTATCTATCTACCAAGTCAGTTTAGTGCCAATCATGCTAAAAAATACACTCATCAATACACCTATGCCCTGCCAGACATTAACCCTGACAAAGACGTAGTGGCTAGCCCATTCGCAATAGCTGACTATCTACCAAACCCTCATCTCGTAGAAAGCTGGGAGGCTTGGGATAAGATGGTCAAAAAATTGCACGAAGCAGATAAAAAAGTTTACGTAGATTTTGTACCAAATCATACTGCTGTTGATCATCCTTGGGCAAGAGAGCATCCAGAATATTTTATTCAGGGCAGCAGGGACCAATTTTTAAAAAATCCTAATTTATATCAAGCTATTGGGGGTCAAAACGGTCAAACACATTATCTGGCTCATGGTAAAGATCCTAATTATCCAGAATGGTCTGACACTCTACAGCTTAATTATGGCCAAGAAGTTGTTCATCATATAATGACTGAAAAATTGCTATCACTAGTTGAACATGTTGATGGCGTAAGATGTGACATGGCAATGCTACTTAACCCCTCAACTTTTTTGCGCACTTGGGGATGGACTCTTAATGAAGAAGAAAAACAATACATTCAAAATCATCAATTTTGGCAGGAAGCAATTCCTAAAGCCAAAGCTAAAGCACAATCTTTAAATAAGTTAGATTTTGAATTTATGGCTGAAGCTTATTGGGAAAAGGATGTTTTAGCTAAAAACTTTGATTATATTTATCGTGATGAACTTTATAAACATTTAGTCAGAGTAGCCAGAGGCGAAAATCCCTACCATTTAAAAGAACACATCGCTCACTTGCTTGAGTGTGCTCAAAATCAAGGCCAGTGTAAAGACACTGTTTATCTAGAAAATCATGATGAGGAAAGAGCCATCAAAACCATGGGTAAAGAATTTTCTCAGGCGGCAGCAGCCTTGATTAGTTTTTTACCAAACACCATGTTATTGATTAATCAGGGTCAGGATGAAGGTCGAACTATACGTCCACCAATGCAAATCACACGCTCTCCTCAAGAAAAAAGTGATCAACAGTTGAAAAGTTATTATCAAAATCTATTACAGCTCAAACAATCAAAACTATTTCGCGAGGGCCAATGGTCGATGGCTAAAGCTCATGGACAAGCAACAAATTTAATAGTGTTGGAAGTGATATCTAGTGATCAAACAATTAAAGCTCTCGTATGCATTAATATGGGGAAAAACCAAACTCAAGCATACGTACCACAGCAAAATAATTACCGAGTGATTAGTAGCTATCAACTGAATAAAAACCTTTACTCTCATCTAGAAAATAAAGAAACCTCTTTTAATCTTAACCTCGCTCCGTATAACACTGAGCTGATTTTCTTTGCTTCGTGATAAAATTAGCCAATGACACAAAAAAAAACTACAACTCGACCCTACCATGACACTCCTTTTGGGGAATACTTTAAAATTCTAGATAGAATTGATAAAGGCAAGCGCTATTCAAAAGAATTTGGTTCGATTATGATTTTGAGTTTACTTGAAGAATTAGGAGAGATGTCGCGTGCTTACCTAGCAGAGCATGGTCGCAAAAAAACTAATGTTGCTGCCCAAACAGATGAATCATATGAACAAGAACTTGGCGACCTATTGGTTACCATTTTACGTTTTGCTCGCATTAAAAATATTAATCTTCATGATCGAATCACCTATACTCTCAAAAAAATTGAAGAACGAAAAACTAAGGCTAAAAAATAAAAAAATCTGTGCTGTATAATAGCCGAATGGCTAGACGACATAGCTTAGAAATACTTTTTGCAAAAAAAGCACAAGCTGCTGGTTTTATTGTTGATCAAGCCAAGGCCATTAGAACCCAAGAAGCAGTAGAAAATCACAATGGCAAAAAAGATAAAGTGGTGACTCATCCAGATTTTTACGTAACTAATCCTGAAACTGGCCAGGGTGTTCATGTAGAAATTGGTAATGGCAAAAATCGAAATAATGGACATAAGGCTGCTCAAAGAAGAGTGGTAGAAAAAGCTGGTGTGGAAAACTATGTGCAGTTAACTGGCCATCAAGTACTTGAACTTAAAAAAACTCAAAGTGTTGAAGAAATAAAAGCTTTATTAATGAAAATGCTCTATTCAATGCTTATTTGCTAAGACCAACACATTTCGAAAATCTATATCCCATCAAATTTCTTAATCACTTCCATGTTTCTTTGCAATTAGTCCTTGTTTAAAACATCAATTTCTTCTGCTAGGCCATAATCCTTATCTGTTATTTTATCCTCATCATGAGTATAAATCATAACCCTAATTTTATTGTAAGAATGAATTAAAATATCTGGATGATGCTTGAGTTCTTCTGCTATTTTCGCAATTTTATTAACAAAAACAAGTGCTTCTTGAAAATCTGCAAACTCAAAGTCTCTAACTAGTTTTTTATTTTCAATCTTCCATTTCATATAATTAGATTTTAACAATTTATACTAAATTTAACAAATTTAGACAGCTTGAGAAAAAATGATATAATTCCCTCTTATGAAAGATAATGAAAAGTTAGGACTAATGATAACGCGTCATGGAGAATGCTTAGCTAATGTGGAAAAAAGAATAGTCGGCCACAAAGAATCACCCTTAACTGAAAAAGGCTTAGCTCAAGCTCACGAAACTGGTAAAAAATTAAAAAAAATAAAAATTGATACCATAGTTTCTTCTCCTCTATCTAGAGCTTTGCTAACAGCTCAGATTGTCGCAGAATATACAAAACCCCAAAACATCCTTGTTATTCCAGAATTAAAACCTCAATCCTTCGGAGTGTTAGAAGGATATACTAGAGAAGAAGCCGTCAAGGCTGGTTTATCCGAATATTTGCATAAACCAGAAACGGACAAATATACACACTACGTTCCCAGTGGAGAAACAGCTAAAGAAAGTTTAGAAAGAGTTCTACCAGTTTATCAATTCCTAAAAGAACAGGTTGATGAGGAAAACTTGAATATGCTGCTAATACTACATAACAGCGTAATTAGAGCAATAGCCGGAGGAGTTTGGCAAAGTAAACCAGAAGATTGGGTATCATTAACTGTTCCAAATTGTGAAGTGTTCAAAATTATTCAAGGACAACCCCCTGTCTTTCAATCAATATTCCTCAAGGCTTTGGCTGATTCTTAATGGTTCTTTTTTGTAATTCTTTTTGTTCTTTATCGAGTAGATTTAAAACATAACTAGGCATTAGTTTTTTTCTAGCCGGCATATTGGTAAACCTACCATCTCCGCCCTCAGCAATTAATCTTAAATTTAAATTCTTTTTAAATTTAGCAATATTTTCTTCAAAAAATTCTCGATCACCCCTAACTTCTGGATAAGTAAAATATTTGCTCGGTATCAAACCCATAACAATTTGGTCTTGTGGACCAACCATCATAACTGGCACCTCTGTTAAAATACCACCAGTAATTTTTTGTGGTATGGCCCTAAAGACAAATTCTCTACCTGAGCCATCATACCTCTCATCATAAACTGGCGGCTTAGATTTTGGTTTAATTCTAAACTCCACATTAGTGATCGATTTCGAAAGAGAAACCACATTTAAACCACAGTTTCTTTTAAATGTTTCCGTTGGCATAAAATGAATGCTAATTGGTATGCCATCAGATTTATAACCATAAGAAAAATAATCAGCCTGACCTCTTTTGTATAATTCCATAAAAGTTTCTAAACCAGCTTCTGCTCCTGGCAAGCCTTCTCCGATAGAAGAGCTGACATCATCAATTAAAACTTCAAGGTCTAAATCTGATTTGTCTTGTGAAAAATCTCTAACATTAAAATTTTCCGCCCAAGTAGAAGAGCCAATCTTAATAATTGATCTAACTCTAGGAGACAACAATTTAACCAATTCTCTATATTTTTTATTTAAATTTTCCGTGGCTATAATAGATTCTGCTAAAGATGGTTGCCTAGATTTATTATTGTTGTAATCCCAAGATTGATAATTTAGTGCAGAAAGAATAATGGTATTGAGATACCAATCTGGGCTAATTGCTTTAGAGCTAATCATCTCTGCAATATCAGATCGAACCTGTAGTCTTTCGGTAGATGAAGCTCGTGAGTCTGCTAAAGCTTGATATTCCTTGACCGCTTCTTTAAACAACATATTGTTCAATATTTTCTTAGATTATTTATAAAAAAAAGTATTATACCAGATTCAGTTAAATTTATGAAAATACCTCCAATTAAAAAATGAAAAACAATTTAGTAATTATTTGAAATATTAACAAAAAAATATTATTTACAACTAAGTATTATTGAAGTTTAATTAAAAGACTTTTAACGTTCGCATCGTCCCTATTTGTTGACATTAAATCAACGGTTTCTTCAATTCTAATTAATGAACCACTTTCAATTTGTTCAAAATCTATTTCCTCACCCTGTTCATTAAATAATTCTGCTAACTCCACTCTTCTCGGACTAAAAAAGTAAGTTGTTTGTTGTTCTGGATACTCTAAGCTCGCTAGCCTTATCTTTACCAAATACTCGTAAGTGCCCTCTGACTCTCCAACCTGATAATATCTAAATCCGCCTATCTCTCCTCCTGTTAATTCCACATCAACAACCGTACCCTCAACAACAGTAGTAACTATCAATTCCTTTAGATAATTTGTTCCCTCAAAAATATGATACATTAGCCACTCTGCTGCTGACCTATCGATAGCAACATAATCAAAAAAACGCCTGTCCACAAAACTACCTGGCGTATCACCTATAATTATCTTTCTAAGTGCAAATAATGAAGAAAACAAGAAAATTATAAATATAATCAATAATAGTAGTATTTTTTTTATTTTCATAAATTACCTAAAACTAACAATATGTATTAATTCATGCTAATACAATATCACCCTGATATCAATACTTATTTTAATTTTTATTGAAAAATCAAGATATATTAAAATATACAACAAATAAAATAAGCAAATCTAATACTTGTAGGACATGCTTGCTACTTGATATTATTAATTAATGAGAGATTCCTTGCAAACTTCTAATAAGCAAATAAATTCTGCCAATTCTCAAGAAGTTGAGGTTCAAAAAACAAAGGTAGCTGAAATCAAAAATGAGCTTCTAGAAACTCATCGAGTAACAGAAATAATAATTCAAAATTTAGAAGAATTTAAAAAAAATCTGCTTCCCAATTTAAATCAAAATGCCAATGACATTTCTTTAGAATTAGCCTTAGCTTCAATTCCCTCAGACGAGCAAGGTGAAGAAAATTCAACAAAAGAAGAAATTGATTGGGAATCTATTAATCGGGCTAGATCTAGACTTATAGCAGAAAAGCAATCCTTATTGGAAACAATATCAAATCTCAGCAAACAAATTTCCAATATTGATTCTGATTTAAGAAATTTGAATTGGGATCAGCAGGATCGTCGACGAAATTTAAATAATGAAAGACACTACGGAAGAGAGTCTCTTCATCAAAAAATCAATAAGAAAATTAAAACTTTATTTTTAGGAATTAGAGAATATGGCGAAAAACTTTCCAAACGTGATTTAGAAAACAAAAAAGACAACTTTAATGAACAGTTAGAAGAAGTTAATTCCCAACTAGAAATAGTTCAAGACGCTATTAGAAGAACTGATAAGTATTTATCAGAAAAAGCCTCAACATATCTGGAAGAAGAAACAGGTCAATTGGTAGAGGTTTGGAAAAACCATGCAAATAAAATGTCTCAAGAACCCTGGGTTAGTGAAGAAATAACTCAAAAGATTGTCGAAGAAAGAATTTTACCACTTTTAGAAAAAGGCGAACAAGAAGAATATTTTACTAAAGAAAATAAGAATAAATTTTTAACTGATTTAAATTTATTTATTGAAGCCAGAAACGCTGGAGATGTTGAAGAAAAAAACAGATTATGGACTGAGCTTTATAATAATCGAGAAGTCCATAACCATGTCAGTTATGAATTAAAAAATTTATCCGATGGAGAAGATTTGACAATTATTAAAGACATGGTGGCTCATTTGGCTCACGAACAATTATCTCAATTTAAACAAGATTTCTTGGAAAACTTACCTAAAGAAATTGCTTCTAAACTAAGTCTTATTCTAGACGAAAAATTAAAATTTAATGCTCATTATCAAGATGGTTGGAAACCAAAATCTCTTTTAGAATCAAAAGGAATAAGTGTGGGCCTAGCTGCTTTTGATTTGCTTAAAAAAGCTAAAACTGCTAAAGCAATCTATGGCCCCTTAATTGAGGAGTTAGATAATAATATTTATCAAATTTTAATGGATAAATCTCTAAGTGACACAGAGGGTGGCTGGATAGATGATTTGACCTTTTATCCAACTCCTGATGCAATTAAAAATTTAGTGATTATTGCCGCTGCTGATGGACGAGGCTATCGAATTAATCATGCTAATAGAAGCTTAACTATTTTGGCCATGAGAGATGATTGGGAATTAATTTTAGATCAAACAATTGAAAGCTTTCCAGAATTAGCTGAAGCCAAAGAATTGTTGATGAATTGGAATTACACCGAATATGGCAATCATTCTGACATCAAAAAACATGTCTCTGAGTTAGCAAAACAAATTATAGATAAAGATTCTGAAGATGAAAGATTAAGAACCATGGCTCAAGAATCTTTGCTCAACAATGCCATGATTATAGAAATGGCTAATAAGGGTTTAATCACTCAAGAAGATGCCTTATCTTATCAACAATCTTATAAAGTCTTGTTTGAACTTAGTCAATATGATGGTGATGATGGGGAGTCTCCAGAGGCAGAAAAAGCTCGACATTTTAATGGCCGTTTGTATAGCTGGGAATATGTGGTTAGAGAAGTTTTAAAAAACCTAGATAAGGCTAATCCTGAAAGTGATAAATATGTTAATTTATTAAATGATTTTAAGCGTTTTCTACATTTAGGAGAACTTTGGGTAGAAAATCAAGAAGACGAAGAAAAACTATCGCTTTTAAGTTCTTATGACGTCTTAAGTTTAGCTACTGGAATAAATGAAAAACCCAAAGCTTCTATAGAAGAACTAACTTTTCTTAAAGATGCTTACGACTCATACCCCTTATTTAAAGACGCAAAAAACCATTGGATTTTTGATGTTTTTCAACATAATCCATCATATTTCTTGAATGAATCGGGCATGGAATTTTTTCAAAATTTTTATAACAAATATAATGATGGAGACCAAGAACACTCATCTCAAGCATTAAGCGTAATCTTGTTTAAAGTTAGTGAAGGTAAACTTTCTAGAGATAACGCTTTAAATTTTTATGAGCAAGCTCCAGAATTAATAAACGATGATCTGATCACCAGTCACCATTTAAGTTATGAATTTGTCTCCGATGAAGGATTATTATTTTTACAAAAATTTAATAAGGCATACCTAGGAAGTTCCCATGATCAGGAAACCTTAAGAACACTTCTCATTGCGGTTGGACAAGGAAAAATTAGTCCAGAAAGAACTTTAATAATTCATGAAAAAGCAGCTGACTTGATAGAAAATAAAATAGCTATCAAATATCCAAAACTCTTTTTATCTGACGATGAGGCTGTTACTTTTGCTAGAAAATTTATTGAAACAGCACAACAAAACGGAATCGAAGATAATATCTTAGATCAAGTAGCAAACCATGTGAATCGAGAGGATATTTCTCAAGAACTTTCTCTAGATTATATTAAAATATTGCCCCATATTTTTGAGAAAGAACAAGAAGGTATTAAAAAATTTATTTTAAGCCATGCTAAAGAAATTGCAAACAACCAAGAAGACCTAAAATTTTTAAGTAGATTTATTGGCACCCATGGTAAACAGGCTTTAAGCATTCTAAAAGAATATACAGATTGTATAAAAACTGGATCAGTTACTAATGAAAATAGAGATAAAATTTTAGAGTTTACTAAAAAATTTAGAACGCTAAGCCCTATTATTATTGAAGGATATTTAAAAGCAGAAGCCCATCAATTAGAAGACGCATATATTGCTGAACTCCAGGAAATGACAGGTCAAATGATTAGTTCAAAACCAATGTCTGAACAGGATAGACAGAAACCTTATTATCGGGACCTACTCAGAGCGGTTTATCCTAATAATTCTGGCAGTTGGGGTGGCCATGAAAAAACTAAAGCTTGTGCTGATAGAAATGAAGATTTGGCAGAATTTACTTTTGAGCCTAAATATGAAATTGACTTGTTAGAGGCAGCTACCATTAAGGTTAAAGGTGGCGAGACAATAAACGAAGCTGCTATTGAGTCATTAAAAATGAGCATTTTGCATTTAGCAGAAGAAATGCAAAATTTAGATTTTGACTTAGAAAAAATTCAACTTGAATTAAATACAAAAGTCAACGATTTAATAAAAAATAGACAGGACGAAGGCGCCTTAGAAGACATTGGTCTTGATCAATTGGAAAATTTAGATCAAAAAATTTTTATTCTATTGGCCGATTCAATTTACAACAGTGAACAAATTCCTAACGATGAATTAAAGGATTTAATTTTGCGCTATGAATTTGCATTTTTTGATGATATTAGAGATTATGTTCAAGGAACTACAGATAGAGTTAGTCAAGCACCTAATCAAGATTATGCTCTAATGTGCGAACTACACAGTTTTTTTGCTGATCGTATTAAAGAAATTAATCGCCGCTTAGTGAAATCTGGATGGGAAAACCAAGCTTTAAGAGAAAAAATGCAAAAATATTTTGCTAAAATTTCTCAGGAAAGAACTAGAGCAAAACTTAACGATCAAAACAATAGATTTCGACTTGACCGCTTAGGAATGAGTGACAGCTTTATTCAACAAATCAGTCGTAATATAGAAAAAAGAAGAGGTAAAAAATATTCTCCAGAAACTATCCAAAAATTAATTCTTTATTATGAAAATCTAACCCAAGGTTTAACTGTTGAATCCAACATCAGACAAAGAATCGACAAAAGCTTTCTATGGACAACTTAGAGGTCAAAGAACTAAAACTATGGAAGCCATTGAGGCTCTAACTGGAGATAAAATAGATCCTCAAAACTTTCATCTAGGAAATATTAGCCTAGAAGATTTAGCCATCTCATTAGCTAGAATAGATACTGGCGAATACGATGAAAAACAATTTCAAGCTTTTACTGCCCTAAGGTTTCTCAATTTATTTGCTGAAGAACAAAACTTACTGGAAACTGAATTAGATAAATTTGAAAGTGAGTCTGGTCAACAAAGGCAAGTAATTAATGGTTTTTTCACTAAAACTAAAGAAAGTGCTAATGCAAGAATGACAGGAGGAGTTTGTGTGAGTGAAGATAACCCCATTGCTGGTCGAAGTCCAGAAAAGCAGATGCCTAATATATGGGATATTGAAAATTATTTTCAATTTGTGTTCCAAGATCCAGAAACCAATCGCTGTTTAGGACTAGTACTCTTACACCATTTTGAAGAAAATGGGGAAAAAGTCTTAGCTGCTTCTCTCAATCCTTCAAGCACCTTCCTTTTTTCAACAGACGAAGTTTCAGTATTTAAAGGTTTAATGCATAGTTTGGAAAAATTCGCTAAAGCCAACGGGTTTGATAAAATCTTAATGTCAAAAAACAAACAAATTAGAACAAATCGAACTGGAGGCAAATTTGAGCAAGCTATGGAAGAAAGACGAAAACAAATAAATAAAACCTTTACTTTTAAAGAAGAAAAAAACTTTTCTTACAAGCCCCATAATTACAAACTTAAAGAGATGGATGTTATTTGGGAAAAATAATATTAAATCTACTGCTTCCAAACCAATAATAATAAAAATATTTGCTATCACCAATTAGCAAATATTTTTTATTACAATTCTATAACTTTAAATTCACAACTTTTTTACAAGTAAATGTTTTACTGAACCTACATATAAATTAAAAAGGAAAACTTTGAGTAATGCCTTATGAAAAAATTAAAAATTTACCAGAAGACGTTAAAGGAGTTCTACCGCAGAAAGCACAAGAAATTTATCTTGAGGCCTATAATAGTGCTTGGGATCAATACCGACATGAGGAGGATAGAAAGGGAAATAGAACGCTCGAAGAAACTGCTCATGCTATTGCCTGGGCAGCGGTAAAGAAAAAATACAAAAAAGAAGATGATCAGTGGACAAGTATTAAATAAGTAAAGGAGGTGTTAAATGGGAATTTTAGAATTTATTATTGGATTACTTTTATTTTTCTTTATTGCTAATTTATTTTTAGCAATAATCCCGATGCCCAAAAATATTATTGGAACAATAATTGCCATTCTAGTAATTATTTTTGTTTGGCGATTAGTATTTTGAGATGAATAATAAGCAAGAAAACAAGCAGACCGCAATAGAAAAAGTAGATGAGTTAATTGAAGAAACTGGAAAACCTTTATTAAGAACTAAAACTATTTTTCCTTTTAAAATTTTTCCAACCAAGATTGAAATTGATAAAAAAATGGTAAATCTAATTTTTTATATCTTCTTTTTCTCTAAAGATACTTACCCTATTTTGATCAAAGATATAAAAAGCGTCCAAGTTGCGACTAATTTTCTCTTTGGTTCACTCAGAATCGAGGTTGAGGGTTACGAAAAAAATCCAGCTAAAATTAATTTTTTGCCAAAGAGACAGGCAGAAAAAGTCGAATATTTAGTTATGGGTTTAAAACTTCTATATAACGAAAAAATAGATGTCAGTTCCATTGATAAAGACCTTTTAGTTAAAAAAGCAATCAAGCTTGGTAAGGCCCACTCACTTACAAAAAAGTAGGTTAATAAAATGACAAATTTAAAATATACCTCTTCAATTCTAATGACAGAATTTGTAACCCATGACGTTAAACGATTTATAATTGAAAAACCTAAAAATTATATCTTTAAGCCTGGACAAGCAACTGAAGTAGCAATTAAACAAGAAGCTTGGCAAAAAGAAAAAAGACCTTTTACCTTTACCTCGCTCAACGAAGATCAAGTATTAGAATTTACAATCAAAAGCTATCCTACAAAAAAATATCCTGATCATGAAGGGGTAACGGAGCAATTGCATACTCTAAAGCCTGGCGATAAGCTCATCCTAGAAGAACCTTGGGGAACAATTAACTATCAGGGTTCGGGAATTTTTATAGCTGGTGGGGCTGGAATTACACCCTTTATTGCTATTATTCGTGATCTAAAAAACAGACATAAAATTAAGGGTAATCGACTTTTTTTCTCAAATAAAAAAGCTCATGATGTAATTTTAGAAAAAGAGTTTAGAAATACCTTTTCTAGTGAAGATCTACTTCTTACTTTAACCAAAGAAACTCAGACAGGCTATTATGCTGGCCGCATAGATAAAAATTTTCTTAACAAACACGTCAAAAATTTTAAACAAAATTTTTACGTCTGTGGACCTTCAGCTATGGTTCAGGACTTAAAAAATATTCTTAAAAAATTAGGTGCCAAAGTTGATACTATTGTTTTTGAAAAATAATCAATTTACTTGGATTTCTTTAAATACTGAATAGACAAAGAGTTAACACAATGTCTAGTGTTTTTGTCTGTTAAATCCTCTCCCTCAAAAACATGACCTAGATGTGCGCCGCAGTTTTCACAAATAATTTCAGTTCTTCTACCATCTGTATCCAACACTCGTTTGATTGCACCTTCGATACTTTGATCAAAAGAGGGCCAACCACAACCAGCTTCAAACTTTGTCTGGGCAGAAAAAAGAGGTCTAGCACATTTGCGACAAACAAATAAACCACTCTTTGGAAAAAAATTATTATATTTGCCAGTAAATGGTGGCTCAGTCGCTTTACCCTCTATGATTCTTTTTTCTTCCGGTGTTAATGGTTTAGTCTTCATCTAACCTTATTCAACTATTAAACAGAATTCATTTTGGATAAAATCTTAACCACTATTTAGTAGTAAAGAAAATAGCAATTAATTTCATAATTATCCAAGCCAATAAAGCATAAAAAATCATTGCCACCAACACTGACCATTCCATAATTGCTCCACTTACTACCTGTGAAGGAAATATAAATTCAAATGGAGCCATAAAAAAATTCGTTAGTGAATAAGTAAAAGCAACAATTCCTGCATTTGGATTTGCTCCGGTTAATTTAAAAATAAATCTAATCAATAAAAGAAAAATTATTGTTCCAAAAATTAGGTTTATAAATTGATTGGTAGCACGAAAGGCTCCTTTGTTGTTTTCAGAGTCCCCAGTGTCCTCCACTATAATTTCGCTCTTTTCTATTGTTTTAGACATATAGCTTATCCCTCCTGACCATTTTACTTTACTATTTATCCTAGATTTTAATCTATTTTAATCAGAAATCATTCAAATTTAGGTAAGAGACAAGTAATAATCCAATTGTAAACTTCAGCTAAATTAAATTTACCAATAGCCATTTCCCACATAAAAAATCTCTGAACCATGTAAAACGTATTCGAATAATTTTTCTGAATTAATGGGAGCTATCATTCCTCCAAAATCTGTTTTAAGCTCTCCTTTAGAATTAGTCCAAGAAAATTTTCTTGGTAGCATCACAAAACCATTTTTTTGATGTAATTTCACACTTACTTTGTTTAATGGGTCTATAGACAAAAAGCCAATCTCAACTTCTCTTTTTTTTAAGAAATCCATAGCTCTTTTTGAAACTTTTTTTGCTATTCCCTGTCTTTGCCAATCTGGGTGAGTGCAAATACCATAGCCACCGATTTTTATTTTCTTTCCTTGAAATTTTTGTTCTGTTTCATGTATTCCTGCCCAAGCAATCAATTTTTCTCCCGCATAAACTAAGACTTGTGCTAACTCTGGATGATAAAAATCTTCCCTAGCTTCTTCTTCACTCACCTTAGTAAAACATATGGATTGTAAAAGTTTAACCTCATTTTTTTGTTTAATATGAAGTTTTTCAAAAAGTTTTATGTCTAATTTTTCAAGTTTTTCTTCTTTCTTACTCATAAAAATATTATATCAAGATTTAAATCTTAGCAGCAATCTAGAAAAAGCCCCCTTTTTTCAAAGGGGGCTAGGGTTTGTTTCGTCTATCCGCGCTAACTAGGATCAGCTTGAGATCACTATGCAAACAGACTCCACACAAGGTTTTTTCTGGTGCCAAACTCTTTTACTCAGAATCGCCGTTATCGAACGGGATTCTCATCTGCTCAAAAATTTCTCGAGCAGGTTCGCTGGGCATATGTTGCAATGCTTTCACAAAGCAAGCTAGACCCATCGAATCCAAGGTCTGGATATAATCAAAAACATCCATCATTTTTTCAGCTAATTGTGGACTCCACCCCGCAATTACGTAGTGGGTTTGAATTGCTTTCCCACCAATTCGCCGAGCATTGGAATAAATCCAACCGCTATGTACAACGGTTTTTTTTACCGATTGGATAATATTATCCAACGAGCTTCGAACCGTTCTCCATAGTTTTTTGATGGTTGTTTCATCTTCATAGACGTCTTCTTGATCCGTCTGGATCATCCAACGTCCTGAAGGATTTTTTCTGAATATAATGGATACATCACCCACTTTGCTGCCGTTATCATGCTCGAAAAGCATTGGCTGTAGAAAAGTTATAGGATCACCATTTTTTCCAGAAACACGTGCCTCTACCATAGTTAGATGGAAATACTTCCCATCAGGCCTGGCAAGACAAAAGTTGATAGCTTCAGGATCTAATCCTTCATCTTTGATAAGATCCAGGATTTTAACCCAAATTCCTTCATTTTCGTGCTCGAAGGAAAGTTGCCACCCGCTTTTTCCAACATTAATTTTTAAGTTGCTTTCGTTGTTCATCAGACTCCTTTTTCCTTTATAGGACGAGAACGACGACCAGAAAAAAACCTTATCAATATTATATCCTATAATATTATTATTTCAACTAAGAGCTTAAAATGAAGAGTAATTAAAAACTTATTTGTCAGTCTATTTAAAATTTATTGCTCCCCCGGTAGGAGTCGAACCTACAACCTTGAAGTTAACAGCTTCCTGCTCTGCCATTGAGCTACAGGGGATTTTAAATGAGCTTTTGCCTAAATAAATTTAAGCAATAATAGAATTTTATCAAAAAGAAACAAAAATACCAGTCAAAACAATTACTGTCGCTTAACTTCGGCTACAATTGCCTTATGATCACTAACACCACCCACTACTTTTACTTTGCTCACCTTGTAGTGTTGGCTGGTAAAAAGAGCATCTATTACTAAGCGAATATCTTTTCCAGATTTATGAATATTTTTGTCCACTGTAGTATCAATCTTACTGGGAATATTATCTGTATATATCTCTGCCAACTGATCATAAATTTTCTCGCCTCGCGGAGTATTAAGATCACCGCAAAAAACCATCTCTGGATACTTAGTTAAAAATGATTTAAGTTTAGCAAAATTTTCTTTTTGTAAATCGCTAACTTTACCTTCTCCAGACCAAGTAAAATGAGTGCTGGCTAATTGAAAAATATCACCATCAATCTCAGTTTGACAACTTAGCAAACAACGATTCATCGAGTTAGGGTCTTGATAAGCAAAAAATTCTGGAATTTGATTGGCGTTGCCATTGTAATAGTGTTTGCGTATTTTAGATAAGTTTTTCGCAAAAACACAAAGTCCCCATAAACCATTGGCTGGAAGGTGAGGATTTTCTTTGGTAACCTTGGCTTGTGAAACAAAGCTGTATTTATCCAAGCCTGTTTCTTGCATAATTTTTTGAATATCTTTGGCAAAAACTTCTTGCAGGCATAAAACGTCGGCTTTTTCTTTGACAAAAAAAGGTAAAATTTTATCATCAAGGTGCTTATTTCCCTCAATGTTTAAACTAATTATTTTCATCAGTATTGACCTCTCCATCTACTAAATCATTCTTTATTAAATTCGAAACATTTTTTATGGCTTGAGCATATAATTGCTGCACCCTCTGTGGAGCAAGATCATATTCCCGAGCTATACTTTGAAAATCTCTTAATCTAAAACTCGCTTCCAAAATCTCTTTTACCAAACCTTGAGTTCTTTCTATCGCTTTATCAATTACCTCATCGCTTTGCACTTCTAAACCAGAAGTTTCAAAATTCTGATTAATTAACCAACGAAAATACTCTTTATCTAAACCTTGCTTTTTTTCTGATTCAACTGGTGTCATAAAATTATTCCAAAAAATCTTGTAATTTTTTACGTCTACTTGGATGTTTCAATTTACGCAGTGCCTTGGCTTCAATTTGTCTAATACGTTCTCTTGTCACCCCAAATTCTCGTCCAACCTCTTCTAAAGTCATAGTTCTGTTACCGGCTAAACCAAAACGCATCCTCAGCACTTTAGCTTCGCGATCAGAAAGAGCTTTAAGCACTTCTTCAACGTTTTCAGTGAGCATTTGTTTGCTAGTTGAATCATAAGGAGAGGCTTGTTTATCATCCGCAATAAAATCTCCAAGCGTGCTGTCGTCCTCACCATCACCGACTGGCATTTCCAATGAGGTGGTGTTTTGAGAAATCTTTAGAATAGCTCGCACTTTCTCTGGCTCAAGCTCCATTTTTTCACCAATCTCTTCTGGAGTAGGCTCTCTACCTAAATCCTGCATTAACCTCCTAGAAGTACGCATCAATTTATTGATTGTTTCAACCATGTGTACAGGAATACGAATGGTACGCGCTTGATCAGCAATAGAACGAGTGATTGCTTGGCGAATCCACCAAGTAGCATAAGTAGAAAACTTGAAACCTTTAGTCCAATCATATTTTTCTACTGCTCTAATTAAACCCTTATTGCCTTCTTGGATTAAATCTAAAAAAGTCATCCCTCGACCAATATATTTTTTAGCAATAGAAACTACTAAACGTAAGTTAGCATCAATTAAATCTTTTTTAGCCTTAGGACTGCCTGCTTCAACTTTTTGTGCCAAACGAATTTCTTCTTCACGAGTTAATAGGGGAATTCGGCCAATTTCTTTTAAGTACATGCGTACCGGATCAGAAACACCAACATTGCCTAGATTAGCCAATACATCTAATTCTTGTTGTAGTACATCTTCATCTTCTTCCAATTGATCTTCGGAAACAGATTCAAAAACATCAATATTTTTTTTGAAAAGTTGATCGTAAAAATCATCCAAAAGCTCAATATATATTTCTGGTTCAACAAAAACATCTAAAATTTCATCTTGAGCTAAATAACCACGTTTTTTACCAGTTTTGATCAGCGTTTTAACATCTGACAGTAATGATTTGGGTGGTTTCTTAGTGTTTTTACTTGCCTCTATTTTTGTACTAGAGTCGTTTTTAGTTGTCTTTTTCTTTTTATCTGACTTAGATTCAGCTTTAGCTTTAGTTTTTTTTGAACTAACTTTACTTTTTTTAGATTGAGATTTACTTTTGGGAGTGGTTTTACTTTTGCTTTTAGCCATAATTTTTACCCTAATTAAGGGGTCTTTAAAAATAAAAAAGATCACTGTCAAGTCCTTTTCTTTAGTATCTGCCTCTACACCAGAGAAAAGTTCAGTGCGTCAAGTATATAATTATACAAAAAATTTTGAATTAAATCAAGAAGTAGGTGTTAAAAGAGTATCAAAAAAGTGGCCAATCACGAGTATCAGTCAAAAAAAAGGCTTGTTTCTTACCCACTACAACCATATATTCAAACATGGCTGCCTTACAACCAT
>CAYMSV010000002.1:0-311230 GCA_964393205.1 uncultured Pseudomonadales bacterium | reverse complement strand
TTGCCATTTTCTTTTTTATTGTTATCGGCTTGTTCTAAGAGAGCGACAGCTCTTTCGGCGGCATCGACTCTGGCTTGCCATGCTCTTGGATCGGCAAAAGTATCTTCTTGTTTTCTTAGATTCTCTAATCTTAGTTTGGCAGTTTCTAAACCTAAGACACTAGTCTCTCCCAAACCTTCTTCAATTTCTACTCTATCTTCTCCTAGCTTGCTAACCCTTAAGGCCATTTGTTCCATATTAAGCATGGGTTTACTTTCTGTTTTGCAAATAATATTTACTAAAAAATAATTATAGCAAATTAATTACGAGAGGGATTGTATAAAGAATCATACGCAGGTGGACTAAAACTTTTTTGGTATTTTGGGTTGGGATACCAAAGTCCCTCATCCAGATCTGCTAAGCCATTGGGGAAATTCTTCAACAATGTTTTTTGAAACTTACTTAGCTTTAGTGCTACTTTTTCTCGCTTAGCTATTTCAAGTAAAGTTAAGAGTGCTTCTGCTTCACAGGCAAAAGCTCTCGTTTCAACGATTTCTTGACTATGATCATTAGCTTTACCAGAAAAATAATCACGGCACTGACTCATCGCTGAAGCTATTACTCCAATTTGCTCTTCTGGTGCACGAGCCACTTTATCTACAAAATTTTGTGGAATGTATAGGCCTGGTGTTTCGAAACCATTTTCATCATCAAGCATTAGAACCATATTGTTATAAAATTCTTCTTTTTCAAAAAAAATTAGAGTAATATGTTCGTCTTTGATTAGTCGGCGCATAAAAACTACTAGTGAATTGATTGTTTGGTTGGGAAAACGCTTGCCATCTTCTAGATAATTTAAAAATTCATAAAAAAGCCCAACGGTGATTTGGGTGTTTTCTTTATAATCTGGACTAGCTTCCACTTTTTGGAATTGCTGCAGGGTTTCTTTAAGCATGAATTAGCTTTTCCAACCATTATTGCGCTTGCGAACTTTTTCTTTAGCCGCTTCGCGATCAGCTCGTTTTGGATCAGCAGCATGCTCCCTACCCATTTCTGAACATAAAATAACAGTAAGTGCGTTATAAATTTCTACAAGTGCTTTTTCACTAATACCCTCGCCACAAAAGTCAATTTCTCCTCGATCATAGCGCGCCAAAATATCTTTGGCCTCACAAGAACTTGCGGGTACTTCGCAGTCATATTTTTCTAAAATTTGTTTGGCTGTTTCAATTTTCATGTTGGTAATATATCAAAAGAGCTCAGATTTGTAAAAAGGAAAATTGAATAAAAACTACTATTTATAATAGTTACCATTGCGACACTTTTCTCTACGGCGTCTCTCTTCGGGATTACCCTTGCGAGGTTTCTTGCGCTCTTTGGGTTTTTTGTCACTGTCTTCTACTCTTTGTTTAATATGAATTTTATCGTTAAATTTAACCCCACACTTAATTCTCTCCATGCTCTAGCCTTTCTAGACTATAAATATTAAGGTCAGCTGTTTTTAATATTTGTCTAGCTTAAAAAATAGATCAGACTGTGTCAAGATGAGATTTTGGCAAAATGAACTTTTAGCCCAAGTGATTTAATAAACTAATTATTTTTTAACCTCACGCTCTTGGCTATTTTTAAAAAATACTTTATAATTCTTAAAATATGACCCAAACAAAAAACAAAGAGCCTGAAGTCACAGTTTTTGGTGAAGTATTAAGCGACAATCAAGTTCGAAGAGAACAAAGCGATCCTATTACTGGATTTTTATTACTTTTTGCTGGAGTGGTCTTGTTACTTAATTCTCTAGGAGTTCTTCCTTGGACAATTTGGTCAGAAATGCTCAAATTTTGGCCAATTTTAGTGATTTTGCTTGGCTTAAAAATTTTATTAGGTAGCAGTGTTTTAGCTCACACTTTAATCAACATTATATACTTTGCTGTTTTTGCTTATTTACTCCTCTTCTTGTTACTTAAATTTGCTCCAGATCTTTTAATTTGGTTACCTACAGATTTTATTAATTATCTCAAAATATGGGAGTTTAAACCTTTATGAAAAATCCTCGTTTTATCTTTGGCTTATTTGTTATCTTGATAGGAGTTTCTTTTTTGATAGAGATTCCCCTATTTCGTTTTGCTCTAGCTTTTTTTGTAATGTGGCTCGGCTTTTCTATCATTACTGGTAGTGATGCTCACAAACGTATTGTTAAAAGCTCAAAAAATAGCGAAGATAGCATTAATCGAGTTTTGATTTTTTCAGCTATTAAACAAAAGGTGTTGAGCAATGATTTTTCCAAAGCTGAGTTGGTAGTAGTTTTTGGCGGGGGCGAATTAGATTTGTCTCAAGTCAAAACCAAACAAAAACAAGTAACTATTGAAGTAGTGGCCATCTTTGGTGGTCTAAAAATTATTATTCCCCCCTCATGGCAAGTTAAATCTGAGGGAGTAGGAATTTTAGGTGGTTTTAATAATCAGGCTCAACTCAAAGGCAGTAAAAAAACTACTGCAATCATAGAAGGCGTGGCTATTTTTGGCGGAGTGGATATTAGTAATTAATTATCTAGCGACAAACTGAGCGCTTCAAGATCCATCATGACGCTTAAATAGTTTTCTCTTCTAGTTAAAGTCTCACTAAATAGGTAAGTTTCTCCAGGAGCAATTGCATCTATTTTGAATTCAACTGAATCGATTACTTGCCCTGCTTCTTGATCATCATAAAAATCAAGATAAAAAACAATATCTTGCAAATAATAAGTGTCACTTCGATTAGTAAATTCAATGTTTACAGCAACTGAATCCCTTGTCCAGTTAACATCAAAATCTCCTATGGCTAAATATGTAAATCTTTCCTTTTGGTGCTCAGGAGGAATTTTCACTAACTGATCCTCACTATAATCAACAACGGAAATGAATACATCATCCCCCTGTTTAATAGAATAAACAAGTAAAAGTGGTATCACTATCACAATGAGAAATAAGGTGAAATAAACGCGAAATCTGGTCGTTCTAAAAAAAATTTTCACTAAAAAAATTGTAACACAATTACTTCAGGAACTTTGAGAAGAGCCATTAATCTGGCTTCACTACCGTAGCACAAACTACTCGTAATAAATTAATTAACTGATTGTGCAAATCTTCTAACTCAATACACTCTGGACAAGCATCCAATACTCGCTCATCAGCATCATCACTCTCCTTTACTCCTAAATATTGATCAAACAAAATTTGAACAAGAATTTGTCCTTCTGGGCTTTGTAATTTAGCCAAAGTTTCTTGTAATTTGAGCAAAGTTTGCTGAATTTCAAATAAATTACCATCAAAAGTGTTTTCGATTGTATCCAAAACAATTACTCTAGCTACACTATTGGTGGAAACTTCTTTTAAGTTAACTGATGAAGCTTTTTGATCTGGCGAAAGCATTAAATAGGATTTTATATTAAAAACCCTAGTTCTGTCAGCTAGGAATTTTTATCTATTATCTTCTGACTTAGCTTGCTGATCAGTTTTATAAGCAAAAGTGACAATTTTTTTGTCGTTTACAAGGAATCTGAATAATCCCAAGATGAAGATTTTTTCTCCAGCGAAAAATTGTCGACTATCAACTGCTTCTGCTGGCACAGGTTTATTAAGATATTTGTAACATTCAAGCATTGTCCTAGCTTTCTATTTTTTTAATTTTTATCTTGTAATTTTTCAAAATTTAAAGAAAAATTATATCATAAGATAGCAAAAAAATTAAAAATTATTAATCTAATTAAAACTAGTTTGGTATAATATTATCTTTATTTATTAAAATAACTTGCCTTATTATTTATTTAAGATAAAAATGCCAAAAAGCAGTGAAGTCCAGCGAAACTATCTAAAAGCAACTGATCCCTTAGTAAAAACAGCAATTGCTCAGCCCTTGTCATTTAGAGGAAAAGATAAGCTTACGCAAATCCAAAGAGAAGCAATTGATTCTGGTATATTAGAAGTTTTAGACATTATTGACGAACTCGAGAAATCAACAAATGACTTGACTTCTGAAGAAAAGAAATTAAGCATCATCATAGCCTCTACTTTAGTAGAAACTGGAGGTAAAGAGACCCCAGTTGTTTGGCCCCTTTTTAAAAAAAAAGACCCTCAACGTGCTGAAGAACTATTTCCTATTATTAGAAAGCTAGAGAAATTGATGACTGAGTTATTTAAAAGAAATATCAATATGAATGAATACTCAGTATTAGCCGATAATTTTGATAAAAATAAACAAAAGCAGTAATATAAAGGTCAATAAAGCACAATAATTTTTGCATTTGGCAATGGACCAAGATCATAAAAGCTCTTGGGATCCAAATTTTTCTTGCTTACTTCAATTATTCTTCCCACGCCAGCATGACTAACTATCAGCACGTTCTTATCTCCTTGTCTCAATTCATTGATTAAATCTTGTACGCGATTTTGAAACTCGCTTGGATCCTCTGCCCCCTCAGCAGCAACTAACTCCTGAGAACTGATCTTATGATGAGCTGTACCTGTTAATGCTCCCATATCGTACTCAGCAATTCTCTCATCAATTTCTATCTCTAAACCCATTTTTGCTTCTTTGACTATTATTTTGGCAGTTTCGTGCGCCCTAAGCAGCGGTGAAGAAATAACTCGATCAATTTTAAAATCATACTTCAGCAAATCCTTGGCAGCCTGTTTGGCTTGTTGTCGACCCAGATCAGTTAATGGAGAATCCTCTTTTTGACCAGCAAATTGACGTTTTACATTGGCCTCACTCTCTCCATGACGAACAAAATATATTTTTTCCATAATAAGTAAAAGTATTATAACTTAAATAAAATCAGTAATAGCATGTCTTTGAAAAAAATTATACTATTTAATAGTAAAATATGAACTCAATTAACATTATCTTAAAATTTTTAGTTTTATTTACTATCTCAATTTTTTTAATAATATTTGCCTCAAAAACAATTGATAAGATCTTCAAAAAACTGAAAATTAAAAATCCAAACTTAAATATTCTTTTTACTAAACAAATATCTAGAGCAATTAACCATCTTTTAGAAAAAATATTTAAAAAATAATTTCGCATGAAAAAAATAGTTTTATATATTGCTACACTGCTCACGACCACCCTCTTTAGTTTGTTAATAATTGAACTCGGTTTTCGTTTCTATGGACATCTAAAAGACATTGATTTTCGTATTTATCTCAAAGAAATTAAAAATTCTGATCGACTACCCAAAGAAATGTTTGACGAAGAAGAAGGTGGCTTTAAAGCCAATGCTAAAGTTTTGGCAGTCACTTCAGATTTTAGCGTTCAATATTCATTTAATTCTAAAAAATTTAGAGACAAGGAATATTCTTATGAAAAGAATCCAGATTACACCAGGATGGTCATGTTTGGTGATAGTTTTACTTTTGGGGAAGGCGTTCCTTATGGTAAAAGATTTAGTGATATTGCGGAAGAAAATATTGCCGACTTAGAAATATTAAATTTTGGTGATCCGGGCATTAGCTTAGACGATATTGTGCACAGAATATTAAATGAAGGATTATTATTCAATCCTGATTATGTCGTAGTTATCTTAAACAGATATGTGACTACCCGTGGCAAAATTAATGTCGAGATTCCTTCTTCTGATGGCTTTTTGCAAGAAAAACTAGAAACTAGCGAACAAAATAGAAATACTTCTGACACCATTTATCTTAATTATGATGATAAATTTTTTGATTATCAGCCCAATTTTATTATCAAAAATTCTTACCTAGCAAGTTATTTGTATTATCAATTTTCAATGATTAAATTAAGAGGGATTATGGAAGAACATGATCAATCCTTTTGGCAAGATGTTAAAGGTTGGGACAAAGATATGGGCAATCCTAGAAACATTAATCAAAGTGAAAATAATGAAAAAATTCTCCTCAAAGAAAGAAATATTTTAGTACTCAACAGACTTAATGAAATATGCCAAAAAATGGGAATTAAGCTGGTGACCATCAATATTGATTCCGAACCACTAACTTGTTTTTATGAGGACGAACCTCCTTTCGAGTATTTTGATTTAAGTGAAAAAGTAAAAGAAGAAAGTAAAAAATACAATTTATCCTTCAAATATGATCATCATTACAACGAAAAGACGAATGAATTTTTGGGGAAAGAGATAACAGCAATTTTTAATCAATTACTCAATAATTAATAGCAACAAAAGTGTTGTAACTCATTTTCTGCTAGCGTAAATATATCCAAAAGGTGAGTTGGGATGTGCTATTGTTTCAGTAATATATCCTAAATTCTGAAATTTTTTTTCAATATCTTGGTGATGAATACTTGAGACATTGTCATGAAATTCGAGTGCAATTTTTGTAACTTTTTTCCAAACAGCTGGAGGTGTAGATTTCATTATAGCTCCTTCACTACCTTCACAATCAATCTTTAAAAAATCTATTCGATGCAAGCGATGAGTTTTAAAAATGTCCTCCAAAGTCACAGTAAAAACTTCAATATATTTACTCAACCTACCTTCAGTATTGTGATTAAACAATAGATTTCCAGAATCTACGCTCCCCAAATAAAGTTTAGATCGACCCTTCTTACTACTAACCGCAGCTTGAACAGAAACAATATTAGAAAAGCCGTTTAATTTTTGATTCTTTTTTATTAATTTAATATTTTCTAAAAATGGCTCATATGCATATACTTGGCTAGCTCCTTGAAAAACAGCATAAACACTAAATATGCCAATATTCGCCCCAATATCTACAACAATATCTCCCGGATCAATTTTTACTTTTGAGATATAAACTTGATTGAAGAAAATTTCATTCGTAATTTCTAACAGTTGACTGTTTTTATTTCCCACAAAAGAAATCCCGTTTCGTAACTCAATTTGCTGGACAGATTTTTTTCTAGAAAGAAGGATATGGATGCTATTTTTGTAGTTCTTCACCAGCTGCCACAAAAAACTAAGTCTAGATAAAAACTTTTCTACCATGAATAAATAATATAATTATTTATGAAAATTTACTAATTAAGAAAGTGAGTGATTTTATCTCACAGAAATTAGCAAGCAACATTAATTATTTTGTTTATTAAAAAAAGGAAATACTAGGTAATGATAAACGAAACAACCCAGACAAAAATCAAAAACTGAATCTAAAATCGAAAGCGTCATTAAAAAAATCGCAATAGCTATGGATAGCAAATTAAAACCAGCTACAAATGCAATAAGAGCTGAAAAAGCAAAAACAAAACCAAGTCGTGCAGCAAAAACCTTCGGAGCAAGATCTATATATTTTGGCTCCAACTTTATCAAGCCTCTAATAAACTTTGCCAAAAACCTCATAGGACTTAACTTCACATTGAAAAAAGCTCGTATAAGGTAATCAGCAACTACCACAAGTAAAAAAACAGGATTTCGAGTAAATATATAAGTCAACATTAATAAAACATTTAAAAAAACTGTGATCCGGCTTAGATAACTATCGATCTTTTTATTTGAAATTGGGCAAACGAGATTGTTGAGCATATTAGCTTTATTATAGCAAAGGATAAAAACTTAACAAAAAAATTCCACACATCAAAAAGCGCTGCAAGGATTAGTGGAAGATCATGAAAGCTTATAAAAGGTCAAGTGAAGCAGCTATGCTTGAAGTACCTGCAACAACAATTTTCTCAAAATCCGCTCCGTTACCAAGCTGAACTTTTCCCTCAAAAACAATTTCATTAATCAAATCTTTTTCAGTAACTTTTTTACCACGTTTAGATGAAAAAAATTCTGGTTTACTACTGTATCTAGCAAACAATTCTGAAAAAACTAGATTTAATTTACGTTTAATAATGTCTTTAATATATGCAATTTCTCCTGGAGAGAATTCTTTTTTTTCAGTCATTTAATTCCTTTTGCCTTAAGATGCAATTGATAATAGATGTATTTTACTAAATGTTTAAATTTTTTCAATCAATATATAAAACAATATCGTTTTAGAAATTAGTAGAAGATGTTGGAACTTGGTTTGGGTTTTGTTGTGATTTTAATGGTTAGCAACTCCCTACCACAGATCTTGTTAACATTTATTGTTATTTAAAAGTTAAAATTCTCTTGTAGGCACTATCTAAGTTTAAAGATTTAGTCCAATTTACCACTCTCTGATATACTTAAGCCATATGAAATTTGCCATCATCAATGACATACATCTTGGTCCTATAGATAAAGGCTATAAAGATGGTGTACAACGCAAATTAATGGGAAAAGCTGAGGAGCTAGTTAGAAATTTTGTAAAACTAATGAACCAACAAGAAAAGCCTGAGTTTGTGATTAACTTGGGAGACTCAATTGAAGATGTAAACAATAAAGATCAGGATATTAAATTTTTTAAACAAGTTATAACTTTGCTAGATGATTTAATCATGCCCACCTACTGGACCATTGGTAATCATGACGTTCGCAGCATCAATCAAAATGATATTGCTAACTTGCTTGGGTATGACAAAATGTATTACTCGTTTGACCACAGTAATTACCATTTTGTTCTACTTAGTTTTGAAATGACTGGTAACCATACTGAAAATCTTCATGAAATTAGAGCAGAAATTGCCGATAAGCAATTAGGTTGGTTGCAAGATGACTTAAACTCTACCGACAAACCAACGGTTGTCTGTATTCATTATGGAGTGACTGAAGATAACATGAAAGGTAATTTCTGGTTTGAAGGAGAGCCAGAATATGCTTTGCTTGGCAACAGAAAAAAATTAAGAGAGGTGCTAGAAGACCATAGCAATGTCATTGCAGTATTTAATGCCCATCAACATTGGAATAGAATGCATGTACATAATGGTATTCCCTACTTTACCCTGACTTCATTGGTGGAAAATTTTAAAAACGATGGTATTCCGAGCGGAGCTCATACCATTGTCAATTTGAATTCAGACAGAATCTTAGTTGAGGTAAAAGGTAATGATCCGGCTAAGTTTGAATTTGGTTTTGATTAAGATCAATTAAGCTCCCTATTATAAACATCATTAGAACTTACTTTGTTTGAAAAGCAGGGACTGGTGGAAAATGTTAAAACATACCTTGTTAATTCAAAAAGTACTAACACAGTACAACACTCAAACACTGATGGTGTCTATTAAATTTGCCAAAGGCAACTTAATCTTGTTCTAAAACTGTAACTTTAGGAAAACGAGAATTATTTTTCAGGCTTAGTTGTGATAAAAATTCATCCTTATTCTCTGTTCTAACATAAATCTCAAAGTCATTTTCACTGCCCTCAATTGGTTGAATATCAAAAACGGAATTCTCTAATACTTTAAATATTTCTACAGCAAATTTCCAAAGCTCAATTTCATCATCTTCTTTGCGAATGTGCAATTTTTCTGCAACTCCTAACTCCACTAATAGTTGTAATTTTTCTAGACTCATTGACATTGTTTAATCTTTCTACTGCTTTAATAATACATTTTATTATATCATAATACGTCATTTGCAGGGCGGGAAGGAATCTACGACTCGCCTATTTATATTTTCTGTGGGTTGGCTCGCATGCACTAGGCGGGTGACTCGCTTCACCCTTCGGGTATTAGTCATACTTCGTTTGACGGCATGCTCGCCACTCGCCGGCGGAACCCAGCGCTACGCATAGGCTTGATCATTCTCCACCACACAAAATATAAAAAAATCCAGCTCTGCTGGAATTTTTTATATTTGCAGGGCGGGAAGGAATCGAACCCTCATCAAAGGTTTTGGAGACCTCTATTCTACCGTTGAACTACCGCCCCTCTTTGACAGAGTTTATTATAACAGTTAATCTCTAACTTTTCTGATTCTTTAGTTGGGTAATGTTTCTTTATTCAATGAGCTGATATTTGTCAGCTGCTCTACCAGTTCGAGCATCAATAAAGATTGCTTTTAATTCTTCTGCTTCACTTTTTTTAGTCAAAATAAATTCAAAATATCCATCATATGGTAGTTCTACATATTTTTGACCCTCTTCATCGATTTTTGCTTCACTAAATCTGGTTAAAACTTTTTCATTCAAAAGAACTCGTTTTTTTGGTATAAGCTTCAAAGTTCTAACAATTGCTTGACGAAGCTTAGTTTGCAATTCTTCTCCTTTTTTAAAATTATTGTAAAACTTCAAAACATTGGTATAAGGATTGGTTTTAGCTGACATCAAAACCTGCCCCTCACCTCTGGGTAACTTCGCATGCTTACCCTCAACCAGCTCTACTAGTATGCCTCCATTTTTATCAATCAATAAATTACCACCAAAATAGTTTTGCCAATATTCAGACAGAGTAAGTTTTGAATTTAAACTAATTTCTTCATTAGCCAATTTTTCTGAAATAAACTCTTTGACCTCTTCTCGGCGCTGACCAAGACGAAAAATTCTTTCTCCAGTTGCTAAGTTAATAATTGAACTGTAATACAAACCAGTTTCACTAACTAATTTATTAAAAGTTTGTTGTGGATTATCTAAAAATTCTTGTAAACCAATGGTAACTTGCCTGTATCGTGGTAAATCGTGCTCTGCTAAAAACTCTAATCCATTTATTTTAACACCCGCTGCTTCTGCTAATTTAGCAGCAATATAATTTGGTTTTTTTCGCTCCTTCCTTATGGATTTCTGAGCTTGCACGCTCTTTTTTACCCTTTGATCCAATTCTTTTTTAGCCAAACCATTGGTAGCTTCTGCCCAATGAGGAATTGAGCTCCCACTAGTATCAATTGCTTTAGGTTTTTTGTCAGGGGTTTTAGATCCTAATTGCTGTTCAGGCTTATGCATAAATGCCTATCGTTCAAACATTTTTGCCATTTTATCACAAAAATCAATAAAAAACCCAAAACTTTAATATCAAACTCTAAAATAATAAAAAACAGTCTAGCGCGCTCGAACAAAAACTGCTAGGCTAAAAGTATGCAAGAACAACAGGATTTCTCTCTTCTCTATCGAGACAAAAAATTATTAGAGGCAAGTAATTTGCCAATCATTACCACTTCTGCCTCTTTCAAAGAGGATCTTAAGGGCTTTCATAGTGAACTAGAAGACGATCAACTACAAGATGTTGTTTTTTCTAGAGCTCACTATTCAATGGCACTGGGAATTGCTGTTGCTGCTTGGGGTGATAAAATTGACCCCAAAAAAGCCTGGCTAGTTGATCCCACTAACCATGTTAGTGCTAAAGACTGGTCTAGCATTAAACTGACAGATTTCATTGGTCAAACTATTGCTCGCCAACCCATCCTAAAAACTCTCAAAGACCTGGTAGATAAATTTGCTCGCTCCAAGCTACCTATTCTAGATAACATTGCCCCAGCTACTAAATTTTTAGTGCAAAACATTAATCGACCCGTCCTGTCTTTTCATATCGCTAACGGCAACATCTTGGCCGAAAACGGCAAACAAGTTTTACAAATGATTACTGATCCTCATGTTCGCAGCGATTATGTAATCAATGCTGACAAGAAAAACATGCGTTTCTTAGTTTTTGATGAAGAAACAAAAAAAGAGGTGTTTAAGGTAGCTGCACAAGAAGGCATTAACATTCCCGCAGAACAAATTGAAAATAAAGTGATTGTCACTGGCCCCCCAGTTGATCCGCGAATCATCACTGCTGGTAAAACTAAAAAAGCTTGGTCGGGCCAACGAGCACTGCGCATTGTGATCACCACTGGTGGATTAGGTACCAACAAAAAAGAAATCAAAAAAATCTTAGAACAACTTTTACCGGCTCTCAAAAAAACTCCGGATAACTGCCCTGATTTTGAGCTGATTTACTATGCTGGCACCCATGCTGATCATCAAAAAATGGCCTCCGATTTGGCGAAAAAATACAAGGTCAAGCATCACCTCATCAGTCCGCACGATCCAGCCGACTTTATCAAAACTGGCTCGCTGAATAAGCCTCGCCGTAACTACAAAACATCAGTTAAGTTTCATATTATTTATCACCCACAAATCATTGATGCCAATGAATTGTTGATTCGCTATGGTTTTCCTTGGGCCGATTTATTTATCAGTAAACCCTCTGGTGATATGGCCTATGATGCTGCGCTATCTGGTGCTGCCTTGCTCACTCTCAAAGAATGGGGTGAATGGGAACACAATGTTCGAGCTGTTTTTGAAAAACAAGAAATTAGTCAAATTGCTGACAGTAATAACATTGTTGAACAACTCGCTCGTTTGAGCCAAAACAAGGAGTTGAGAACCGATCAAAGCCAAGTTCCTGTTAGCAGTTCGCGACCAGTCCCTCTAGCGGATAGCTCAACTACTAAGCAAGCTAGCTGGATAAGCCAAGCAATGCTTAATACGCATCAGTTGCCCAGTATTTTTTATCAAGGAGCTGTTAATATTATCAAAGCCACTCAAAAATCATGACTTTTACTCGCTACTACTGTTGTTTTGATGAAAAACAACAAAGCTACCAGCTTTTAACTTGTCGCCAATTTCCTAAGAAAAAATGGAAAAGAGCTGTACCCTTAGACTTGCCCAAACTAAACCTGGATGAGAAAGAAAAGTTTCTCAAACAAGCTCTCAGTGAAGAATTAGAAAAATTAAAAAAAGAAGTTTTTTTTCAAAAATTTTGGAAACTGGCTGATCAAAAAACTCAAATTCGCCTACTCCTATCTATTTATTTGCGCCAACAATACCCTAAGGGGGTATTTAATGTAGAAATTGACGATTGGTTGCAATCTGGACCATTTGCTCAAATTCATCAACAAAACAAACGTTTATTAAAAAATTTAAAACCTAGACAAATTTTATCGCGTTTTATTTCTACCAGTGGCAACCACCATAAATCACTGCGCATTGGTCATATTCATTTGGCTTATGATCGCATTAAAGGCAAGGATATTTTTTCTATTCATTTTGACAAATACAATCCCAACCACTTTAAAGGCCTAGGCTTACTCAAACACTTCTTACTTGAAGACGGCAAAAATCACAACTTACTAAAAATTTTTAACTCTAATAAATAATCACTAGATTCTGTGATTATTTGAGTTTTTTCATCAACTTATGAGGAGTTCTTTTGCGACAAACCTTACAATATTTATTGATAGGAAAAGTGGCTTTTCCTCCGGTTTGTTTTTTTAGAATTTCATTGTTTTTATTGTAAGTAGTCACGTAACCAAAAGCTTTACAAATACTACACTGGAGGCCAATTGGCTGTCGAGGACCTTTTTTTGATTTTGCCATTTTTTCCTTTTTCTCTTAAAAATTTTGCGATAACAAGGCAGTATTCTAGCACAAAAGCAGCGGAAGTAAAAATTGCTTTATAAATTTTTGTTTATTATAAATTTTAGTTAATAATAAAATCAACCAAACGCTCATTAGTTTATCCGTCTGTTAATTCACACACTACCATAAATCGTCCATCCTTAACTTCTACTGATTCTTTTTGACCCAAACTTTTTAATTCTTGACTACGTCGATGAGAAAAAAAGCGCTTGTCGCTATAAGTATCTAGCCCACTATCCAATAATTGCCTGGTTAACAGACCTTTTTTGAACAAAAAATCCTTGATAAAAGCTGGTAAGTTAATTTGCCATAGCTTAGCTTTCAATTCACTTTCACTTTGTTTTTGTTGTTTGATAAATTTTTGCCAGTTAATATCTTGGCTTTGACGAGGTTCCTGAGCTAAACAATAAGACTCTGCTCTAATCCCCGGTCCCAAAAAGACCCAAAGGTTTTCTGCTTGAGTCTGCCATAAGTCCATCATTTTGGCCCAAGTCTCATCTAAAACACCTAAATAAAGGGGTTGCCAACCGGCATGAACCATCGCTATATTTTTAGTTTTTTGATCAAAAAATATTATCGGAAAACAATCTGCTACCACCATCGAAATTAGGGTTTTATTTGTCCTCTTCTGCCCATTTTTTAAATTAGTTAAGATGGCATCTCCGATGAAAACTTGATTAGGTTTTTTTGCCAATAAATCTTTTTTATCGAGAACTATACACTTTTCTTTATTTTCTAGTTGTAGATGTAATAAACTAAATTCTTCTTCACCTAAACCCTGTTCTTTTAAAAACTGCCTAACTTCTCGAGCTTGACGAAAACTGCCATCACTAGATTCACTGATAAAAATTGGCAAATCTTGAAGAGTAAATTTGAGCATTACTTCTTACCACCTCACTAATTTAGCTATTCGACTATTAATTAAGCTCTCACTAAAATCAGATTTCAAGTTAGGCTTGCTCTTCATAATTGCCAAAGCCTCCTTGTATTGCTCAGTAGCTTCTTCTGCTCTAGAAAAATCTGATAAGCAATCTCCGTATTTAACTAAAATATTGATAATTTCTAAACTATCTTTGTCTCGGGCAGCTTTAGCATAATACGGCAAAGCTTCTTTTGAGCGATCATTAAAACTTAAAAAATTAGCATAATTACAATTAAGTACAGGATCGTATGGACTAAGTCTCAAAGATTCCCGGTAATGATGCTCTAATTTGTGTATCTGATTAGTTCTCAATAACAATTTAATATAATTATTATGATTAGAAAATGGAGTTTCCTCCCCCCGAATAATTTTTTGGTGAGGATAAGGAATTTCGGTCTGGTAATATTCAATTTTTCCTCGTTTATTTAATAATTGAGATCTGTTTGTTTGTAACTGATTAAAAGTTTCTGGTGGAATTTTTCTCATTTGATAAACTAAAGCACCAAAATCCTTGCCAAATTTTTTACCAGTGATTTTTCCGTTAGCTATTTCTTTTAATATGTGTCCATAATCTCTTGGGCTATCTTTCTTTAAAATCTCTAACTCATCTGGATATTCTTCTACTCCAGCTGAGTAATTAGCATCAGCCACTAACAGGCTTTTGTCTAAAAGCGTAGTTAAATTAACAACATGTCTGTTATCGTCATCAAGCGTTAAAGAAACTCGAACACTTTGACTCTTCAAACCTAATAGTCTAAAAACTGTGGTTAATATTTCAGCTTTACCGGCACAGATAGCTTCTTTTCTATAAAGAGTCGTCGCCACCCAAGTTGGAGAATTGTCATCAATGTGAGGAAAAATCTCAGCAACGACATCGGTAATTGGAATCAAGATTTTTTTGATTAGTTTTTTACTTAACTCCTCACTTTTATCTGGGTGTAGTTGGCTTTGTTCTTGGTATTTTTTTACCTTATTTCTCATAGAGAGCAAGTTAATTTTTGCTTCTTTTTTGAAACGATCAATGATGCGCCAATCATTAACTAAACTAGCAGTTTCAAATAACTCTTGACTCAAATCGTGACCTACTGATTCTTTTTGCTCAATATTGGTATTTTTGATTAAAGCATCTAACACTCTTTTTTTGAGTTGTTCAACTTTACTCGAATCAGTGCCTGCTCTCTCACCAGAAATTAGTTTTTTGAGTCGCTCAATCTCTTCTTGATTAACTCCTGCTTGTTTTTGATATTCACTTTCGATCAATTTTTGTAAATTTTGATCTTTGGCTAGATTAGGCACAATTGAATCAATTATGAATTGCCAATTAGCAAGCTGTTCTCTTACTATTGAATACTTTTCGTTTTGCATGTATTCATTAACTGGCAGCTGATTAATGGCTGAAAGTAACAAAGAAATTCGCACTTGCTTTTCAACATACTGATCAATAATAGATTTTTTATTGTTTAATAATTCTGCAGACAATTGAGGGTCGAGTGGAATTCGGCTCTGCTCTAGCCTGTTTTGGTTCAATTCTGGCACCAAATCGTATGAGCGTTTTTCAGACTTGTCATCCAAAAACATCAATTCTAAAAGTTGCTCTCTAAGTCTATTAATTAATTCAGATAAACCGATTAAGCTATGTAGCTCATCTGAAACTTGCAAAGTAATGGGTAAATCTTCTGACGGAGTTATTTGTAAATTTTCTGCTCGTTCCTTTGGTAAACTCAATTCGTCGACAACGAAGCCTGTTTCTTTATCTACCAACTTAACCCCAGTTTGTTGAGCCAAACCAGAAGCCGGTAAATTACCATCAATTTCATTGAGCTCCACAACACTATTAGCCTGAGGTTTTTCGTCTTGATCTAATCTCCTATCCATAAAAAAATTATGACACACTTAGTCTGAAAAGGTAAGTTAAACTGAGCCACCCCAGGGACTCGAACCCTGAACCTCCTGTTTACAAAACAGGTGCTCTAACCAGTTGAGCTAGGGGGGCGTCGGTGCCAGGAGTAGGATTCGAACCTACGTAGGCTAAGCCAGCAGTTTTACAGACTGCCCTCGTTGACCGCTTGAGTATCCTGGCGCACAGTTATTTGTTAAATTTCCCAGTAGCTTCTAGCTAAGCTGAGAGCCTTTGTCGGGGATTGAACCCGAGACCTCAGTCTTACCAAGACTGCGCTCTACCAACTGAGCTACAAAGGCTAATGACTAACTCAATTAATGCTTCACTATTATATTGAAAAAACTCAAAAAAAACAGCCCTGCTCCGTCTGCTAATGTTCTAATAAACAAATAACTCCACCTCCCTTTGCAGGAAACCAGCGTCTTTCCCCTGGTAAACCAGGTGGGCAAGGCGAAAATTATTCCACAGAAAAATTTTACGACCCATTAGCCCTTTAAAAAGCTGTTGAGGAAAAAATGCTATAGCTTCCTGCAAAAGAAGGTGGAATTTTAAAGAACAATTTCATTGTAAAAAGTTTAGAAACAAAAAAACAGCTGTTGTAAAACGCAAAAATTTGCTAAGATGGAGTATTAGCTTGTCAAAGCTTTTTTTATTTCTCGGTAACCGTGATCCAAGTTCCAGTTTTTGCTTCTAGTGCTTGACTAATAGCCTCTGGTTTAGTGATTAAAACCTGTTTCCCGCCATTGCTTAAAAAATTAATGGCTGCCTCAATTTTCGGTGCCATTGAACCTTGAGCAAAATGCTTTCCTTCAGCCAAATAAGCTTGAGCTTCTTCTAAACTAAGTTTATCTAAAAACTGCTCATTTTCTTTGCCAAAATTAAGTGCAACTTTTTCTACGGCCGTGGAAATTAGAAATAGATCTGCTCCAAGTTGATTGGCTAAAAGAGCAGCCGCCAAATCTTTGTCTATGACTGCTTCTACACCTTTTAGCGTACCTTTTTCTTTAATCACCGGAATACCTCCACCACCAACTGTAATTACAATTTGTCCAAATTTTAACAATTCTTTTATTGAGCCGAGCTCTACAATTTCCTGTGGCTTAGGAGAAGCTACTACTCGCCTCCAACCACGACCAGCATCTTCTTTAATCTCCCAGTTTTTTTCTTTAGCTTGCTGTCTAGCTAATTCCTCACTCATAAAAGTACCTATGGGCTTACTTGGGTTTTGAAAAGCTTGGTCATCTTTATCCACCAATACCTGAGTTACCAAAGTCACTACAGCTTTATCTATTTCTCTCTTGGCCAGTTCATTTTGTAAATTTTGTTGCAAAATATAACCAATTGTTCCCTGAGTTTGTGCATCATAAAAGTGTAATGGTAAGCGATGAACACCTTCGCTGCGATAGGCGATTTCTGATCTTTGCAGTGCAAAACCCACCTGAGGCCCATTGCCATGAACAATGACTATAGTCCATCCACTTATGATCATATCTGCTAAGTGAGTAATAGTTTCTTTAGCCACCTTGTATTGATCATCAATCTCTACACTATCTTTGTCTTTAATCAGAGAATTACCACCAACAGCAACTACTGCTAATTTTTTTTCCATAGGAATTTATTCTTTGTCGTTTACTTTAAATTCTTCTAACCAGGCACTTATCTTGTGACCATATTTTTCATTGTTAACTACAAACTTCAAATGAGCTTTAAAGTAATTTTCTGGATCACCAGTGGTCATCCATTCCCCCTCAGATTTTTGCACTAAAATTTTGCCACCATTTTGATTGAGTTGACCAATGGCATCGGCTGTCCATAGCTCTCCATCTTTACCCACATTTTGCGGTGATAAAAATTCAAAAATTTTGGGAGTTAATAAATAGCGACCGTAGGAAGCTAAATGAGTGGGCGCATTGGCTGGATCTGGTTTTTCAACGATATCTGCCAAAACATTTTCCTGACCATCACGATATTGACCATCTTTTAGAGAAACGGCCGCATATTTTGCAATTTCCTCACCTGGAGTTTCCTTCACCATAATAATAGCATCTGTATCTGGTGAACGGTGATAGGCCTCAATTAAAGTTTTGGCATCACCCGGTTTGCCAAACACCACATCGTCACTATAAAAAGCTAAGAAAGCTTCTTCTGTTTCTACATAGTTTTTGGCGCTAGCAAATGGTGAACCATTGCCATAGGGCAAGCTAGAGTCTTGAGTAATCACTACTATTTTGGGAAAGTTTAAAACTTCTTGAACTGGCACATAACGATCATCTTTGCCTTGAGCAGCTAATTGTTTGCGAATTCGATTAACACTGTTGTTGAAATAATCTTCGTAAATTGGCTTACCTTCTGGGGTAGCCACCACAATGATTTCTTCAATTTCTGCTTCAATGCATTCGTTGATCACAAACTGCATAATTGGTCGGTTGCCCAGTGGCAGCATTGCCTTCGGCAGAGTCTTAGTAATTGGTAAATATCGACTGGCAAAACCAGCGTCAGCGATAATTGCTTTGCGTACTTTTTTTTCCGTCATAACGAAAAAGAGTATAGCATATTTGCTAGTAAAAATCCCCTTAGCACTTGACCTTCCCCCTTCAAGTTTAGTATGCTAGTTTGATGGCTAAAAAATCTCAGTCCTGTCCAGAATTTATTCAGCAAATGGATTGGCCAATTATTATTCTCGTTTTGTTTCTAGTTATTTTTCTAGGAGGCATTACTTTCAATCACTATTTTGCTCAACAACAACAGCTGCGTTGGGAAAAACTAGAAGCTCTTAAAGCAGAAGAGTTAGCCCAAGCAAAAGCCGTAATCATAACTGAGGAATTGCTAGAACAAGCAGATCTTAATCAAGATGGTCAAATAAACCAGGCTGATGTAGAAATTATGCAAGCAGCTTTTTTTAATATCGACAGTGAAAGCCTACGAGCCGATCTTAATCAAGATGGTCGAGTTGATACTGCTGATTATGCCCTTTTAGTACAGATTATTACGAAACTCGAAACGGACAACAATGGACAATAATTATCTTCAACAATCAAGAAAAAAACCTTTTTGGTCATATATATTTTTTGTTTTAGGGGTGCTGTTGTTAATTTTTATTCTCAGCGCTACTTTTTTTGGACTAATCTTTTTACAATCAGTTGATGAAAACCTTGATTTGCGCAGACAAGCTCTAGTTGCTTCTAGAAGGATTGATTTTAATACTTATCCTTTTGATCAAAGTTTCTTTAAAACTCAAGATGCTAGTCACATTGATTTACAAATCAACACTTATAATCACACTATTGATGCACTTGAACTGCATTTTTACATAGAGACCGATGAAGGCTTATGGCGCGAACAAGATCTAAGAATTATCGCTACCGATCAAGAGCAACTAAAATTAGTTCAAGCAGAAATTCAAGAAATTGACTGTGACAAAGAACAGGATTGCTATCTCGCTACCCTACTGTTAATTAGTGCTGATCCTCAAACACCATTTACCAGTCGTAATTTATCTAACTCTATAGCTAAGCTAGAGTTTATTCCTCAAAAAGAAGGGGCAATTTCCCTGCAACTTAATCAAAATAGCCAGGTCAATGAACACGGGACCGGACAAAATATTTTACAGAGTGAAAATTTGAGTAAATTCACCTATTACGTGAGCAATAATGGAATTGATTTTGCTCAATGTCGTTATCTCTATAGTGAATGGAGCAATTGTGAAAACTTTTGGCAAACCCGTCAGTACCAAGTAGTACCACTTAACTGTCATTGGCACCAAGAGGAAGTCTTGCAGCCGCTTAGCCAACAGTGTAGCGAAACAATAAGCAACAACGTTTCACTAGCCAAGGATCAAGATTTTTTTCTTCATTATTTTCGCAACTGTCTAAACAGTAATAACCAAGGGGAAGATTTTTATCTAATGTGGAACAGTGAGTTATATTCAGACTTCGATTGGCTCGATGTTAGTCTCGATCATCGTTTTAGCAGTTTTTACCAAAAATCGACAAAAAATGCTCAATTAACAGATAATTACAAATTAATTAATTTGGCTGACTTTACTGGCTTCACCCAAGATGTTCAGGGGCAAACTCTAAATTTCCAAGCCGATCAAAAATATTATTTCCGCCTCTATAAAGATCAAACTGAAGAGTTTGTTATGGGTCCTCTACTCTATCTCAATTTCTGCTCTAGCGATATCAGTCAAAATCGAGATTGTCAAGAAAGTTGCAATCTAAGTGATGGGCAAAATAATTGTTTAGAAGGACTAAACTGTATTGATGGTTATTGTCGCCTAGCTAGTAATCCTGAGAATCAATGGTGTTTTGATCCAAGCTTAATCAGCAACACCCAAGGACGAGGTAGTGTCGCTGGCATAAGTACACAAATTAGTGATTCAAGAATCATTATTCAAGGACCTTTTTTGCCAAGCGAAGTTTATGACTTAAATACCTATGCCTGTAATCACGGTTGTAATACTAATCGCGACTGTATGGCTAATTATCGTTGTTATCAAGGTCGTTGTCGCCTAGCTAGCAATCCTGAAAGCCCAACTTGTGAAGAGGCAGCTGTTGTCGTTCAACCAATAGAAGTTATTGAGAAAAAAGACATTAGTCTTGAAGAAGATGAAAAGCTGAGTGAAGAAGCAACCCTCAGTGCTACTCCAGAGCCAACAATTGAATCTAACACTATTTCAGCCGAAATAGAGGAAGTAGAAACTGACAAATTGGAAACAGAACCAACGGCGATTGCTGATGAGGACAAAGAAGAAATTGCTGAAAAGAAACCCACAGCTATTTTTGCTAATTTATCAGCAGCTCTAGCTAATTTTTTCAATAGTTTTAATTGGCAATATTTAGCCCTAGCTGGTTTATTAATAATAATTGCTATAGTTTTTATTATTCTAGGCTTAACTCAAGATCCGCAAAAATCCTCAAAAAAGAAAAAGGATATGAGCAATAAAAAAAATCAGAACAAAATAGAACAAAAAATTAAACAAAAAATAGAACAAGAACAACTAGCAATTCCAGAAAATAAAAAACTTGATTTGTGATAGAATGCCACTCTATGTTGCAAGCAATTAAAAACTATTTAGTCGAAGTTAAAACTGAACTTGGAAAAACTAGCTGGCCAGATAAAGAAGCTACCAAGAATCTAACTGTGCTGGTAATTGTTGTTAGTCTACTATTAGCCCTCTATGTAGGACTCTTTGATTTCATCTTTCAAAAGCTAATGGCAGTTTTCGTTTAATCTGGTATAATTACTTTTCGCAAAAAGCAAGTCAAAAGGCATTTATGGCAAAGCGCAAAAAAACCACTAGTACAAAAGCTGAAAAAGCAGATGAAGTTGTGGTAGAAACAAAAAAACCAGCAAAATCTAAGACAAAAAAAGCAAAAACTGCTAAAAAAAGTGTTGTCTCAGAAAAGAAAGCTGTAGAAAAAAAAGCTGCAAGCAAAAAAGAAAAAGAAACTGAAGAAAAAAAAGAAATCGAGAATGAAAAACAGGTTAATGAGAATTTAATTTTTATTAGTGATTTAACTAACAAAAAAGCTCGTTGGTATGTGGTGCACGTCTATTCTGGTCACGAAAAAAAAGTGGCAGAAGCCCTAAGACAACGAACTGAAACCCTGCATTTACTTGATAAAATTTTGCGAGTATTTATTCCTACTCAAGACAAAATTCAAATCAGACGCGGACAGCGTCGTACTGTCAGTGAAAAGATTTTTCCCGGCTACATTTTAGTAGAAATGGAAATGACAGATAATGCTTGGCTCGCTATTCGCACTACTGAAGGAGTAACTGGCTTCGTGGGCATGAGTAGTCGCCCCACCCCACTGCCAAAAAGTGAGGTCGAAGCAATTATGGAATATGCTGAACAAAGCGACACTCAATACAAAGCTGACTTTGTTGATGGTGAAGCAGTACGTATTACCGATGGTCCTTTCAACGACTTCTTGGGCACTGTTGACCAAATCGATGAAGAAAGAGGTAAGGTTACTGTTTTAATTAATATTTTTGGTCGAGAAACTCCAGTAGAATTAGATTTCTTACAAGTCAAAAAGGTTTAATAGAAAGTATTTAAATGGCAAAAAAAGTCAAACAAATCTTAAAACTCAACTTACCAGCTGGTAATGCTACACCAGCCCCTCCAGTGGGTCCAATTCTTGGTCAAGCTGGAATTAACATGATGGATTTCATTAAACAATATAATGATTTAAGCGCAGACAAACGCGGACAAATCATTCCTGCAGAAATTACTGTTTATGAAGATCGTTCATTCACCTTTGTTCTCAAACTGCCTCCAGTTTCTGACTTAATTAAGCAAAAAATTAAACTAAAAAAAGGCAGTTCCCTAGCCGGCAGAGAAAATAAAGGCAAATTAACTAAAGCTCAAGCAAGAGAAATTGCTGAGGAAAAATTAGCCGATCTTAATACTCAAGATCTTGAAGCTGCAACTCGTATTGTCATGGGTTCCGCTCAAAGCATGGGTGTTGATATCGTTGACTAAATAATCATAAAATTTAATAAATATTAAAGTGGTAGACTTAAGCTTTACCCCAGTCGCTAAGACCACTTTTACTGAAAGGAATTATGGGAAGCAAAAAAAATGTTGACATGACTCAAACTGAGAGTGAGGTTAAAAAAATCGAACTCGAAGAAAAAGTTACTGAGCCAAAAACTGAGAAAAAGTCTGAGAAAAAAGCTGAGCCAAAAACTGAGAAAAAGACTAAAAAAGAGTCTGCAAAAAAAACTAAGTCAAAGCCAACTACTGAATCAAAAGCTGCTGCTAAAAAAGAAAAAACTGAAGAAAAAGTTGAAGAAAAAGACAGCACTAAAGATGAAAAAACTCAGAAACAAAAAAAATCTAAAAAAGTTCGTGGCAAAAAATATCAAGCAGTTAGAGCTCAATTAGATAAAACCAAGACTTATAGCCCTGAAAAAGCCATTACTCTGGTCAAAAAATTCTCATACGCTAAGTTTGATGCTTCCATTGATGCTCATATTGTAGTTAAAGAAATTGGCACCAGCGTTGATCTCAAACTCCCTCACAGCACTGGCAAAGATGTAAAAGTTGTAATTGCCGATGATAAAGTCTTAGCGAATGTCGAAAAGGGAGAAATTGATTTTGATGTATTATTGGCTACACCAGAATTGATGCCTAAACTTGCTAAATTAGCCAAAATTCTTGGCCCCAAGGGTTTAATGCCAAATCCTAAAAATGGCACTCTAACTCCTAAACCAGAAGTTAAGAAAAAAGAAATGGAAGCTGGAGCCTTTACACTGAAAACTGAAAAAAAAGCACCTCTTATGCATCTGGTAATTGGCAAAGTTAGCATGGATGACAAAAAAATCAAAGAAAATTTAATAACTGTTATGAGAGCTTTGAAGAATAAAGTTGTCAAACTAGCTATTGCTCCCAGTATGGGACCAGCAATCAAAGTCGATTACAAAATAGAAGAAGAAAAATAAACAACAACTCAGCTTATAGAACTATAAGCTGAGTTTTGGCAGTGCGGTTGCGACACTAATTATTTTTTCTAACTTAATCGAACCTTCGGGCAGTAAACCTTGAGCTTGAGCACGAGTACGCAGACTCAATTCTTCTTTTTCTACCTCCTGATCACCAACAATTAGCATGAGAGGCACTCTCTCTGTTTCAGCTTGACGAATTTTCGCTTGTAAGCGCTCCGAGCGATTATCAATTTCTACTCTGACCCCTGCCGCCAATAACTTCTTCATAACTTTTTGAGCGTAATCTAAATGCCGATCAGCAATTGGCAACAATTTAGCTTGTACTGGCGCAAACCACAAAGGAAAATCACCACCATGATGCTCAATTAGGAAAGAAAAGAAACGCTCAAAAGAACCGACTAGTGCCCGATGGATAATAAAGGGTCGTTGCTTTTCACCTTTTTCATCGATATAGCTAACGTCGAAACGCTCTGGTAAATTAAAGTCAACTTGGATGGTAGAAACACTATCCTCTTTACCAAAAACGTTAATTGCTTGAACGTCGAGCTTGGGACCATAAAAAGCAGCATCACCCTTAACCTCTTCATATTCCACTCCAGCTTCCTTGAGAATTTGGCGCATTGTATCTTCTGCCTTTTGCCAATCAGCTGGTGAACCGCAAGCCTGAAATTTTTTATCTTCTGGATCAGAAATAGATAAACGAAATTTGTAGTTATCAAAACCGACTGCTTTATAAAAAATCTCCAACATTTCCATGACTTCTAGAAACTGTTCTTTAAGCTGATCTGCTGTACAAAAAATGTGAGCATCATTTTGCGTAAATCCTCGCACTCGCTGTAAACCATGCAGTTCTCCAGATTTTTCGCGCCGATAAACAGTGCCAAATTCACCCATCTTTAGTGGTAACTCACGATAGCTGTGAGGCTGAAGATTATAAATCATCATCGCTGCTGGACAGTTCATTGGCTTTAGATAATATGTTTCATCGGCAACCGAATCCTCTCCCTCCTCATGATAAGTCAAAGGTGGGTACATATTTTCATCATAAAAGCCTAAATGTCCTGACTTCTCAAACAATTCTTTGCGATTAATATGAGGAGTTAAGACGTGACTATAACCGAAACTACGTTCAAATTTAATCATATAATCTTCAATAGCTCGGCGCATTGCATAACCATTGGGTAACCAAACTGGTAGACCCTGACCAATCTCACTGATGACAGCAAAGAGTCCCATTTCTTTACCAATTTTGCGATGATTACGCTCTAGCGCTAATTGACGATTGGTTAAATATTCTTCCAAATCCGCTTGCTTGGCAAATGCCGTTCCGTAAATGCGAGTTAACATCTTATTGTCTTCTGTCCCCCGCCAATAAGCACCGGCAATACTCAACAACTTAAAAGCCTTAATTTCACCAATACTGCCAACATGGGGACCTTTGCAGAGATCTACAAAACTTTGCAAATCAATCTGACTTTTTTTATTGCTTAATTTAGCTGAATCTAAACCTTCCAATAATTCCTTATCAGCTTTAATTTGTGCAGCATTACCAGTTAAATAAATACTCACTATCCCTGGACGAACCAGATTATGCTCTTGATCAAGGCGTAGTGAAGATTCATCCACTTGGGTTTGACTAGCATCTAATTTTGCAAGCTCATCCAATAACTCCTGTTTATAAGGATTGTCATAAAAAATTGCTCTAGCTAAATCAATTGGCACCTCCAGTCTTTCCATCAACAAATTTTGACCAATGAGTTTGCCCATTTCTTTTTCAATTTTAGCTAAATCCGCCTCAATTAAACGAAAGCCTGCTTTTTCTGCCTCCTTTGATAAGTCAAAATCAAAATAAAAGCCTTCCTCTATTGCTGGCCCCATCGCCTTAACAATCGCTGGCTTAGTAAGTTTGAATTGCCCACTAGCAGTCTTAATTAAACCTTGATTTTTTTTGTTGGGCGAATACAGTCGCTCCATAGCTAAGGTCAATACATGCTCCGCACTGTGGCGTAGAGCGAATAATTTTTCTTCTTGATTCATAAATCCTTCCATCTTTGTCTATTAATCATTTTAATGAATTTTGTAGATAATTACCATCAAAAAACCCGCCTTGATTGCGGGTTTGCGTTCTTTGGTCAATTATCTAAACACCATCACACAATACCCGCTAGGGGCTGGTAGTAGTGCTGGTAGTTAAGATAATGTTTAACATTTGATCAATAATTATAGCATAAAGAATAATTGAAATTACCCGGCTCCTCCTCCACCACCTCCACCGCCACCACCGCCGCCTCCAGAAAATCCACCGCTTGAACCACCCCCACTAGCACCATAACTACGTGAGGCCCCACTGTTAATCGTTTGAAAAGCACTGCCTAGTGAATTAAGTGAATGGCTAATACTACCCAAATTAAAATTGCTCATGTCAAGCACAGCAGATTTGCTCAAATCTACACTAGACATACCCCAATAAGTCATTAGGGAGCGCTGATCATTCTCTGACCAATCTTTAAATTTGACTGGTAATTGAGAGAGAGCTTTCATCGACACCCCAAATAAAGTGCCATAAACTAAATATTTTTCCCAAAGAATAATTGAATCAATCGCGTAATTTTTGGTTTTTTTGTAATCCTTTAAATGCTTTTTAAAAGACAGCCATTGCTCAGCTTCCAGATGTCCTTTTTCACTTCTTTTTTCACTACCATATTGCAATACCAACATCACTATGGCAGCACTGAAACCTAAAGTTACGTTGGCAATAATAAAGGGCCAAGACAAAGTTAACCAAGATTGAGCTAAAAGAGAACTCGTTTCTGCTTCAAAGTTTGCCACAACAATGATTAAGAAAAAGCTAACAACCGGTGCCAACAATAATCTAAAGTTTTTAAAACTGCCGGCATAACGGTGAACCTTATCATCAAAATAACCCTTAGCCAAATTAGCCTTAAAAGCTTTTGCCTCCAAACCCTTGAAAAAACTATAACTACTACTCGCATAAGTTTTGGTATATTTGCCAATATCTTTTAAATCTAAATTTTTTCTAGCTTGGTCTTGAGCAGTTGATAAATCTTCGCGACTGGCCTTAGGATTAGCTTGACGCCAAAGTTGATTGAATTTTTTTTCATTTACCCATTTACGACTAGCTTCATGATAGTAATTACTGTAGAGCCTGGCTACCTTGTTGAACAAAAAGTCATAGACCTCTTGTTCTACAGTAGATAAATCTACCCGATCTAATTTATCGGTCGTTTCTAAAAAGTAGCGATAGTCTTTTTTCAAAAATCCCTCTTTTTTGTCACTGCGAACTATCCGACATACTTTTTTATGCACTAGGGACAAAACAGTGGCTGTAAAAACTGTTGGACTTAACTTCTTGCTCTTATGCAACAGCTGATGAACTAAAGCCGGTTCTAAATCGCTAGGTGGCTCCCACATACCTGGCAAAACTCGTAAGCGCTCTTCTTTAGCTAATTTAAGATGACGGGCTAAACTTTTAATAAACCAAACTAAATTTAAAATACTAAGCAACAGCGCAAAAAAGAATAAAGCCTTAGCAAAAAACTCTTCTCGTTTGAATTTTGCTTCCGTTTGAGCAATAAATTCTTCTTCTTGTTTGATAATTTCTTGAGCACTTAAACTACCCATTACTAAACTGTCAGCATCAAAAAAAACTTCGAGCGGCAAAATAATGCGCCCTTCCAAAAACTGACCAGCAGCTAAATAATTGGCTTCAAAACGGACTGCATACAATGCATTGTCCCCAGGTAAACTATCAATATTGATTGATCCTGATAAAGGACCATGCCCCCAAGCTCTAACGTCTTGCAATTGTGAGGCTAATAAGTTGGAAGGCAACCAAACAACAATTTCCACCGGACCATGATTTATTCCCCAATCGCTACCAACGAATTGCCAATAGAACTCAGCGACATCATCTTGAGCAGTAATTAAATTTTCAATTTCATAGCGCAGTTCAAAATTTTTTGTTTCAAAATTGGCCTGATAATGCCACTGTACAAAATATTCCCTTGCCCGCTGCTCTACATAAAAAGTATCATCTGGATTGTCCCGTGCTTCATTTAAATCAACCTGGTCTCGCTCTAGTGCTCGATAACAATTGAATTGTGATACACCACTACTGAAATCAACTTCGCATAATTCAAAATTATTCAACAGATATGGTTCACTCCGACCTGATTGAGATAAACTTTGATCGTTTTGATAATTGATCTTCTGATAAACAAAACGATAATCCCCTTGAAAATTGAAAATACGTCTTTCAATGACTTCAGCCGAACCATCGCTTTCAAGAAAAACTTCAATTTGAGTCTGATCAATGCTATAGCTTTTTGCTAAAACAGCTGGACTTGAAATTAAGCTACTGCTAGCTATTAGCAAAAATGCGAAGATTACTAAAGACAATCTGGGAATAAATTTTTTTTCTTTCATCTAATTTTTATTATGCCTCATTCACTAAAACTTGTAAATGCGCCTTGTCAGCCAAGTATTCTCTGTTATAATTTCTCTGTTGTCCAAAGACAGTGTGGGCCTCAGGGCTTAATCATCACACCGAGGAAGTAAAATTTATTTTTCCCTTTCTTTAGTTTTTGGCCAAGCAACTGGTCTTATTTTTTAATTAAAAAAATTGATAAAAAGGAACTATGCCTAGCAAAGATAATTTAGAACAAGTGAAAATTATTCAAGAAAAGATTGACCGCGCTAAATCTTTAGTGATTGTTGACTATTCAGGAAGTAGCGTAAACGACTTAACTACTCTGCGCAATGCCCTCAAAGAAGCCGGTGGTGAAATGTTTGTCACCAAAAACACTTTGATAGATATTGCCATTGGCAAGGGTAAATTGACTGAATCTCTAACTGGGATGAACGCTATTGTCTTCTCCTATGAAGATGCTGTTTCTGGATTCAAAGCTCTTTTTAATTTTCATGAAGAGAGTAAAAAACTTAGCATTAAACAAGGTTTCATGGAGGATAAGGTCTTATCCCTAAGCGAAGTCGAGAAATTAAGCAAGTTACCAAGCAAGAGCGAATTAATAGTGATGTTAATTCAACGACTCAAAGGTCCGGGTCAAGGCTTAGTCAATACTTTAACCGCCAAGAGCAAAGATTTAGTTTACGTACTCAAGGCTATTGCTGATAAAAAAGCATAAATTAATTAAATATTAGGTATTAAATTATTAATAATTAGTTAAACCACTAATTAACAGAAAGGATCACTATGGCAGATGAAGCTAAGAAATTAAGCGCCAAAGTGCAAAAAATTGTTGATGCAGTCAAAGAACTTTCCCTAATGGAAGTTTCTGAACTGGTCAGCGCCCTCGAAGAAGAGTTCGGTGTTAGTGCCGCAGCTCCTATGATGATGGCTGCTGGTCCTGCTGCCGCAGCTCCTGCTGCTGAGGAACAAGACGAATTTGATGTCATCCTCAAAGAAGCTGGTAGCAATAAAATTGCCGCCATCAAAGCAGTTCGCACTCTCAAGCCTGATTTAGGTTTGGGTGACGCTAAAACTTTCGTGGAATCAGCCCCTAAGCCAGTCTTAGAAGGCGCCAAGAAAGAAGATGCCGAGGCAGCCAAAAAAGCGCTGGAAGAAGCTGGTTGCGTAGTTGAGCTTAAATAAGCTCGAGAGCATTTAGCAACACAAATATTGCTAATTAAACCCCGTCAAATGGCGGGGTTTTTTGTAGTAGTTTGATCATCTTTAAAAAGTTATGGGATAGTTTTTATTAGATTTGAAAAACTATAGGATATTGAATCTTCTCTCAATTTCTTAAACTAATAAAATAAAATAAAAATTGTTTAATTATTGCCCTTTAAATCTAGCAAGAGAAATTGCTTATTGACTTAATTTGTCTTAGTCTGCTATTGTTGAATATAGATCATAATAGATCGAACAAATACTAAAATTAACAAGTCTTATAGGCTTAATAAAAAAAGCCACAGAAAGGGAAAATGAGCGATAGCCCAAGCATTAATCCGAACCTAGGTGAAGACCTCGATAAAAAAACTGGCCGAGCTAAAGATGCAGCCAAACTCGATATAAAAAATTTACCAGACCTACTAACAGTTAGAGAAGTCGCTGATTTACTCAGAGTCTCCCCTCTCACTATTAAACGTTGGGGTAAGCGTGGTAAGTTACCAGCAATCAGAATTAACTCTCGTGGTGATCGTCGCTATAAAAAAGAGGCCGTTTTGTGGCTCTTAGGCGTTAATCCAGATGAGTTAAAAGATAATTAAGCTGATTTAATTCAATTTACTTAAACTTTTGCCACCTTCTAGCTTCTTGTCTCACTAAAAAAAGATATTGTATTAAACGCAATTGACGTCGCCAACGCCACGGCTGTTGCAACAAGCGCCAAAACCATTCCAAACCCAAACTGCGAAATAAACGAGGGGCGCGCGCGATTCGGCCAAATAGTAAATCAAAAGAACCACCAACGGCCATCGCCACCACCACGCCCGCTTGTTCAAGACGCGCGCGCCAGTCTACTAACCACTTTTCCTGATCTGGAGCTCCCAAGGCTACAAAAACTAGCTGTGGTTTAATTTTCTTTAAAATTTTCTCTAGTGCTTGATCTTCGACCGGCAAAGGTTCTTCTTTATCCTGATAAGCTTCAGTCCAATATAAGTTTCTCTTCAATTGAATCAAACTTTGTTCATCCTCAAACATTTCTCCCTCATATTCTCCCCCTTCTTTCCCCCAAAACTCAGCATAATTGCGCCCACCAATAATTAAACTAACATAATTTTTTTTAGCTGCTTCCATAAGTAGCTTGTCTGTTGTTTCCACTCCAGTAATTTTTTCTGTGATTTTTGCGGGCATTGCCGGTTTGCTTGGTGAAAGCTTTAAAAAAGCTCGGGCTGTTTGGCGAAAACGAATAAAACGATTAGCCAAAAGTAAACCAATTCCGTCTGGCAACAAAATATCCCCAGTCTTTAAAATTTTAAAAAAGTCCTGATTTTTGCTGGCCTGAACTATTTGTTCTGGATTAGGAGTAAAGACTAGTAATAGATCTTTTGAGTCTTTTCGTTCTAATCTACTTTTCAATAAGTCCCAAAATTCCTGCCAACTAGCCGTGTATATCGGTAATTGAAACAATGAACGCTTCATTTTTTTATCATAGCACAAAGCAGGAGTAAAAAATGCTAAAATATAGCTAATATGTCTAATTTGGCTGGCGGTCGCATTATTATCTTGGGTTTAGGCAGAGAGGGACTTTCCACCTATTACTACTTGCGTGAGCAATTTCCCGAACAAATCTTGACCCTAGCAGATCAATCACCTACTGAAATATTGTGGGCTAACTTCCCCGAATGGAAAGAAATTGGTAGAAAAGACAATAATTTAATCTGGAAAATTGGCGATCATTATCTTGATGAATTAGCAGATTTTGATTTCTTAATTAAAACTGCTGGCATTCCAATCACTTTACCAGCTATTCAAGAAGCACTCGAGTTAAATCCTAGCTTACAAATCAGTTCTAATATGCAGCTTTTCTTCGATCGCTGTCAGGGAACAATTATTGGTATTACTGGCAGCAAAGGAAAAAGCACCACCAGTCAATTGCTTTTTGATATCTTGAGTGAAGCTGGTCGAAAAAGTGTCCTGGTAGGCAATATTGGTCGTCCAGCTCTTAATTATCTATCCGTCATTGATGAAGATACTTTGGTAGTAGCTGAACTTTCTTCTCATCAATTAGCTGAATTAAAAGCCAGCCCCCAAGTAGCTGTTCTCCTAGATGTTACTCCTGAACACTTAGATTATTTTGCAGATTTTGATCATTATTTTGCTTCAAAAACTGCTATTACTCGCTACCAGAACCCCAACGACTGGCTAGTTTACAACCCTCATCTGGCTGGCGCTAAAAAATTGGCTGAATTAAGTGCAGTGAGAAACAATCATCGTCTACGCCACTCTATCGAAGATGAAAGTGAATCAAGTAAATACAGCTTGTTTATCAAAGATAAACAAATTCATTGGCGAGAAATCAATAATCATTCGGACTTAATAAAAGTCATGGATATTGATCAAGTCAATCTAATTGGCAAACATAATTTATATAATGTTTTAAGCGCCATTGCCGTTGCTCAGATTTTTAAAATTAACCAAGAAAGTCTGTGCAAAAGCATTACAAGTTTTAAAGGCTTAGCTCATCGCCTAGAATTGGTGGCTGAAATAGAGGGCGTCAAATATTATGACGACTCAATTGCCACTAATCCTATTGCTAGCAGCGCTGCCATTCGCAGTTTTCCTCAAGAAAAGGTGATTATCTTAGCTGGTGGATCTGATAAAAAACTAGATTTCGCTGAGTACATTGAAACCATCATCGAACAAAAAGTTAAAGCTATTTTGCTCTTTCCTCCTACTGGAGAAAAAATTCTTCAAGAATTGCAAAACCTCTGGCAAAAACGCAATTTAGCAACAGCAGATTTTCCAAAATTTAAAAATTGTGAAAATATGTCAGTAGCTGTTGGGCAAGCAAAAAAATGGGCTCAACAAGGAGATATAGTTTTGCTTAGTCCAGCTTGTGCTAGCTTTGGTTTGTTTAAAGACTATCAAGATCGAGGTCAACAATTCCAAGCAGCAGTTAAGGATTTGCAAAAACACTAGTAATTTAAGGCAAGTAAAAAATATATGAAAAAACAACTAGGCTCTTTTGTACTTTATTACTTGCGCTTGTTTGCTAAATTGCAACTCAAAAAAAATGCTCAAGCTAAAATTGTGGGTATTACAGGCAGTGCTGGCAAAACCAGCTGTCAGACAGCTGTGCTGGCTGCCCTAGGGAAAAATAAGGGTCGCTTAAAAATTAAAATTAGTAAAAAAGCCAATTCGGAATCAGGCATACCTTTAGATATTTTAGGGTTAAAAATCAAAGATTATTCTCCTTTGGATTGGGCTCGTTTAATTTTACTCGCTCCTTGGCAACTATTAACAAATTGGGAACAATTTGACGTCTATGTAGTTGAAATGGGTATCGATAGCCCTCATCCACCAAAAAATATGAGCTATTTGTTGAGCATTATTCAGCCACAAATAGCTATCATGCTCAATGCTCGTGCTATTCATAGTGAAAATTTTGACTCATTAGTTGCAGAAACAGATGAACAAAAACGCCAAAAGGCCATCGTTGCAGAAATTGCCAAGGAAAAAAGTAAATTAGCACAATCTTTAGCCAAAAATGGTCTGGCAATTATTAATCGTGACGATTCTTTGATCTGGCAATTTAGCCGACAAACTCAAGCCGAAATTTTGAGTTTTGGCCAAAAAAGTGAAGCTGATTTACGCCTTGGTGATTGGCAAGTTAACTTAGATGGCAGTCGTTTTGTTTTTGAAATTAGTAAAAACTTAAAAAAACAAATCACAAATAATCGAAATCTAGAGGTTAATTTATCTAAATTAATAGTTGGTCAACACTATAGCGCTTCTTTAGCCAGCGCTATTTTACTAGCCCTAAAATTAGGTCTCAGCCTTAGTGAGATTAAAAATAATATTGAAAAATATTGGCAACTGGAAGCGGGACGCAGTAGCCTATTGGCTGGTAAAAAAAATAGCTATTTATTAGATAGCTCATATAACGCCTCTGGTATGTTGGAAATGATTAAGCTTTCCAGTCAGTTAGCAGCTAATGACGACAGAGTTGGACGCTTAGTAGCTATTTTAGGAGATATGCGAGAAATGGGTAAAGAAGCCAAGTTAGCTCACCAAAACGTGGCTCAATTAGTAGCCAAGGATTTCAGTGAGATATATTTAGTAGGACCACTGATGACAAAGTACGCCTTAGCAATTCTAAAAGAAAAAGTAAATGAAAAAGAAGGCAAATTAAAAAAAGTTACAGTTTTCAATAATAGTCAATTAGCTGGTGAAACTCTACTCAACAATCTCAAATCAGGAGATCTAGTGTTAATCAAGGGTTCACAAAATACCCTTTACTTAGAAAAGGCTGCTGAAATATTATTAGACAATAATCTCTTAGCTAAAAAAGTTCTCTGTCGACAAACACCTTATTGGCTTAAAACCAAAAATAAAGCCTAAATTAAACTAGCTTTAAATAAATCCAAATTTTCCAAAACCGTCAATGCACCAGTAGCTGCTGCTAAATCTGGATCATCAACCAAAGCAACCGGCATTTTTAAAGATTTAGCCAAAAAGTGATCTAAACCAGCTAATTTAGACAAATTTCCAGATAAAAGTAGACCACGGTCTAACACATCACTCAGCAAAGCGTTGGGCATCTCTTCCAAAAGACGTTCAATTAAAAATAAATAATCTTTGAGCACCGGCATTAATACACTAGACAGTTCTTCATTTTTGATATTAAGTGTTTTAGCTTTTTGACTAAGCAAATCTTTACCCACTAGTTTGATTGAAAAATCATCACCTTGATCAATTTTGATTTGCTTTTTTAATTGCTCGCTAGCTTCCAAAGTTATCAATAAATGGTGTTCTTTCACTAAATAGGCACGGAGTAATTCGTCCAACTCCCAACCAGCAATTGTCCCAGTCCAAAGGTTGCTCTGAAAACTAACAATGGAACCTAAAGCTAGAGCGGCCGCCTCAATACTACTGGCCCCCATTTGCATTAACAACACCCCGCTAGCATCAGCGATAGGAACCCCGACACCAATGGCGGCCGCCAAGGGTTCTGCCAATAGATGGACTTCGCTGACTCCTAAATCGTAAAATAAACGACTTAAACTGCGTCGCGATAACTCACTGGTGCCAGCTCTTACTGTCACTACTACCACCGGACTAATCACAAAGGGCAAAATTCTATCAATTTTTAGCGCTCTTTTTAACAATTCTTTGAGTAAAACTTTAGCCATATCTTCATTGATAATCCGTCCAGCTATAATCGGAAAAATGACTTCTACTTCATCGCCCAACCTCTCTCTCATCTCCAAAGCATCTTTACCAACAGCCAAAACTTGGGCTTTTTTTCCTCTACTAGATCGTTTGATTGCTACACAAGCCTGATCTATTGTTAAAATTTCCATTTCTTGTTTTTTAACCCGATTAATTCTGAAAATACGGATCTCATTACTCCCCAAATCAATCGCTAAAGCCTGTCGCCAATCAAGTCTTTGCCACAATGAAGGTTTTTTTGACTTTTGTTCAAAATCAAGACTTTTATGCATCTAATTGATATAATAGTCAAAGACTAAACCAAGAACAAGGCGCAAAAAATATTAATTAAGGAATTTCATTAGATGACAGCTAAAAAGAAGAAAATAACTTTTAAAAAAGCTGGTAAACAATTCAAAAAAGTTTTCCAAGCAATTTTTACTACTAGACTAGGATATAGTTTATTTTCCCTAGTTTTTGTCATTATTGGTAGTATTTTGGCTATTCAATATGCACGAGGTAATTGGCGCTTAACCAAAGAAGGTGTTGTAGCAAACACTGGTTTACTCAATGTTAACTCCTTCCCCACTGGGGCTCAAGTTTTTATTAATGACCGACTAATTACAGCTACCGATGACACTATCTATATCGATCCTGGTGAATACTTGGTTAAAATTGTTAAGGAAGGCTATTCAGTTTGGCAAAAAAATTTACTAGTACAAAAAGAATTAGTGACTCAAACCAATGCTAATCTCTTCCCCGCAGCGCCCAGCTTATCTCCTCTAACTTTTACTGGTGTGAGCAATATTCATCCCTCTCCAGATGGTCAGAAAATTCTTTTCTATGTTAATCAAGCTAGTTCCTCAAGTAATAATGGTTTTTATTTACTGGAGTTAACCAGTAACTTTTTGTCTTTGCAAAGTGGCCCAAGACAAATCACCGATGACGTACCAAGCTTAGAACTAGACAAGGCCCACATTATATGGTCACCCAATAGTCGAGAGCTAATGATTTTAGTTGATGAAGAATTAGGAGGCAGAGAATTTTTAATTTCAATTGATAGAAAGATTTCACTACTTGACCAGACTGATATTTCTCATCTGCGAGCTAACACTCTGTCCGTTTGGGAGGAAGAAATTTATCAGAAGGAACGACAATTTTTGGAAAAATTTCCTTCAGAGATATTGCGAGTCGCTAGTGAATCTGCTAAAAATGTTTATATCTCCCCAGATAAAAAACGCCTACTCTACACTGCCACTGCTGACGTAAACTTAGCAGACAACTTAATTCCTCCTTTGCCAGCAACCAGCAATCAAGTTGAGGAAAGAGAATTAAAAGCTGGAAATATTTATGTTTATGATCGAGAAGAAGACAAAAATTTTCTAGTCCTGAGTGAGGAATTGCGACCAAGCTTTCCTTTACAAAATTTAGTGCCCAATGAGACTGAAGAAGAATTAATTAACATCAATAATGAGTTAAATGATCTAGATAAAACTGAAATTGAACTAACTTATGTCGACAAACAGTTGCTAAGTGATGATCTGTTCACTACCGAAATGCGTCAACTAGAATCTTCTCCCGAAGCTTTTCTCCGTCTTCAGGCTGAAAGTATTATTAATAAAGAAACAACAGCCATCAACTTTAGTAATTATTACACCGGGGTCAAACTAAATAGTTTGCAATGGTTCCCTGACTCAAAACATCTTTTGTATGTGGCAGATGGTAAAGTACAAATTATGGAATATGATGGCCATAATAATACCGTACTTTATTCTGGACCATTTGCTGATGAATTTATTTATCCTTGGCCAGATGGTAGTCAGGTAATTATTCATACCAGTTTTAGCCCTGACTCGCCCTTTAATTTATACGCAATTAATCTAAAATAAGAGCGTCACAGCTGCGGAGATTAGCTCAGATGGCTAGAGTGCGGCGTTCGGGACGCCGAGGTCGGCGGTTCGAGTCCGCCATCTCCGACCATAGAATAAAAAAGAAATTATAAAAAAGCGTAATTGGCTAAACAGCCTCCATAGTTCAATGGATAGAACGAAGGTTTCCTAAACCTTAAATCCAAGTTCGATTCTTGGTGGAGGCACTTTATTCATACCTCAAAGCATTCAAGGCTGAAATATGAGTGGCCCGATATGCCGGATAAAAACCAGTACCAACTCCAATCAAAAAAGAAGATCCAATAATGGCTAAAGCTAAATTAATAGGAATATAAGTGGCTGCAATTGGATCAAAACCACTGGCTACCGCAATACTGCTTAAAACTATACTTAAAACCTGACCGAGTAAAAAGCCAAAAATTAAACCTAAAATTCCACCAAAGAAACCCATAATTACTGATTCTGCTAAAAATAACATCTTGACCTCTTCTGATTTCATACCTATCGCCTTCATCAAACCCACTTCTCTAGTTTTCTCCAATAAAGACACCGTTAAAGTGTTAAACATTCCTAGTGCCGCCACACTTAAAGCCACTAAGCCAAAGACTAATAAGCCTAGTCTCAGACTCTTGAATAAGTTATTTATTCTCTCTACTGTATCTACCACCGAATTAGTCCGAAAACCCATTCCTTCAATTTCCTGCCTGCTTGCAGCTAACTTATCCTGATCACCAATAATAATTTTTGCCTGAGAGTAATTGCTAATACCGGTACCCTTAACATCGCTAAATGGCAAATAGAAGGCTGGAGTCTTATCATCTGGCAAAACTCCAGCAATAGTCATCTCTACTTCGTCTGATTCAACTAGTGACTCAGACTGGTTAAATAATTTACCATCAAAAACTAAAGTGGCAGTAAAAGTTTCTCCCAAAGCTGAATTTTCATCAATTCCTAAGAGATTTAACATTGATTTATTAACTAAGGCTACTTTTTTTGCGTCACTTCTAAAAGGCATAACTATTTTTTCAACGCGATTAACCGTTTCAAGTTGCGATATAATTTCAACTAATTCTAAATCTTCGTCTTCGCTAAATTCTGCCAATAAACTATTAATATCTGCATCTCCGCTTTGACTAACTCCGGCTGATGCTGTTGCTGTTAAACCGCTACTGACCGTAGCCGTATCAAGCGCAAGTTCATCTTCTTCAGCTGCGACTGTACTCTCTCCCAAAACCTGACCTGAACGAGCCAAACTAAGAGGTAAATCTAATAATTCTAAATCTTCTGCTCGTATGTAGGCCGTGAGCATTTCTTGAGAATTATTACTATCTCTCTTACTTAGAAAGTGTTGGTCACAACCTTCACCACAATCAATCCGTTCCCAAACTGGCCACTGAGCTTTTAACCAGTAACCTAACTTTCTTCCTGAAGCATTTTCAGCAACTGAACCATATTTTCCATAATACATTTCTCCAATGACCAATTCTGCCTTAATTGTTTCTGTCAAAGGTTTGCTAAATTTTGTGAATTCAAGCAAAATCAGAGAAGAAGTTTTAGGCTGACTATAAAGTTGATACCAATCGTCATGATCAACTTTTATTTCAACTTCTCCCAAACTTTGTCCCTCTACAAATACCGGTTTTGAAACCGAAATAATATTAAACCTTTCCAAGGTAACAGAATCTTTGGTGATGTATCCGGTTTTGACTGCTTGGTGAGCAGCTTCTTTTAGACTCATGTATTCACCGTCAATACAATTCAAATCTTGAGCTGAGCAAGTGGTTTTCACCCACAATGGAAAATCGTCGAGAATCCAAGTGCTAAACTGTTTGCCATTTGCATTTTGAACTAATTTTTCTTTATCGGCAGGATGAGGTTGCCCCCAAACCTCAGTAGCTCGCTGTTCTCCTGGCTGTCGCTTAGTGTAGCCAATAATCTCAGCTTGGGGCGAAGGACTTTCGTAAACTGCTTTCCAAACCAAAGGATAAATCGAGTAACTTAATTGAGCACTTTCTTGACCCATAGCAACCATTTCATTGACTTCAATGCTTATACCAGCTACTTCGCCATCCTCATCTTCCTCTGCTGATTCTGCCTCTTGCTTTTCTTTTTCTAACTGCATCTTCAAAAATTCTTCAGCAGAATATTGTTCATTTTCAAAAATAGAGCCCCTGCTAGGTCGAGTAGCCGACTCAGTCAAAAAGCGAGTAGTGACACCATAAGCCACCACATCAGAAACAGAGTTTTGGTAACTCACTCTGGCTACCGAAGAAACGATTGGTAGAGCTTCTTCTACTGCTTCAATATCTAAGATTTGCTTCATCACTTGATCACTAAAAGTCAAAGAACTAGCTTGACCAATACTGAGATCGACTTGCTTCATCTCTCCTAAGTTAGTCACTCGAGAAACTACTAACCTTTCAAATCCATAACCAAGTGATAATAAAAAGATAATTGAACCAAAACCAATGGTCATACCACCAACAGTAATTGCTGTTCTGGCTTTTTTCACTTTTAAATGTTTAGTAGCCAAAAGAATAATATCTCTACCAGTCATTTCACCCTCACGAGCAATATCAATCGAATCTAAAATCTTTTTTCTTAGACTAACTTTCTTTTTTAAGAATTTTTTCAAACCGGGAATGATTGATAAAATTTTGTAAATTAAATCAACAAGACTAAAAAGTGACATCACTGCTAAAAGGAAGAAAAACTTAAGCAATACCAAGAGTTCAACTACAAAGTTTTTAAAAAATTTAGCAATCTTAGCTGGTTGAATATTAATTTTTTTCATCATTCTTTTCATCGCTCACTTGTTCTTTTTCAACCTTTTTTGAGGAATCAATATTGCCACGTTTCGAAACAGACAATTTTTTAAGTGTTTCTGAATTAGCTCTATGTTCTTGTACTATTTCCCCATCGGATATTTGGATTGAGCGTGAGGCGTATTTTAAATACTCTAAGTCATGAGTAACCATCACCACAGTGTGTCCCCTTTGATTAAAGCTCTTAAAAAGTTCCATAATGTCTTCACTAGCCTTTGAATCCAAATTACCAGTTGGCTCATCAGCCACCAGCAAACTTGGTTTGGTAATCAAAGCTCTGGCTAAAGATATTCGCTGTTGCTGTCCAGCCGATAATTCTGTCGGTATTTGGTCAATAGCTTGAGTCATCTCAACAAGCGCCAACGCTTCTTCGGCTCGTTTTCGCCTTTCTTCTTGATCTACACCCTGCAAAGTTAAAGGAAAAGACACGTTCTCCATTACTGTCAAAGCTTTGATCCAGTTAGACTGCTGGTAAACGGTACCAACTTCTTTTTTACGCACTTGGGCTCGATTATCCTCTGTCATTTTATAAAGATCTTTACTGAGAAAATTAACCGTCCCCTGGGTAGGAGGCTCCAACCCTAACAAAATATTTAAAATTGTGCTTTTACCACAACCAGAGGGACCAAAGACAATAACAAAATCACCTTGCCGAACATTAAAGCTCACACCTTTAATGATTTCTATTTCGCTATCACCAATACTAAAAGTTTTACGAACATCCTTAATCTCTAAAGTGATTGGTTTGCTAGTGTTTGATGTGTTGCTTGTTTGAGTTTTCATAACTCATTCTCCATTGACTCGGGATGATAGCGAATTTCAATAATGTCTGGAAAATAGTGAACACTATCGTTATCATTATGAACACTTATATATAAACCCTCAATCGGCACATTTTCTAATAGAACCGCGTGTACATCTCCTGGCTCACTGCTTGTCTGATAAGTTTTTGTTCTGCGCCAATACTTGTGTTCACCAGATTTAATATAACCTAAAGACTGACTATTACTTTTCCAAAAAACTAAAGCCTGATGAGGACTAACAAAAGTCACTTCAATGTGTCTTTCTATTGATCTTATTTTGGCATTAAAAATCAACCAACCCAAAAATAAACCAATAATTAATGCAACAGCCAGCATTGCTTTACAGAATTTAGAAAAACAAGTGTTTTTTTTAATTTTTTTCATTATTAGTTTCTATTCAAAAAGCCAAAAGCAAATTGTAAATTATTTAATACTAGATCTAGAGCATTCTCTGTGGCTTTAGGTGTGACCACTACTTTATCTAATGATTCACCTAGGTTACCAGCTTCATCTTTAGCAATGGCGCGCAAATGATAAATTTTTGCAGGAGTCAGGCCAGAGATAACAATTAAGTGGTTGGCTTTAAGTGATCCATCTTCTTGGGTTTTTTGTGAATAACTAGTGCCTGTACCTTCACCATATTCAACCTGAGAACTAGCTGGCTCATCAGTCTTAAAGGTAACAATCAGTTGCGCCTTAGCTTCTTCTCCCTCACCAATAATCTCTGACTCAACATTAAGATCTAAAACTTGGGGTGGCCTGGTGTCTGAAGCTGTAGTAATTAACTGTGGTTCACTGATAGCCTCATTGCCAGCCACATCTGTTCCACGAATAATGATGGTATAAGCTCTTTGTGGTTCTAAATTGTATAGAATCATACGGTGCCGACCACTTTTCAGCGCAATATTAACCTCATCTCTAGCTAAATCCGGACGATCAGAAGGAAAATAGGTAACAATTGAACTAACCTCAGTATTGGCAGTCCAGCGCAATAAAAGCGTGGTTTGTGCTGTTCCTACTACCTGAGTTATTTCAACATCAGACACTTCTGGTCTAGGTAAGGTTTCGAATGCATGAATTTCTCCTTCATACTCTGTGCCATCGATATCCACCGCATTGATCTTAAAATAATATTTAGTACCATCTGTTAAACCATCTAGCTCTACAGTATGGACAGTTTCTGCTGTTCCAGTAGCAATTTCTTTAAGTCCACCAAAAGCTGAACTCTCACCATAATAAAGCCTAATTTTACTAGCATTTTTTGAAGTAAATTCGATCAGGGCCGAATCTAAACCAACACTTTTGGCAACCGGCTCCATGGTTGATGGTGGCGGCAAGGTGCTAAAGGTCGCTTCCTCAGACTCCCCTCGATTACCATCCTCATCTACCCAACGAGTAACATAAAAATAAGTAGTTCCTGGAGATAGATTATCCAATTCTAGAGAGTGATTGGAAACATGTTCAGAGCTAGAAACCTCAGTTTCTGCATATTCACCAGAACTAGTGCCAAAAGCTACTCTTGAATCACTGGTTCTAGCAGTGGCCCAACTAACTATGGCTTTTTTTGTAGTAATATCTGTGACTGTCGGACCAGAGACTAATTCAGCCGCTGTTGTATAACGACCGTCTGGATAGAGACTGACCGTATCAGAAAAAGCACCACAATTATTGGTGTTGTCACAAGCTTTAATTTGATAGTAGTGAGTTTTTTGAGTCAGCCTTGTATCTACAAAAGAAGTACCACCGCTGGAAGAATGGAAATCAAAATTTTCTCCATCAAAAGAGCGATATACTTGATAGTTGTCTACTCCGCTACCCGCGTCTGTTGGCTCATCCCAAGAAATAGCTAGTCGCCAAGAGGATGTACTTTTGACCGAAACGTCAGCAATCTCTACATCAAGAGGAATACCCGGAGCGACAGTGTTAGCAAAAAAGGAAACTTGAGCATAGTTACTGTAATTAATATTACCTGCTTCATCCTTAGTAGCTACATACAAAATGTTCTCACCTGGTAAAGTTGCATAGGCACCAGGATTTAAATATTTTAAACTAGTGGTAGAAGTGCTAAAAGCAGTAGGTAGCGCATTAACACTATAATGATAGGATAGATTTGAAGCTGAACCCAAGAAAGTACCAGACATTGGTTCGTCCCAAGTAAAACTAAATAAGTTATTGGTGCTAGTTTCTGGTTCAACTTGTAAATTTTGAGGCGGAGCAGGTGCAGCCGAAATATCAGCATAAAAATAATTAATATTAGCATAAGCACTATAATTACCTGCCTGATCTTTAGCTCGAACATAAAAAGTATTCACTCCTACCTTATATGAGGGAATGCCTTCAACCGTCGTGCTCTCTATACACTGATCACTAGCATATTCACCCTCACTAGCTCCAGTTTTGTAACAATAAGCCACAATGTCAGCGCCAGCTGGAATCACAGCGTCCCAAGAGAAATTAAAATTATTAAAAGCAGTGTATCCAGAAGGATCAGCCGTTAAATTTTCTGGAGCAGCAGGATCTCTAGAATCATATTTATAAATAAAAGGGTTCCAAATATTTTCATTAATGTTGCCCGACTCATCACTTGTTTTAATTAACAGATAGTAAATCTCTCCATCTTCTAGCGAATCTGCTTCAAAACTATTGTCTACCTGAAACTGACCATCTAAAGCCGGATCAGCTAGTTCATCTGAACCAAAATAAACATAATAACCTGCTACTCCAGAACCAATTGCTGTATCGCTAGCTCCATAACTCTCTTCAGGTTCTGGCCACTCAAAATATGGATTGGCGTGGTTGTACCAAACATTAGAAACTAAAAGCTCTCCTTCTTCTTCCTGACTATAAATACTTAAACCCTCGTCTTGTGGATTAGAAGGAGGATCAAGATCTTGGAAATAATTAATTGTATAGTCTTCTACTCTAGGAGAAGATACACCATCACTAGACGAAAACTCGAATTTAATTTGAATATAGCGGTTGGCTTGAGAATTAATACGATAGGAATATCGATCATTAACAAGTTCTTTGGCTTGAGTTACTCCTGCCCAATCTGACCAAGTTTCTCCATCAACTGAGGTGCGAGTTTCAATATTTAAACTAGTGTTACTTGGTGTAGTTTGAGTAACTTCCAAGCCCGCCCAACGATAAACTCCACCCAAATCATGAGTTTGAGAAATATAAGAACCCTCCTCAACAAAGGCCGAGTCTTCAGTTTCCATTACATAGGTGTATAAAGCATCACTATAACTATTAGTTCCAGAACCAGTTAAAACAAAGATTTTGTTTTCCAAGTTACTTTCAGCAGAAGCTCCTGCATATAATTGAGCTGGAATATCAGCTAGTTGTTGCCACGAATCACCAGTTAATGAATAGCGGTAAAATTCGCTAGTATTATGAGCCCTAGCTAGATAAAAATGACCTTCATTACCATCAACTAAAAAAGCATCGTTGTAGATGGGTGATAGCATTGGTGATAAAGTAGTATTCCAAGATTCAGTGTTGGTATCATAAAAATAAAGGGGGTTGTTGGCCACATTCTGACCCCTCATCGTATAAATAAGATCATCTCTAAATAAAAGTTTAGCTCCATAACCAAGACCAGCGGGTGCGTTAGTTAATGTTTCCCACTTTGCTCCACTTTCACCTTGTGTATCAAAACGATAAAAAGAGGTGGTATGACTACCACGATTAAGATAAATGTAGCGTTCTCCATCATAAACCATAGAAGAACCATAGCCTGTCACTAGAGGTGTAGGATCTGCCGTTTCTTCGCTCCAAACATTGCTAGTTATGTCATAAACATAAAATTTTTGATTATAGGTACCACCAGTTAAATAAATTTTGTTTTGATTGTTGTCATAAACCAAACCAGCACCATTATGCAAGCCTGCAGGAGTGTTGGCTAATTTAGTGATCGCACCTGTGGTTTGATTCCAGCGCACAAATTGATCAGCATAGTTACCTCTCGTTAAATAAAAATTATCACCATCTCCCATCACTATGTCTGCCCCATAGTTAGTGGTAAACACACTATTTGTTTCAAACACTCGACCAAATAAGCCTCTATTAGGAACCAGCCAACTATCTTTTGCAATATCATATTTATAAAAACCAGTGTTGTTTTCACCTCTAAAGGCTAATAAATAATCATCCACTAAAGTTAAACCACCACCATAATAAAAACGGTCTGGAGAAGAGCTCAGTTGAATCCATTCTTGAGCACCAACATCGTATTTAAAAAAGTGGTGAGAATAATAACCAGCCGTGTAATAAACCGCCTCAGTATTAGAGTCATATTCAAGCGCCGAGCCAAAATAAGCTAAGGTCGGCGTATCTGGCAAAACTGTCCAAGCATCAGTATTAATATCATAAACTGAAAAACCATGTCTTAAATTACCTGCAGTAGCATAAATTAGTTGGTTTTCTCGATCAATGGTTATATCAGCAGAAATATGAGCATAATCATTAATAGAGTCCGAAGGAGCACCAAACTGAACCGAACTCAATGTCTGCCATTCATCTGAAAAAGTATCATAGCGCCAGAAATTGTTGGAATTGTTACCCCTCAATACATAAATATATTGTTCACCATCAAAAACCAGAGAACCTCCATAACTAATGGTTAAAGGTGCACTAGCAATATCAGCGTCCCAAGTATTGGCTTCAATGTCATAGCGCCAAAAATCAGTAGAGTTATTGCCACGAGCTGCATATAAATATCCCGGAGGACCCTCTACTACTCCGCCTCCAAACCTGACCGCTCCAGGAGCATCAGCGAGTGTTGACCAAGTATCCGCACTCACATCATATTCATAAAAGGTAGCATTATTTGCTCCACGTAGTACATATAATTTTCCCTCTTCTGCTAAATATGCAGCATTTTTACCTGCATATTGAATGCTTGCCGGTGGAAAAGTCAGTCTCTCTTCCAACCAAAAACCTTCACTGTTGTTACTCAATTGTAAATAGTTGTTGTTAATATTAATCGAATCGACTTCTCCTAAAAAATCTCCCGTTTCACTAAAAGTACTTGTTAGTGCTGGAGAAATACCACGATAATCATATATAAAACCAGTTGTTGTCGAACTAGTATGACCGGCTAAATCTTGCGAAGCCACTTTCAAATAATAAGTGCCAGTTTCCAAAGTTTGATTAACTTGGAAATTAGTATTTAATTGAAAAAAGCCATCTTCCTCTGGATTAGCGTCCTCATTTTGTCCAAAATACACATAATAACCTTGAACTGCTGTTTGTTCATCTAAGGCAGCATCCCAAGTAAAATAGGGATTGGTAAATCGATAAGAACTCTCACTCGTTAAGGATTCGCCACTGATTTGACGAGAAAAACCAAGAAAATTTTCTGGTGCGGCTGGCGGTGATTGATCACCGACATAATTGAAACTAATATCTCTGACAACGGGGGTTAGTTCATGATCGCTAGAGCTGGAAAAAGTTATCTTTAATTGCAGAAATCTATTGACTGGAGAGACTACGTTGTCATTGGTAATTTCTTGCCACTCAGTCCAGTTCAGACCATCACTACTAGTTCTAGATTGGAATAACAAAATTGTATCATCTGGAGTTTCTTGACCAATGCTGATACCCGACCAAGACTCCACATATTCCAAATCATAAGCAGGAGAAGTCCAAGTGCCAGTTATTGGATAAGTGGTGCTGCCAGGCGTATAATTAAGCAACTCAGCTTGACCATAACCTCTAGTTACATAATAACTTTCTCCTACGGGGTCATATGCTATCGAGGCTCCGTTATAAGTTCCAACATCATTCGGTCCATAAGTGTCTAGCGAATCCAACTTTTTCCAAGAGTTGCTTGAGATGGTGTATTCATATAAATCTGGAGTATAGTAACCTGCTAGAGCTAAAATTTTGCCATTAGCATAACTGATATCTGAACCATAATATGGAGAATACGGCAGTGCAGCTAATTCAGTCCAAAGACCTGTTGCCACAGTGTATTTGAACATTCGCTTAATACCAATACCAGCTGTAAAAAAGATATCAGTACCATCTGAGATTAACCTTGATCCATAAGAGGCTCTTACATTGTCTGGAATATCTGATGCGTCTGTCAGCCAAGTGTCAGTGGGAATATGATAACGCCAAAAAGTGCTTGTTGTTGCACCCCTAGTAGCATATAGGTAATCACCAGTTCCTGGATAAACTAATGAAGCGCCAAATCTGACAGTGGCAGGGGCATCAGCTAGTGTAGACCAGGTGTTACTAGTTGGGTGGTAACGATAAAAAGATAGCGTATTACTACCCCTAAAAAAATATAAATAGTCACCAACTGCTTCTCCTTTAACATCATCATTAAAACGCTCTGGAGCGTTTTCCAATTCGGTCCAGTTATTAGCACTAGGATCGAAACGATAAAAAATTTGACCATTAGCTCCTCTAGGCACATAGAAATATTCATCATGATAAACCATGTCTGAACCAGTAGCTAAAGTGCTCGGTGCTTCACTAGGACCTAAAAATTCATCAGTGCTAGGATCATATTTCCAAAAACGATAATCACCATTACCTCTGAAGAAATAAATTAAGTCTGTTGACTCCACATATTGGACACCAGCGTATCGAGATGTGAGTGGTGCTTCTGCTAAAGTTGTCCAACTATTGTCACTAGGATCGTAGCGATAAAAACTTGTAGAATTATATTGACGAGGTAGATAATAATAAGTCCCATCGGTAGTAGCATCAATATCATCATACATAGTTCCTGGAACATTAGTTAAACTTTCCCAACTATTGCTTGCCACAGAATAGCGATAAAAAGTGGTCGTATTACTCCCCCTTGGGGTGTAAATATAACCATCAATATAAGTAATATCTGCTCCATTTCTCAAAGCAGCTGGTGGTCCTGCCAGCGGCATCCATGAATCTGTATCTACGCTATATTTATAAAAGTCTTGAGTATTATTACCTCTGGTTGCATAAATATCAGTTCCATCACTAGTTAGGGATCCGCCTTGATGGACTAAATCAGGAATACTAGACAACATCTCCCAACTATCATCAGCAACTGAATAACGAGCAAAAGATCGTTGATAACCGCCAAAAATAGCATAAAAATAACCATCCAAATATTGCAAATCCATACCGTAATACGCACCTCTAGGCAAATTAGCTAGATCTGTCCAACTATCTGTTGCCGGATTATAACGCCAAAAAGTAATGTCTCCATAGCCTCTAACAACGTAGATATGAGTACCATCAGTACCAAAAGCACTGCCAACAGAAATTGGTTTATTGGGGCTCTTTAGAGATTGAACGCCCCAAGTACCGAGAGGAGATAGTTTAATTTCCCCTTCTTTACTGTCTGCTTCAACATCGAGCAGTGTTCCCTCTTCCCAATCAACCTGATGAGTAATAGTTAAACTTCCCGCTTGGGAGTTAGAAATAAAATGTTTAAAACAAATGATAGCGACCAAAAGACTCAAGGTGGAAATTGTTAATATCGAAACAGCCTTGGGCAGCCTGGTTTTTTTCATTTTTTAACTAAATTAATTATCAACATAAGAAAACCTCCAAATACTGGTGGTTTTTTCATTAAAAATAATTATTACACATTTTTGAGGACAAATGTTGAGCAATTTAAGACATTCTGATCAAGACAGCTAGTCCAAAATAAAAAAATATAGTGATGCTAAAACTAAAATCAACTACTTGAGTAAAAGGAATCTCAATTTTCTTGCTATTTATTCCCCATTTTCGTCAAACTCAGCTTCACCCTCAGCATAAATCACTGCCTCGGTCACTCCATGATAATGGAACAATTCGTCTTCCCCAAAAACAATAGCAATTTCTCGCTCGGCGTCTTCATTGTTAGAAGAAGCATGAATCAAATTCATCTGTTGGCTCATTCCAAAATCACCACGAATTGAACCTCCTTCAGCTTCTCGCCCAAAGGTGGTACCAACTAAAAGTCTTACCACTGGTACAGCATCTATACCCTCCCAAACCATGGCTACAATAGGCATGGAGCCCATAAAAGACTTGAGGTCGTTAAAAAAACTTTTCTCACGATGTTCGCTATACCAGGAATCCAATTGCTTGTCAGTCATTCTCAACATTTTGAGTCCTACTAACTTTAAACCTTTACGTTCAAAACGACTGATAATTTCACCAATTAAACCTCTTTGTAAGCCATCAGGCTTAACCAAAACGGCAGTACGAGTAACTTTCATAGACTTTTCCCTTTCTTTTTTCAATTAATCTCTTATTGGGGATTATCTTAAAAAATCAAGCAAAAGCCAAGCGGAGTTTTTAAAGGCCTGGTTTTTTATTATTTTGATCGTAACTTTTGTCTAATTTAGATATATCAAAACATAAAGCAAAATATCAAAAGATTAAGTAACAGATCAGAAAAAAAGAAGAAAAATCTAAGCTCCGACTTAAACTAGTCTAAACATTGTTTAATATATCAATATATAAAATAGAGAATCAAAATAGTTTAACTCAAAGCCCACTGTCGAATTTGCTTAGAATCGCTAAAATCGCCAATTATTGCAAAGCGCAACTGCTCTTTTTGAAAAATAAGTTTAGCTAAACGCTGCACATCTTCGATTTTAACTTCATCAATTTTAGCTAAAGCTTCATCGGGAGTTAAAATCTTGTTATTTAAAAGCTCTTTAAACCCATAAAATTGGGCAACATTATTGCTCTCTTCTAAATTGAGTATGGCTGTACCCTTAAGGTAATTTTGGGCACGTAGCAACTCAACAGCACTAATTTCTCCACTCTCTCCCTTTTTACCACTAGCATTTGCTAGATTATAAAAAACATCTTTAGTGGCTTGAATAGCCTCCTTTAGGCGGCTTGGATCAACCCCTGCACTAGCACCCAAATAACCACTATCGTGATAGTATTCCGAATTACTGCGCACATAATAACAAAGACCTCGTTTTTCGCGCACTTCGGTAAATAAACGCGAACTCATATTGCCCCCCAAAATTGTAGACAATACTGATAAGGCAAAGCGATCGGGATGATGACGATCAAGCGAGGGCCATGCCATCACAAAATGGGCTTGTTCACTAGCTCGTTTAATCAGTTTAAAGCGACGCCTAGAAAAGGCGTTTTTGTTGATTTCTACGGGCCGACCAGCAACACTTTGCTTTGCTTTGGGTGCGGGCAACTTAGTATTTTGACCACGTTTATTTTCTAACTTGTTAAAAGCCAAAGCTACTTTGTCTGCTAAAACTTCCCGATCCCGACTAATTTTATCCAAACCACCAGCAATCACCAACAATAAGTTTTCTGGTCCATAATATTGATTAAGAAAATTTTGAAAGTCAGCAGTAGTTAGAGAACGAATGCTATTTTTGTAGCCAATGATATCGTGAGCTAGCGTTGAATCAGCAAAAATTAATTGTTCAAAAACATTGCTAATATGATGCTGTGGCATATCCACATACATATTCAATTCTTCGATAATCACTCCTTTTTCTCGATCGATATCTTCTTGTCTCAATAAGGGTGCAAAAAGCATATCTGACAAAACATCTAGGGATAAATCAAAATTAGTGGCTGCCGATTTAACATAATAGCCAGTGTACTCTTTGCTAGTGAAAGCATTAAAATCTGCTCCAACACTGTCTAGGGTTCTTGCCAAACTTTTAGCGTTTGGATAGTTTGTCGTCCCTTTGAAAACCATGTGTTCAAAAAAGTGAGCAATACCCTCTTTTCCTACCGGTTCAAAGCGAGAACCTGTATTAGCCAAAAACATTATCGTGATCGATTTAGTAGTGGGCAGATCAATCGTCAAAAGCGGCAAATTTTGTTTAAATTTAGTTAGATGAATTTGGTGGAGCCGATGGTTAAACATAGGGTTATTGTAACACCAATTAAAATTTGATAAGCGACACAAATTACAAATAAAAGACGAACAGTTTTGAGTATATTTATTACTCTTCATATTTTTAATATTGAAAATTAATTATAGTGTTTTATGAGAAAAATTTTGTACTCAATTTTTAACTTTTAGTAAATTTATCTATAAATTTATTTCGGACTGACTTCGGTCAGAATAAAAACTAAGTCAAAAGCCTGCCCTTTCCCCTAGAAAACCAGGCAATTAGCCAAGAAGTGATCTAAAAAATGATCTTAATCAAAAAATTGAGTAAAAAGTATAAGAAAAAAAAGAGTTTAATTTATTTTTTCTTAACAAAAACTAGTAAAAAATTTTGCAAAAATGAACAAAAAACTGTAAGAATTGAGCACAATTTTACTTGGCTTTATTTTAGTAAAATCAATAATTGAACATAAAAACTTGCATTTTTTTGTAACTTATTGCATAGTATTTAACAGTGACAATTTGGCAATTCTGCCCACATTGCTAAGTTGCTCGCAACAGTTATTTTTTGTAAAAAGCGACAATTAAAAAAATTGAGCATTACAAGAAAATTATTTTGTTGTTAAAAAATAGTAAACATCTGTTAACAATACAATTTTGATGTCCCCATTTTGATCGGTTCGGACAATTTGAGAAGAAAAAGCTTCTAAATTGTCTAAAACCTCTGGTGAAGGGTGTTCAAACTTGTTGTTTTTACCTACAGAAATTAGAGACAATTCGGGTAACACTTGAGACAAAAAAGCCGGTGCACTTGAGGTTTTTGACCCATGATGCGCTACTTTTAAGATGTCTACTTGATCTATCAAAGCCGAGCTAATAATGCTAAGCTCCCCTTCTTCCTCAAGGTCACCAGATAGGAAGATATCCAACTGGCCATATTCAAATAAAAGAGCGATAGATCGGTTATTTGTGCTTTCTAGAGGCTTAAAATTTCTAAAATTTTCTTGATTAAGAGCCGATAATATAGTTTCGGGTAGCCTGGACTCCCCCTGGAAAAAATTAAGACTTTGCAAAAACTCTAACTCGAGGTCAGCTGGAGTTAAGAAGGTAAACAATAATTGATTGGCCTGATTATCCAGGCTAAAATCCTGATAAGCCATTTGCTGGCCCAAAATCGGCTGTTTAACTCTCGTTCCTTGCTCAATTAAGTCAAAAAAAACCCGATTTAACTCGAGAAAAAGCTCACTATCTTTATTTTCGCTTAGGGGAGCAAAAATTGTGCCAAATTGGTAATTTGTCGACAAACTAGTAAAACCACCGATATGATCGCTGTCATAATGAGTTAAGACTAATACATCAATCTTTTTATCTATAAATGGCAAATAACGATTAAGACAAGTCAAAACTGCTTCATCGGGACCAGTGTCAATTAAAACTTGAAAAAAGCCTTGCTGAATTAAAATAGCATCTCCTTGACCAACATCACACATTATTAAATTGACTGATTTATCAGGGAATTTTGTCATAAATTGCCAAATAAAAAAGCCTAAAATTAAGAATGATGCTACTCTTTTCATTGTTTTGCTAAGTAATTAGCCCACTTAGTTAATATCCTATATTTATTTTTTTTAAAATATAGTTTTTTTTCTCGCAAAATTAAATAAGTAATACAAACTTGAATAAGAATTAAGACAGCAATCACCAGACTTTTATTTTGATGTATATCAATAGATTTAGCAGGCATTTTTTCTAAAAAATCTAAAAATTTAAAAAATATATTACAAACAAAATATATCAAATTACTACAAAAATCAGCTAAAAAGTGAAAATCAAGGATTTTGCTACTAATAAATATAAAATAAACAAAAGTTAATGATTCTACCAGAGGTGATAATAAAACATTGGCTGGTATAGCAATCAAATTAACATTAGAAAAATAGAAAATGAGCAAGGGCCATAGAAAAAATTGTACCGTCATACTAAGCATTAAGTTTGATTTAGCAATCTTTTTTCTGATATATGGCCAATAAAAAAGAATAATGAAAGTAGCCAAAAAACTCAATTGAAACCCCAAGGCTTGGAGATAAAAAGGATTGATAAAAAGGCATAATATTCCTACTAAGATAAGTAAATTAAGGCGCTTTACTGACAAATTGAAATAGCTATTAGCTAAAACAGCTAGAACACATGATAATGAGGCGCGTAGAATTGAAGGACTAGAATCAACTAGATTAAAATGCCCATTTATCAAGCAAAAATAAATAGCAATAATTATCGAACTTGCTAAAGACAATAATTTTTGACCTTTCCAAACCTCAAGAAGAGCTAATAAGGGCTTTAAAAAGAAGAGAATTAAATGTATATTGGCACTAGAAGCAGCAATCAAATGCAATATCCCTATAACTTTAAAAGAGTGATAGAGAGTCTCGGGGGCTCCAGACAGCTCTGCAAAGACAAAAGCTTTACCCAGAGTAGCTTCTCGAGTGGAAAAACTTCCCTCAAGTAACCAGACAAGTTTTTCCCGCATAATTAAAAGTTGATTTTTAACCCTAAAAAACCGATACTTTAACGAAATATATGTTAAATCAAATAGTCCTTTAGTCGCTTTTAACAATCTTTTTAAGCTATTCAATATCTTTAACAAGTAAGCGTTGGACTTGCTAAATGATCTAGTCTGTATATTTTTGTAATAGTCCCCAACTTGAGATAAAAGACAAGAAAAATAAGTGGTTTTATAGTAATTCTTGATATTTAAAATAGCTATTTTCGCTATTCTTTTGGTTTTATAGTTATTTAAGAAAAAATTAGCCTGTTTGTGTGTACTAATCGAGAAAAATGGCCAGTTTCGGGTATAAAATATAAATTTAAAATTATGCAATAATATAAATATTGTAAATAATATCAAAAACGTTCTTTTTATTTTATTAATTCTCTTATAAGTCATACAAACAACTGATCTAAAAAGTAATATTAAAGTCAAAAGTTGCTTTATTCCCTTGTTTACTCTCTATTAACTAAAAAAGTAGTCACTTTTTAGCAATCAATTAGAATCTTTGCTAAAGCAGTTTGCACTTTATTGAAAGCTCTAAAATCCTATAATAATATGCTAAATCTTTCACAAAATTCTTTTAAATTATTTCCTCCTTACTTTTCCTCACAAAGTAATTAATTCTTTAATTGAATCAAAAATGGTTTGAGTAACCGCACCCTTGCTCACTAGTTCATTTAGACTGGAAAAGGGGCGGTTAGAAACAATATCACTGGCTCGTTTTTCACCAATTCCTGGTAGATTTTCTAATTCTTTGGCACTAGCCGTATTAATTGAAATTAATTGAGAATTAGCACTTTCAGAGGAGCTATGACCGATTAGCGCTTCAGTTTTTTCTAATGAGACCCCCTGATTTGTTAGAGACGCTAATTGCCATTCTTCCTCCCAAGCATAAGGAATGTATATTTTTTCCCCATCATTTAAGATGCTGCTGAGATTGAAGGTTTTGGCCATAAACACTAGAGATGCCTCGGCATTTATACCATCAGCTAACTTTAATAAATCGGCTCTTCTTTGCCCTAAATCAAGTTCATAAATTCCTGGCTTGTTTACTGCCCCAGCGATTTCAACCTTGATTCGACCTAGTTTTTGCAAACCTGACTCTGGTAGCAAGTTTTCAGGGCAGCTAGGACAATAACACTCTAAACTCTCCGCTGAAGCTCGCAAGGATTCGAGAGCCGGCCAAGCCAGACTGAGAGCTATAATTATCAAACAAAATGGTAAAAAACGGAAAATGAGTAGAAAAAGACGCCTAGATAAATGTTTAATTGTCATCAAACAAATTATTAAACGCTAAGTTGACAAACAACTGACAATTACAAAATGTTCTAAGAAATAACAAAACTAATAATTTTGCCGGGGATATAAATTTCCTTGATAATCTCTTGATCAGCCAACCATTTATTTAAAGCCGGCAAAGCCTTAGCTCTGGATAAAACTTCAGCTTGATCATTAATTAAATCATGATCCAGAGTTAACTCAGCTCGAACTTTGCCATTAACTTGAACTGCTATAGTTATCTGTTGACTTTGCGCGAGCGCCGGATCAAAACTCGGCCATTTAGTTAAATGAACCGACTCGGCAAACTCCAGGCTTTCTAATGTTTGACGACGCGCTCGCGCCTCATTTGTCTCGCATTTTACTTCACCAAGGGTCTGATCAGCAATATTCTGCCAAGCATATTTAGTCTGACTATATAATTCCTCGGTTAAAAAAGGTGCTAGAGGGGCCAAAACAGCCAATAACTTCAATAGTTCCTGAGCAGTAAACAACAAACCTTGTTCTTCAATTGCCAATTTTTTCCTAGCTAAACTAGCTTTTTCCCATAGGTTGGTCAATTCCATTAACATAGCAATAGCCGTGTTAAATTTAAGCTTGGGTAAATCATCATTCAGCTTTTTAATAGTCTGGTGTAATTTTTGCAACAAGGCCGATCTCTCGTCTAAAGAGCTCTCACTCCTGAGTTGAGCTATCGCCTCAATTTCCTCCACACTAAGTCGATAAAATTTACGCAAAAAGCGTGCTACTCCGGCCACCGCTCGATCATCCCAAGGCTTATCAGCCTCTAGTGGCCCCATAAACATTTCATAAACACGTAGGGTGTCAGCTCCATGTTTCTCAATTATTTCATCTGGATTAATAACATTACCTTTGCTCTTGCTCATTTTTTTGCCATCTGGACCCAAAATCATCCCCTGATGACGCATTTTGGCAAAGGGTTCATCAACATCCAAATAACCCTGGTCTCTTAGAAACTTAGTGAAAAAGCGAGAATATAAGAGATGTAAAACTATGTGTTCTGGGCCAATTAAATAAAGATCGACTGGCAACCACTTCTTGAGGCGTTCTGGTCGAGCAAAAACTTCTTGATTGCGACTGTCGCAATAGCGCAAAAAATACCAACTCGAGTCAACAAAAGTATCCATGGTGTCATACTCGGGAGTCCATCCCTGACCATACAAACGTTTTACTCGCTCTTTGAATTCTTTTGAAGATTTGAGGGGTGATTCACCAGTTGGTTTAAAATCTACATCGTCTGGCAAAGTCCATGGCAAATGTTCTTCTCTGACCGGATGAGCTTTCCCCTCTGGATCATAAACAATGGGAATCGGTGTTCCCCAATAACGTTGTCGAGAAATTAACCAATCACGCAACTTATAATTTACTACTCGTTGACCATAGCCCTTTTCCTCTAAATAATCTGCAATTTTCTCAATAGCTTCTGCAACGGATAAAGCATTAAGAAAATCGGAATTAATAATTTCTCCTTCTCCATCATAAACCTGGTCTAATTGATCAATCTTTTCTTGATTACCATCAGGCCCAGCTACCACCCGTATCACTTCCAATTTCTGATCTGGATGCTGACGATTAACAAATTCCACAAATTCAAAATCACGCTTATCGTGACCGGGAACTCCCACTACCGCTCCTGTCCCATAATTAGCCAAAACAAAATCGGCCACCCAGATTGGCATCTGGCGACCAGTTAGTCGATTAAAGGCATAGTAACCAGTAAAAGCTCCACTTTTTTGTTTACCTTCCTGTTGGCGCTCAAGCTCTGTTTTTTTCTCCGCTTTTGCTAAATACTCAGCTACCTCTGGTTTCTCAGCAGCCACTTGTTTGGCAAATTCATGCTCGGGCGCCAGCACCACAAAAGTTGCTCCAAAATTAGTATCTGGCCGACTAGTGAAACAAGTTATTTCGGCAACAGCTTCACTCTCGACTGCATCGTTCTCATTTTTCTCTCCAAAAGCAAAAACTGGATAAGAAATATTAACCCCTTCATGTCGACCAATCCAATTTAACTGTTGTTGCTTAGTAGCCTGAGGCCAATCAAGACCCTCTAAGCCACTGATTAACTCGTCTTGATATTTTTTAATTTTAAAAAACCACTGTTTTAAATCTTTCTGTATTACCTCACTCTCACAGCGTTCACATAAACCCTCAACCACTTGTTCATTAGCCAATACTGTCTGACAGCTAGTACACCAATTAACCTTGCCTTGTTCTTGATAAGCTAAGCCTTCTTTATATAGTTGTAAAAACAGCCACTGTGTCCAGCGATAATATTCTGGATGATTAGTGGCTAATTCATTAGTGAAATCGTAAGAAATTGCTAAACGTTTAATTTGCTCCCTAAATGTATCAATGGCCGACTTAGTTGTTTCGCGAGGATGGATGCCGGTACTAATAGCATAGTTTTCAGCAGGTAAACCAAAGGCGTCCCAACCAACCGGAAAATAGACCGCTTGGCCGTTCATCCTCTGGTAACGAGCCAAAATATCAAGAGCAGTTTTTGATTCTACATGACCAACATGTAAACCAGATCCACTGGGATAAGCAAAAGCAAAAAGCAAATAACTCTTTTTATCAATTTCTTCTGGATTTAAGTCTAATTGAGTGTCTTGAAAAAGAGCTAGTTTACTCCAGCGTTCTAAGCAGCGTCGCTCCACTTCCTGATGATTGTATTCAATTTTTACCATATGCCTATTTTAGCGCAAAAGCAAAGTTTGGGAAGAGCGCTGTATCTAAATCCTATAACTATCTAAAAAACAGTAGATAAAAAACGTTAAAAAATATAAATAATACAAACGAAGAATCAACGAAGCCTTATTTTTAAGCAAATAAAAAACAAGTAAAAATTAGACCCAAAATTGTCACTAAAAAAGATAAATAAACACGAATTTTAAACGAACTAATATAATAAAGACACAAAACTTTATTAACGCATAATTACCGTATAATTATTGCATGATCTTAAAATCAGATTAACGCAACTAGCCTTTTCGGTATTATAAGTATATCCTAATCGATCAATCTGTTTTGGGTAATGAAAAAAAATAAACTACCCAAAATTATAAAACTAAAATAAATTACACCAAAGATATAACGAATATAGACTAAAAATAGCTGCTATACAGTTGTTTTTTTAGATTTTCTCCAGATAAATACCAGACAGAAAAAAATTAATTAAGCAAATTAAACCCAAAAATCCTATATTTTCAACACTTTTTGTAATTTAGTTAGTATAGATAGGGGTCCTTCTACTTGAGGATAGTAGTGCTTAATTAGACCACTGTCTTCCAGCAAAAAAGTTTCAAACCGATCAAAAATCGAATAAAAAGTCAATTTATGCTGATCTTTTAATTTTTTTATTGGCGATGTAATCTCTATCAGTTCGTCCAACTCTCTGCTAATACTAGAGTAAATTTTTAAACTATCAGCTAATGAAATTTTTTGTCCTATAATAATGCGTTCTTCTCCAATTATGCAATTTCCTAGTTGATAGACCATTACCCCTTGTCGGTAGCGATTATTCAACTCGGCTAAGACCAGATCACTTAATTGACCAGGAAAAAGGAAAATTCCACGCGTCAAAGCAAGACAACCATTCTTTAAAAGAAAAGTTCTTAGATAACGAAAGTTTTGATCAGATTTGATCGATTGTAAAAAGACAATCATTGTCCATTGACCACTCCATTGTCGACGCGCAATAGAAAGAGCCGGAAATTGCCGTTCCAGCTCGTCACTGCCATAGTTTGTCAAGCTATAGAAAACTTCTTCATTTAGCTGTTGCTTAAATAAGTATTCATTTTTCTCTAAATAAAATAATAAAGACTTTAAACCAGCCATAGATAATCCGGGTAGTAAGAAACGAAGCTGCCTAAAACTAAGCATTGGTTTTTCGCCTGGATTATTCTGGAGATCATTTTCGGCTGGATATAAAAGCAAGAGTATTTTTCGAGTATTTTTCTTCATTGTTGTAATAAATTCAATAATATAAATTAGTCCCAAAATAACAGTATTTGAGTTTTCCCCATTATTTTAAACCCGAAGGCTAGTTTTTAGACTTAAAGAGCTTATTAAAAAAACTTTTTACTCAAGTAGACGACCCAGATAAAAAGCATATATTTAGATATTACTTCACATAGTACAACACTTTTGAGTAAATTCACAACTAGCAATTTTGTGAAAGACTTTGCGGAAAACCAAGAATAACTTTTTTACTGATGATATTTTTTGATCTCTTTAAGATAAGTTTGATTGTCATGAAAATGAGTGAAACTACTTTGCAATATATATAGTACTCACCTCTGGAGTGAATATTTAACTGAACTGACCAAAACCCGAATAAAAAACCCTACTTGTTTCGCCTCTATAAATTCTCTAGACTGGAAAAAGTTTAAAAAACCGAAGCTAAATCCCTGTCTAACTCCTCTGGATTAGACAGCCAAAAAAAAGCTAAAAACTAATGCCTGCCAAAATAAACAAAATTACCAAGCAAAACAGTAAAGAAGCAAAAAAACTGAGCGGTGAGCAACAGTTCTTGCAGTTATTGCAAAATCAAGCAGTTGGCCAAACTAAAAAACAAGAACAAAGCACTAACGATAGTCTTAACGTAGCAAAAGAGATCGAAAAAAATCTAAATAACTACCTATTGGCAGTCAAGAAGAGCGGTCGCTCAAAAACCACAATTCGCAATTACAAAAGTGACATCAAGCAATTTTTAGATTTTCTAGGTGAAAAAAATTTAGATGGTTTGGGAAGCAAACCCAAACTCTTAGCTTTTGCTAAGTACCAGAGAGAAAAGGGTTTAAAAGATAGTTCAATTAAGCGTAAAATTGTCAGTGTTAGCCAGTTTAAAAATTGGTTAAAAAAAGAGGGCCTACTCAAGTCAGAAATTCCCCTTGCTCCTAAAAAAGATAACTCTGATACTAAAGATTCAAAAAACATTGATTTGAGGAGAGCCATTAGCCCTCAAAATCAAACAGATCAATTCGAAAATCAACAAACTCAAAACCTCAGTAGTGATGACGAAACTTTAGCGAAATTTACTCAAGAACAAGGAACAAAGAAAAGACGAAACTTATTTGGCAAGGTTAGTCAAGCTAGTAAGATAAGTCGTAAACGAGCAAATAAACTAGCTATTGCGCTTAATGTTATTGCATTATTATTTTTTATTGGCGGCTTAGGCTATCTAGCCTATCAACAATTCGGTCAAGCGGTCTTGTCACTTGCTTATCCGAGCCTACCTACCAGTCCAAATCGGATTCTCTCTTTCCAGGGACGCTTGACCAATACCGCCCGCACTCCCATTGCTGCGGAAACAGATGTCACTTTTGAGCTCTATGATGATGTTACTTCAGGCAATCTGCTCTGGTCATCTAATACTTGTGCTATTACCCCAGATCAAGACGGTATTTTTAGCACTAATCTTGGAGCTGGTAGTGGCGCTGGTAGCGACGATCATGATTGTGGTGGAACTATCGATGACAGTGTATTTACTGAGAATAGCAATGTTTGGCTAGAAGTTACGGTTGGTACAGCGCCAAGCACTGAAACCCTTACACCACGCCAACCAATTCGCACTGTAGCCTACGCCATTAACTCTGAAACCGTACAGGGCATTCGTCCTAGCTTAATTGCTACTCATAGCACTTTGTTAATGCTAAATGACCAAGGAGAATTGGTGCTTGGTACTGATGATCCTGAAATTAAAACTGCTACTGGCAGTAGCTTAATGTTGGAGGCCGATTCGATCATGATTCAAACCCAAAGTGGCAGTGATGGAGATATTGTTTTAGCTCCAGATGGAGTTGGTAATGTAGGAATTGGCACTACTGATCCAATTGCTAGCCTACACACCAGTGGTTCAGCAGCTGGCACCAATTGGTTAGCCTTATTTGCTCAAACCGGCATCACTCCTGAATCATCGGCTGTCATTGACTCATCACAAAATGCTGCTGTAGCGGTTCAGGGCGATGGAAAAGCCTACTTCTTGGGTAGAGATGTAACTAATGATATTGAGTTTATTATGGGCACTGGTGCGGCTGGTGGCGCTTTTGCTGGATCAATGACCAATCACGATTTCTGGCTCAGAACCAATAATGCCGACAGATTAACTATAAAAGCTAGTACCGGTCGAGTCGGTATTGGTGATACAGATCCAGGCCATATGCTCGACGTCGCTGGTAGTGCTAATTTAAGTTTAGGTAACGAATATTACATCAATGATACTTCAGTACTCAATGCTACTACTCTTGGATCAGGGGTCATTAATTCATCTCTAACTTCAGTTGGTACTTTAACTAGTGGTACTTGGAATGCTAGTACCATTACTGAAGCTTATGGAGGAACTAATCAAATAAGTTATGCAACTGGTGACATGCTTTATGCTAGTGCAGCTAACACTCTAGCTAAAAGAACTATTGGTGATACTGGTCATGTATTAACTGTGAGTGGAGGTGTGCCAGTGTGGGCTGCTCCAGGAGCTGCTTCTAATGTACCACTATCCGGTATTACTGCTGCTACAGCTGCTAACACTATCGCTAGTGGAGATCTTGCTCAAGTTTGGAACTGGGCACTAACTACTGCCGGTAAGAGTGCTTTTACTTTTGGAGAAAGTAGTGCTTCAACTGCTACTGGAGATGCTTCTATACTAACTGCTTCTACTCTGGCTTCATCAACAGCCATTCCCCTTTATGTTAAAAACTTGGGTAATGCCGCTTCCTTTAGAGTTGATGACAGTGCTACTGACACTACTCCATTTGTGATTGATGCAAGTGGTAGTGTTGGTATCGGCACCTCTACCCCAGGAACTAAATTGGATGTGGTTGGTGATATCTTAGTTCAAGGTGGAGGCAATCTAGATACCAGAGCTGCTGGTACTCTAGCTATTGGTGGTACCACTCAATCAGGATTAACTCTTGGTAGATCGGGAACCAATACTACTATTAACGGAGATAACATTATTTTAGGATCTCAAGCCACTGTCGCAACTGAAGCAGTTAGAGCTGATCGATCTTTAACTATTACTCAAGATACTAATGTAACGGTAACTAATTCAGGAGTTGCTCAAGATTTGACTACTGATAGAACTTGGACACTAGGTTGGACAGGATTACTTGCTATTGCAAGAGGTGGTACTAACTCCACAGCCACTCCCACTGCTGGAACAGTTGCTTATGGTACTGGAGATGCTTATGCATTTACTGTTGCAGGAGATACTGGTCAATTACTCACCTCACAAGGAGCTGGTGCTCCAACTTGGACAAGTCAAGGTGACGTAGCAGTTAGATGGGACAGTATTGTTAGTCCAACTACTAGTGATCAAACCTTAACTATGGATGCCTTCAACACTACTTGGAATTTTACTAGCGGAGCCTTCAGAATTACTAACAATAGTAATGAAGCATTCTATGTTGGTGGAGGAAAAGTAGGAATTGGCGACATCAATCCAGGCCATATGCTCGACGTCGCTGGTAGTGCTAATTTAAGTTTAGGTAACGAATATTACATCAATGATACTTCAGTACTCAATGCTACTACTCTTGGATCAGGGGTCATTAATTCATCTCTAACTTCAGTTGGTACTTTAACTAGTGGTACTTGGAATGCTAGTACCATTACTGAAGCTTATGGAGGAACTAATCAAATAAGTTATGCAACTGGTGACATGCTTTATGCTAGTGCAGCTAACACTCTAGCTAAAAGAACTATTGGTGATACTGGTCATGTATTAACTGTGAGTGGAGGTGTGCCAGTGTGGGCTGCTCCAGGAGCTGCTTCTAATGTACCACTATCCGGTATTACTGCTGCTACAGCTGCTAACACTATCGCTAGTGGAGATCTTGCTCAAGTTTGGAACTGGGCACTAACTACTGCCGGTAAGAGTGCTTTTACTTTTGGAGAAAGTAGTGCTTCAACTGCTACTGGAGATGCTTCTATACTAACTGCTTCTACTCTGGCTTCATCAACAGCCATTCCCCTTTATGTTAAAAACTTGGGTAATGCCGCTTCCTTTAGAGTTGATGACAGTGCTACTGACACTACTCCATTTGTGATTGATGCAAGTGGTAGTGTTGGTATCGGCACCTCTACCCCAGGAACTAAATTGGATGTGGTTGGTGATATCTTAGTTCAAGGTGGAGGCAATCTAGATACCAGAGCTGCTGGTACTCTAGCTATTGGTGGTACCACTCAATCAGGATTAACTCTTGGTAGATCGGGAACCAATACTACTATTAACGGAGATAACATTATTTTAGGATCTCAAGCCACTGTCGCAACTGAAGCAGTTAGAGCTGATCGATCTTTAACTATTACTCAAGATACTAATGTAACGGTAACTAATTCAGGAGTTGCTCAAGATTTGACTACTGATAGAACTTGGACACTAGGTTGGACAGGATTACTTGCTATTGCAAGAGGTGGTACTAACTCCACAGCCACTCCCACTGCTGGAACAGTTGCTTATGGTACTGGAGATGCTTATGCATTTACTGTTGCAGGAGATACTGGTCAATTACTCACCTCACAAGGAGCTGGTGCTCCAACTTGGACAAGTCAAGGTGACGTAGCAGTTAGATGGGACAGTATTGTTAGTCCAACTACTAGTGATCAAACCTTAACTATGGATGCCTTCAACACTACTTGGAATTTTACTAGCGGAGCCTTCAGAATTACTAACAATACCGATGAAGCTTTGTTTGTTGGTGGGAGCAGTGTCGGAATTGGGACAATAACTCCAGGAGCTAAATTGGATGTGGTTGGAGCTTTTGGCACAGCTACTACTGCTCAAAGAATTACTAATACCACGGCTGCTCACGTTGACAATATTGCCCAAATCGGTTTTGCCCTAAACAGAACTACGGGAGGAATAACAGAAGTAGCACAGATTAGAGGTTTAATTACAGACATTGGCAGCACTTCTTACAAAGGAGCACTAGCTTTTTTAACCTCTACCGATAATGCAGCGCCAACCGAAAAAATGAGAATAAGAGCAGATGGAAATGTTGGCATTGGTGTCACTAATCCTGGTGAAAAACTCGTGGTTGACGGTTCAGCTATTGTTGAAAAAGTCATGGACTATAGCAACAATGCTTATTTTTTAGATCCAGCTTCTTCTGGAGTTTCATTGACTACTGCAGGTAGTGCCGCTATCGGTTCTCACACTCCTGGCACCGCTAGATTGGCAGTAATCGGTGGCAATCTGGGAATTGGTACTACTGCACCAGAGGCACTATTGCAGATTGGAACTCCCCATGCAAGTCAATTAATTGGCAATACACCTGCGGCAAGATTGATAGGTGCTAATGCTAACAGTACTACTACAGAAACACTACTTCGTTTAGTTAGAAAAGGTGCAACTTCAGGACTATTCCCTGCTGTAGCTGATTTTAATGTGTTTTCCTATAGCTCTAGTGGCTCTGGACCAGGAACACAATTGGATATTGTATTAAAATCAACTGCTTCCTGGACTGAAACTGCCGATGCTGTCGTTATGACCTTAAAAGATGATGGAACAGTTGAATTTCCTATGAGTGGAGGTGGAGGGGGTGGTTTAATCGTTGGTGGTACAAGTTCTGTAATTTCTAATACTTCTGGAGACATTACTATTGCTGCTGCCAGTGATCAAGTAAGTCTAAATAGTGGTAGCTTAATTAATTTTGCTCAATTGCTTGGTGCAAGCGGTAGTGCTGGGGCCCCTACTTATAGTTTTAGCACGGATAGTGACACTGGTATGTATAATCCCGCTAGTGACTCTCTTGGATTTTCAGTTGGCGGCAGTGATGCATTACATATCCTTTCAGATGGTAGCGTAGCTATTGGCGACACCAGCACCTCAGGCACCCTAGACGTTGTATCCAGCGCTACACCAGAGCTCTATATTAGAACTAGCGCAACCAGCGCACAAGATGCCATTCTGCACCTAATCGGAGCAAGAACTACTTCAACAACTAGTGATATTGGACAAATCAGATTTACTGATTCTTCTGCCACTGGTGGTGAACTAGCTTATATAACAGCTAGAAAACAAACCACCAACACAAATGAAGGTAATTTATTATTTTGGACCACTACCACTAGCGGAGGCTCACCAACTGAAAAAATGAGACTAGATAAAGATGGCAACCTGGGAATTGGTAAAACTGCCCCTCTAACCGGCGTACATTCTTCAACAAATGTGATGGCCGACAATGCCTTGTATTACAACTACACTACTGGCGGAGGAGCTACTTTGTGTTATAGCGCAAGTACTACTTATACTGGATATCAATTTATTAGACCATGTGCGTCTACCCAAAACTTAAAAGAAGATATCAAAGATCTAGGAGATGGACTGGACACACTGATGCAGCTCACCCCTCGTGAATATATCTGGAGAGAAGATGGTAGAAAAGATTTGGGTTTTATTGCAGAAGAAATAGAACAAATTAATCCAATGTTTGCCACCTATCTAGAGGGAAAATTAATTAGTGTTAACTATGTCCACCTCACAGCTTTGTTAACAAAAGCGATACAAGAATTAAATCTCAAGTATATTGATTTCGTTGAAAAAACAAATCAAAGAATTACTCAATTAAATAACTCAATTGCAACTGCCATTAACACCAGTCTTCTCAACGCTCAAAAAATTGTGACAGAGCAAATAGAAATTGGTGGCCAGACTCTCGATCAATATATCAAAGACGTTGTTCAACTAGCCCTCAATAATGATGAGCTAATTACATCAAATAACAACTTAAGTGTTGCAGAAAAACAACCCACTATTTTAGCTGAATTATTGATTGAAAATAATTTAGGTGAAAATGTAGCCAGTATCGATAATCAAGGTAATGCACAACTAGCTGGCAATCTTGCAGTTGAAGGCTCTAGCCAATTAAATCAATTAACAGCCGAAGAAGCAGAAATTAATAGTGCTCGAATGAATACTGCCTCTGTTTCTGGAGAACTTCATGCCCAGTCCATAACTACCGACAATCTCTATACCAATAGTGTTGATGCCAACATCATCAACGGCCTACAGGAAAGACTAGAAACGGCGGTTGCCAAGCAACTAGCAGACTCTACTCTACTTGCCTCATTGATGAATAATGACACTACTACTGAAGAATACCTAGAACAAGTGGCTCAAGATAACAACATTGATCTAAACAACACTAATAATGACACTGACTTAAACAATGATGAAAACAACTTCATAAGTGATACTATCACAGCACACAATGCTTATATTGATGGTTATTTTGAAGTTAATGGTAGTGCTTTAATTGAAGAAGCTCTGGCAGTTAAGCAGACCCTATTGGTCGGTGAGGGTTTAACTATGGGAGATGGCTATATAGCTTTCCAAAATAATGAAAATTATGATTTATCCATTCAGCCAGCTGGTAGAGGCCGCTTATCTTTAATGGCTGACTTATTAGTTCTAGACGAAAGTGGTCTAATTACCATTGGTGGTGATCTTAAAGTGGCTGGTACTTTAGAAGTTGCTGAAGAGCTAAAAGTCAAAGATACTCTACTCACCAATCTCATTAGAGCCGAAAACCCTGATGAAAATATTCGCATACAGCTTGCTCAAGCTGTCGCTAACGAAATGGGCGAAGAAGTGATTAGACAAAATAATTTTGAGTTTATAGATGAAAAAGGAGAACCAATAGCAACAATGTCTGCCAGCGGAGATCTGACCTTGCGTGGTGGTCTAAAAATTGATCAGATGCCTGCCAATGCCAGTGCTTCTGCTGATGCCAGTGCTTCTGCAAATATCAACAATAACAGTGCTGGACAAGCAGTCATTCTTGCAGGTCAAACTGAGGTGAAAGTTAAAACTTCTCGTCTTACTGAAAACAGCATGATTTACATCACACCTCTTACATCTACCAACAATCAAGTTATTTATATTAAAAACAAATTACTAGACAGCACATTTACTATTGAAAATGAAGCAGAATTTATTGCTGGTTTTGATTTTGCTCTAAATAAGGATGTTCAATTTAACTGGTGGATTGTCAACTAGATAAAATTAGATATAAATATTACAAAAAAAACGCCATATGCTAATTACATGTTTTCAAAATGAAAAATTTACAATACACTGTTATTATAGTATTAATTTAAATTTTAAAAATGTCTAAATTCCATCCAAACAAAACAAAGCTCTTCATAAACATCGCCACTCTTATTGCACTTGGACTTATTTTCTCCTACCCAAATAAATTAGAGGCCAACACTCTGTCCGTTAGTCAAAATAATCAAAAATCGACACCAGTACTAGATTATGTTGCCATTAATAATGAGGTTGTAGATAAAAACCAATCAGATAGAGTGCGTGTTTCCGAAGGCGATGCGGTTAAAATAGCCGGTCAGGCCCAACCAGGAGCTAAAATTACTATCATTTTTGGAGAAAGACAATTAGAAACAACCGTTGATCAATATGGAAACTGGTTTGTTCTCTTTAGCGTTTTAAATCTAGAAGATGGTTTCTATGATATTCAGGCCAAATTAGACAAAAGTGAGAATTTTTCTAGCCTATCAGAAGAAGGTGAAGAAGAAGTGACTTTAAGCACAATATCTTTAGGAGATGGACTTGAGGAAATTGAAGCAGAAGATGAAAACAATAAACTATTTGCTACTCAAACTAATTGGCTCAGCAATATTGGAACTAAACAATTAATGACATATCTAATTGTAGTTGTCGTTCTTGTAGGTCTAATAATAAGTGGGATTATCCTCAGCAAAAATAAAAAAGTAGTTGATAAGGTAAAAGAAATAAAACAAAAATTTATAAAAAGATAGAATGATCAAACAAAAAAACAAAAAAACCTTAAAAATTTTTTATTTAGTTGTAATAACTTTAGCCTGTTTAACTATGGCCAGCTCGGCTCATGCTTCTTATGGCACGCCGCCAACAGCTCCAACCGCCCCTCTGTGTGAAGGTCAGACAAATCCTACTGGCATTACCGATACTTCACCAGAATTTAGCGCAATTTTTCAAGATCCAGATATAAATGATTATGGAATGCATTATCAATTACAAGTTTTTGAAACAGCGGATCTTTCTGGCAGTATGTGGGATAGTGGTAAAGTCGCAATGACCAATACAAATATCGGTGCTAGATCTCCAGATATAACTTATGCTGGAAATACCCTGTCCTTAGATGGTAGTACTTATTATTGGCGGATTAGGTTTTATGACAGAGAAGATACAGAAGGCGCTTGGTCAAGCATTGCTTCATTTAGCATGAACGTTCCACCCACAACTCCAACAGCTTTATTGACAAATGGATTAACCAACCCGACCGAAATTGAAACTACTAGTCCTTATTTTAGCGCAATTTTTCAAGATCCAAATACAGGAGATTATGGCACTTATTATCAAGTTCAAGTCAACACATCAATAAATTTTGATGGCACCAGCATGTGGGATAGCGGCTTGCAAACCATGACCAATACAGCTATTGGTGCTAGATCTCCCAACATAACTTATGGTGGTAATGCCCTATCCTTTAACGGCACTACTTATTATTGGAGAATTAGATTTTCTGATAATCAAGGTGGCGTAGGCAATTGGTCTACCGCTGGAAGTTTTGCTACAGCTAATCTTGGTCCAGAACGTCCGACAAGTTGTTTGTTAAAAAGAAATGCCGAGAATACAGAATTACTGATTTTGTGGGATACAGAACTAACAGGCGTAGAAAAATTCATTATTCAACGTAATGTTAATGACACGGGATTTGCTGATTTAGACACCAATGTCTCCTCGTCTTTACGCGAATATACTGATGATTCAACGACTGCAGGCAATAAATATCAATATCAAATTGCCATTGTTAAAAATCAGGTAACTGGAGAGTGGTGTCAAACACCAGCCTTAAATATTGGAGAAGATGGTGAAGGTGGTGGCTTGGAATTCCAAGGCATTAATCTTGAAGGTCTAAATCTCTAAATAAAGATATCGATTAAATTATCTTAGTTTTTTGCGAAGCATTAATCTTCACACACGTAGAAGAAGTTGGGTATTGGTGAAATAACCTGACAGCGAGTAACACTAGCTGCTATGTCTTTATCTGAAGCGTTCTCTAAGGTGGTGCTTAACAAAAAGCCTTGTCCAGCATCTCGAGGCGTATAGGTGTAGTTATCAGATAAATCTTTGGTATATGTCTGACCAGCTACTTCAAAAGTACTGCCAATACATTGATCACAAGTACTGGGATCACTGCAACAAATTTTTTCATCAATAGAAGACTGGGGGTAACTATTATAATCATTAAAATACATCCTAAGAGCAGTTTTTAGTTGTGCTAAATCATTTTTTCTCTTACTGTCTCTCGCTCGCTCACGCATTCCAATTAAATTGGGTAAAATTATTGCTATTAAAACACCTATAACAGCGATAACTATCAATAATTCTATAAGAGTAAAAGCTTTTTTTTCTTGATCAAATTTGCTAATTTTTATCATAATTTAAACCTTGCCTCTTAATTTTAAAATATTGTAGGCTCCTCACTTAAATTACTGCTCTTAATTACATAATTGCAACTATCACTTTCTCCATTACAATTGGTGTTTGCATAAAACGCTGGATTACCACCACTGAGTGCCATTGATGGATCCTCTTCATTTTCTAAACGGGCAAAAAGATAATAACCATTATTCTCTTGACGATAATAATATTTCCAATTTGTTAAAGGATCTTTAGGTAACATGTTCATGTATAGGGTGTCGTCAGAACTATTTGACCAAATCTCTCCCCATACACATGCTTCTAATGCATCCATTCCACAACCCTCAATTTGCCCATCTATGGAACTAGAGAGTGGATAAGATCCGTAATCATTATGATAAAGCTCAAGTGCTTTGGAGATACTGGCTAAATCTTGCTTGCGAGCACTATCTCTAGATTTTTGTTGTACAGTGCCAAAAGACATTAGTCCTATACCTGCTAACAAGGCTAAAATGATCATGACTACCAATAATTCTAATAGCGTAAATCCTGAAGATGCTTGTTGTTTATTTAAATTTTTTGTCAACATAATTATTTTAGAATTAAAAAAACGGAGTACACTCTGTACTATTATAACAATCATTCAGTGTTCTGTATGGCCCACCAACACTACAAACTCCTCCTGAGGATGGCCACCAAGAATTGCACTGATTTCCTGGACCAGGACAACAATAACAATGTTCATCAGGTGTACATAGAGCAGGATCTATTGTTTCTGCTGGTGGCGGGGTTTGATCAAGCGCTATTCCTTCAGCTATACCATAATTATAGCTTTCTGGTGAAGAAATTCCCGCTGGTATTCCTCCACAACCTTCTGGACAACCAACTGCTTCTATATCAGGATCATTAATAATACCTATGCGAGTTAGCACTCTATAGCCACCACAATTATTATTAGCAAAAATATCAGATATTGGTAAATATAAATAAGGAACACCTAAGGGGTCGCAGGGGATCTCTGATAAATAAGGCCTTAACTCTTCTCCTCCACAGTTTTCTAAAATATCATCCGGAGGATAACAGCTATTGTCATTATAATAATTTTCAAATGCAATTTTTATCTCTTTTAAATCTTTTTTGCGATTAGCATCTCTGGATTTATCTATTTCACGACCTATGGTTCGATAAAGAGACACCATTAACAATAAAAGAATAGCCACCACTATTAATAGTTCTACTAGAGTAACAGCTTTTTGAGTTTTTTTCTCTGATTTTTCGAGCAACTGCCGCTTCACTTTAATAGTTTTTTTCGCTATATTGAACATAGAAATTGTTTGTGTATTTAGTGTAGTATAAACTAGTAAAAAAAACAATTAACTAGCCTGGAAAATATGTTCAAAAACAATAAGACAAACGCCTTTACCTTGTTCGCTCTAATCTTAGCATTTTTATTACCTGTTTTATTGATTCCCTCCATTAATAACCCTTTTGTTAGCACCAAAGGCATACTGTTATTTTTCTTAGCTTTAGGTACTCTGGTCACTTACATCGTTCAGAGTTTTAAAGAGAAAAAATGGCTAATTAGTTCCAATCCCCTAGTGTTACCTCTCGTTCTCTTTGCTGGAAGTATCTTACTAAGCAGCTTAGTTACTCATCAATATCCCTTTGATCAACTGGTTGGTTGGGGTGGTTTTTTCTTAAGCTTCGCAACTATCATCATTTTCGCGCCAACCCTAATTAAAAAAGATCATAGTCAAAAACTAATACAGGTTCTTAATGTTGCTGGATTGATTATTGTTTTTGGTTCAATATTACAACTATTTGGTTTTGGTTTTAATCAAATTTTCAATCAACTAAGTGTTTTTGAATTTCCCAACAACCTCTCTTTTAGCCTAAGTGGCGGAGTTTTATTAAACATTCAACTACTCTCTGCCCTAATAGTGACCAATATTTTATCTAAAAGTCAAAGATCAAACATTTTGCAAAAAATAATCATTGCTACCTTAGTTGTTGGTTTGGGCATTAATATATATGCCGCTCTACCCAGCCAAGAAACTAGTCCAATATTGTTGCCACTTCCAGCCAGCATAGCTATTGCTAGAGAAAGTTTAGCAGTTAGTCGTACTGCCTTATTTGGTTTTGGCCCAAATAGCTACGGACAAGCTTTTCATTTACTTAAGCCGGCTTGGCTTAATACTTCTGAGTTTTGGCAATTTAGTTTTGAAAGCGCCACTGCTTTTCCTCTAACTTTAATTGTAAGTGGGGGTTTATTGGCGTTTTTGAGTTGGTTGTTTTTCATATCTAGAACAATAACTTTAGTAAATATTAAAAAAACCCAAAGAGCCCAGGTGCTTAAATATTTTATTATTACAGCAATTATCTGGCAAATAATTTTACCTCTTAATATATTAATGTTAGGGCTATTAGCTTTAGTAACCAGCTTCTATCTAGCAGCTAATTTAGACAACTATAAAATTAAAAAATTTTCCTTCAATAATCTTTTTGATCCCTTTAATCTGCAGCCTAATAACAAGGCTAATCGCTATACTTTCACTACAATTTCACTTTTGTTTATGACGGGAGTGATTTTTCTAGCCTATCAACTTATCTTAAATTATGCAGCTCATGTTGCCACTTATCAAGCTACAGTAGCTGTAAGCAAAGAAGATTTTAACCTTGCTTTTGTTAAACAAGAACAGGCACGAAATTTAGCTAACCGCTCAGCAATTTGGCGAAGAAATTATGCAACTACCTCTCTAGAGTTGGCAATAGCTCTATCAAACAAAACAGATATTACTCCAGTAGATCAAGAGCAAGTACTAGAACTAATTAATGTTGCTATTACCGAAGCTAGGGCAGCAACAATTTTACAACCAAAATTTTATCAAAACTGGTTGGTGTTAACTAACGTATATTTACAACTTCTAGAAGTCACCGAAGATGCTGGCCAGTTGGCTTTCGAATCTTTGTCTCAAGCTGTTTTAACAAGTCCCAATGATCCTTTAGTTAGAATGAATCTCGGATTATTGCTTATGAGACTTGAGCAATGGGAACAAGCAAGCAACTTCTTTATTCAAGCAATTGAGCGAAAACCAGATTTAGCTGTTGCCTACTACAATCTAGCTCAAGCTTACATCCAAGGTGGACAAATTTTAGAGGCAGAAAATGCTCTACAACAAGCCCTCGCCCTTATCAATCCGGAAACTGATTTAGAAGATTACACTATAGTTGAAAAAGAATTAGCTGCAGTCAGTGAACAAGCTGATCAATTACGAACTCAAGCTGAAACACAAGCTGAATCTCAAGTTTTGAATTTAGAACCTGAAATAATTGATCCAGGAACAGAACCACTATTAGAAGCAACAGAAGATTCTAGCCTCACCAACCTACTCAACGAACAAGAAACCTCAAATTTATTGCGCGAAAATAGATTAACTTCTGAAGAAGAAGCTCTTAACTAAAACAGCTTTTCAACAGCTTCTACTATGTTTTCTAAACCCTGACCAGTAATAGCACTAAAGCCCAATAAGTCAATTTTTTGTTTTTTAAAAGCCTTCTTAAAAATCTCTATTTCTTCTGGAGAATATAAATCCGTTTTATTGAGTGTCACTATATTTGGTTTTTTTAACAAACCAACATCATGTTGGCTAAGCTCTAAATTAAGACTTTGATATTGATCCCAAAGCAGTTGACTCTTATCTTCAAGTGACAAGGAAGTATCAAACACAATGTTTTCCTCTAAAAAGAGTACATACATTAGTGCTTGGCAATTTTCAATATGACGCAAAAAGTCATGTCCTAAGCCCTTTCCTTGACTAGCACCCTTAATTAAACCAGGTATATCAGCCACCACTATTTCTTGAGTTGATTTTTTCACTTTCATAATTCCTAAATTGGGTTCCAAAGTGGTAAAAGGATAGCTAGCTATTTTAGGATTAGCAGCAGTTACCTTTGATAAAAAAGTGCTTTTACCGGCATTAGGAAAACCGACAAGAGCTAAGTCTGCTAATAACTTTAATTCCAATTTAATTAGTTTTCGTTCACCAAAAGTACCATGTTCTGCTTCGCGAGGAGTAGTCTTTTTACTACTTTTAAAATGAGTATTACCTCGTCCGCCAAAACCTCCCTGACAAAGCACCAACTCTTGACCAGATTCCATCAAGCGACAAATTTCTTCTGGTTCTGCTAAAACTTGAATTGCATCTGGCTCCAAATTGAGATTGCCATCAACCACATCATAATCAATAAAATAACGCTGACGAGCAATACGGCCACTAGGCACCTGGCCTGGTTGTAAATCTGCCGATCTCAATAATCTTTGACTACCATCTTCATTAACAAAACCATAACGCTGTCTTCGATAGGCACTAGTTTCATTTTCTGCTAATAAAGTTACAGTTGTGCCTACTGGAACCTCAACTAATACATCCTTAGCTTGCTGACCATGCTGTTTGCGCTTGCGACCCGTTTGACCATCTTTAGCTGCAATTTCTTTAACTCCTGCATACTGGCGTAGGGTTGAAATAGCATTGCTAGCTCGAATAATAATAGACCCACCATCACCACCATCACCACCATCAGGACCACCTTTAGGTACATATTTTTCACGCCGAAAAGAAATTTTTCCCCTACCACCGTCGCCTGCCATTATTTTAAGAGTAACAAGATCAATCATGAAATAACCTTATCTTAAAAAACTAAGTGGATTTTGTAATGCACCACCTTGGCGAATTTCAAAGTGGAGGTGAGTACCAGTACTTCGACCAGTGCTACCCATTTGACCAAGTACGTCCCCACGTCCTACTCTTTGGCCAACTCGTACTTGAACTACACTTAAGTGGGCATAAAGAGTTACGAAGCCATTCCCGTGATCAAGCATTACTCGATTACCATAGCCGTAACCATCAACCCATCCAGCAACAGTCACCACACCAGCATCAGCAGCTAAAATTGCCCCTCCAGCTCGATTAGAGATGTCTATTGCCTTGTGATAAAAAGTATAGCCCTGACTAATACCTCCGCTAGCTGGCCAAATAAATGCTCCAGTTGCTGAAACAGTACCTGCGTCTGGAGTAATTGTTCCAAAAGTACTACGAGAAGTGCTTGCTATGCTGACAACAGGTTTTAATTCTCCCTCTGGAACCATCAAAAACTGTCCTGCTACTAAATCAAAAGTTTCATCGTTAAGAAATTCGTTAAAAGGATAGTCAACAATCATCTGCACTTGAGAACCACTCAAACCATATTTTTTACCGATCGAATAAATAGTATCTCCTCGAACAACTTTGTGTCTTACACCATCAACCGGTAAAATTTCTAAAGTTTGACCAGGCTTAATAGTACTTTTCTCTGTTAAATTGTTAGCCCATAAAACGGTTTCGCTGCGCAAACCGTATCTTTCAGCAATACTAGAAATAGTTTCATCTTCTTCGACAACATGAGAAATAATTTCTCCTCCTCGATATTGACGAACTTCTTCTGCTTGATAAGTATAAAAATCTGGAGCACTAGCTGTGGAAGTTGCTAAAATAGGCGTAGCCAAAACCAACTGACCATCTGGCGCTTCCTCACTAGCACTTAAAATACGTGGGCCAAAAATCACCATCACAAAACTAAGAGCAATGGTTCCAAAATGCAAAAATGGCCTGGTATATTTACCTCTTTTTTGATGTAAAACAGCAACTAAACCATCTTTGAGGCGTTCAAAAAAATCAAAAAGCACATAAAGACGAATTTTGACATACGCTCTTAAAAAAACAATGAAATCCTGCAAGTCTTTAGCAAGGGGTCTAGATTTTCTATGGCTGCGCTGATGTAAATTTCTATTTAACATAAAGCTTAACCACCTTTGAGAGAAGCTAAAAATTCTTTATTAGACTTAGTCCTTTTTAATTTATCAATTAAAGTACTAGTTCTTTCATCCTTACCCAACATATCTAACATACGATGTAAAGTAATTATAGATTGATAAGTAACTGGATCAATTAACAAATCATCGCGACGAGTACCAGAACGTTGAACATCAATTGCCGGATAAATTCGTCTCTCAGCTAAAGAACGCTCCAGATGTAACTCTTGGTTGCCTGTACCCTTGAATTCTTCATAAACTAAGTCATCCATCCTAGAACCTGTATCTACTAAGGCTGTGCCAATAATAGTTAGCGATCCTGGAACTTCAAAATTACGAGCTGCTCCAAAAAATCTTTTGGGTGGAAAAAGAGCTGCTGGATCAAAACCACCAGACAAAGTTCTGCCTGAAGTTGGCATGGCTAGATTATAGGCCCTTGCTAAACGAGTAATCGAATCTAATAAAATTAATACATCTTGACCTTCTTCGACTAAACGCTTGGCTCTTTCCAAAGCTAGCTCAGCAACTCGACATTGATTTTGCGCCGATTCATCAAAATTACTAGCTGCCACCTCACCTTTACCATCAGTAATTCTGGCAATATGACGATGAATGTCCGTTACTTCCTCTGGCCTCTCACCAACTAAAACTGCCATTAAGTGAATTTTTGGGTTATTTTTCGCTACTCCCAAAGCAATATCTTTAAGGATAGTAGTTTTACCTGCTTTTGGCGGAGAAACAATCAAACTACGTTGCCCTTTACCTATTGGCGCTACTAAGTCAATTAGGCGCAGGGATAAAGGCTCAACATCTATTTCTAGCTTAATTTGTTCGTCTGGGAAAACTGGAGTTAAGCTTAAGAATTTTTTTCGATCTAACTGGCGATATTCCTCTACTGATCGGTCATTAACTCTGTCTACTCGCAATAAACCCCAATAACGCTCATTATCCTTAGGTTGACGAGCTGGACCACTAATTAAATCACCAGGTCTCAATCTAAGACGACGAATTTGTGAGCTAGCAATGTAGGCGTCACGCTCTGATTCAGAAAATTCTGGACGTAATACGCCATGACCATCTTTAGAATTGTCTAAAATACCAGTAATTATTGTTTCGTCATTTTTATTCATATCTTGATGACTATTGTTTGTAGATTTTCCCTTATTTTCAGACTGAGTTTTTCTTTGATCATCTGTTTTTAGATTATTGTTTTGACCAACTCGACGTCGAATCACCCGGGTGGTTGATTTACTTTTATTAACCGATTCTGTTCCAGTGTCAGTTTTTTTATCACTAGTTTTGACAGAAGCATCTTGGCTGTTTTGCATAAAATTACCTTCTAAATAATAAATTTCATTTTTTGAAAAAATAGATAAGAAAAAAGGGGCATCACTTAATAAGAACTGAAAACCAAGGAGATTATGACAAAAAAACGAGAAAAAATCAAGCCTAAAGAAAAAATAAAAAACTTTCTGCGGAGTCTCGGTAGCCTGCCCAACGACCGAGATTCCACAAAAAGTTCTTCGTGCAGGCAGCTTTACTCGGCTATGATACTTTTTGATAGCTTTTTATAGCTTAAGCGAGAATTGTCAAAGACGACAAAAAATGCTAGCTTAATAAGCGATCAGTTGTTGATATTTTTCAACAACGACAGGATTACATTGTTATTTGTGAACTATCAGCGGTAACAATGTTCTCAACAATCCATTCTGTTTAGGTTCTTGACTGCCTTAAAACCCAAGACTTAAACGGGATGGATTTTTTATTCCACCCTTTTTCGAAACATCCTTAAACTAATCTATATCTATACTAAAGACTAATCTAAGCGTTTGAAAAACGGCTAGAAATTCCTGTTTTAATTAAAGTACTAAGACAAAAATAATTTTAGCAGTTTTTATAATTTTTACAAGCACTAATGATATCCTATAATTTAAAAATTAGCTTTTTTTGAATATCCGATATTATTTTTTTTAGACAATAACTTGAGAGAAAAAATAAAGTTATCCACATTAAAATAAACAATCACATTTTTGCGAAAAACTTGGGAAAACTCTTAAAATTTTGCAATTGCTAAATTTAGCTAAATAATTAAAGTGATTTAATCACTTGACTAATATGCTTGTGAGTCTTGGCAGAAATAATCTTTTTAAAACCTAAGCGCTTGGCCTCTTTTACTCGTCGTTCAAAATAAGCCACTTGTCTAATCTCCCCTAACAAACCAATCTCACCAATAAAAACTGTCTTTTGTGGAATTTTTTTTGCTGACAGCGAACTAGCAATTGCTACTGCTAAACCTAAGTCAACAGCTGGCTCGCTTAATTTAAACCCCCCAGCAGCTGAAACAAAAACATCATAGTTACTTAAGGCTAAACGCGCATGCTTTTGTAAAACAGCCGCCAACACTTGAATGCGATTAAGATCGATACCTCGACCAACTCGACGTGGCATTGCCAATTGACTAGCAACGACTAAGGCTTGAACCTCTGCCAACAAAGGTCTGGTACCTTCCATAACACAAACAGTGGCTGCCCCACTAACAGCTTGATCTTGGTTTTCTAAAAAGAGCTCACTCGGATTATTAACTTCACTTAAGCCCCAATCCACAGCTTGGAAAATACCCACTTCATCACTAGCCCCGAAGCGATTCTTCAATGAACGCAACATCCTCAATTGACCAGATCGCTCTCCCTCCATCAGTAAAACTGTATCAACCATATGTTCTAAAATTTTAGGACCAGCTATTACTCCATCTTTAGTAATGTGACCAACTAAGAATACCGGAATCCCCTGGGCCTTAGCTTGATCAATTAATCGAGCACTAGATTCTCTAATTTGCCCAACACTGCCACTAGCCCCACTCAAATCACTGGTTGTCACTGATTGAATACTGTCAACAATCACTAAATTTGGTTTTTTAGTTGACATCAGTGCAGTAATTTCATCCACATCACTGCTGGTAATAAATTGTAGTGATTGACTTAGTTTGCCACGTAAATTTTTACTTTGGCTATTTTTTAACATTCTTTCTATACGTAAACTAATTTGATTAGGACTTTCTTCGCCACACACATAAAAAATGTTTAAGTCTTTTTTATTATTAGCTGTCATCGCTAACACCATTTGAGTTAAAAGCGTAGATTTACCAATTCCCGGTTCTCCACCAATTAAAACAGTTACTCCCGCCACTAAACCGCCGCCCAACACCCGATCTAACTCCCCAATGGCAGTTGGAAAGCGCTGTTTTGCTTCGCTTAGACGCTCGACTTGAGAAAAATTCAGCATTTTTTTACTTAAAGCTGTTTTAGATAGTTTTACTGAAGACTTTTTTCCCAAACTTTGTTGAGTTAATATTTCTTCAACCAAAGTATTCCACTGCTGACACTCTGTGCATTGACCTTGCCATTTAGCATAGCTAGCTCCACAGTTTTGACAAACAAATTGAGTTGCAGCTGACTTGGCCATGTAATTACTCCTTTTTTAACTTAGTTTCTTTATTAATTAGTTTACTACTAGAAACCTGAGGATTAAATTGATGAACAATTTTAACTTTACCGCCTACAGCTTTAAGCTCCTGCTTTTTAATAGCCAAAAAGGGAGTATGACTAGATACGGCTAAATAATCTGGCTTAATAAGCTCTAACCAAGCTCGTCTCACTTGTTCCTGATCAAAATCAGCTGGTAAGACAAAAATAACATCAGCTATGCCCCATTGTTGTAAATTTTCTTTACGTTTGGCTACAGAATTAATTGGTCGCCCTTGACCCTTTAATTGTCTGACTCGCTGATCAGTTTCTAGACCTACTAACAAAATACTAGAAAGTTTTTTAGCAGCTTGCAAAAACTGCCGATGCTGATGATGCAAAACATCAAAAACTCCAGTTACCAGAGTTAGTTGGCTACGACTGCGTTGTCTCACTCGTAAAATTGTCTTTAGTTCTTCTGGTAAGTCCATAAGCCTATTCTAACCAATGATCTGTTAAAATAAAAAGGCAAAATGAAAAAGAAAAAAATAGTCGTTATTGGTGGTGGAACTGGCACAGCAGTAGTTTTGAGTGGCTTAAAGCAATATCCTCAACTAGCAATCACTGCCATTGTGGTAGTTTCGGATAATGGTGGCTCTACTGGTCGACTTCGTGATGAATTCGGTTTTTTACCAGCTGGAGATTTACGCCAATGCTTAGCTGCCTTAGCAACTGGAGAAAATGAACCTTTAATTCGTGATATCCTTTTGTATCGATTCAGTGAACAATCTAGTCTCAAGGGACACAATTTAGGCAACTTAATTTTGACAGCGCTTGAAGATCTGGCCAAACAACGTAAAGACAGTTCTGCCAGAGCTATTGAAATTGCCAGCAAGATTTTTGAAATTGCTGGTCGAGTCTACCCGATCAGCGAACAGGCAGCCGACTTAGTAATAGATTATGAGGATCGGCAAATTATTGGAGAAAAATATTTAGATGATCCCAAGCTCGGCGGTCAAAAAATTAAAAAAATTAAATTCAAAAAACCTCAAAAAATTTACCATCGAGCTGCCCAAGCAATTAAAGAAGCTGACTTAATTATTTTAGGTCCAGGCGATCTATATGCTAGTTTATTAGCCAACTCTTTGGTTAACGGTTTTGCAAAAGCATTGCAAGATAATTTAAATGCTGGAGGTAAGTTTGTTTATGTTCTCAATTTAATGACACATTTTTCTCAAACTCATCAAATGTCAGCCCTAGACCACTTAAGAGAAGTTACCAAATATTGTCAACGACAACCAGATTATATTCTTATTAATCGAGAAAAAATTGCTCCAATGGTAATTAAACACTATGCCAGTCAAAATGAATGGCCAGTCCTTGATGATCTTAATCAGGCTAAAAAACAAAAAAAATTATCTAAAATTGATTGGTCAAAATTAAAAATTAGAAGACGTAGCTTATTATCTACAGTTTTAGTCAGTCATGACCAAAGTCACAGCCACAGCTTACTAAGACACGATAAGGATAAAGTAGCCAAGGCAATTCTTGAAATTCTTGATTAAATAACTAATTATTTTTAGTATCTTTCTATAACCTGACTCACCCCTACACTAATTTCTTCTAAAGCTTTAGCTGGTTCTGTACCAGCCAACACTGCATTAATTGCATCAGCATAATATTGAATAATTTGATCGTTTATTCCGTTGTCATGGGTTCTACTAGCCATAGGAGAAAATTGAGCAAAAGGAGCATCTTCAATAAAGGCAGATAACAAAGGATCATCACTTAGCTCACTAGCCATGTCAACACGAGGATAAATTTCTCCAAAAGGTCTAACCAAACTAGCACTATTGAAAAAATCTCTCAAAACTTCTTGCGAAGACAAATATTTTAAAAATTTCCAAGCTGCCTCTTGTTTAGCACTATTCTTATTTACTCCCTCAGCCCAAAAAGTTGCCCAGGTAATTTGTTCTTCACTGGAAAGTTGAGGAAGAGTTGCTATAGCAAAATCTAAATCTGGGTTAAGAGCTATAACGTCTAAAGCCCTCCAAGATGGAGCAAATATCATTGCTACTTCACCTCTAGCAAAAGCAACTGTTGAATTAGGTAAATTATTTGACCAAACTTTATCCTGCTTCAAAAAGTTAGTATAAAAAGTTAAAGCATCTACAACATTTTGGCTAGTTGGATCAGCTGGATCACCTCCATTTTGCAAAATTAATAAAGCTAAAATATCTGAGAAATGTTCTACATTGCTGGCATTGCCAATAGCTAGACCTCCTTGAGTAATATTATCATCTCGACGAGTGCTGACATTGCTGGGTACAGTTAGTTGGTTGGCAGCACTACGTAGTTCTGACCAAGTAGTAGGTGCACTTATGTTGGCGGTTTGCAGCATTTCTTTATTGTAGAAAAGAGCTAGACCCTCATACATAAGCGGAATACCAACGATGCGACCTTCTAATTGTAAACTTTCATAAGCAGCTGGATAAAAAGTTTGTTGATATTCAGCATTAGACATAATGCTTGTGGGCATGGCTGCTAGTTGATCATTTAGCATCGGTGTCCAAGTCATATGATAACGAAACACATCAGGCCCACTACCAGAAGTAAGGGCTTGTTCTAATCGCTCTCGATAATCCCGATGAGATTGTTTGCGATAATCAACTCTAATTCCTTCTTGAGCTTCAAAATCACTAAGAATACTGCTCAAAATCTCTCCATCCTCCCATAGACCCCAATAAACAATATTAATAACTTCTTTTGGCTGAACTGGTTCGCTGTTCTGTTCAGCTGGTGGCGGAGTTGGTGTTGGACTACTATCTTGGGCAAAGAAAATTCTAAAAACTAAAAAAGCAATTAGCCCCAATAACAATACTCCTAATAATATTAGTATTGGCTTAGGCAGTGAAAACTTAGCTTTTTTACCAGTTTCTTTTTCTATCTTTTTAGTTTGTTTTGGGTTTTCTGCTGAAGGAGTGTTTGAAACTGATGCCGAAGGTGTTGGCTGAGAAGATACCTGAGCTGGAGCTGGTGAACTTGGCGGAGACACTGGCTGATTTGATTCTAAATTACTGGGGGAAACACCAGTGTTATTGGCTAAGGGCTTATTCATTGGAGAAGTAGTGGCTTTTGCTGCTAGTTTAGTTTCACTAGGAAACTGAGGTTGAGGTGGTTTTGCCACAGTTCCGCTTTTAAATAAATCCTGAGACATTGTTAGTTTTTGATTATCCTGAGAAGAATTTGTGTTTTTACTTTTATCTTCAGCTGCTGGAGAACCCAAAGGCATTGGTTCTGATAAAGATTTATCTGGAGTTAAAGTAGGTCTAGCTGGTGGCCGACCGGCTGGATTTTCTCTTGAAGAAATACCAGGCGTAGGCTGAGGGAAGATAGTAGTTGTCGATGTATCTGAATTGTCAGCAGTTGGGGGTGTAGAAGAAACAGGAGTTTGATTATTGGATTGACCCGGTATATTAGGCTGAGGCAGATTTTGATTTGGCATAAAAGTATAAAAGCACTACAATAAAATATAATAGTTGTTAGTACTCTATTATGGATAAAAATTTGCAAGCAATCAAGACGAGCTTTTACCGCCATCAAAAGAAAATTTACTTACTAAGTTTTGGCTTAGTTTTTGTCATTGGAATAATAATTTTAATCAAAATCTATATTAAGCATTATCAAAACCGTTTTTATCCAGGAACTTATGTTGATCAAGTAAAAATAGCTGGCTTAAACTTAAGCGAGGCAGAAACTAAATTAGCTGACAACTGGTTAACAGCCAGTAATCAATTACCTTTACAAATCATATATGATCCTAATTCGATTGAAGAAACAAACATCCAACTAACATTGAATGATAATTTTACTCAAACTTTAAATGAAGCAATGGCTTTTGGCAAAGAGGGAAACTTTTTTAATCGTCTACAAAAAATATGGCAAAAAAAACATTTTTACACCCAAGCCAGCATTGAGGAAAATAAAATGACAGAGGCGCTGGCCGAATTAGCCGAGCGCTTTGATTTAGTTGGACAGCCGGCCAGCGCCACTCTTAATTATTCTGGAAATCCACAATCCTTACTAATTAATCCAGGAGCAGATGGACGGCAATTGCTTGTTGAAGAAAGTCAGGAAAAAATTTATCAAATTTTAGAAACACCTTGGCTAGAACTTGAAGAAAAGGATTTAATGATAGAGGCAATTATCGCTTCAAGTAGTGCTGCTCTCAATCAAGAACAAATAGAAAAAGCTCTTAATAGGGTTAAAACTATAGTTGGAGAACGCTTAGTTTTTACTGGAGAATATCAGCGCATTGAATTTAACGACAGCGAACTAATAAGTATTCTAAAATTCCCAGATGGAATCAATGAAAAATTATTTGATGAAGAGGAATTAATCAATTTAATCGAGGATAAAACTACTCACATTAATCGCCCCGCACAAAATGCCAGTTTCCAATTTCACCGTGATGAAAAAGAACAAATTGTAGTTGATCAGTTTACCCCTGATCTCAAAGGTTTAAGGGTTAACGAAAATAAATTAAAAAACAAAATTATTCAAGCTTTAAAAACCCTAGAAAATGAACAAAATTTAAAAGAGATTGAAGAAAATGATCAAGATTTTTTCCAACTAGATATGACTAGCCAAGAAGCAGAAATTACTCTTGGCCAAACTAATGATTTTGGAATTAAAGAAATTATTGGTTTTGGCGAAAGCTGGTATTATGGTTCAATTGCCAGTCGTATTTTTAATGTCGACTTGACTAATCAGATTCTCAACTGGATTATTATCCCTCCTGGCGAAGAATTTTCCTTTAACAAAGCTCTAGGCGATGTCAGTAGTGCTACAGGTTACCGCGAAGCTTACATTATCCGAGACGGGGCCACTCATTTGGCTCCCGGTGGTGGCGTCTGTCAAGTTAGTAGTACACTTTTTCGAGCAGTTTTAAATGCCGGTCTAGAAATCACTCGGCGTCTTCCCCACTCTTATCGGGTTAGTTATTATGAAATCAATAATCAACCAGGATTTGACGCCACTGTCTATAGTGGCAACGTTGATTTACGCTTTATTAACGACACTCTAGGTCACATTCTCTTAGAATTTCAAAGTGATTCAGAAAAGCTATATATGACAGTTAAAATTTATGGCACCAGTGATGGACGAACTAGTGAAATTGTTAATTATAAATCCTGGGGCTACCAAGCTGCTCTAGAGCCAGTTTACATTCCAGACCCCAGCTTACCAACAGGAAAAATTAAACAGATTGATTGGGCTAGTTCTGGAATTAAGGCAGAATTTACGAATATTATTCGCGACAAATTTGGAGAAATCATTCGTGAAGACTACTATTATAGTAATTATCGACCTTGGAGTGCTAAATACTTACAAGGAATTTAGTTTTTTTATTGTTTGTGTTCAATATTGAAAAAAGTAAAACTACTCTGTGGAATTCTTAAGTAGCCTGGCGCGCGTAAATTAAAAATTGTTTTAAAATCACTACCACTCATACTTATATTGCCACGATTGGTGCTAAAACTAACTTGACTAGTCTGACCATTGCTATTATGACTAACACTCACCGAGTTAACTTTAGTAACAGTTCCACCAGATTTATTAGCTAAATCTCTCAACTCTGCATTAGAAAAGGGATTTCCACCCTGACCACCAATTTGACACTCATTAATTGTCACTGGTTGAATTCTTTCAGTATCTGCTCCCTGAGGGTTTTGTCGCACGATGTAAGCATTAAGAATATCACTAAAATCTTCTTGAGAAAGCCAAGGATGACTGCGGCCACAATTAGCACCACTACTTGAATAACCAGATCGATACCAAGATTTATAGAACCAAGGGCTATTAGCTCGATTTTCCCAAGCTATAGTACTCCACGAACCACTACTATAACTACCATCCAAATCCCAACCTATGAAATTAGTATAACCACCATGGGTGGAAGCATATTGGGTAGAAATTGGTTTACCCTCTCCATCAACTAATACCCAATTTTTTGTAGCATCTACCGCTTTTTGCCAATCACTACCTTTTGGACTATTTTTAAAAACTTGACACCTTTCAGTAGTGCAAATAGAACGACTGCCATTGTCAGTGTAACGAATAGCGTAGGTTCTAGCTGCAATTGCCTGAGCCTTGAGTGCTTCAGTGTGCCAGGAAGCTGGCATCTCATAAATACCTTGCAAATATTGACCTTCAAAACTAATACTTCCGTAACCTTCGACACTAATTTGATTCATGGCATTATAGTTTTTTTCTAAGCGTGAACCTGGATAATAAGCTAATAATATCTGTTCAGCTGACTGACCACTCTCTGCTCTGGCTTTCGCTCCATACTGGCTCATACCGTTTCGATGTGTATAAGCCCCAAAAGAAAATACTGCAAAACTATTATTTGGAGCTTGTGCTTTAAAAGCAATTGAGGCATTAAAATCATCTGCTAAAGGCACATCTCCTACAGAAGTAGTGTAAGAACCAGCACGAGCATTCAAAATTGCCTGTTGTTTTGCTGAAAGTTCAGCAATTTTTCCACTCAGTTCTGCCTGATAACTCTTCGCCTTATCAATTTCTCCTTGAAAAAAGTCTGCTTGCTCATCTAGTTGCACTTGTAGGGCAGCTAAACGTACTTCTGTTTCTTCTAATTCTTTTTTATCACTAGCCAGTTGTTTGAGTTCTTCAGAAATTGAGCGAATCAAGCGATCGTCCTGAACTTTTGCTGACTCCTGATAAGCTAGGTTTTTTGTCAAGGTAGCAGCGCTTTGACTAGTAAAAATTAACACTAAGGGATTATAGCTGCGAATGCGTCTGTAACTTTCGGCAATTCGATTGGCAAAAAGTTGATAATGATAAGCTAAATCCTCTTCTCTCTCTTCTATACTAGTAGCCAATTCAGCCGCCTGCACCTTAGCACTATTGATACCTGCCTGAGCCGATCGAATGCGAGATTCCAAAGTTGCAACCTCAGCCTCCAGTGGTGTAGTAGCTGCTTCAGAAAGTTTTTTTAACTCATCCAGTTGATCAATTTGTTGCTGTATTTTGTCTACTTCATCAATAGCTCTAGCTGGCTGTTTAAAGCTAACTGCATTGAGAGTCAAAAAAAACAATACAGTGCATCCTAAAATAAGAAGCGAGGACGATGATAATAAGCGTTTTAGCACTCTTCTATTGTAGCAAAATTTTCTATTGCTTTTGCGATTGAGATTTTTGGGGTAAAATGAAAGACGTGAAGAAAAGCTTAAGTAGGTTGTTAATTTTTTTACTAGTTTTTATTATTAGTTTTATTTCATTTACCAGCCTAGCTAGTGCTAAAAAAGATGATTTTAAGGCATATATTGCCGTTTATCAAGAAAGCGATATTTCTCCAACAGGCAAATGTTATGGCCCTTACTTCACCCCAGAGAAAAAACTTAAGGTGGAAACTTATGAAATGCGCTACAAAGACTCTCCTCAACTCATAACAGAACAAGATGTTGATAGCGCAGAAGCTCAGGCCATATATCTTAACGTAAAATTAGTTAGAAGAGTCGGTGCTCAACCGCAAGTCAGTTTAAAAAAAGGCATCGATAATGGCGTCCTCTATGTAGGTGAAATCGATATAGGGATGTATAAAAGTTTAAAAGCAAATGAAAGTGCTACCAGACATGTTAGGGTAAGAGCTTCCACTTATGGTAATGCGGCGAAACTATTCGATGAAAAAAAGGAAGTCGTTGTTAAGAAATGGATAGACGAAGAAAAATGTTATCCAGAACCATCAGAATATAGCTTTGCTCTTTGTTTACAAATTCCTGATGAACAAAGCGCTGCTCAAGAAAGATGTATCGATTGTTTTAATACAGGTGGTATTTGGACAGCCATTGGATGTGTTCCTCAAACAAGTGATGGTATTGTTGCAACCATCATGAACATAGGTGTTATTATGGCTGGAACAATTGTTTTAATTATGATTTTGGTTGGAGCTTTTATGCTTTCTACTTCTCAAGGCGATCCTAAAAAAACACAAGAAGCTAAAGAACTAATTACCTCTGCTATCATAGGGCTTTTGTTTGTCATTTTTTCCATCGTCATTTTGCAATTTATTGGAGTGTATGTCTTTAGAATACCAGGCTTCGGAGAATAATATGAATAAAGGAAAGCTAAATAAACAAAAAATAACAGCTATTATTATTGCCTTATTCGGACTTATATTTTTATTTTCTAGCGTTAATCAAGTTAAAGCTAGTAGCTGTGGCCAAACCTACCTCAAAAAATTTCAATGGGTGTGGTTTCAATGGAAGGTTGTGCCACCAGAACCAACTTGTAGCTGTGGTTCTTTTGAATTGATAAAAAAACGAGCAAACATGTGGTGGGAAAATGGGAAAAGATTTAGAGAAGACAGTTATTGTTGTGGTTACTATCACCAAAATGTTTGTCATGCAACAGTACCAGTTATTCCAAGACCAACTGGTCCTGGCTTGCAAGTTCCAGAGGTTGATTCTGCTATGCTTGATCAATTAAATCCAATAAAAGAATATTCCACTAAAGCCAACCAGCTCTCAACTCCTGGAGGAATTATAAGCGAAATCTTACGCTTTGCCTTTCCTATCGCAGGCATTATTTTGTTTGTCATGCTAGTTTTAGCTGGTTTAAAAATGTTGACTGGCGCTACTAATTCAAAAAGTCTCGATGAAGGTAAACAAATGATTACTACTGCTATCCTTGGATTTATCATCTTATTTGCTGCTTATTGGATTGCTCAATTACTTGAAATTATTTTTGGTATTAAAATCTTGGGCAACTAAACTAGCTCCTCACCATAACTTCTTGTATAATTAATTTGTGTTTAAAACTGTCAAGTTGACAACTATTTTTTTATTTGTTTTGTTTTTATTTTTAAACTTAAATCTAAAAACTGTTTTTGCTCAAGAAGCTACAAACTCCAGCACTCTTAATCTTAATCCAGAACAAAAAGATCCAGCTGCCTATAATATTTTGCCCTTAATTCTTGATCGAAACATGGGTAATAGCGACATCTACGCTGCCCTCTTATCCAACATGGTGTCCGATCAGGGTTATGAAGCTCACTGCGCGTCAAGAGAATGGCTAATTGACGTTAATGCTTGGGGCGATATTGTCGATTATTTCACCGAATTTCCTAATACTCTTAGATATTTTAGTGGCACCAGCCCCCAATATCTTAATTTAGAAAACGCTAGAATCCCCCTGCTACGTGGCATGGAAGATAGTGAGTCTACCGATAAAAACGACTCTTTTGAGGGTATGTTTGGCGCTAACTTACAAGAGGCTTTCACCGATGATGATTATTTAAATGCTACTGGAATAACAGGACGCCTTTTAAGTTCTTATTGGCAATGTTTTTATAAAAAAAATAATTTAGACGTCATTGGAGAATTATGCGACAAATTTTTTATCAACTGTTTTTTAAACAAAGAAGTTGAAATCGAAGCCAATGCTTCGCTAGGAATTCCCAGTGCTAATTTTGATTACTTGGGGATCAAAGAGCGTTTGGATAATATGAGGCCTGATTTGGCAGGTGCTAGTAGATCTGAAAGAAATTCAGCCATCTGTAAAGACTTATATCCAGAGGAAGAAAGTCCAGCTCTAGCTGAAACTTTAGCTCTCAACCGAGCAGCAATTCAAAAAGTTAGTTTTGATTTAGACAATCTTTATCGTTTGGCCTTTTTGGTACTCGTACCCAAACAAACTCCTGTTAATAATAAATTAAAGTTTTTACAAACAGATGGCGGATCTTATGAAAAAGATGCTCCAATCTTTATTGCCTTTAAAATTCCTGAATTCGCCACTAATAAATCACGAATTTTAAATAATGTAGATAGTTTAGAACTAACTAAACTTGTTCTACAAAATCATGCACAAAATGTTCAAGATCTTGATAATCAAAATTGGGAAAGAGAATTGTTGATTGGTGCAGCAGCTAAAGCAAATTCTTGGCCTGAATCAGAAAAAACTATTCAGTGTGCTGGCATGCCTCAATGCGAACGAAGCTCTGACAATATGTTAGAAAATGCTCTGATTGATATTATTAATGGCGCTGAACCTTCTTGTTCAGTTGAAGCTGTAAGCATTATAGATTTGGAAGACCCAGAAACTGAAATTACCGTAGAAGATATTGTCAACACCAATGATATACATTTTGAAAAAGCTGGAGATCTTTTCACTCCCGCTACAAAATATTTTGATGATACTGCTCGTAATCCTTATAAAAACAATCCACTTAACAATGAGTTATTAGATCGATTAGATAGTGAAGCAGAAACTAATTTCTCTTGGGACATCACCGTAAGTAATCCAATTGTTGATGCTGGAGAAAAAGTCCAGGTTAAAGCATATTTGGTTTTACCAATTGGAGAAAACGTAAAAGATGTTAATAAATCTCTGGGTATTTTTTGGAACAGAGATTCTCTTTTTCAATTGATAAAAAATAACGTTTTGGTAGATATGGAGGGTAAAACTGGAGCTATTCCTAAATATTACACTATTAAGAATAGTAATGCGGCTTATAGCGATAGTGACGGTTTTAGCTGGCAAACTAATTGTCGTTTAGAGCCAGATCCCGATGGAGCTGTAGATGCCTTGGGCAATCCAGTTTATATACAAGTTTGTGATGATAAAGCCTTTGGCGTCACTACAGCAGGTCGTCCAGAACATGGCCTGTTGTTTCCTGACTTTGGTCTTGGTTGGTTTATTAGAAAAATACAAACAACTATTCGCAGTACTGCCGATGATGCCTATGAATATGTAGCATCCTGTGAGCGAGTTGAAGATTTATTTTTAGGTCGCTGTAAAGGAGCTCAAGGAAAACTAGAGGCAACTTGCGAGGGTTTAGCTTTTAGCAAAGTTGAAGGACTACCCAATTATGAAGAAATACCAGAAATTGCTTTAAACGACTTCAGCGCATATGTTGTTCCAAAAGTTACTTCAGAGTTAATAGACGTCTATGGGCAAGTAGAAGCTACTACAGGCATACCTTGCGAAATTGCTGCGGGAATTCACTGGATGGAGGGTGGTATGAGTCCAGATCAATCACTATTGGATGGCGGTCCTCTGCGCGGTAGTTTATTGGAAGATGCTACTATCGCCATGGAACACTTAAAAGATAAAATGGGTATGAACGGCTTACCACCAGAACAGGTGCAATTGGATTATGAAACCTTGTTAATGGGTTTGGCCCGCTATAACGGCCCCGGTAATGGCAACTGCACCTCAGATTATACTGGCCAAGAAAGACCAACTCGTTGGCGTTTGGCTGGATATTGTCCAGTTAGTATGGAAGGAGATGACCATATTTATCCAGTTAACTGGATCGATGATAGACATCAAGAAATGGATTTAATTTTTTGCATGGATACAGTTGAATTTACCTGTAATCGACCATCTAATACAGACGATGCCGAAAAAATTAGAAATCGCTATTTTGACGTTATGGGTCGCTACCCTACTGATGATTTTGTAGAGAGAGCGATTAGACTTTGCTTTAAAGACGGCGGAGGAACTGTCTGTAATGCTACAGACACTAATGGAAACACCAATAAATATCCACTTTTCCAAAGGCTCGGAGTCTTAACTACTGCTATTATTATGTATAACCAATAGTTAAACTTGGATTTTTTTACTTTTTTGATTTTTTGTGTGCTGTAGATTTTTTCTGTTTATGTTTAGTAATCTCGTTCTTATTGAGTTCTAAGCGCTGAGCGCCTAATTGCAATAATTCAGCTACTGCTAAAAAGCTATTGGCCGTCATTTGTTTACTGCTAAATTGATCTGTCTTCAAACTAATACCCGTCAACAACAAAGTAGTAATTTGCTCAATATGAGTAAAAGAGCTTAATTCGATATCTAAGAAATTGGTCAGGCTTTTTAATAAATAAAAAGTTGCTTCGCCATAGCCAATGCTTCCACTAATATCTAAATTAAGAGTACCAAAGTCTGGTAAAAAAGTGTTAACTGTTACTAAAGAGGTGTTTTGATAAAGTTCTTCATGAGCAAAATATAATTCTTTGAGGTCTTCTAAATCATTAACTCCAAATAAAATTAATAAGTCAGCACTAGAACCAGTATAAGAAAATTCCACTTCTTTTTGACTTAATGGAGCAACACCTTTTTTAGGTTTAATACTTAAATAGAAGCGCTTGGCCTTGTCATCAATATGATAAGAAACTTTATCTACTTGGTTTTTTTTATAAGGAAAAACAATTGATAAATTTTCTCTGCCCAAATCATGTTGAATTTTTTCTAATAAATTATTTTGTTTTAAATAGTTATTAATTTCTGGCCACTGCTTAAATGACTCTGTCAGTTTACTTGGAGAAAAAACAACTGTTTCTTTTAGTTTTAATTTTGATTTATTTAATGAAATTAAATCCTCAAAAAATAAATGACTGGCTAAAGCGCTTAAAGACAAATCCCTTTGTTGACTGTTAGAAAATAAAAAAAATATTCTTTCGCTCGTAGAGAAAAACTCTAATAAACGAACTATTTGGTTTTGATCGATCATCTTTGATATTGTTAAATATTCTTTGATAGATTGTCAAGCGCAAAAAAACTTCACTTTACACATGGCGTCACAATCAATTAAAATATACCTTGTATGAGAAAAGCTATTTCTCGATTTGTTATATTTATCATTACTTTTTTCTTAACCTGGTCTCTAGTAACTAAACCAGCTCAAGCTAGTGTTTGGGATTGGCTAAAAACTCAATTTAGTGCTAAAGAAGCAACTACCAATATGGCTTCAAGTTTAGTTGAAGAGGGAGTTAGTGGTGAAAAACATGTTACAGAAACTACCTCCAACCTACTTAACGTTATTAACCTCCATATTATGGGTGGAGGTGAAGAAATGGATGGTGAAACCAGCATGTTTAATGAGGCTGTTGGTTCTGGACTAATCAGTGTTGTAAACAGCGGCATTGTTGCTATGTATGACCCTCCCGCAAGTTCAGTAACTTACGTAGCTGACGTTTTACAAAACGCTAAAATTATGCCCCAAGCCCAGGCACAAGGACTTGGTTTTGCTGCACTAGACCCTATTCTTGAAACTTGGAAAAATTTTCGCAATGTTGCCTATTTATTTTTTGTAGTTATTTTTTTGATAATTGGTTTTATGATTATGTTTAGAGCTAAAATTGGTCAAGCTGCAATCACAGTTCAACAAGCAATTCCCAGCATCATTGTAGCAATGTTGGCTGTCACTTTTTCCTATGCGATAGCTGGTTTTTTGATTGATCTAATGTACTTATTAATGTACATGTTAACTACCTTAATTGGGGGCGAAACCACTTTAATTACAGGTAATATTTTTAACCTGATTGGCAGGATGTTTGATAATTTTGGCAATGATGTTAGAAACACCCTGCGAAATTTAATAAGCGGTTTGTTGGGCACTGGTTGGCTATCTACCGCTGTTGCTTGGTTGTCTTCCCTATCTGCCATCGTCATCATTGGTTTAGCGATTTTATTTAGTAGTTTTAAAATCTTTTTTGAACTATTGAAGTCTTATATTGCAATTATTTTGCAAATAGTCTTTGCACCAGTCATATTAATGGTCGGCGCTATTCCAGGAAAAAATACCTTCGTGTCTTGGTTAAAAAATCTAACTGGCAATTTAATTATGTGGCCACTAGTTTTGATTTGCTTGCTAGTTAATAGTATGCTCACAACTGGCAAATATGTTGGCACAGGAACACAGGTTGGTGGTTTTATGCCACCATTTCTATTAGGACAAGGACAGGGAGCTGCTTTTCCAGCTTTGGTAGCCATCGGCATTTTATTAACTATTCCGGAAATTATGAAAGAGGCAAAAAAGAAACTTGGAGTGGAAGAAGGAATTATGGGTAGCTTAGCAGGAGCGGCCATAGAAAGAACTAAAAAAGCCTTTCCGTTAGGTGGTAGAGTTGGACTTGGTGCAACTGGCGCCCTTGCTGGAGGACCAATTGGCGCAATTGGCGGAGGATTTAAAAACATACCTAAAGCTATTGGTCAAATGAGAATGGGAGATGTATCAGGCGGTTTTGGATCAATTGGCAAAGGTATTATACAAGGATTTGGCACCGGTGTGAAACAAGGAGCTCATACTGGAGTAAATACAGCAATTAATGTAGAACACTCTGCGGGACTTAACCAACCAGACATACTCAACCCAGTAACTCATTTTATTGATACTGGTGAATTACCAATTAAAACTAAACCTACGACTCCGGGGGGAGAACCAGGAAAACTCTCAATTGGTAAAGGATTTGCGACTGGAAAAAATAGAGAAAGAGCCACACATAAACAAGAAGTTGAGGATTCTATTGATTTAATGAACAGAGTACTTGGTAAAAACAAAAAATAATAATTTTAGTTTTTTTAAAATTTTTAAAACACCCCATTCCATTTTGCTATCTTTTTTATTGATTTGGATCTTTTTCTTCAGGTCTAGCCGGTTTAAGCCAACGATTTAAATTTTGAGCAAAACCAGAACCAACGAGCTGCTGAAATCTAATAAATAGAGGGGTTTCATCTTCCGCAGTTGGTGGAGAGAATATAACTCCCCATTTTCCATCTGCGACAACGCCTAATTGATTCATGGCTTTCACAATGGTTTCTTTGATAAACGGCGGCAGAGTTCTGTCAAATTCTACCTCATGTATTACCTCTTGAGCAAAAACCATGTGTTTTGGGGTTGTAGCATAAGACAAACCCTTCATTTTTGGCAATTTCATATATTGATCAAATAATTTCTTAAGATAAAACATATACATTAATCCAACGAGATCATATAATTCTTGAAAAACGGGTTTATTTAATTTACCAAAGATAACCTTAAACCTAGAAGTATTGCTTATTAAATCTGAGAGTAGAGTCATTGCCTGCATTGGCTGAGTTATGCTTGGGACGTTATCTATTTCTTCAGCAAATTTATTAAATTGATCGTAAACTTCAAAAAGATCATCTAAGGTAATGTTAATAGACTCACCTCTCCATTTACCCTTAATCACATTCCAAGGGCTGGGTAGCAATTGCATGTCAGGATTAAGAGTAACCGAACCAAAATCTACGTCTGGAGAAAACATCCAGCAAAGAGCATTTCTCACCATAACCATTATTTCTCTGTTCTCTAGAGCCTTATCAAATCTCTTTTTTTTTGATGTCTTATCATATAAACTATCACCTTCAAAACTTTCATTACGATTTTCAACATATTCGTGTTCCCTAATACGTCTGCCATGATTTCTTTCAACAACGCCATTGTCATTTTTCTTAAAAATAAAGCGCCCTCTCGCCCAGTCCTCTTCAAAATTTATAGTCCTGTATTCGGCATTTATAGAATCTTCAATCTCCTCGTCAGTACCTTCAAAGTCATTAACTTCTTTTAACTTTTCTTCATTAGGATGTCTCGTTAACATCAAAATCGAGCTATATCCAGGAATTTTTTGAATCGAAGCAGCCTTATAGCCCAAATAGCCTGGTATACCCCAGGGTAAAAGAGCACCGGCATCCATACCATTAATAGGAGAGTTTTGATAATAGTTGTAATATGGATAAAATTTATGATACCTAAGCTCAGAAACTATAACAAAGGTTATTAAAGAATCGGAAACAAACTTAGGAATTTCTTTTAATTTTGGAAATTTATTTTCAATCAACTCTTGAAGAGTTAGGGCCTTTTTCCCCTTCCACTCCTCATCAGGAATCACGTCTCCTTCATTTGGAAAACCCGAAAAATCAATAGTTCCATCATCTTCTCTTGGAGCATAAAGCTCTTCTTCCGGATCACCATTAGCAGCATAATCCCAATGAAATACACCAATACTTCCGTCTCCCCTCGTTATTTTATGCTCAATATTATCAAAAGCATCTGTTTCTAAATAGTCAACGATTTCTTTTATGGACACTCCAAAAACATTTTCTAAATCCATATATTTTCTTAATTCATGAGCTTCATTAAGATAAGATTTTTTTCGAGCTTCCTCAGGTGTTTCAGTACACAAATGCCTAAAGACTGCATTGGGGTTAGCTACATCTCTCATTAATAGAGTTCTTCTATAAGCCCTCTTTTCTTCTTCAGAAAAATGTTCTTCAACAATTTCAGTGAGTTGTGAAGTTAAATCACGAATGTCTGGATTAGAACTAGCTCTCTCCCTATAGGTATCTTGCAACTCGTCCCATAAACGATCAAACTTTGTTTGCCAAGAAGGTCTCTCTCCATCTTCTGCACTCTCTACACTTTCTGCACCCCCTACACTCCCCTCGCTTTCTTCCAATTCATCTTCAAAAGAATAACCTAATTCTGCAGCTTTTTCTTCTAACTTTTTTTTAAGAAAAGCTAATGCTGCTGTTTCTTTAGGAGAAGAAGTTTTATACCACATAGCTAAGTCTCGAGATTGCTCTAGCACCTCAATGGCTGCTTCAGCTTCAAGGTCGTCAATTAACTGAGCTGTTTTTTTGATGTCAGCTCCTAGAATTGGTAAAACATTGTCTAAGATTTCTTTTTCTGTTTTCATTGTTGCTCCTTTAGCATCTTCTTGTTCGTTGTTGCTACTAGATTCACCCTCATCATCTTTACCTCCACCACCACCACCACCACCACCCCCACCTTTATCTACTTCTCTAAAAAAACCCTTCTTAGGTGAAAACTCACTATTTATGTTCATGTTGATGGTTAAATTATACTATTTTTATTTTTTTTTGCCTAGTCACTGACTAAATTTCTGTCTATAATGAGTGTTATGGCTGATCAAGACCATGGTAGTTTGCGTATTGAACTCAAACAGCTAGCTAGTCAAAACAATCTTAACTTTGATGAATTAAAAATCATCATCTCTTTTTGTGGAAACTTCTTTAATCAAGATCTTCCTCAAAAGTTTGGCAAAAGCTTTAATTTGCCATTTTTAGTCAGGGGTTTTAGTGGAAAAACTTTTAGGTTACAAAAAGCAAGCAAAATTGAAACCCAATTAAAACTAATAGCCGATGTCACTCAAGATAAAGCAATAAACTCTGAACAGAAAAAAAAGATTATTGATGAATTAAATAGACAAAAAGATCAAATTTTACAAAACAGTCTTTTTTTGAGCGACCTTATTGCTTTTTTAGAACAAAGCAACCTTCAACTAGCTAAATTTATTGATCAGGACGGCAAGCAAGCCTTGGCAAAACTCGGTAGAGATTTTTTTAACCGCATCGGCCTAGCTAGCAAACCTGGTTCTGATCAAATCTTGCTCAAAGAATTAAGTAAATTGGAACAAACTTTCTCTCTATGGCAAAAAGTTAATACCGATTTAGCTCAACCAATGATTAAGATCATTGAGCAACAACAAGAAGATAATTTAAAAACCAAAGATTCTCAAGAGGAAATTGATAAAAAGACTCCCACTTCTTCTACGCAAGATAAAAAACAACCCATCAGTTCTCAACAAACTTCAGAAGAATACGGAGACGACACCGACAAAGAACAAAAAACTGAAAAAATCAAACAAAACCTTCCCGAAGATTTTTCTAGTGAATTTAATTTAGCTCGCCTCGATGATCGCTCTAAACTTTATATTCGCTCTTTAGCTATTATTTCCATTAATCAATCCTTACAAATTCAATTTGCCAATCTCTCGAAAGAACAACTGACAGAAATGGGTTTTGAGCAAATTCCTAATTTTAATCAACTATCGCTAGAAACTAGACAACAATTATTGGGAATTAGCTTTAGTAAAATTGAAAATCTTTTTACTAGTGGCCGCTATGATTTAGAAGATTTAATTAATAATCCATCCCAAAGAATCAGCTTTTCCAAAGATGTAGCGCTGAAAGTAATGACTGATATCAGGGGTGGGCAACTTTTTGCCACAGAACTCGGTAGCTTAACTAGCAGTGACAAAGATAAAACAGAAATTCAAGCCCAATTAGAAAAAAATCAAGATCAAGCTTTAACTCAAGAACAATTAGCCCAAAAACTAAATATCAATGCTACAGATTTACCACCCGAACTTCAAGAACAACTACAGAACTTATCTAGTGAAGAGGCTGAGCTATTTTTTAAGAAATTAGACTCTCAAGCAGATTTTAAAAAAGATTTTTTAAAAAATATAAGAAAAAGCTTTACTAGGGTTACCAAAAAGAGTTTTCTTAGTGAATGGCAAAAAATTGTCGCTGATGACAAAAGAGGACTGGAAAAATCTTTCTTTGCACAAGAAAATATTCTGCCAATCATAGATACCTTTATTCAACAAAATTATCCCGTCGATTATATTGAGCGTTTTGATTGGCAACGCTTTCAAGCTCATTTTGGCCAAGAATTTATCAGTCAAAATACTTTTTTAGCTAACGAACAAGCCATTAAAGATTTGCTTGCTAGTTATTGGCGCACACAAAGAGCGGAATGGAGTCAATCTATTCATGAGGGTATTGCTAATGAAATTTACAGCCCAGAAGATATTGAAAAAATTGAAGCAGAAGATGTGCTTGTCAGCAAGGACAAAAAATCGATACAAAAACAAACCATATATTTTCAACAACTCAAACAACAATCTCAATTAAATGTTATCGATGCAGATGTCGTTACTAAAACCTTGGCTGGTCTTCCTCAAAATCAGATTAATTTTAATGCTTTTAGTGATGAACAAAATCAAAAACTCAGACAATTAAGACTAGTTTATCAACAAACTTTTCTTGACGTTATTAATATTAGTGGGACTAGGGCACAAACAGCCACCCTACACTACTATCTCCCACGAGAAGAATTTTTAGTTGAAAATATATATTTGCAATCAAGCAGCCTACCCCAATTTTCTGCTTATGATTTAGGAGCTATTAATTATAATCAGGCTTTTGGTCCAGACGAGAATGGACAATACCCTTTTGTCAGACAATTTAATGAAGAAGGTGCCGTTGAATCTCAACTTAAAGAGGGTTTTGAAAGCATAAAAAATCTCGCCAACAAAGGAATTGATTTTTTAGGAGAAAAAGCTGTTCGAGCTGGGTTAGATTATGTTACCGGTGGAGCTTTTGAAACTTTGCCCGAGCCAATCAAGCAAATGATTGAAAAAATAGCTTGGGGTGAAATAAAAAAGAAATTGGAGCCTCTCTTAAAAATTTTAGCTGCAAGCATATTAGCAATACTTGCTTTTTTAGGCACACTTTTAGGCATTCTCATAAAATTAGGAATACAAGCTGCATCTTTTTTTAAAAATTTGTTTTCTGGCAATACAGGGACAGGTGTTTTTGCAAAAAACAATATTTTATCTAGTGCGCTAGAAGCTGAAGCTTCTAACTCTATTACTCAACCCTTGAGTTCAGAAGCTGGTCAATTAGCAAATAGAGTTTCTGCTAGCGAAATACAAGCAAGAGGCACTCAATTAACTGGAGCTAGAGCTAGCTTAGCTGAAGTTGGCTCTGGAGCTATGGTTACCGCTGGTCAAGCAGTACTTACCGCTTTTGGCTTAGCGGCCGGAAGCATGCTTATTTATCAGACTACTCTAAACAGCGCTTTTTTAACTCAATTTCCTACCGGCGGAAGCCTTGGTGGTGGAGGCAGTGCAGTTTTTTGTAACGATGTTGTCGTTGGCAACCTCACCTATTATAGCCAAAAAGCCTATAACAATATTATGATTTGTAATGGCGGTTGTAGTTTTGGTTCTTCTTCCTGTGGACCAGTCAGCATTGCCATGATCCTCAATGAAGATCCAATAACAATGTCTACTAGAGAAGGTTATTTGGTACCAGGAGGCTGTGGTGCCACTAGCTGTGCCGGTACAGCCTTGTCCCCCCTTATTAGCACCCTAAGTAATAATGGAGTCAGCGCGACCGCCGTACCTACACCCACTGGCAGCCCTGGTCAAATTACTGACGAATTGGCCAATTATTTGGCGGAAGGCAATCTTTTATTTGCTCTCACCCACACTCGTGGATTTGGCCACTATTATGTTATTACCTGTGTTGAAGAGCCTGGCTATCTAACAGCTTATGATCCTTGGTGGGGAGAAAATGTTACCCACAAAGTTGTGTCTACTTCTGGAGAAGGCTTAACTTCGGGTACCGACAACAGCTATATTAGACATCTATATTTAATAAAAAATTAATTATGAAAAAAAAGATCAGAATCATTTTTATTATTACTTTATTTATAATAATCTTATTAATTATTTTGTTTGCAAAACAAAGAGCAGAGGAAGTAATCGTGCCAACTCCCCCACCAACAAAAGAACCAGAAGAAATAATTCTTAGAGACGCTTTTCCCGTTGATGAAGCAATGTTGAGTGAAAATGAAGAAGAACAATTACGCCTAATAACTGAACTAAAAAACATTACTCCTGTTACCACACCCGACTTCAACATTCAGTATTCATATAAAACTGGTGGCTTTATAATTAAATCAGACCTCGGTTTAAGCGCTACAGAAAAAGCACTAGAAATATGGTTAAATGAAAAAGGTTTTGGTGATATTAAAAGCGAGCGCTTTGAATATCAGTCAAACAAACTGTCCTTATGAAACAACACCCAATTCCTCAAGACATCACTGGTTATAAATTCCATCTAATCGGTAGCATGACCCTTAAACAATTTGCCGAACTAGCAGTTGGAGCACTCATTGCTTTTATTGTTTATAAAAGTAATCTAATTGGCGTAGTTAGATGGCCTTTATTTATTTTTATAGTTTTATTGTCAATTATGATTGCCTTCGTCCCCATAGAAGAGAGACCTCTTGATTTTTGGATCGTCACTTTTTTTAAAAATCTTTGGAAACCTACTAAATTTTTTTGGAAAAGAACTCCAAAGGTTCCTGATTTCTTTAACTATAAACCAGGATTAAATCAAAATCTTGAAGTTAATCCAGAGGTTAATTATTCACCTGCTAGAAAAAAACGCATTCAAGAATATTTAAAGAGTATTCCAGAAAATGATGAAGAACTTGATGACTGGGACTATCATTACAAACAAAAAACTCAAGATCTTATTGCCAACTATGATCAGGTTAAAGTTAGAGCTGAAAATATTTCCGTTAAACCAGAACAAGAAAGAAACAAACCACAATTAAAAACAAGAATTCGTAAACTAAAAAATTTAGAAGAAGTTCGGGAAAAAAATGCACAAGACAACTTACAAAACACAGTGGAAGCGAACAAAGAACCAGTCACTTCAGAAAATAAAAACGAAGGTAATAATAAATTAGAAGCACAACAAGCTAATCAATTAGTTGGCTTGGTAAAGAATACAAGTGGTCAAGGAGTTAAAAACGCTTTGATCGAAGTATTTGCTGCCGATCAGAACCAAGCTTTACGCATCATTAAAACTAATACTGCTGGTCAATTTTATATTAAAACAGCACTCCCTAACGGAGAATATTTAATTAAAACCGAAGCAGAGGATTTAATATTTACCCCACTAAGCATTAGATTGACTGGAAAATTAGTACCAACAATAGAAATTATTGCTGATTAGAAAATTAAGACTCTTTTACTAAGGGTCAAAATCTAGTAAACTTAAACAAGACTCATGAGCGACAACACTATTAGTTCTACCACACAAGAGTTTCTTGATGTTTATGATATTACCAACGACATGGTAATTCTTAAAGATGGTGTAATATCCATCATTATGCAAATAGGCACCATGAACTTTAGTCTGTTAGCAGAGCAAGAACAAGACGCCATTATGTATACCTATGGTGCCCTGCTTAATTCTCTTAACTTTCCCATTCAAATTAACATTCAGTCTAATATTAAAGATGCAACAAGATATCTAAGACTACTTGAAAACCAAGCAAAACAAGCCAAATCTAGAGAAAAAGCTAAATTAATTGAAGAATACCGAGAATTCGTGGCCAATCTAATTCGTGAGAGAAATGTTTTAGAAAAAAAATTTTTTGTAGTTATTCCTACCAATGCTGGAGAAATGGGTCTTTATACTGCGGAAAGTGTTTTACCTGGTAAAACTAAATTTAATATTAATAATTTTGAAAAAACCATTCTAATTGAAAAAGCCTCTACAATATTAGATCCTCGTAGAGATCATTTAATTGCTCAATTTAATAGAATTGGCTTGTTTGCTAGACAACTAGACACTCAAGAAATTATTCAAAATTTTTACATCAATTACAATCCAGAGTCGACAGAAGGTCAAGAAGTTACCAATAGCGAGAGTTATACGACTCCTATGGTTAGAGCTAGTTTGACAAGTAATCAAAATTTTAACGAAATGGATCAAGTCGTTAATCAGGCACCAGCACCAGCACCAACACCCGCACCAGAGCTAAATATTGAACCAAGCGAAACTCCCACTTTAACTAAAACACCTCAATCAATAACTGTTGATGAAGAGATCTCAAAAAAAAATCAAACAAGTAATCAAGAGCCAAATAAAAAAACTCAATTTGTTTCTCAAGATTTAAACAAAATAGCGGATTTAAAATTACAAATAAACCCTTCACCAAACTTTAGCGAAGAAATTGTTCATTTACAAACAACGAATCCCGAGCAAGAACAGAGTTTACAAGCAAATGATGAAACCAAAAAAACAGATTTAAATACCCAAGACAACACTTTAAATCAAAAAACAATGCCACCAAACTCAACCAATCAAATATTAAATAAAAATGAACCGGGTCCAGTGGAACTTTAATGTCAATTTTAGATTTTAACCTACCATTTATTAATAAGAAAAAAACCAACGCTGATCCTGTGGAGCAAAAACAGATCGATGCAGAACAATATACCCAAGAAAAATTGAGAGATTTTTCCCGAGGTCTTGTTACCATTCAAGATATTATTGCTCCAGAGGCAATTGAAGTTGATTTTACCTATCAAAAAATTAATTCCACCTACACAAGAACTCTCTTCGTAGCTGGCTATCCTAGAAGTGTTCCCGCTAACTGGCTATCCCCACTAATTAACTTTCCCACCCAAGCCAATATCTCGATGTTTATTTTTCCCTCTGATACTAGTGAAATTTTAGATAATTTAAAAAGAAAAATTACTGAAATGGAGGCGGAAATTACCTCTGATGTTAGAGCGGGTAAAATTAGTAATATTAATACCGAAATTAAACTAAATGACGCTCGAGTGATGCGTGAGCAACTTGCTGCTGGATCAGAAAGATTTTTTCAGTTTAGTTTATATGTCACTATTAAGAGCGAAAGCAGAGAACAATTGGAAAAAACCACCAAGGCCATTCAGTCTGCCCTAGGGTCTTTATTAATCGTCTCTAAGAAATCAGCTCTACAAATGGACGAAGGCTTTAAAACGACCATTCCTATGGGTGTAGACCGGCTACTCGTTACCAGAAACATGGATACCACCTCTTTAGCTACAACTTTTCCTTTTACTTCCTCAGAATTAACTATGGAAACAGGCATTGTTTATGGAATTAATGAACATAACGATTCTCTGGTAATATTTGATCGCTTTAAGATGGAAAACGCTAACATGGTTATTTTTGCTAAATCTGGAGCTGGTAAATCTTATACAGTCAAGCTAGAAATTTTGCGACAACTAATGTTTGACACAGAAATCATTGTTTTAGATCCAGAACACGAATATGAAGAACTCTGCAAAATGGTTGATGGAGAATATATTAATTTTACTTTCGGCTCGAAAGCTAAAATTAACCCCTTTGACCTATCTAATTTGTATGAAGAGGGCGAAAACGAACTGGGACAAAAAATTCTTTCACTTCATGGTTTGTTAAAAGTAATGTTGGGTGAAATGACTCCTCAACAAGAGGCTATATTAGATCGTGCTATTGTCGCTAGTTATAAGGCTAAAGGCATAACCCCAGACCCAAATACTCAAACCAACACTCCTCCGTTAATGGAAGATCTTTATAAAGCCTTAATTGGCATGGAACAAGATGAAAGCGCTGATTTAGCTGCTCGCTTAGAAAAATTTATTACCGGTTCTTTTCGTGGTATTTTTGACAAAGCTTCTAACATAGATATTAAGTCACCTTTTACCGTATTCAGTGTTAAAGAAATGGAAGAAGAATTAAGACCAATTGCAATGTATGTAATTCTTGATTTTATCTGGACAAAAATTAAAAAAGATCTTAAAAGGCGTATTTTGGTTATTGATGAAGCCTGGTATTTTATGATGCATCAAGATAGCTCAGCTTTTGTTTATTCAATGGTTAAAAGAGCACGTAAATATTATTTGGGAATTACTACTATCACCCAAGACGTTGAAGACTTTTTACGTAACGACTATGGACGAGCCATTGTTTCGAACTCTTCCATTCAATTTTTGATGAAACAATCCACATCTTCAGTCCCCCTTTTAGCCCAAACTTTTTATCTATCTGAAGGTGAAAGACAACTTTTAGTCACATCAGATGTTGGTGAAGGAATCTTTTTTGCTGGACAAAATCATGTGGCGCTGCGAGTAATTGCTTCTGACAAAGAACATCAAGTAATTACCACTGATCCAGAAGAAATTTTAAGTCAAAAAAAACAAGCTAATGCTGAAAGAGAATTGCGTCGTCAAAGACTTGAACAAAGCTCGTCAACAGAAGCTCAAAAAGAAAAAGTTGGCTCTTTTGATAAACCAAACAAAATTCCTTGGCAAGGAGAAAAACTTGATTTTACAAAAGATGTTTTAGAAAATGCAAAACAAAAAGCAGAAAATAAGTTAAAACAAAACCCGGTATTGCCTCAGATTAAAAATATATTTGATGGTGAAAATTATAAACAACAAAAACCTCAAAACACAAACATTGAAAATCAAAACAAAAATTCCGACCAAGCAGAAAATACACGGGCTGAAGAATCAAACAATAAACAACATTTTGCTTATTCAATTGACGACTACCAAGCTCCAAAATAAAAAACTGCCCCTTGTCAAATGTGGAAAACACTGTGTATAACTATGGGTGTTAATTTTCTTTTGTAATTTTAAATTCTGCCCCAGAAAGACGTTTAAGGATTAGTATGTCAGAACAAGCTTATGACTCTCAAACCATTGAACAAATTTGGCAAATGGCTAAAAACGATCTGGAAAGTAGCTTAAGTCCAGCAATTTTTAATACCTGGATTCTCCCCAGCCCACTCACTCAATTACGAGTTATTGATGAATTAAAAGCTGAAGCAACCATTAATTGCATGACTGCGTTTCATGCAACTAATTTAAAATCTAATCTTTATTTGCCAATCAAAACAGCCTTAGAAAAATACGTAAACAGACCGCTGGAAATAAACTTTGTAGTAGGTAACAGTAAAAAAACAGAAAAACAAAATAATAGTTTTGTTCAAACCGACCAACGTTTGAATTCTAAAAAAAAGCAGTCTCAAAAAACAGATAAAAGCACTAATGGTCTAGAACTCGTTTCTCCCACGGTAGATGAGCTCTTTTCTTATTCAAATATTGAAAATAATGCTGTTGACAGGTTTAATTTAAGAGCAAAACAAATTGGTCTTAAGAATGATTTTACCTTTAATAATTTTGCTGTTGATCCTAGCAATCAAATGGCTCATGCAGCCGCTACCAAAGTCGCTAGCAGTCCCGGCTCAAGCTACAACCCCCTCTTTCTATATGGAGGTGTTGGTGTAGGAAAAACACATCTTATGCACGCTATCGCCAATTACATATTAAAAAATGATCCAGACACCAACATTGTTTTTTGTACCGGCGAGCAATTCACTAATGAAATTATTCGATCCATTCAAAATAAAAATTCAGCTCAATTTCGCAACAAATATCGAAGAGCTGAATTATTACTCTTAGATGACATTCAGTTTATTGCTGGTAAAAAAAGTGTTCAGGAAGAATTTTTTCATACATTTAATGCTCTAACTGGAAACAACTCACAAGTTATTTTAACCTCCGACCTTCCTCCTCATGAAATTAGTTTGCTGGAAGACAGAATTCGCTCGCGCTTTGAAGCTGGTCTAATGATTGATATTCAACAACCAACCCTAGAGCTTCGCACTGCAATTTTATTACTCAAGGCTCAATCAAATCATATCAATATTCCCAATCATTTAGCTCAAAGAATTGCAGCTCAAGTTGACAGTGCCAGAAGAATTGAAGGAATTATCAAAAAAATTCGTAGTGCCGTTGAATTACAGGGAGCAGAAATCAATGTTGAATTAATTGATTTAATTCTTAAAAAAGAAATTAGACAAAATCATAAAAAAATGCTTAAAGTTAAACCTCAAGATATTATTCAAAGTGTTAGCAATCATTTTCACCTCAAACAAAGTGCTATTAAGGGTGGTAGACGCAATAAAGAGTTAGTTAGAGCTCGTCATATTGCTATGTACCTTTTAAGACAAGAACTAAATAGCTCTCTTGAAGAAATCGGTCAGTGGTTTAGTGGTCGAGACCACACCAGCGTCATTCACGCAGTTAAAAAGATTGAAAAAGAACTTTTAGTTGACGAAACAACCATTCAAGATGTTTCTGCCTTAAAAATGTCTTTAGTGGCTATTTCTAAGTAGGCACATTAAAAAAGCTGATAAATACCTGCTTTTTGTTAATAAAACAAATATTAACAGAGAGTTTTCCACAAACCTGAAAAACTCTGTGGATAAAATCTGAATAAGCTGTGAAAAAAAGGAAATATCTTTTATCACTTTGTTTATTAGTTTCTAACTTATACAAAAGTGTTCTAAAAAATTCACAAAAAAATTCACCGTTTTAAATCGTTTATTAACAAAAAAAATATTCTATAAAAAAACATTTTTTTTGAGTAAAAATCTTAAAGTAGGTTTCGCTTTTACACTTTTCCACCACGCCTACTACTACTATTACTATTTTTATATATATTAATTATAGAAATTAAAATTTATCAGTTACAATAAAGTTTATGAAAATAATTGCCTTACAAGAAAACATTAAACAAGAACTTGTTTATTTACAAAAAATTATACCAAGCAGGCCACAATTGCCAATCTTGTCATCTATTTTTCTTAAAGCCCAAGATAATAAGTTGATTTTAGCCGCAACAGACTTATATTTAGGTATGAGGTCGAGCACAGTTGTTGAAGTTAAAGAAAAAGGATCTTTAGTGGTAGATGGAGATACTTTTCGTAGTTTAATTTTCTCTCTTTCTCCTGGGAAAATTACTTTAGAATTAGTAGATTCTGTTTTAAAAATAACTCAAGGAAAAACAAAAATTAAATTAAGTTGTCAATCAACAGAAGAATATCCTAAATTTCCTGAAGTTAGCGGTGATTCTTTTAAATTACAAACATCAGACTTGGAAAAGATTCAGAAGTTAGTAATTTTTGCTACGAGCACCGATCAAACAAGACCAGTATTGACATCACTGTTAATGAAATTTTCTGAAAAAGGATTAACCGTTGTTGGAACAGATGGATTTAGATTAGCTAATATTGAGCTTAATAAACTTAAATTTTCTTTTACTAAAAATTTAATGGTTCCAGCTAAAGCGCTAAGTGAACTATTGAGAATAGCCAAACAATGTCAGAGCGATGAAGTGGAAATAATTGTGGCTGAAGAACTTAAACAACTTTTGTTTAAAGTTGATGGTATTGAATTTTTTGTTAGATTAATTGAAGGAGACTACCCACCCTATCAAAAAATTATTCCACCAAACTTTAAATTAAAAGCACATATTGGTAGCGAAGAATTTTTAGATCAACTTAAAAGAGCACAAATTTTTTCAAGAGAGAGTTCAAACATTGTTCGTTTATCATTTAAAAATGAAAACAAAAATAATTATTTAATAATAAAATCTATTTCTCCAACCTATGGAGAATATGTTGGAGAAATGCCTATTGAGATAGATACGGAAATTTCAAAAGAAGAGTTAAATGAGCTACAAATAGCCTTCAACGTTTTGTATTTAATTGATTTTGTTAATGCTGTTGATGCAGAAAAAATATTTTTAAGTGTGAATGAAAGTTTGAAACCAGCAAAGTTTACCAATCCGAGTGATAAAAATTATTTATATATTAGCATGCCCTTTAGAGTCAACGAATAAGTCATGTTATAATAATCGCTTATGAAAAGAACCTGGAATCCTAAAAAAAAGAAGCGCTTAAGAATGCACGGCTTTTTAAAAAGAATGTCTACTTTAGGAGGACGAAAAACTTTAGCTAGACGTAGAGCGAAAAAACGCAAAAAACTAACTGTAATTAAAAAAGCTTAAATTTTTAACACTTTTTCTTTTTTTTAGAGTAAAATTAAACTTAATGTTGGCAAAAAAACACCGCCTCAATTTAACTTTGACAGAAAATAGTCAAATGTTTAAGAGTGGTTTGAGTCAACAATATGTGGGCAAGGATTTATTATTTTATTATCGACCAAACAAAAGCGGATTAAAAACTACTGCTCTAGCCCCCTCAAGACTTTTCCCCAAAGCCCATCAGCGCAACCATCATAGGCGATTACTCTATAACCTAATTATTAAAAAAAACAAAGAGATGTTAGAGGTTAAAAAAGAAAGCTTGTTCAATAAAAATTTTGATTTAATTATTGTTTATAAAAATCGAGATTTCAAAGTGAGTGGTTTAGAAGAAGATTTAAATACATTTTTAAAACAAATATGAAAGTATATAAGTTTTTAAGTACGATTCGGCATAATATTATGTATAGTGTTTTTGGTTACTCTTCAGTGTGCGGTCAGGTGCCAAGCTGTAGTCAATATACTACTCTGGAAATAAAAAAGAATGGTACAATTATCGGGTTAGCGAAAGGAATTTGGCGAGCGCTTAATTGTCGCCACTAAGAAATTTATGGGATTTTTAATTACTTTTTTTAGCGAAGTTTTATTGTTTTTTAATAGTGCTTTAGGTAGTGTTGGGTTAGCTCTTATAGTTTTTACTATAATTATTCGTTTATTAATTTTACCCTTAACCTTACCAAGCATTAAGTCGAGTCAAAAAATTAAAAAACTCCAGCCAGAATTAAAAAAACTTAAAGAAAAATATAAGGGAGATAAACAAGGATATGCTCTTGCTCAATCTCAACTTTATAAAAGCTATAATATTAATCCTCTAGCTGGTTGTTTACCTCAATTAATTCAATTAGTGATTTTAATTATTTTGTATCGAGCAATTATTGGTTTATTTGATCAGTCAAATGGATTAAATTTTAATTTTTTATGGACTGATCTTAGTCAACCAGATGGATTATATATTTTTCCAATTTTAGCAGCTCTTAGCCAATTTATTTTATCTTTAATGATCTCTCCTGCTACTCAAACCAGAGATGTGGTGCCGAATAAAACCCAAGACGAGTTGTTAAAGAAAGCTAATGAGAAAGAAGAAGACATAGCTGAAATGGCTTCTACCATGCAGCAACAAATGATGTTTTTAATGCCAATTATGACTGGTATAATTGCTTTAAGATTACCCTCTGGTTTAGCTTTATATTGGATTATGGGAACAGTTTTTAGTATTGTTACTCAATATTTTGTTTCTGGTTTAGGAGGAATTGCTGTTTTTTGGAATAATCATGTCGCAAAGAAAGGTCTTTTTGGAGCTAAACTTTTGTCGGAAGAGCAAGGTAAAAATATTTTGATAGAAGAAAATAAAAAGCAAAAAATAGTTAAGGAGACTCCTTTAAAGAAAATATTAAAAACAAAAGATAGTAATAAAAAAAATACAGAATTAGCTGAACTTTTGATGAAAAGAGGTGCAAGTACAGAGTCTTTACCAACTAAAAATACCAGGGCCACTAAAGTGAAAAAACAAGAAAAAATTAAAAAAAGTCGTCAGCAAAAAAAACGAGCAGCCAAAAAAAAGAAGCGCTCTTGAAAGACTAATTATGAAAATCGAAGAATACCTGAGTAAATTAATTGAATATTTGGGAGTTGAAGGAGAAATTGAAATTAAAGTTGAGGAGGGAGAGGAAAGAGTTCAAATAAACATTAAAACTGATGAAAAAGATACTGCTTTGTTAATTGGTAGCAGAGGGGAAACTCTAAGCGCTATCGAATTGTTAACTAAATTAAGTTTTAAAGATGACTATGAAGATAAGCGTATAAGCCTAGACATTAATGATTATAAGTTACGACAAGAAGAACGGTTGAAAGAAAAAGCTTTAGATTTAGCTCAAAGAGTTTTGGAAACTGGACGGTCCTATGAGTTTCGTTACCTAAATTCCTATGAAAGACATTTGGTCCACGAGGCAATTGCTAAAGAAGTTGGTTTGGAAAAAATATACACTCATTCTGAGGATAGAGATTTGGGAAGAGTTTTAATTATTGAGGTCAAGAATCAAGACGCTTGAGGTTGCAATAATTATGCGTTAATTATGCATTAATAATTTAATTTTAAAATTTTTGGTATGGGAAAAAAAATAAGAATTTATACTGATGGTGGGTCGAGGGGTAACCCTGGAATAGCAGGCGCTGGAATTTATATAGAAGATTCTAGTGCTAAAGAAATTTACCATGAGGCTAAATTTTTAGGTACTAAGACAAATAATGAGGCTGAATATTTAGCTTTTTTAGAGGCCTTAAATTTTTTATTACGTTATGAAATTAAAAATCCTGGCTTGATAGAGAGTGCTGAGCTTTATTCAGATTCTAAACTACTTGTTGAACAAATTAATCGACGCTGGAAAATTAAGAAAGCGGAATTAAGAAAATTAGCAGAAGCTTCTTGGAAAAATTTAAGTACTCTACCCTATCCGATTTTTATTAAACACCTGCTGAGAGAAAAAAATAAAATTGCTGATCAACTAGCTAACGATGCTATGGATCGAGCTTGTTAATTACTTGGGCTTTAATTTACAATGTTGTTTAGAAATGATAGGTCAAAAACAACATTTAACAAGCGAACTAATTGATGATAGACCTGTAGTTTTTTTATTAGCTGAAGAAAATAATCTCTTTATTGATGGTTTAATACTTTTTTTTAAGCACTGTGCTTTAGATGCAAGGTTATTGTTATTAGAATCTTTTACAGATCCAAGTGAGGCCCTAAAACAATATAAAGCAATTAAAAACACTGAGGTTTATAAATTTTTGGTCGTAGGCGGTTTTAAAAAAACATATATAGAAAACCCAGATTTTCTTTTGCAGGTATTACGAGCTTTTGAACGAGGTTTTGCAGAAGATGGTCGGTTGATAGCAATATTCTTTTTATTAAACTACTCTACCCCAATTTCACCCATGGATTTTGAGCTAAGCAATTTTAAAAATTTTTGGTCTAAACAAAATAGCTTTTTAAATCAAGCGCTCAAGGCTTTTCCCTTAGCTCAATTTTGTTTAGTAGAAGATATTTTAAATTTAGATTTTGATTTTAATTTAAAATTTAATTTGTTTTTTAGCCCCTTTAAAAAACAATTTCTTTTAGACAGTCAAAATAATTGCTACTGGCAGACTCAAGATGGTTTTTTAAGAAGTTTTAAAACTTTATTTTTTCAAAGCAAGCCAAGTGAAAAACACTTGTTAAGAGGACAAAAAACTCACAGTACAAAATTTTTGTTAAAAGCCAAGGACTTATGTAGTCGATATTTTTTGCAAAAATTTGATGTTTTAGAGCTATTTTTACAACCGAGAGAAGAAAATTATTTTTTAGCAGATTTTATAAGGGTTTATAACTCTGACAAAAAGGTACTTGAAGTTTTAGATGAAAAAATCCGCCAACTTCCTCTTTCTCTTAATAAAGAAATGCTTTTAGATAAAAACAATCTGCAAGTGATTGAGGCGCAAAAAATAGCCAAAGAGTCACTGTCAAAAATAACTACAACAAACGATGATGAAAAGCTGGAAAATGATGCTGAGAGAGCCTCTGAGCTTAATAAAAATGTAAGCAGAACCAATCAGCTTGAAAATAATTTAGAACAAAATTTACAAAAAACTGATGATTTAACGGTAAAAGATAAAAATAAGATTGATGAATCAAACAATATTGATAAAACCCTCCAAGACATTTTTCGTAAAGAACAAAAAAATAGGCATCAGCAGCGTTTTAAACAAAATCTAAAAGGTGCAAAAAAAATTGTAAAAAAGAGTAAATATCGCCGCCTCTCTTTTTACTTTGGCATTTTTTTATCTCTAATAGGCACCTTGGTTTTAGTTTTGTTTGCTAATTTTTATTTTACTCAAAAACTTTTTGAAAAAGACTTGCTGGCTGTTATTCAGGCTAATTTAACTGATAAGAATAATTTTCAGGGTAAAAGAGATTACCATTTTTTAAAGTGGCAATTAGATAATTATGGAGAACTAATTGGTGAGGAAATTTTCTCAACACCTAATAATTATTGGCAAATTTTTGAGCATTTAAAAAAACAAGCAGTTTTAGCACAGGAGCTAGACGATGAAACATTTAAGCTTTATCAAGCAGTATTAAAAACAGATGGTGATGTGAGCGTTGATTGGGCAAATTATTTGACAAAAAATCAAGAATTTTATCAGTTTAAGCAGGAGTTAAGCAGCCTTTTAGATCAATTGAATCCTGAAATTTTGCCAAAAGCACAGGCAGAAATTTTAGCTCAATATAAAGCAAAAACCCTAAAAGAGTTGGCGTCTCAGCAACGTTCAACAATGTTTTTAGAATCTCTAAGTAGGTTTTTGTTAAGTCCTGCAAGAAGTAATCTTGTAGTTTTAATTCAAGATAGCAATGAGTTGAGATCAAGTGGGGGGTTTTTGGTTTCTGTGGTTAATTTAAGTTTTGAGAATAGTCATTTATTAAATTGGCGGGTTTATGATGTAAGCGATCTAGACAAAAGGATTTATGGTGAAAGAGAGGCTCCTGAAGAATTAAGAAGTATGTTGGTAGCCAACAGATTGCTATTGAGAGATGCTAATTGGCCGGCTAGTTTTGCCGATGCTAGCTCAGATATTACTTGGTTTATAGAGCAAAGTTTAAATATGCGTCCTGATCTTATTTTAACTTTAAACAGCAAAGAGGTTTATGATTTTCTAGAAGTGCTCTCCCCTCTTATGATTAATGAATTTGAATTAAATCAAAATAACTTTTTTGAAGAACTATTGCGCCAAGAAAATGTTGATTTTAATTCTGTTTTGAATAGTTTTTTTGAGCGTTTATCAAAACTTTCTAAAGAAGAAGTTATTTTTATTTTAACTAAACTAAATTTAGCTTTAGATAAAAGAGAAGCTTTTTTGTACAGTGATGATCAAGAATTATCAGAGATCTTAAAAAACAATTTGTGGTCTGGAGAGATTCTAGAAACTCCTTGTCCAACTGAATTTGCTGGTGTTGGTGATCAATGCTTTACGGATGGAATTTATCAGTTAGAAAACAACGTGGGCTTAAATAAAGTTAATCGTTTAATTACTCAAGAAATAAATCATAGTATAGGAATTAGCGAAAAGTTTATTCGTCATAAGCGCGTAATCCGTTTAGAAAATCTTGGTCGCCAAAACTTTTGGCCAGAAGGAAACTATCAAGCTTATCTAAAATTTTATTTGCCAAAAAATGCCAGTTTAGAAAGAATAACTTTTAATGGAAAGGCTGTTAATCGAAACGTCTACAAATGGTTTGAAGAAAAAAATAAGCGAGTTTTGGCTCATAGATTTACTGTTCCAATACTTTCTAATGTAACTCTGGAGATAATTTATCTTGTTCCTCATCAATTGAAGACTCCATTTTCTTATGTGTTTTTAGATCAAAAACAGGCTGGTTTGTTTAACAAACAAACTCATTATAAAGTTTTATTTGCTGAAGATTTTTCTCCCAGTCTTATTGCTCCCCAAGCCAATTATCAAGATAAAGTAATTGAGTTTAAGAACGACAATCAAGACAACTTTTTATTTGCGGTTGCTTTTTAGTTTCACGTGTAAAAAGGCCTTTTTTAAGAAAATATATTGATTTATTAAGCTTTTTAAGCTACTTTTTTTTAGATTATTTTTTTTTAAATGATCACTTTCTTTCGGCCTTATTTTGGTTCAAGCTCTTTTAGAGATTTTTTGAGCTTTGTGGTAGAATGAGAACCTATTTTGCTTCTAGAAATATATATTTTTAAAATATAGAAAAGTTACTTATGACAAAAATTACTTTTAAAGTAGACAAGCGTTCAAATAAAAAAGCTAAACAACTGCGCCGAGAGGGTAGATTACCAGCCAATGTTTATATCCCAAAAAAAGACTCAATAGCTCTAGAGCTTGATCCCATAGATTTTGCTAAACTTTATAGTGAAGCAGGAGAAACTGGCTTAATTTATTTAAACATTGGAGGAGAATCTCAAGCCGTACCAGCCTTAATTGATCAGGTCGATATGGATTATTTAGGTGCTAATTTTGAGCATGTGGTTTTTAGAGGAGTAAACTTAAAGGAAAAAATTACTGCTAATGTGCCAGTTGAAGTGATAGGGGAGTTTGATGTCGCAGAAGCAGTTTTAATCACTGTTCAAGACGAAGTTGAGGTTGAGGCTTTACCAGCCAATCTTCCAGAAAAGTTTGTTTTTGATGTTAGCAACTTAAAAGCTATTGGTGATGCTTTTACTTTAGCTGATTTAGATTATGACAAAGATAAGGTTGAATTGGTTTTGACCGAAGACGAAAATCCAAGCGAAAGAGTGTTGATTTCTGTTCAAGCTCAAGAAGAAGAGGAGGTTGTAGAGACACCTGATGAGTTAGTTGAGCCAGAACTAGTTGGCGAAGATGAAAAAGCTGAAAAAACTGAGGGTGGTGAAGAGTCTCAGTCTGAAAAAACAGTCAGTGAAGATCAGGCTACAGTTGAAGAAAAACCAACTGATTCTAAATAAAACAATAGGGTTTATTACAGCAATATTTTAATTTTTAAGACAAGCTGTTTAATAATTGGGGTCTAGTTCCCAAGATTGTTGAAATTTTTCTTGAGCTATTTTTAAATCTTCAAGTTCTAATAACTTAGCAAGGTTAAAAAATATGTCTCGACTGTGTTTTTGTTTTGTTTCCAGTTTTAAATAAAAATTTTTTAGCGTTTCAATTTCTACCTGATCAAGAGTAAGCAAAATTTCTCCAGGGTTTTGACTTGGTGCCTCTTTTAATTCAATCTGAGGGATCTTGTTTTTTTGCCATAGCTGCCAATTAATTAGCCAAATTAATAATAAAAGAAATAATAAAACAGGAGTTATTTCTCCTTTTAATTTAAGTTTAAGAAATAAATATTGAATGCTGAAAATACAGAGTTTGTAAAGAAGTCTTATAATTAAGATAAGAAGCAATAAATAGTTGCTGATTTTTTTTAACATTAAATTGGCCAAGGACTACTCATTAGTATTTTTTCTTTTACTAATTTTTCTTGATATAAAATTTGCCAAATGGCTTCAGTTACAAAAGGGATAAATGGGTGAAACATCTTCAAAAAAATTATTAGACCGTTTAAGATTTTTTCTTGACTTATCAATCCATTTTTTGACTCTTCTATACACTCGTCACAAAACCAATGCCAAAATTCATTATGCAAAGTTTCAGCGGCTAAACCCAGTTGTTGCTGTTCTAGATTACGAGTGATTACAGACTCAAGCTGTTTGAGTTTTTTATCAAATTTTTTGTCTAGCTGTCCTTGCTTATTATTGTCTGAATAAGTGGGCGATTCTCTTTGCAACAAAATAAAACGAGTCGCATTCCAAAGCTTATTATTAAGATTGCGCATTGCTTTAAAATCAGCATCGCTAATACTTTTGTCTAATCCAGCACTAGAGCGAATAACAATAGCCATTCTAAGCGCATCTATACCGTATTTTTCGCCAATTTCTAGTGGATTAACAACATTGCCCTTACTCTTACTCATTTTCTGGCCTTTGCCATCTCTAATAAGGCCGTGCAAATAAATTTTTTTAAATGGTAATTGTTGAGTGCTATACAAACCCATCATTAGCATGCGCATTACCCAAAACATTAAAATGTCATAGGCGGTTTCCATAATGCTAGTCGGATAAAAACGCTCAAAGTCTCCAGGTTTATTATTTTTTAGAGCAACTACTGGCCACTGGCTTGAAGAAAACCAAGTGTCAAAAGTGTCGGTTTCTTGTAAATATTGCTTAGTATCATCTGGTTTAGTGGTGCCAAGTAAATATTGAGCGTCAATGGGGGCAGCGAGGTTTTGTAAACCTTTTTCTATCTCCTCAAAAGAATATTTTTTAAGTAAGTTTTTGATGAGATCAGTAATTCTTTGTCCATCTTTATCTAAAAAAGTAATTCGTAAATTTGGATTATTGTCAACTTCATACCAGACTGGCATACGAATACCCCAAACAATCTGTCGACTAATATTCCAATCTTCTAAGTTTTCTAACCAATGTTTAAGAATTTTGTCATAACCAGCGCCATATATTGTCAGTTCTTTTTTCTTAATTTTCTGTAAAACAGCTTCTGTTAATGATTTAACTCGAACATAAAATTGGGGGAGAGGAAGGGGTTCTATGGGTTTATTACAGCGATAGCATTTGGCTAAACTATGTTGATATTGTTCGTCAATTTTTTCTAATAATTGATTTTGTTCTAAATCTTTAACAATATTTTCTCGAGCTATATGCGTTTTGAGTCCAGCATATTTGCCGGTAAATTTAGTGAGTCGACCATCAAAATTAACTGCTATAGCAGGTAATTTTTCTTCTTCATTGCTTAGATTTTTTTCCTTTATTAATTGTTCTTTTAAATCAATGTAGCCAAGCTCATTATTATTAATAGCTTCTTGTAATTGATCTTGATGTTTTTGCCAAAAAGCAAAATCATTAAAATCATGGAAGGGGGTAATTTTAACTGCACCGGTGCCAAATTCCGGATCAACAAAATCATCAGCAATTACTTTAAGTTTGACCAAGCCTAATAATCCTTGAAACTCGATAGTTTTTCCATGATAAGCACGATAACGTTTATCTTTAGGGTGGACAGCAATTGCCACATCGGCAAAGATGGTTTCTGGTCTAGTTGTGGCAATATTAATTGGCCCATATTTTAAATAATAAAGGGGGTTTTTTTCTTCAACATGATTAACTTCTAAATTACTAAAACCAGTGCCACATTTAGGACAGTAATTTACTAATCGGTTGGCTCGATAGATTAAGTCATCTTTTGCCATTTGCTCAAAAGTTTTGATGACGTCTTCAACAATATCTGGATCTAGAGTAAACTTAAAGCGACTCCAGTCAGCGCTGGCGCCTAATTGTTTAATTTGCTGAACAGCTATTTGACTATTTTTTTCAACATAATCCCAGATCATTTGATAAAGAGTTTGGCGATCAAAATTAAAACGACTCTTTTTTTCTTTTTTGAGTTTCTTTTCAAAAACAAATTGTGTTTCAATACCAGCGTGATCGGTGCCAGGGAGCCAAAGAGTGTCATGACCCCTCATTCGAGCGAAGCGAACCATGATGTCTTCTAGAGTTACAACACAGCCGTGACCCAAATGTAGTGGATCGTTGGCATTTGGAGGAGGCATAATAATGGAAAAACTTGATAAATCTTCATTTTTTAACCGTTGATTTATCTCACTATCAGGATTGAAAGCATCAGCTTTTTCCCAAAGTTGATAGATTTTTTCTTCGTAATCTTGTGGTTGATAATGTTTATCCATGACCGTTAATTATAGCACCGAAGCAGGCTTGACTCTAGTTTATAACTTCAATTCTTTGTCTGTTAAAATAACGGAGATGAATAAAACCTTAGTGGATTATAGCCGGGTAAATTTAGTTAATGATCAAGATGAGATTATCGCTAGTGCTGATAAATTTGAGGCTCATTCGGGAGAAGCCATGCTCCATCAAGCAATTTCTTTATTTTTGTTTAGAAAAAGTAAAGTTGGCCGTTTTCAATTATTAATACAAAAACGTAGTGATAAAAAAATTGTAGGAGCTAGTCAGTGGGCTAATACAGTTTGTGGCAATGTAGCGATGGGGGAAAGTCATAGGGAATGTGTCTTGAGGCGATTGAAAGAAGAATTAGGAATAAGCCTATCTAAGAATCTTTGCCAAAGCGTGAAAGAGATTTTTATTTTAAATTATCAAGTGCTTTGTAATCAGCGCTATAGTGAAAAAGAAATTGACCACGTTTTTGCCCTATTTTTAAACGATCAGGAAGCAAAAAGTTTAGAGCTAGACAAAAATCCTCAAGAAGTTGCTGATTTACTCTGGATTGACTGGTATAAGTTAATTGATCAAAAAAGATTAGAAGATGGAGAATTAACTCCATGGTTTAAACTCTTTTTAGACAATGAGCAATTAGAAAAAACTATTAATCGCTTTTTAGAAAATGTAACAATATAATTAATATAGAAATATGAGTATGAAAACAGACAAAATTCCTCAACACGTTGCTATCATTATGGATGGCAATCGACGATGGGCAAGAAAACAAGGTTTATCAATTATTAAAGGTCACCGCAAAACTGCCGAGGAAACAATAGAAAAACTAGCCGATTATGCGATTAGTGTTGGTATTGAGTTTTTAACTCTTTGGGCTTTTAGTACTGAAAATTGGCAGCGTGACAGCAAAGAATTAGAAGGAATAATGGGTTTATTTCGTGAAACCTTTAGTACGGCTGCTGAGCGTTTACATAAAAAAGGGGTGAGAGTGCACACCATTGGTGATTTGGGTCGCTTTCCCCAAGATATTAGAGAGGGAGTTGAGCATTGGAAGAAAGAGACTCTTAACAATAAGAAGCTTGTTGTTACCTTTGCCCTTAACTATGGTGGTCGAGATGAAATAATAAGGGCTGTTAAACGTTTGATTGTTCAAGAAAAAAACTTAACAGAAAAAGAGATTGTTCCAGAGCTTTTAGAGAAATATCTTGATACCAAGTTTGAGCTTGATTTGCCTGATCCAGATTTAATTATTAGACCTGGTGGGGAACAGCGTTTGTCCGGTTATTTGCCTTGGCAGGGGGTATATAGTGAATTATATTTTTGTTCGACACTAATGCCAGACTTCAATGAGAAAGAGTTTGCGAAAGCGCTATCTGAATTTGATAGTCGGCAACGACGTTTTGGACAATGATTGCTGATTTCTTAATTATTTTGAAAATGATTTTAGAACCAGTCTTTTTGTGATCCTGGAATAACAAAAGACTTAATAAAATCAATGCCTGTAAAGCTAGAAATGAGATTAATAATTATGAAAGCAGATAGAGCTAAAATTAAACCAATAATAGCAAAAGTAATAGTGTTTTTAGATTTTTCTACCTCTTGGCTTTTTCCAGCTGATAATAATAAATTAAAAGCCGCATAAATAATCATCACAAATCCCGCTATACCAATTAAAGTTAAAACCACAGAAAGAATGTTGGCTAGCAAGCAACCAATACCCTGAATACTTGCTACTCCTTCTATAACACAATTGTCATTTATTTGATCCCAGCTTTTAGTCTGTGCTTGAACAGGTTTAACAATGGAAAAAAACGAAAAGATTTGAATCATAATAATTCTGATTATAGCAATAAAAAACTCTCTTTCCAAGCAAATGAAAAGAGAGTTTTTAGTATCTAAAATTAATTAGGTTTATTAATGGTACCTACATTTTGAAAAACTTCATTAAAGCTACCAAAGCCCAAGAAGTTCACAATTAAGTTAATTACTGCATAGGAAGCCGCTACAATAATTAATCCAATAATGGCGGCTGTAATTTTATTGCGTGCTTCTTCAGCTTTTCCTTTATCTCCTCCAGAGGTAATCCACTGGATGCCTCCAAAGATAAGATAAGCAAAAACTAAAACAGCAGCAATTAGCATTACTACGTTTAAAATAGAACTAAACATTTTGCCAAAATCTGTAGCATAGCCCGTGCCTGGATTAACCTCAATGTCATCGAAAGCTGCCATCACCATTTTGGCTTGAAGAAGAATCCCGCTGAAAGCGCTGCCGCTAGCCAGAGCAATTTTTTTAGTTAATTTCATAAAAGTCTCCTTTTAAATTTTTCTATCTAATTTTTATTATATCAAGTTTATTAGTCTTTAGCAAAAAAATCTAGACGAATTTAATAACAGTAATGCCCAAGAAACTAGCTACCAGACTAAAAATAGCCATGGTGGCTGCTAAAACTATTAAACCAATAATGGCTGTAGTAATTTTATTACGTGCCTCTTCAGTTTTTTGTTTATCGCCAGAGGATGTAATCCATTCGATAGCTCCCCAAACAATCAAACCCAAACAAGCAACAACTCCGAGAATCATAGCTACTCTTAAAATATTGCTAAGCCAAACACCAAATCCACCATCAGGTGTTTGAGATTGCTCAGCGCCATAGAGGCCTTGCTTAATAGCTTCATCTGCTATGTCTAAAGTAACTTGTGCGATTTGTCTATTCATATTTATTTTTTTAATTTGTTAATTTTAATTTACACCGGGTATGGTAAGTTTTAATAAATCAAATTCTCCCCCGAAAAGTAATTTACTCATAAAGCTAAGTAACACAAAAGAGCTAACTAATAGCAATAAACCAATAATAGCGTGAGTCATTTGATTACGCGCTGTTTCTACCTTAGTTTTATCTCCTCCAGAGGTAATCCAACTAAATGCACCTAGTAAAAAATAGGCGATAACTGCTAAAGAGCCAATAGTTATGGAAGCTCTCCACAAATAAACAGTATATTGAATAAATTTACCGCCACTGGGCACTGAGGGGTCATTTTGTCCAAGATCACCAATAACTGGGTTATTAATTTGTGCCCTGGCTATTTTAGGATGAATAAGTAAGTTTAATAAATATAAATAAAAAAAACCTAATTTTTGATATAAGTTGCTTAATCTTTTTTTCATAGTTATGGACTGGCTCCAGGAATAATTTCTTGTATCATTTTTGCTGGTTCTAATAATTCCAAACCAATAATACCGCCAATTAGGCCAATAATTGCGTAGGTAGCAACAATTAAAATAAGACCCAGGGTGCTCCAAACTAGGCGATCTTTAGCTTTTTCAATTTTTCCTTTGTCACCAGCAGCAGTAATCCAATTAAAGGCTGCGATGAAAGCATAAACAATGAAAAACAATGTACCTAAAATGGTAATAACTCCAATAATGTCGCTGATCCACAATTCAAAGGTTGATAAAACGGTGGTATTGCTTAAATTGCTTGGCTGTCGAGCATCATTCACTGGTTTTATTGAACCAATATCGACACTTTGAGCTAACAAATTATTAATTTTTGACATAATTTTATTATTTTATTTATATACTATATCGGACTTGGTATTTGCGGATTAATGATAAAACTAGCATCGCCAAAAATAATTAAGCCGATAATTGCCGCAATAGTGTAAGAAGCAACAATAATGGCTAGTCCAACTACGCTCAGAGTGAGTTTGGTGCCAATTTTTTCTATAGCTCCTGAGTTGTCAGCACTAGTGATATAGGTAAAGCCAGCTAAGATAAAATTAAACATGGTCCATAACCCGGCTACAACTGAGATCAGTTTAATAAGGTTGGAAAAAAAGAGAATGAGACCAATGCCGCTGGTTGATTGTTGATTTAACTCAGCTACTCCAGGAGGTGCCTCAATATTGCCGAAGACAGAGTTTGGTTGTACGACTGGAGTTTGAGCAAAAATATAATTGTTTAAAAAGAGGGTTGATAAGGCAAATAAGGAAAGTAGGCTTAAAATTATTTTTTTCATTTCAATTTTTCATTATACCTGGCTCTTTTTTAAAAGCCAATATCTGCTCCAGTAAAGGTTCTAATAATTTGCATAATCCAATAAGCAGCAAAAATAACCAGAAACCCGATTAAGGCTGAAGTCATAGTCGTTTTAGCTTTTTCTTTACTTTCTGATTCACTTCCTGAAATCATAGCTAGACCAGAAAAAACAATCATCGCAAATAAAATTAAACCGACGAGAACAAAAACAACTCTTATCAGGAGATTTACCATATCTGCTGGTGTGCTAAAAACATCACTAACTTTTTGTCCGTCACTGAGAACCATGTATTCTGAGAGATCTATTTCAACATCCCCAGTACTGGCTCTGGCCCTTAATTCAATAGCTGAAAACTTAAAAATAAAAAATTGAGAAAGTAAAATTGATAAAATCAGTGTGGTTAATATCAAGATTTTTTTCATCAAAGCTAATTATAAAATAAAATTTTCTGATATGATAGGGTAGTTTGATCATGAAACGTTTTGTTGGATTTAAAGACGAGCTTGTTTTAATTGAAGCCATAAGAAGGGGTGATGAATTGGCAATTGAGTATTGGTTTAAGCATTATTATAAAAAACTATTAACTCTGGCTTTACAAAAACTACCTAATGCTTCAGTGGCCGAAGAAATTGTCCAAGAAACTTTTGTTAATTGTCTAAGAGCAATCAATCTTTTTAAGGGAAACAGTTCTTTATTGACATATATGCAGAGCATTATGCGTCACGAAATTAACGATTTTTACCGTAAACGTTATGCAAAAAAATTTATTAAAACTATTCCTCTTTCTGAAGTTTTTTTAGAACATGAATTTAAAGATGCTCATGAAACTGCCGTTATGGTCAAATTGGTTTTGAAAAAAATGGCTAAGCGGTCAAGAGAACTGCTGATGCAAAAATATGTGGATAAAAAGCGCATAAAAGATTTAGCTAAAGAATTAGGGAAGACTGAAAAGGCGATTGAGTCAGAATTGTTTAGAGCTAGAAAAGAATTTCGCTTACTATGGGCAAACATTAATCAGGCAGTTGACTAATTAAATGATTGATTGAATTAAAAAATCCATGAAAAAAAATGACAGTCAAGAGTTTTTAATCAAACTAAAAAACGAAGCTAAACTAATCAGTTCTTTGGAAAAAGATAAATTTGTTCCAGACCGTTTAAGTGTTGTGGCTAATTTTATCGCCACTCACGCTTGGCAGATTTTATTAGTTTTAGCTTTTATTACATCTTTGTTTTGGGAATTATTACTCTACCAAGGAAACAATGGATAAAATAGGAATTGTTAAATCAATAATTTATTCATTAGGTCAAATTACTTTGGGTTTATTTTTGCATCCTTATCAAAGTATGCAAAATTTAGTTCGCGATCAAGTTTTTATTCCACTAATGTTTTTACCCACGCTTTTAGCAGGTATTTTTTATATTTTGTTTGCCTGGTGGTTGTTAACATTATTTTATGATGGGTCAGTGATATTTAGATTAGTTTATCGTTCTTTTTTCTTTTTCTTTTTCTTTTGGCAGATTTTATTAATTTATTTATTTTATCGTTTTAGACGTGCTTTTCGTGAATAGTTATAAAATGCTTTTAACTTTATGTTGTTGCGCAAATTAGCTTTGCAAAATTTTCGAAATTTTGCTAATAAAAATTGGGATTTTAAAAAAACCACAATTATTCTTGGGGACAATGGCAGTGGCAAAACGACTGTTGTAGAGGCAATAAATCTTTTGGCTAGCAGTGATAGTTTTCGAGCTAATCGCATTGAGGAAATGATTCGTTTGGGAGCAGAATTGGGCAGAGTGCAGGCTCTTTTTGAAATGGAGAGCTTTGCTCCTCAAGAGGGGAAAAATGAAAAACCTAATCAAGAGTCTCAGGTTTCAGAAGAACTAAAATTAGAAATAATGCTTACCAGGGGCATGGTGGGTGGTAAAAAGAGTCAATATCGTTTGTTTACTGTTAATGATATTAGGCGGCGGCGTGCTGATTTTGTCAAAAATTTATCAGTAGTAGTTTTTCGTCCTGAAGATTTACGTTTGGTGGAGGGTAGCCCGCGCCGCCGCCGCTTATTTCTTGACCAAACCTTATCAATGTTGGATTGGCAATATCAACGCTCTCTGCAACAGTATGAACGAACTTTGAAACGTCGCAATCTGTTACTACAAAAAGTGCGTGAAGGAGAAGAAAAAAAGAATATTTTGTCTTTTTGGAATTTAAATTTAGCAAAGCATGGTCAGTTTTTACAGCAAGAGAGAATTAAGTTTATTGATTTTATTAGAGAAGTAATTTTTCCTTTTGAGCTAAATATTAAATACTTGCCTTCAATAATTAGCGATGATCGTTTAAAAAAATATTTAAATAGAGAAATAGCTGCTGGACACACTCTTATTGGTCCTCATAAGGATGATTTTTTAGTTAAGTTTTCTTTGCCAGAAAAAGGAATTGAAGATTTGAGTTTGCTAGCTTATGGATCACGAGGTCAACAGCGTTTAGGAGTTTTATGGCTTAAGATTGCTGAATTACAATTTTTACATAGTCGAATAGACTATCAACCTATTTTACTTTTGGACGACATTATGTCTGAATTAGATCAAGACAGCAAGGCAATGGTTTTGAGCTTATTAGAAAATTATCAAACTATATTGACCACGGCCGATAGAAATTTAGCCAGGGAACTTAAAAAAACATTTAAAAATTCAGCAACTATTGAATTAGTCTAATTTTATTCAATTAATCCAATTGCAAGTTATCATAAAAAAAGAGGGAGTCCTGCTTTTTTCTTAATTTTTCAAACCAAGCGAAATTTTCTAAAATTTTACTCAAATGTTTTATTCTTGAAGCATGATAATTATAAAATTCAGTTTTTGGACTAGTTTTGTTACAAATGTTAATTGATTCTGTTAGACCAATTAATAGATCGGTAATAATTGCTAAATCCTCATCTACTTTTTTAGTATCAGCACTATTAGCTACTTTTTCAAACTCAGAAAGCGATAGGTTTTTATATCTATTGTCGAAAAGTTTTAAATCACTTAAAAAATCTCCCAAACGAGTTTCTTCTGTTTTGCCTGAATTCTCAGCACTAGATATAGGTTTATGCTCTTTTTTCGTCATATTATTTCTGTCAAAGGTAAAAATATAGGTAAGTTTGCCAATATTTTTTCACTGAACCTGGTGATTTTACCTAATTTTTGAGAATTTTCAAGTTTTTGCTTGGAAAGTATTCCAAAGTACTTGAGGAATTGCGTCTACCAAATCACTGGCATTAAAATAAGGACCAACTTTTTTATAAAGAGAGTCTCCAGTTTTTTTATTAATATGGCTAGCAACAATGGTGCTAGTTAAGGCGTCATTTTTGCAATAAAGAGCAGCTAGTAGGCCAGCTAAAACATCTCCTGTGCCTCCTTTAGTCATTCCTGCATTACCACCCTCAATTTTGATTGTTTTTTGTTGTGGATGATTTATTCCTGGAAAAATTTGATCGACTGGGCCTTTCAGTAAACAAATTGCTTCAGCTTGATAGTTTTTAGGGTTGAAACTATTATTTTTTTTAAGTAAAACTTCCATTTCTTGATGGTGAGGGGTAATAATACAATTACTGTTGAGAAGATTGGGGTTAATCATTTGTAAAGCTCCTGCGTCAATTACCCATTTTTTTTGTGGATATTTGCTCAATAATCGGTCACTCAGTCGAGCAGTATAAGAACTTCTTTCCATCCCTGGTCCTAATAAAATACAGTCAGCTTCTTTTAAATAAGGCTCAATTTCTTTACGATCAACCACAATTCCTTGCCAAAAATTCGCTTTTGCTTCTTGATTAAGTTTTTGATCTAGCTCATTTTTTTGCCAGCGCCTAATCAGAATATTATTGCTAGGAACAGAGCTATAAAAAACCATATCAACTATTTTGCTAGCAATATCAAGACTCCATTTACTGGCAGCATGAAATAATTCTGAACCACCAATAATTAGTAGTTTGCCGTTTTGGCCTTTATGAGAATCTTCTTTAGCAATTTTAAGCTTTTTAAAAGCTTGCTCAATTATTTTTTGAGATTTTGACTTTTGTTCTTGATTCTGCATTGCGCTCTTATTTTACTATGTTTTATCTTTCTGTGTTTTTTACTATGTTTTTAAAATAAATTTGCATAATTTGCAAAAATAACGCTTGTTTTAGCGATCAAACTATGCCAAAATATGACTTTAATGTACGAACCTCAATTTCAAATCAGTAATAATTTACTTAGTTATATTTCTGCAATTGAATCAGCCAAGGCGGTAATTGACAACTCACCACTTGTTCCTGCTTGGGAAGCTAAGTTTCGTGATGAAGCTTTAGCTCGCAGTGTTCATTACGGTACCAGAATTGAGGGCAATGACTTGAGCGCTGCTCAGGCCGGACAGGTTTTATCTTTAGAAAAAATTGACAATGTGCAATCAGTTCTTGACCAAACTGGCATTATTGCTAGAGAAAGGGACATTCAAGAGGTTATTAATTATCGCAATGTATTAGCTTGGATTGATCAACAGCCCTTGTTGAAAAAAACTCAAAGCCAAGATGACTCTTTACTTAATCTAACAACTTTAAATTTATTGCATCGTTTAACCATGAATAATTTGTTAGAAGAAGAAAAGATTGCCACTTTACGTGACAAACAAGTTATTGTCAGAGGTGCAAGAGATGGACAGGTAGTTTTTCGTCCACCGGTGGCTGCTGAAGTTCCTTTTTTATTAGATGATCTTTTTGCTTGGTTAAAAGGAGAAAAGAGTCAAAAGTTACACCCAATTTTACGAGCAGCTATTCTCCATTATCAATTAGTTTATATTCATCCTTATGTAGAGGGAAATGGTCGTAGTGCTCGAGCTTTTGCCACTCTTGCTCTTTATGAGTCTGGATACGATTTTAAGCGTTTTTTTTCAATTGAAGAATATTTTGATAGCGATGTTGATGCTTATTATCAGGCGCTTTTATCTGTTCAACAAAATGCTAAGCAAGACCTAACTTATTGGTTGGAATATTTTACCTATGGTTTAGCCTTAGAAATTGATAAGGTTAAACTAAAAGTAGCTAAGCTTTCACAAGATTTAAAGCTTAAACGTGAGCTTGGACAACAAGTAGCACTATCTGAGCGACAAATTATTCTATTAGAGCTATTACAAAATCAGGGTACTATGACTTCTGACGATGCCCAAAAAGTCTTACCTAATGTTTCGGTTGATACTATTCTGCGAGATCTCAAAGACTTAATTGCTAAGGGAGTGGTTAAGAAACATGGGGTAACCAAGGGTGTTAGTTATAGCCTCAATTAATTTCTTGATTAATTTGACTTGGTTTTTCTAGCTGATTTGACATAATATATTTGAAGGAATTCTATGCTTTTTAATCAATTCACTCAATATTTACTTGATTTGGAAGAACTTAACTCTCGTTTAGAGATGACTAAATTATTGGCTAAATTATTTAAAGAATTAGATAAAGATGAGATAGTACCCGCCAGCTATTTAATGCAGGGAAGTCTGGTGGCTAACTATGAGTCTTTAGAATTTCAGTTATCTAGTAAGATGTTAATTCGCTCTTTAGCTAATTTTTATAATCGTCATTCAGCCTCGGTTGAAAACAAATCATTTTTAAAACAAGGTTTGTTTGATGATGTTAATCAAGAAGTAGTTGTTGGAGAGTTAAATAAAAAATATAAAGAGCTAGGAGATTTGGGCGAATTGTTCTATCAAGTTGTCGCTGATTTAACAGATTTAACAGATTCTTCTGATCAAGAAGTTAGGCTCAGCATTATAGAAGTTCATCAGCAGCTAGAAGAAATTGCTTATGAGGGTGGAGAAGGTTCTCAGGATAGAAAAATTAATTTATTGGCCGATTTATTAGATCAAGTTAGTGCTGTGTCGGCTAAATTTATAGCAAGAATTGTTTTAGGTAAAATGCGTTTGGGCTTTTCTACAATGACCATGTTAGACGCTCTGTCTTGGGTAAAAACAGGGGGTAAAAGCCAGTCATCCTTATTGGAGGAGGCTTTTCAAAAAAAAGCTGATTTCGGATTGTTAGCACAACTCTATTTGTTTGAAGAAAATCTAAGTGCTAAAGAATTAGCTAAAAACTATCAGATGGAGTTGGGTATTCCAGTTGTGCCAGCCTTATGTCAGCGACTTAATAGTGGGCAAGAAATTATTGACAAAATGGGTGAAGTGATAGCTGAGCCAAAATATGATGGTTTACGCATCCAAATTCATCTCAACAAAGCTGGTTTTGCTGATGGTAGCCAATATAAAGCTTATACTCGTAATTTAGAAGAAGTGTCAGCTATGTTTCCTGAATTAGACCAATTATTGGAAGAATTTCAGGGAGAAACAGCTATTTTAGATAGTGAGGCTGTTGGTATTGATCCTGATTCTGGGAAGTTTGTTGCTTTTCAAGAAACTATTTCTCGCAAACGCAAATATGAAATTAAGACTAAAGCAGAAGAGTTACCAATTCGCTTTTATGTTTTTGACTTGCTGTATCTTGATGGTGAAACATTAATTGATGAACAGTTACTTGATCGTAAAAAAAAGCTTAATGATGCTGTTAAAGATTCAAAAGTGATTAAAGTAACCGATTGTCAAATTATTAGTGATCCGACTGATTTAAGTGCTTACCATGAAGAGCAATTGAAGCTCGGTTTGGAGGGGGCTGTAATGAAAAAGCCAGAGTCAGCCTATGTTGCTGGTCGTAAGGGTTGGCGTTGGGTAAAAATAAAGGAAGTCGAGGGTACGCGAGGTAAGTTAAATGATACTGTCGACTGCATTATGATGGGCTACTATCGAGGTAGAGGTAAGAGACAAAGTTTTGGCATTGGAGCTTTATTGGTTGGGGTTTTAGATCAAAAAAGTGGCGACATCAAAACTCTTTCGAAAATTGGCACAGGTTTAACAGATAAGCAATTTAAAGAAATTAAAAAATTAGCGGATGAACACAAGAGTTCTAAAAATCAAGCTAATTCTAAATATGATTTCAAAAAAGAGTTGGTGGCCGACGTGTGGATTGAGCCAAATTTAGTTTTGGAAATTGCAGCTGATGAAATTTCTAAATCTCCGAGTCACACTGCTGGCGTAGCTTTGCGTTTCCCTCGTTTGATAAAAATCAGGGTTGATAAAGATTGGCAACAAGCAACTACTCTTCAGGAATTAAAAAATATCAGTCAAGGTTAATGGTTCTTTATATTTTTCTTAAGCTTATTTTTGTTGAAATAATTGATTAATTTCTTTAATTAAGATATTGATCGACTCTTGATTATGTTCTTTAAGTTTTTTTAAACTGACTTGGAATTTTTCAAGTGCTTGGGGTTTGTCGATGATTTCTAGTAATTTTTGATTAGCGGCTTTAGTTTTTTCCTCTACAAATCCCAACTTATATTCTTTAATAATTTCTAGATTGCCAGCTTCTTGAGCAATGTGGGTAATGGCAAAAAATGGAGTAAGTGTTGCTACACTTTCAAATAGGGTGTTAGGGCCAGCTTTACCAATAATTAGATCCGCGGCTTGCATGTATAAATGTAACTCTTTAGTAAAAGGCAAAGGTGTAATAACGGCCTTTGACTGACTAAACATGTTTAAACTTTTTTTAATACCTAAAATATTGTTGTAAAGGTTGCGATTATTGCCACAAGCAATAAAAACCTTTACAGACTTAGAACAATTAATTAGTGCGGCTAAAATTTTTAATATCGCTGCTGAGCCATCTGATCCAGAGGCAATTAAAAAAACTAGGTCTTCAGTAATTTTTAATTTTTTCTTTATCTCTTCTTTTTGATATGCCTCTTCAAATCTTTTACCAACAAACCAGCCCGAAACTTTAGCTTCGCAATCTTTTTGATAATCTGTTAAATTTTTATTTTCAAAAAAGAAATTAGCTTCAGCTTTTTGGAAAATTTGCCAGGGGTGAATAGTTCGTGGATCAGTAATAATGTTAAGACAAGGCATGTCTTTTCTCTCTCTAATCTTTTCTAGAGTAGGAACGAATGGAAAATAACAATTAATGGCCAAATCAATTTTTTTATCCTTAATAAATTGATTGCTTGGCTCATAGGTGTATTGAAAAAAAATGTTAAAAATTAGTTTACTTAGTTCTGCATCTTTTTCTATTGCTTTTACGCTTAAATCATAAGGTACTTTTAAGACACTGGGAGCCAATCGGTAGAGAGATTCGTAAAATGTTTCAAAAATTTGTTTAGTATAAAAAATATCTACTCGATAACGATCTCCTGCCTGGCTTTCTATTTTTTCTTTTATTGTTTCAGCAATGCTTTGATGACCTTGTTTAGTGCTAAAAATACCGATATTTTTTTTCATCATCTGCATTATAACTGCAAAAGTTTAAAAAGGATAAAATGTTAAAATAGGAACTATGAAGATTTATGTGGGACTAGGTAATCCTGGAGAAAAATATCAAAAAACACGTCATAACGCAGGTTTTATGTTTATTGATGCTATTGCTGAAGAGTTGGGTCTATCTTTCAAATTTGAAAAAAAATTTAATTCAGAATTAGCTGTCAAAAGAGATGATCTTTTCTTACTTAAGCCTCAAACCTTCATGAACAATTCCGGGCAAGCACTAAGAGCTTTTCTAGATTACTTAAAAATTGACTTGCAAAATTCATTGTCTGGTCCAGAAGACTTAATTGTGGTTCATGATGATTTAGATTTGGAATTAGGTACTTATAAATTACAAAAAGCAGTGGGGCCGAAGGAGCACAATGGCTTACAGTCTATTTATCAACATTTGGGTACTAAAGATTTTTGGCATTTACGCCTGGGTATAGATTCTAGAAAAGGCTCAAGAAATGTTCCTCCAGCAGATTATGTGTTGCAGACTATGTCACCAACTGAAGATCAGCTTTTACATAAAACGATAAAAATGCTTTTGCAGGAATTGCTCTAGCTAGCTTATACTAAACTATTGATGAAACTGCCTAAGTTATCTTTCCAGAAAAATCAGAATTTAAAACATCTTTATGCGATGCGTTTGTTTCGTGAGTTGGTCAATAAGTTGGTAATGTTTTTTTTACCAATTTATTTTTTTAATTTGCATTTACCTTTTTGGGATCAAATTAACTGGGCACTAAATCAGCGAGGACAAGATCCTTTATCTACTTTGCAAATAGGTATTTTTAATATAGCTATTTTACATCTTCTCTCGCGTCTGGTAGCTTTTATTTCTGCTATTTGGGTGGCCCAGCGAACTATTAAGTTAGGAACAAAACATGCCTTTGTTATGGGGCATATTTTATATGCCTTATTTGTAATTTTTCTATTTTTATCACAAGGTAATCCTTACTGGATATTTTTAGCAGTAATGATAGATGGTTTACAGATAAATTACTTTTGGAATAGCTATCATTATTCACTGAGTCGTAATAGCAATCATCATAAAATGGGTAGTAATTTAGGTATTATTAATTTTTTACTTAATTTAGTAACAATGATTTCGCCAGCCCTTGGAGGTTTAGTGATTGCTGTTTTGGGATACGGCAACTTATTTTTAATGGGTTTATTATTAATTGGAGTGGGTTTAATTTTTACAATTTTATTAGATAACGTAAAAGTTAGAGATAAAATATCTTGGGAAGAGTTTGCTTCCTGGATGAGTGAGCCGGGTTTTCGGCGACTAGGTTTAACTTTTGCTGGTCGCTATTTTAACGATGGGATGTTGAATCTTTGGCCGCTTTATATCTTTATTTTATTGGGTACTAGTGCAAAAGTTGGTCTTTTGTACAGTTTTTCTTTGCTAATGGCGATGGGTATTAGTTATTTTGTTGGAGCAATAATAGATAAGCGTCAGAGTCGCAAGCCTTTTATGATGTCGGCTAGTATTTTATCCTTTTTTTGGATAATAAGATCTTTTGTGGTAGGCTTTTGGTCAATTGTGGTTGTTAATACTTTAGATCGTGTGGCATCCAGCTTTCACTGGTTGTTTTTTGATCGAGTGTGGATGGTGAGGGGTAAGGGTCGAGAGGGTCTTTCTTATTTTACTTATCGGCAAATGATTAGTAGTGTGGCAGCGATTGTCTTTTGGTCTTTAGTTTTTTTCTTATTTTATTTCTTTGGTAATGCCTGGACGAGTTTGTTTGTGATAGCTGCAGTTGGTGTTTTATTAACTTTACTAGTTAAAGAACATCAAGACCCCAAGTTTTAGTTTTTCAGTTAACATTGACGACAAGAAGCAAAATTTAGAATTTTCATTAACAGGTTCTGTATTTTTTTATTCTTTAGCTGATTTGTCATTATTTGTGTTTCAAGTTTTAGTTGGTCTAGTAAACTGTCAACTGTTTGAAGGCTATAGCGCTCAAACAAATTTTGAATATCTAATATTTGCTCTTGTTTGATGTTTTTTTTGGCAAAACAGCTATTTAATAAGTGTTTTTCTTGATCAGTGAGAGATTTGTTTTGAGCTAAATAATAATAAAAAATAGTTTTTTTACCTTCTTTTACATCAGATAGGATTGGTTTGCCAGTTTTTTCACTATCGCCAAAAATACCCAGATAATCATCTCTAATCTGAAAGATAAGGCCTATTTTTTCTCCAATTTTACTAAGTAGATTAATATTTTCAGACTTATTACTTAGTTTTCCAGCGAGCATTAGTGGTAGAGAAAAACTATAGCGAGCAGTTTTATAAATGTTCATTTCTAAAATTTTCTCTAGTGAGGGTAATTTATCTTGCATGGCTAACTGGCTATCAAGCATTTCAGCCAAGATTACTTGGCTAATTTCTCGGTTAATTAGTTGTTGGACATCTAACAGTTGTTTTTTATTTAATTGTGAATCTAGATTATTAACGGCTTCTAAAATTAGTTGATCGGCTAAGAAAAAACATAGATTACCCAAGCAAATTGCCTGACTTTCCCCATAATGTTGATCTGAGCTTTGGTTTTGTTTTGAGTAATATTGCCAAATAGAATCTTGTCCTCTTCGTTGCTGATCTTGATCGATAATATCATCATGAATTAATAAACCAGCCTGAATTAGTTCGAGGGTGCTTGCTAAGGGTAATAAAACTTTTTCAAAAATTTCTTTTTCTTTCTGTGGCTCAAGGATTCCATAAGTGAGAATGAACAGATTGGCTCTTGCCATTTTTCCTCGTACCACAAAATTTTTTAAAGTTTCAAAGGCGTCGTCGTCTAAACTTATCTTCTTAAGTGCTTGTTTTTCTTCATCTAAGAATTTTTTTAGATATTCACTAATATTTGTTCTATATTTGCTTAAAATGGACATCGATTTAGTCATGTTAAGTATCATACTATGAAATTACTAATTAAGCAGTTTTGCGTGATTTTCTTAAAAAATACGACTAATAAACTGTTATGGAGGTTCCAAGACATTGGCGTTTGCAAAAAATTCGTTATGGTAATGGAGAGGGAGAGCTAAAATTAGCTGTCTGTCCAGTGTGTGGTGAAAAAATATTTCCAGCAAATCGGCCAGTTTGTACTCATTGTAGTTCTTCAATGACAGAAAATATTGTTTTTCGATCAGATGCTGTGGGAGTGGGAGCTTTAACTTTTGTAGCTACAGAAAATGGTTTAAAACTTTTATTTTTTGATGATGTTGATAGCAATCATTCAGATGATGAAAGCAAAAAGAAAGAAAGAGTTATTTATCCTGAGAATAAGACTGAAATTAACCAGGGTCTTCCTAGTAAACCATTGTTTAACAGACAAGATGTTTTTACCAGGCCAACTGGCATTAATACGGTAACTGGTAAGGTAGAAAGTGATCAGACTCAAGCATTATTGGATTTTTTAGACAACAACGAAGAACTTGAATCTTTAAGTTTTAAGGAGTTACCACCAGCTTTTGTTAATGCACTGTTTTTTAGTATGTTACGCGAAATTGAAGAAGAAGTGCCGGGCTTATCATCGGCTGATTTAAAAGATAAGGTGCATTTTTTTTCAAAGTCATCTTTTAGGATTGAACAAATTAGACCAGTTGATGGTTCTAATCAAGAGTTGGCACTTTATAACTTTATTGTCTTTGTCTTGGCAATTTTAATTGATGAACAAGATTTGGCAAAAATTGAGAGGGAGGGTTGGCGACTTTATTCTGCGCAAGAATTATCCAACATTGACCAAAAAGAGTTTCGTAAAGCGACTTTAGCAGTTTTAGACTTTTTGCCAGCAGCTTTATTATTTTTAGCAGAAGAGGGCAAAATTCCCCAAGAAGAATTACTTAGCTTATTACCCCAACACGTAGAAATTAATTAGAAAATTAAAATGAAAAAAAATCTTACTTTGATTAAATTGGGTGGTTCCATTATTACTGATAAAGAAATTCCTATGTCTCTGAGAGGAGCGGTTCTAAAACGTTTAGTTGGTGAAATTGCAAGTGCTAAGCAGGAGAAGCCAGATCAGTTGTTAATTGTTGGTCATGGTCAGGGCAGTTTTGCTCATGTTCCAGCTAGTAAATATAAAACAATGGCTGGATTTATTAACGATGAGAGTCTTTTAGGTATGGCTATTGTTCAAGATAGTGCTGCTGCCCTTAATCGTTTAGTGGTGCATGAGTTTTTAAAACACGAATTACCGGCAGTCTCTTTTTATGCCAGTAATACGATTGTTACTAAAAAAAGAAAATTATTGAATTTTTGTGCTGATGCCATCGATCAGTATTTGCAAAAAGGTTTGTTACCAGTTACCTGTGGTGATGTTTTAGTTGATAGTGATCAAGGTTGTACTATTTGGTCAACAGAAAAAATCTTAGCTTTTTTGGCCGATTATTTTTTAGAAAAAAAAGTGCAAGTAAATAAAATCATTCATGTAACAGAGGTAGCTGGTTTTTTAGACAAGCAAGGTCAGCTTGTACCAGAAATTACGGCTAGTACTTGGCCTAAAATTAGCAGAGATTTGCGTCATACCAGAGGTTTTGATGTAACTGGCGGCATGGGTTTAAAAATTGAGGAATCACTGGATCTGGCAAAAAAAGGGATTGAATCAGTAATTATTTCTGGAATGATGAAAGACAATTTGTTTTGGGCGCTCAGTGGTCAAGATTGTGTTGGCACCACTATTCGTTAGTTTTTATTTCGTCTTGATCTAAAATATCTTCTTCTTTTTCTGAATTATCTTCAATAAGTCTTTCTTGCCAATCATCTACCACTGCTTTGCAATAAATATATTGACCATATTCGAAAGCCTTTTCACCGATTTTTTTGTCTTCGAATTCGTCTGTTTGAACAGACTCTGACATAAACTCTTGAGCTACTTTTCCAGCTTCTAAGGCTTTCTGTGCACTGATTTTAATTTGTTTTCCAGCATCATTACTCAATTCGTTTAACTGTAAATTTAATTTTTCCTGATCTTGAAAAGAGCTAATAAAATCTTGCCAATTTTTAATTTCTCCTGATTGAAAATTTTCAATTTGGGCGTGAAGAGGATGGTTTTTAAGCCAACCTTTTTGGTAGGCAAAAACACTTAAAGTTAATAAGATTAAAATAAAAATTAATAATTTTATTATTTTAAAAATAAGTTTTATCATGGTGCGTGTGCTAGGACTTGAACCTAGAACCCCCAAGGTATAAGCTTGGAGCTCTAACCAATTGAGCTACACACGCGCTTGATATGCATTATAACAAAAAACTAGGGAAAACTAACTTTACAAAAGTAGTAATAGTAGCGCGCCAAAACCTAGAATACCGAGTCCTGCTTTTAGATAATTAAACCAATCCGCAAAACCTGACTCAGTAGGTACAACAGCCGGTCGTTCAATCATGTTGTTGCCATTAGGTAGGCGACAATTAACATCGTTTGGATTAACGTCTAAGCGACACACTCCCTCATAACAAATATGACTAACATTGCTACAGTCAGTATTTTCCTTACAACTTTCATTGCAACCAACAGTAGTAATTACCTGGGTTAAAACAGGAGTCGGTTCTTCAGTAGGAGTAGATTTAGGGGTTTCAGTTGGCTCTAGAGTTCCAGTTGGTTCAGGAGTTGGTGTTGGAGAAGGAGTACTAGTTGGTTCTGGAGTTCCAGTGGGTTCAGGAGTACTAGTTGGCTCTGGAGTTCCAGTTGGTTCAGTTGTTGGTGTTGGAGAGGGAGTACTGGTAGGCTCTATACAACAAGAATCATAATCACGATTGTTGCGACATTCATCAGTTAAGGAAGCTAGACCACAAATTCCAACAGTGATCGCCGCTCCTTCATCTGGTGCTCCTTGTATGCAAACATAGCCTTTTTGACAATCATTATCATCAGCACAGCCACTATCTGAACAAGCTAGATTTAAAGGCACATTAAAACTTGTAACACAGGATTCTTCGACCGGTATATATGCTTCTGGTTTAGATTGTGGAACATTGGGGGCTACTGGTCCTGGTTCTAACTCTTGTTTGCGGCTAATTAAAACTACGCTGGCTGACCCCACAATAAAAAGCAATAGAGCAAAAACTAAATACAATATTTTTAGTGAATTTTTGTTGTTTTTGTTCTGCAAACTATTAGCACTTGGTGCTTTTGCATATTTAACTGGTTGATAATTATTAGTTTTAGCCATTTTTATAATTTAGTTCTATATTTTTATTCCAAACTTGCTTCTTTAATTACTGGATTAGTCCATTCTTGACAAGTGTCTAAAGCTGTACATAGACGACATTCGGCAATGAAATCCCCACCTTCTTTGATTAAATAATCTTCAGAAGTATTAGCGACGCTCATCCTTTCTTCAAGAAAGACTACTTCTCCACTTGGTTCTAAGACAGCAAAGTCAAAACGTTCAATCAAGCTGTCGAGATTTTCGCTAGATTCAAGTTTACCAAAACATCTAAATCTAACAACGCTAACTTCAGGAATGAGATCTTGGTCTGCGTCGCCTGTTAAGACTTTGTTATTTTGATCTAGAATTTCAATTTTTCGACACATTGGGGCTGGGCTAGGAGTTGGACCAGTAGTTGGTGTGGGACCAGTAGTTGGTGTGGGATTGGGAGTGGGGCTAGGACCAATGGTTGGTGTAGGTGTTGGAGGGCGTGGTGTATTAGTTGGTTGAGGGGTGTTACCACACTCTCTCAGTGAAGTTTCATAATGTTGGCAGCTAGAATCAACATTGCAATAGGTGTTCGAATTATTAACAGCATCAATTTGCCAACACTGAGGGTAATTTGAGCTTCTAGCTTTATTTAATAGGGTGGAACAATTTCCAAACTCCCAATAAGCACTGGGATCGGATTCAGAACATTTTCCGGGAACTAAAATACCTTTGGGACAGTTGATTAATACACATCTTCCTTCCCAGGTACCTGAAGTATTACGACAAGAACTTCCGTAGTGGTAGCTATTACAGCTAAAACCAGAACTATAAGCTTGCTGTCTAGTGTCTTGACGCTGTTTCATTAGAACCAAACCAGCGGCGCTACTGATTAATAGAAAGAAGAGTAAAACAATAGCTAAAATATTATTTTTATTTTTGCTAAAGTTACTTTGTGAATTTTTAGAACCAGAATTTTTGTCAGAATTAGAATTCTTATTAAGAAAAAGATTATTAGAGTCTGATTGTTCAGGCTTGCTTGGTATGGCTTGGTTGCGAGCTGATGAAGAAGAAATATTAATTTCACTCATAAAAGGCTATAGTTGCGCTATTACGGCACTACCTTCAATAAGCATACTCTATTTTTTAAAAGTTTAGCAAGAGTAATTTTTTAGAACTGATTAAAAGAGAAGCAATAGTAAGGTGCCGAGTCCTAATGCGCCTAAACCAATTTTAAGGAAATTAAACCAGTCAGCAAATCCTGTTTCGGTTGGTATTTCTACTGCTCGTTCGATAATAGTATTTCCATCTGGCAGACGACAATTAACATCTGTTGGATAAACGTCTAGACGGCAAAATCCTTCATAACAGATATGGCTAATATTGGCACAATCAGCATTTTCACTACAGCTTTCATTACAGCCAACAGTAGTAATAACTGTGGTTACAACTGGAGTTGGTTCTTCTGGGGAATCAGTTGGCTCTTCTGGAGAGTCAGTTGGTTCTTCTGGGGAATCAGTTGGCTCTCCTGGAGAGTCAGTTGGTTTTGTAGTTGGTTCTAAGCTTAAGGTGGGAGAAGGAGTGGTAGTGATAGTTGGTTCTACACAACAAGAATCATAATCACGATTGTTGCGACACTCATCAGCCAATGAAGCTAGACCACAAATTCCAACTGTGATAGCTGCTCCTTCATCTGGTGCGCCTTGTATGCAAGCATAGCCTTCTTGACAATCATTATCATCAGCACAGCCAATGTCAGCACAAGCAATTATTGGAGTTTCAGTAGGTCCTATAGTGGGACTGATTGTAGGTTCCGTAGTCGGTTCTGTAGTTGGTTCCGTAGTAGGTCTCGTAGTAGGTCTGGGAGTGATAGTGGGAGTTGGATAAGCAGCCTGCTGTCTTATATCTTGGGCCCTTCTGATCAAAAACAGAGAGGTTAGGGTTCCAGCTAGTAAAAGAAATAACAATATACTTAAAAAAATTACTTTCTTTTTTTTAGGAGATTGTTTTGTCTTGTTTTTTGAGGAAACTTTAACAGAATTATTATTGTTATTTGTGGTTTGAGTAGTTTTTGTTGAGTTTATTTGAGTAGTTGGATTTAAATTCTCAGAAGAAGGAATAGATTTTGTTAAAATTTCCTCAGGCTGACTAAGTTGATTGTCAATGGATTTTTGTTGATATTTGTTAGGCAAATATTTGTTTAAATTAGACATAAATTGTTTGACACAATAAAAATAGTTGCTTTTAGCTTAATATACAAAAGTAAGGTTTAGCAAGTAGAAAAATCATTGTTGTTATGTTTTGATACATTTAATTGATTGTTTTTAAGCAAGGATTTAAAGCATTTTTAACAATTGACTCCAAATAATTTGAAAAATCAAGAAATATTGTTGTTTCAAATTTAAAGCAAGTGTTTTTTTTTCAAGCCCCCTCCAAGCCTCCAAGTTTTTGTGTCTTTCGTTATTTAATACCCATAGGGAAAACAAGCCTGGTTTTACTTGATGTCTCCAAAAATACCAATCAGGATCAATTTTTTTTAAAGTTTGAGCTTCATTAGTTGGTAGCGGTCTTGGACCCACTAAAGACATTTGACCCTTTAAAATATTAATCAATTGTGGCAATTCATCTAGGCCGCTATGGGATAGAAATTTGCCAATTTTTAAAAAACGTGGATCATTTTTAATTTTAAACATAGGAGCTGGAGCATAGTTTAATTCAGCAAAATGTTTTTGGTTTTTAGAACGAAGTAGTTCAGCATTTTTTACCATAGTGCGTAGCTTATAAAGCTCGAAATTTTGAGCGCCTTTACCAGTTCTTTTCTGTTTAAAGATGATTGGTTGGCCGATTTGCCACAGTAAAAAAGGAAAAGAAATAATAATTAAAGGTGATATCAGGATTAATATAAATATGGTCAATAAGAGATCAATGATTAGTTTGAAGTGCCCAAAGAAACTGCTGTGAATAAAAATTTTAGCTTTTTTATTTTTCTGTAACATTATCTAGGATATTTTATCTAAAAAAAATAAGAAAGATAGTCTGTTTATTTATTATAAGCAAGTTATAATTTATTAGTTGTGTCCTTTTGCTTATTATAATTATTGATATTTAAATTTTTAAAACTGGTTACACATTATGTTGATTAAAAAAATAAAAAAAAACATTCTATTCAAAGATATTAAAGCCTTAGTTTGGGATTTAGATGGGACTTTATATCAAAATTTTTCTGTTGGCGAAGCAATGGAAAAAGAATTTCTTAAATTTTTTAACAAGCATTGTTTTACTGTTACCATAGAAGAATTTCGTGAACTTTCCAAAAAACATGGTAGTTGGAGTAGGACTATTACAGAAAATTCCTCTTTAAAAAATGAAATTAAAATTATCGATCAAATTGAAGACATATTAAACAAGCATCGTTTTTTAAATAAAGATCCAGGCTTAGTTAAAGCAATTGAAGAGCTATCATCTTTTAAACACATTATTTTAACAAATTCTAGAAAAAAAGATGTTCTTTTATGTTTAAAAGCGATAGGATTTAAGAAGAAAAAAGAATCGTATCATCCCTTTGAAGAAATTATAGCTAGAGATACCGAAGGAAAACTTAAACCTTCTGTAGATCTTCTAAAAAAAGTGATTGATTTAACTGGTTTGAAAAAATCAGAACATCTTATGATAGGTGATTCCTTTCATAGTGATATAGAGCCAGCCACTAATTTTGGTTTTAAAGCCATACACATTGATAAGTTTAAAAAAATAATTTTATAAATTTTTTAGATATGGTATATTTTGCTTTATGAAAATAATTTCCACAAATCCAGAAGTAACTTTTGATGATGTTTTGTTTTTAGCTCAGAAAGCCGATTTTGATATGAGTGAGGAAAAAACAAAGATTAATTTGAAAACTAAGGTGTCTAAGAAAATTGAAATTGATATACCAATATTATCCTCTCCAATGCCTGGGGTTACTGAGGCGCAAATGGCGATAGCTATGGCTGAAATGGGTGGTATGGGTTATATCCATGGTTTTGATGGTTTTGAAAATCAACTCAAACAGGTGGCTGAAGCTAAAAGCAAAAAAATTAAGGTAGCGGCGACAGTTGGAGAGTTGTCAGTAAGTGGCCTCAAACATATTGGTGATTTATTAAATTTAGGCACTGATATTATTTGCATTTATACCTATCATTCTTTGAATACGCCTACTTTAAAGTTTATCAAAGAAGTCAGAAAAAAATATCCAAAAGCTCAATTAAGCACTGGCCCCATTGCTACCAAAGAGGCTGTTGTAGAGCTGGCAAAATCAGGAATAGATAGTTTAAATGTAGGAATTGGGCCAGGATCACATTGTACTACCCGTTTAGTAACTGGGGTTGGTAGGCCTCAATTAAGTGCTGTTCTTGAATGTTCTAAAGCAGCTAAAAAATATAAAATACCAATTATTTCTGAAGGTGGAATTAAGTATCCCGGAGACCTTGCTAAAGCTTTGGCCTTTGGTGCTTCGGCAGTAATGATAGGAGGTATGTTTAGTGGAACAGAAGAATCTCCTGGAGAAATAATTAAAATTGATGGGAAGAAATATAAAAATACTTGGGGAATGTGTAGTAAAAAAGCTATAACTTCTAACGACTCAGATAATAAGAATTTCTTAGAAAAAAACCTTCATTTGTTAAAGAGTAAAGTAAAAAACATAGTATTTTCTAACAAGTCTCAATCTTTAACACCAGGAAATGAAGCTTTGGAGGAGGGTGTTGAAGCCTTAGTGGAATATAAAGGAAGTGTTAAGCCTATATTAAACAAATTAACTGGTGGGCTAAGAAGATCATTGTGGTATCAAGGAGCTCATGATATAGCTGAATTACAGGAAAAGGCGCGATTAGTTTTAATTTCTGATAATACGAATCTAGAAAATATTCCGCGTATCTAATTTAATTAGCTATAATTTTTTTTATACTTTTGACTGTTTTATCTGTGTTTTCGTTTTTTATGAAGTATAAATCTTTATTTGGACCCAACTCATCAAATTGTTTTTTTAAGTAAATTATTATTTCTTCATCTAAACGTCCTGTTTTTTTTAGTGTATTTCTCTTAATAATTGTTTTTAGTTCTTCTTTCAAGACTATAATTTTAAAATTATAGTTTTTTAGTTTCTTAGTCCAAAAAACGAAGCTTTTTTTATACAAAACATCATCAACAATAATGTTGAATCCGTTTTTATAGTAAGCTTTTGCAATAAAAAGAGCACAGTTTCTAGCTAAGGAGCTTTGTTTAATAACGGCCGCTGTTTGTTTGAAAGTTGCTGGACTTTGATATCCATTTTTAACAAATGACCTAAGTGTATCTAGAGAAATATAAACACTATTATCTAAAGCTTGAGAAAGCTTTTTGGAAATTGTAGTTTTACCTACACCAGACGGACCAGTAATAATAATGATTTGATTTTTTTGTTTCTTTAAAGCAAGTAATTTAAAAATATTAATTTTCATAAAAATGTATTTTTAAAGTTTTAATATTTTTGTCTATAGAGTTAAATAATTATTTTTTTTGTATAATTCCCAGTCCTGATTTGGAATAATCGAAAGCAATGTAAGGATTTTTTTCTTTTAGTTCTTCAAATAGTTTCCAGACACCATACTCTCCTTCATTTAAGGTTTGAGTAACGCTAATATCATGAAAAAGCATAAAACCTCCTTGATTTAGTTTTGGCCAAAATAATTTAAAATCAGTTTTAACCCCCTTGTATGAATGATCTCCGTCAACATATATGTAATCGTATTTGTTTTTTGGATAATTTTTAGCAAAAGTTTCTGTTGTTTGAACGAAAAGCTTAATATGTTTTTTTAATTTAAATTCTTTAAAACAGTTTTTCCCTTTTTCAGTAAGCCAATAACCAACTCCTGTCCAGTGATTTTCACTTGTTGAATCGAAGCCAGCATCAACAAAATCCACTTTTCCAAAACCATTGTCTTTGCAGGCTTGTGCCATAATTGCGGGAATGAAACCGTGTCGTGATCCAACGCACAAAAGTTTTTTTGGTTTTTGTTGACGTATGAAACCGTAATGAATCCAGCCATAACCCATATCAGCTTTGGCAATATTAGCTCTATGACCTGGTTGATCAGCTTGAAAAGTTGTCATCAATTTTTTAATAAACCAATCATTACTCAATTTTGAGCTAACTTTAATATACAAATAATCTTTAATAAAAGTTTTAATGCCAAACATGATCTTATGATAAGTGATTTTGTTTATTTAGTCACTGGCTAGATGAAATTCTTTTACTTTATGTTGTGCAATGTTGCGATTGCGCTTTATAATCAAGCAGATGAAAATAGTTTTTTTAACCTATGAGGCTAAAGAAATTGGTGGAAGTTATTTGCGCTCCCTATCTTTAGCGCAGGGATTAACTGAGCTAGGGCACCAAGTAACTTTGTGGACTAGTGCCAAAAAAATTAGTTTTTTACCAAAAGTAAGTTATGAAAAGGGTGTGAAGGTCGTAGAATCAATAGGTTTAATGCCTTATCGTTTTCGAAAAGGAGGAAATGATATTTTTGATATTTGTTTTAGAAGTGTGGCTATTTTCTTTTCAAAATGTGATGTTATTCAAAGTTTCAATCACCGGCCAGCAGCGACTATTCCTGCTTTGATTAAATCTTGCTTTTTTCCAAAAACAAAGTGGTTTTTGGACTGGGCCGACCTTTGGGGAAGAGGAGGTATAGCTGATCGTCGCTATGGACCTTTTAGTTTTTTAACAGCTAATTTTGATCATTACGCTGAGCGTCTTTTTATTCGTTTAGCTTTTGCTGTTACAGCAATTAGTGATGATTTAGTTAAAAAAGCTAAATTAATTAGAAAAAACAAAGATAATGTATTTTTTCTAGGTGTTGGGGCTAATATTAAGGGTATCAAAACCATGTCAAAATTCGTTGCAAGACGCAAACTGGGTTTGAGTCAAACAAAGAAAATATTGGTTTATTTATATGTTGGTACTTATGATGAAGAATTATTAGCTAAAACCTTTATAGAATTAAATTGTTTAAGGAAAGACGTGCTATTAATGTTATTGGGTCCTCCAATACCAGCTTTCGAGAGGCAAATAAAGGTTCATAAAAATTTAAATAATAAGGTCATATATCAAGGAGTTGTTGATAGAGATTTGTTAAGTTTATATTTGTCGACTGGTGATTTAATGCTTTTACCCTTTGCAGATAAAGAAATCAATAGGGGTAAATTTCCCAATAAACTAGGAGATTATTTGGCAGTTGGTAGACCTACAATTGCTAATCCAACTGGCGAAGTTAAGAAATTGTTGACTCAGGAAAAAGTTGGCATTTTAGCACCAGAGACACCCAAAAAGTTTGCTTCCGCGATAGATAAAAGTCTTAAACAAACAAATAAATTAAAACAACTGGGCAAAAATGCTAGGTCATTAGCTGATAAACTATCTTGGCGCACTATTGCTCAAGAGCTTGAAGCCTTTTACATTAAATAAGTTTTTTCTAAAAAACCAAGTGTTTTTTTCTTGATTGAAGTATATGCTTGGACTTAATTTACATAAGTGAATAAGTTTTGCTATCTGTCTCCATATAACTTTGATTATTGTTGCTAAGACAATTGGTGTTTTATCATTTATTTCGGCGTAATATTTTCGGTGCTGATCATTGTTTTTTCGATTAGGATTAAGTCGATATGAAGCTAAACAGGCATCAACGCAATAGAGTTGACTATGTTGTGCAAATTTCTGCCAAAGCTTCATGTCCATTGAATAAGGCACCTCATCTAATTTACTGCCAGTTTTTTCCCATAGTGATCTTCGCCAAAAGGTTCCTTCTTGCATAATGAAACCTAATAATTTTCTGGTATATAATCCTTTTTTAATTAGAAATCTTATATATAAAGGCTTTTTAGCTAAATATATGAGATGTCCAGTTTCGTTTATGGTAGATGGTAAACTTGTCAACCAATCTATTTCTGGAAATTTTGCAAAAATACTAGCCACTAGCTTAAGAGTGCCTGGTCTAATGATATCGTCGCTATTAATCCAAGCCATAATCTCACCATCAGTTTTTGCAAAACCTTTATTAATGGCATGGGATTGTCCTCGGTCTTTTTTGCTTTCAAAATAATCAATTTTCTTTTGATATTTTTTGATAATTTCCAAACTTTGATCACTCGAACCTCCGTCTATTATTAGGTATTCGAAATTAGGATAGTCTTGATTTAAAACTGATTGAATCGTTTCTTCAATAAATTTTCCTTGATTGTAAGATGGAGTAACAATAGAAATTTTTGGTAATTTCTTCATAGAAAAGTGTTTCTAATAACAGATATCAATTTTCTTCAATTGATATAATTTCACCAATAACAGTTACCTGATCAAAATTTAACCACAGGTTTTCACCAACCAATAAGCTTTCTTTTTTGCGATAAAAATAATAGTCATTAATATTTTCAGCTAATAAATTCACATGTAAATAAACTTGAGTTCTTTCCGGATCTATTATCTTTATAATGCCATTTGTACTGGCAAGCTCTCTTTCTCCAGGCTTTTTTTCTACCTTAGTGACTTCTACCAAAGTAGTGTTTTCACTATCTTTTACTGTGTTACCTTCTTTTAGTAAATTAGCGATGTGATTGTCTATTCCTTTAATCAATAATTGACTGTTATTGATGTAATCAATGTTTTTTTCATTTGCTTTGATTTTTAAAACTAATTTAAAACTTTTTAAATCTCTTTTTCTTTCAAAAAGATCAATAATTTCTCCACTGATAAGTAGATCCTTTACTTTAAAAGATCTAACATCATGTATTAACAGTGGAACGCCTTCGTAAAGATATTGTTTAGTTACTTTATTTTGAATAGCTTTAACCTTTAAAGTAACATAAACATCATTAAAAACATAAGCGCTGGGGTAGCTATAAACATCAGCAACCTCTATTAGAGTTTCACCTAGTTGATTTTTCTGTGATTTTCCTGGAACAATTTGCTCTACATACCATGCCTTTGGTTGGTTGGTATCAATGTAATTTTCAGGGTATTCATGATTAAAAAGTCTAATGGTGATATATAAATATTCTGTTTTCCTACTAAATAAAAAATAAATACTAGCTGTAATAAAAAAGATAGCAAATAAAGCTATTAAGTCAAAGACTTTATGTTTATTTTTATTGGTTTTCTTAAATAGTTTTTTTTTCATAGTGTGTTAGTGAGATTCCAATTAGGAATAAAGTATTCAATAAATTTCTTTCTGGATGAAAAAACATTATTATAAAACTTCCTATTATTCCAGAGTATAACATTGTTTTATTGATGCTGCTAATAGTATCTAATTTTATTAGATGTTTTAAAAAATAATAAAAAAACAATAAATATACTAATAAACCAAAAATGCCCCTTTCTATCATAAATAATAAGAATCCTTGATGAACATTTTCTGGAAAGTAGGTGACAACTCCTTTTGGGAAAAGCTGGTAAGCAATAGGAACAAACATTTGATCACCAATACCTAAAAATGGACTTTTTTTAAATATTTCCCAAGCTTCTTGATATTGTATTAATCTGGTGCTAAAACCTCCCCAACCACTAAAACTGTAAATTGAATTAAGTAGGCGACTGCTAAATTTACTAAATAGAAAAAGTGCAATTAATAAAAACAAAAACTTATGAACCCTGCTAATCTTGTTTAGCTTTTTTTTCCAAGTTGAGAGTTGATTATTAAAAAATTTTGAGTGTCTAAAATAGATAAACAGAACACTGATAATTAAAGCCAAATAAGCGGCCCTACTTAAAGTAAGTAATATAACAATTATTGAACCTAAGATTGTCCAATTAACAAAGTCTTTAAAGGGAGCTGTTAGCTTTTTTAAATAAAATTTAATAAAAGCCAATAAGAATATGTAAATGAGATGTTTGTTAGCTAAGCCATTGGGGTGGTAAGCTAGACCGAAAGGACGAAATCCGCCTGAGCCTTCGTCTGCTCCTAGGCCAAAAATCGGAGCTGTTTTTGTAGTTTCTACGATTAAGCCAATTGGTCGTTTAAATAATACTTGTGCTAAAACAAGAATGCTTTCGTAGTTGACTAAAATGAGCCATATAAATAAAAAAGTAGTGAGCAATCTATAAAACTCTTTTTTATTTAAATTATTTTTTAATAAGATCAAATAATAGGTCCAAATCACTGATAAAAAACTATTAAAAACAAAAAAAAGACTAATTTCTAATAATACGGCCCCATAAATAGCAGATAAAAACCCACTAGCAGCTACAATAATTATTAGTTTCTCATGAATTAACAATTTCACTTTGTTTTTGTATATTCTTTGCCAAAATGGAATTAGAAGTAGAGCGACAGTGGCAATCATTAAATAAGGAGTAAAAGTCCAAGATAAGTGTCGACCTTCAAAATACTGATGAACAACTATGGCTTTTGCAGGGACAACTAGAGTCGAATGGGATTGACCTATCCAAAGAGTAGTTAATATAGGGGCGACATAAATGATTGCTTTACTAAAAGAATAACGCCAAGTTAAAAAAAATAGAAATACAAAAGATAGGGCAAAAAAACTTTTTACATTAGGCAACAGGCTGGTGACTAATAAAAATAGCAAGCAGGATAAAACCGCAAGTAAATCAGTTGATTTTTTAATTTTTTGCCACATAACCTAGTAAGTAGTGTCTTTCAAAGTTTTTAATCAAGCAAGTAGCAAAAATTTTTTTTAAAAAAGCATTACATTCCATGTGTTCTTTATATTTTTGATAATCTTTAACAAAATTTTTAATGACACGTAAAAAAAATAATAAGAACAATTGGTCTTTTAGATTAACCAAGTTATCGTTGAGCTTCCACTTACCGTTTAAATATTTGGCTAATTTCCCACGGTGAAAAGCTCGGCATTTAAATTTAGCAAAAGAATCAGTTTCTTCATGATAAACCAACATTTCTGATGTGTAAGCTCCTTTGATCTCTTCTTTTTTAACTTGAAAATCTAAATCAAAATCGGCTGAATCATAATATAAGCTTTGACATTTTTCATCAAACTTTAATTTCTTTTTTTTGAAAAAAGTAGCGTCAAGCAATAAATTTTTAGTATCTAATAATTGGCCATTGTATTCTTTCCAAAAATTATCTCTAGCGTGTTGAGCAATAGCAAAAATATTTTGGGTATTTAATAATTTAGTAACTCCTAAGACATATTTTGATTTTGTATCAGAGACTGTTTCTAGAGCTTTTTTAAGCCAGTTTTTGTCTGCTACACAATCATCATCAATAAAAGCCAAATAAGGATTTTGGTTAAACTTCATTGCTTGATTACGGCAAGCAGGTACAGTTTTTTTGGGTAAATGATGGTATTCAATTTTTAACTTGTTGAACAATTTGTCTTGGGTAATTGGAAGTGCAGATTGCTTATCATCATTATCCACAATAATGATGGTGAACAATTTAAAACTCTGTTCTTTTAAGCTTAATAAACATCTCTTTAACTTGATTGGTCTATTTTTGGTTATGATAGCAATGCTGACTGGTAAGACTGAATTTTTCATTAGAATTGTTATTATAATATAATAAACCAATGCTAAAGAATGCTTTAATCTTAATTCCTGATTTATCTGGAGGGCAACAAGTTTGTGATTTTGTTTGGCAAACAGCACTGGGTTTATCTAAAAACAATCAAGTTTATATTATTAATTTTAATCAGCAAGAGTTTAAGAAAAATAAAAACATAAGGCAGATAAAGCCTTTTAATTGTTTGCCATTTAGTAGATTTACTCTTATTAAAAAAATAAATCAGCATTTATACAAATTCTTATTAGGACTTTGGTTTTCTTTGAAATTTCCTTTAAAGAGACGTTATCTATGGATCTTTTTTCCTCAATTGGCAGATTTATTAAGTTTGAGATTTTTTGCTTTTTCAATTGTTTTTGATATTGTTGATTTTCACTTTTCTTTTGATTCTGATGCTTATCAAAAACTACAAACACAAAAGAAAAAAATACTGGACAGCGCTGATTATATTTTTTCTATATCGAAAAGTTTAAAAAAATTATATGAAAATGAAACTGATAAAGAAATTCACTTGGTAAAACAAGGGTTCGATTATCAAACTTTCAAAAAAAGAGCCAAAAAGAGTGTTAAGGTACCTGATAACAAGCCAATTATAGGTTTTGTGGGACAGATAAGTATGCGTTTAGATTTTTTATTGTTAGATGATTTGCTTAAAAATAACCCAAATTTAAGCTTTGTTTTTATTGGTCCTTTGCACTATGAGCCCAACGTTAGTCAAGACTCTGATTTATTACTTTTAAAAGAAAAATTTAATCAGCTTTTAACTCATCCAAATTTTTTCCATTATGATAAGCAAGAGAGAAATAAAATCTTGTCTTTTATTGAGACCTTTGATCTTGCAATTATTCCTTATGATGCATCTTTAGTATTTAATCGCTATTGTTATCCAATGAAATTATTCGAATATTTTTATGCTGGTAAGCCGGTGATCAGCAGTAATATTAAGGAGCTACAAAAATTTCCTAATTTTGTTAAAATTGCTTATTCACGAGATGATTGGCAAAAGCTGATTTTTCAGCTACTAAATCAGGATTGGTCAAAAAAACAACAGCAAAAGCAAAGGAAAATAGCTTTAGTAAATTCTTGGGAAAATAAATTGAATGAGATAATGTCTGTTATCGATTAAAAGATAAAATGAAACATAATAAAAACAACAATGCTAAAAAAACAAAAATTTTAATTACTGGGGCTGGTGGTTTTATTGGTGGTCATTTAGTCAATTATTTTGATCTTCAACAAAATACAGAAATTAGAGCGGTAGATATTAAACCTCTGGCTGAGTGGCAACAAGTTAATAGAAATGCAGAAAATGTAGTTTCCGATCTGAAGGATTTCAAAAATTGCCAAATTGTCAGCAAGGGTATCGACGAAGTTTATAATTTGGCTGCTGACATGGGTGGTATGGGTTTTATTGAAAACAATAAGGGCTTGTGTATGCTTAATGTTTTAATTAATACCCACATGTTGATGGCAGCAGCTAAATTTGGAGTAAAAAGATTTTTCTACTCTTCTTCAGCTTGTATTTATCCTTTGAATAAACAATCCAACAGTAATGTTATTGAATTGAAGGAGAGCGATGCTTATCCGGCCATGCCAGAAGATGGATATGGTTGGGAAAAGCTTTTTTCCGAACGAATGTGTCGTCATTTTAGTGAAGATTTTAATTTAGTAACAAGAGTGGCTCGTTTTCACAATGTTTATGGACCTTTTGGTGAGTACAAAGGTGGTCGAGAAAAAGCACCGGCTGCTTTATGCAGGAAAGTAATAGAAGCTAAAATTAATAAAAAGAAAAATATCGAAATTTGGGGTGACGGTCAACAGACAAGAACTTTTATGTATATTGATGATTGTGTTAAAGGTATTGATTTAATCATGCATAGTGAAATTGATGAGCCAATTAATTTAGGTAGAAGTGAATTGGTAACAATCAATGAATTGCTGTCAATAATAGAAAAAATTGCTGAAATTAAATTGAATCGTCAGTATAATTTAGATGCTCCACAAGGGGTTCGTGGTAGAAGTAGCGATAACAGCTTGATAAAAAAATATCTTAATTGGGAGCCAGAAGTTGATTTGCACGAGGGTATGAAAAAAACTTATAGATGGATAGAGGAAAAAGAAAGAAGTAAATAATATTTTTTACAATTTTTTTAAGGGCAAAGTATATATACCTTGGTAAAATTGTGCGATGGTCCCTCTTCATACCACAAACAACTTTTATCCGAATTAATGAAATCTCCCAACCTATATAAGCCTATTGTTTCATACCATTTTCTTAAAGAATTATCATATTTTCCATGAATTCCCCAATCAAATATATTGTTGTAGGGTATTAAGATTTTAATATTATTTATTTCTTCATATTTAGCAATGGCATCTGCTAAATTACTGTAAACATTGTTTTGTTCTATTTCTTCTACAGTTATTAAAGAAATATCTTGACGGTCGCTGTAATAGTACTCAAGTGTTTCTGGATAGGGGGATAAGATAATATATTTTTGCTGGTCTATTGTGATTTTATTTTTAATGCTTTGTGCCGTGAAATAATCATGACTGTAGAAAATGTTATATTCATTGATAAAAAATTTTTGAAGACCTTTCCAAAAATTAGTGGTGATAATTATTAACAAAATAAAAATAAATACTTTCTTAAGATTGCTGCTTGAGTTTTTTATACTCAGGCTAATTGATAAGACGAAACTAAAAAGAGCGGGCACAAAATATCTCTCCAAATAGGCAGGGAAAAAAGTATGAAAAATTAAGAATAGGCAGGTAAATAACAGAGAACTTTTGATTAAATTATTGCTTTTTTTATTATTTTTTTGTAAAAAAAAGACTAATAAATAAAAAACAAAGGCAACAGTGATTTTTATAAAACTTACTCTACTAAACAACAATCTTTGTTTGTAAAAAAAAGCGAATGGAAAATTAATTATAAATCTTAACTCAGGAATATCACTCGACCTTTGAGACACTTCTACTAAGAAAGGAGTACCAAAAAAACTGTTGGATGGATTTCTAGTCATTAATATGCTTAATAAAATCATGGCTGGAATTAAAAATATTAAAACTTTTTTTAATAGATCTTTTAAGTCACGCCTGTCTAAAAAGTCAATTAAGATAAGACTTAAAAATAATAAGATAGATTCATATCTAATCAATATGCCCAAAGCACTTAAGCAACTAGCCAATAGAGTTTTATTTTTCCATATTAAATAAAATATTAGTAAGCTAAACGCAGTAAACAACACCTCAGAGTTACTAGAAATAGCTGAGTCGAAAATTATAGGGTTTGTTATTAGAAACAATATGCCTAAGCCAGCGTGCCATATACCTTTTTCTCTTTTTAAAATTGAGTAAAGTACATAAATTGCTGTACTCATTGAAATGGCATTTATTAGTAAGGCTATTTCTATTTCTGTTAAAACATCAGAAAATAATTTTGAAAAAACGCCAATTAAAATTGGATTCGCCGGTAAAGATTGAATTAAAGGTGGTAATTCTAATCTTAAATAATATTTACTATCTCTTAAAAACTGAAAAAAATCTGGATCAACTTGACGCTGTGGAGTAATCAATCTCAACAACAAGACAAAATACAAAAGAATAATTATTTGAAAAAGAAGATTAAATACTTTAGCTATTTTTATATTTTTTTTTGTTTTAGTTTCCATCTTCAATTTTCAAAAATTTTATATTCAATACCTTGTAACTGAAATTTTAATAAATCATCTTCCCTGTTGAGATAATCACTGTCTATTTGATTAGAGTTTAGATTTTGCCAACACAACAAAACGGTATTAGTATTCGTTAGATCTACTTGAGTAAATACATCATCAAATATAAAATAAGGCTTCTCCTTTTGAAAGTACCAAAAAACTCTTGAATTCCAATAATCATGATTTGTGGTATTTTGACAAAATTCGCCACCATCAATAATACTTGAGTCTGGAAAGCTTTGATGTATCTGATTACTGACCTGCGAATAGTGTTGATAAGAAATATCACTATCTAGTTTTTCTTGCTCAAAAGATTTACTGCTGATTAAAATAATCAGAAATAGTGATAAAAAAGCTAAGGTGTTTTTTTCTAGAACAATTCTTAAAGCATAAATAAGTAGGGCAGCTAAGAAAAAATAAACGTTATTTAAATAATGACCCAAAGGACTTTCATGAATATTATAAAAAATGTAATGAAAAAGTAAGGCAAAAAGAGCTATGAGCGTGAGTTTTTTGAAGTGTTTATTTTTGCTACTTAAGCCAGCAAGGATTATTAGGCCATATATAAAATACATAAAAGTAGTTAATTTAGGATGGAGTATATTGATCGTTAATTCAATGCTTTTTAAAAAATTATCAATTTTAAAATTAGATAAACTGAGTTGGTTAATGCCGTTGCCAAATAACTGTTGACGGATATTTGATAAAGTTACCACTTCTATGACTGGTGAAAAAAATATGAAAAAGGATAAAATGGCACTAAGTCCAAAAACAATTAAACCTAAGAGGTTACCTACTTCTGATTTTTGTGAGTCAAAATTTAGTAAATATATTAACAAATAGATTGGCCAGATAAACATAGCTCCATACCAAAAACTACTTGCCAGTGAAAGCAAAACAGCGCTAATTACTAAGTGTATTATTTTATCTTTTTTAAAAGCAGATTGAAGAAAAAGCAACGATATAAGAACGATTATCACGCTATTTGAAACGCTTATTTGTAACATACTAAGATATATAAATGCTGATGAGAGAGCATAAAAAAGACTTGCAGCTAGCGCTATAACTTTGGAAAATTCTTTTTTGATGATTAAAAAAGTTAGAATAATACCAATCGATTGATAAAATATTATTAGTCCAGCTAGTGAATTATGATTGCCTTTAGCAATTGCAGTTAAAGTTGCAATGAAATAATAATAAATAGGTGGATAAGTAGAACTTATGCCAGTATTCCAAGGTCCGTATCTAGAACTCATGTTTTTGAAAGTAATTAGGTGGCCAATGAGCATATCTCTGGCAGCATCACCAACCCATACACTGTTGGTTGGATAGAGATACAAGCGAATGTAAAATCCTAAACAAAATATTGAAAGAATTACTAAGGTATTAAGTAGTTTCTCTCTCTTTTGATATTTTGAAATTATTTTTTTTAGTAATTTCTTTTTACTGAACATAATTGATATCTGTATTCTTTATTATTAAATTAAATATTAATTTAATCAATCTAGTATTATGGGTTTTAAAGTTTGGAAAAGATGATTAGCAATTATCTCGTGACCAAAACTTGTAGGGTGAACAAAATCCCACCATAGTATTCCATTTTTTGTGTATTTAAGTAAGTGATCATGCATATCAATAAATATGATCTGATTTTTTTTTGCTATATCATCCATAATCCGATGGGTTGCTAATTCTGCACTTATTTCAATACTATTTGCTTCTGCTACAAAAACTAATCTAAAGTTATGATCTTTACTCATTTTAATAAAATCCTCCAGTGCCTCTTCAAAAGCAAATTGTAATCCAAGCTGTTCATCATTACTTGAGAGATTAATAATCACTAAACTTGGTTTTAGTTTTATCCATTGTGTCTCAAAATAGCTAAACAATTCACAAGCTGGGAAACCAGCTATACTAGCATTAATAACTTCAAACTTCTTTTCATCATTTTTATTGTGTTTTTTTACTAAACTAGCAAATTGAGAAACAAAATCTTCACCCTCTAAACTACTCCCTTCTCCTTTAGTTTGAGAAGAACCAATAAACATAATTCTAGTGATATTTGTTTGATCGAATTCTACTGAATGTTTATTTAAAAGCTGACTACTTTCAGCATGATTAATTTTAGTTTGTTTTCGGTCGTTAAATCTAATTTTTTTAATAAAAGAATCATCTCGAGGATAACGACTTCTTATGTGATTATTTAACAATAGAAAAACTAGATTAATTAAAATAAATACCAAACATAAACTGAAGTTTTTTTGAATAAATGGTTTAATCTTTTTTTCTCTATTTTTCACTAACAAACAGATGATTAAATCGAGGAGAATAATTACTGTTATTAGAAAAAAGAATTTAGGCCAAAATTTATCTAATTGATCAAAATTTTCGCTGAAAATAATTTGATCCTGGTTATTTCTGATTTCAATATTGTCAATCAACATTTGCTCTTTGCCTGCTCTGAAGGCAACATTTCCTTTAGGAGATTCAGAGAAGGTTTGTTTAGCTATGAGTTGTTCGTTATACCAAAATTCAATAGTTTGGTCATCCTCACTGTCTTTTTTCAATAATAATTGTTGCCATCCAGAACTATTTAAATTTGGTATTGAAATAGGCGTAATTTTAGTAAACTCTCCAGTATATTTAGCACTTATTAAGGCATTGTCAAAAAATGGGGAATAACTAATCCTGATTGCTGAAAAATTTTCTTCAGTTCTATTAAATATCACGTAAATGTAAGAGTTTTCATTTGGAAGAAACATTAAAGACAATGTTTTCCAAGAAAAGATGTCTTTCAGATAAACCTCATTCCAAGCTCTCCAAGCGGATAGGTTTAGTGAATTTGTAGCTAGTGATTGAGTTTGATCAGCAAAAACTGTGCCATCAGAAGCTGGATTAAACAAGTCATTTTTGGTAGTTTGCCAACTTTTATTTTGAGAAAGAGTGTTGTTGAAAACAAGGTAGTTTAGTAGCAGGCTAGCAATAAGTAGAATCTGCAAACTGAAAGTTATGAAAAAGATAAGGATGTTAAAAGTTTTTTTATTTTTGATTTTCATTAAACTCTATAACTATAATAAAATAAGTTATAACTAACAAGTCATTTATGACTAATTTTTTGTTTAAATACTTTTATCCATTTTTTTCAACGCTTGCTCTGTTGTCTCTTTTTTTGATGGAAACAGAATACAAATTCTATTTATTTGCCTTGTGGTCATTATTCCTGCTAACTTATACTTTTGTAAAAAAAGACAAGAAAGTGATATTAAAGTCTTCAAATTCAGATAAAAATAGTGTTTTTTCACTAAAAATAAAAGAAATTTTTTTAGATAAAACTTGTGTTTTAAGTTGTTGTTTCTTATTACTAGCCTTTGTCAGCAGCATTTTTTCTCACCACAAACCTCTTTCTTTGGAAAAATATTTGTTTTATTTAACAGCTATTAGTATTTTTCTATTCGTTTTAAAACTTAAAAATAAGTATTTTAAGGCCCAACTGTTTGTTGAATATCTTTTATTACTTACTTTCATATTGAATATTTTGGTTATTGTTTTGAGTTTTGTCAGCAATTCACAAGATTTTTTTCAAGGAATGAACTTATTAGTTAGGAGCTATGGCCACAATCATTACGCAGCTTTTTTACTTTTACTTTTACCTCTAGTTTGGTGGCATTTATTCAAAAAAAATTCTTCTTATTTTTTTAAAAATAAACTTAAATCATTTTTTGATATTTTTTTATTAATTAGTTCTTATTTTTTATTATTGATTAGTTTATCTCGTTGGGCTTTGTTTATTAGTATTGTGCAATTTTTTATTATTTTTTTATTACTCAAAAAGGATTTTTATAAGTTACGTAAAAATAAAATTTTTTACTTTTTAATTAAAAGTATCGTCTTGAGTTTTTTATCAGCTGCCTTGATTTTTTTACTTTTGTCTTTGCCATTACTCATTAATGATGAGCGTAAGTGTCCTTTGCGTTTATATCGTAAGGATTTGTGTATTTCAGTAAGTGAGAACAGTCGGTTTTTTTATTGGAGACAAGCTTGGTTGAGTTTTAAAAACTATCCACTTGTTGGTTATGGTTTAGGTTCTTTTAAATATGTATCTCGTCGTTTTCCAATAGCTAATGAAACTCATAGCGCTTATGCACATAACATTTTTTTTCATAATTTGGCAGAGATGGGTGTTATCGGTGGAGGAAGTTTTATTCTCTTTAGTTTGTTTATTTTCTATCAAGCTGGAAGTCTAGTTTTAGACTCAAAAAAATCTTTAAATAATTTTCTTTATTTGGCTGCTATTAGTTCTTTAATAAATGCAATGCTAGATTTTGATTGGAATTTTTTTATTATTTTTTTATTGACACTTATATTTTTGGCTCTTATTTTGTCAGGTGATGTTAAAAATCATGCTCAAAAAAAATCAAACAAGTTGTGGTTTTTTTATTTATCATTTTTATTTTTTGTTACTGTTTCTTTAGTGCTTGCTGATCTTTTGACAGTTTATTGGCAGTCAAAGAAACCTGAGCTTTGGTTAAAATTTACACCATTTCTTAATTTTGCAGCCAAAGCTCCAATGAATGATTCAGCAATTAACTCTGTTAATTATGAGAATCTGTACAGTTGGTATCGTTATGATGGCGAATTTATTACTCGTTTTTTAAATTTGCAAGATTTAGATAAATCAAGAAAGAAAGATTTATATTTAGATTTGGCTAAGATAGATCCAGTGGCTTTTGTAAATCAAGTTAATTTCAAAGATATGTCTCTACAAGATTCAGAGATTCTCTTGAAGAAGCTATTTGAAATCAAAAGAGACTATAAAATGTTTAATGATTACTATTTTATTAGCTACAAACAACAAATAGATTTAGCGAGGCAAATTTATAATTTAGCACAAAATGCTTATTTGCAAGGTGATTGGTCGAGAGCTAGCTATTTTTATCAGTCAGCATATTTTTTTGATTCTTATATATTCTTTAAAGAGCGAGCAGTTTTTTTAGATGAAAACAATTTAGATCAATTAAGTCACTTTTTTTTAAATTTTAAAGATTTTTCAGCCAAAGAAAGTGGCGACTATCATCATTATTTATTTTTGTATAGACAAGTGACAACTAATCTTTTTGAAGAAAATCAGCTATTAAAGTTTGAACAATTAGTAAAAGCAATGCTTGATAAAGAAGCAGGTGTTAAGGGTTATTTAACAGGTCATTTAGAAGTTGGTTTAGATGATAAGCAAAAGAAAATTATTTTACAAAAATTAGATGAACGGTATTCTTTTTAAAATATCAAAATTATTTTTTTAATTCTTTAACTCCAGGCAACTCTTTACCGCTCAAAAATTCTAGCGCAGCTCCACCAGCAGTAGATATATGAGTAAACTGTTCGTGTAATCCTGTTCGATTAATAACACTATTGCTTTCTCCACCACCTACTAGAGAAATAGCGCCTTTTTGAGTAGCGCGCGCAATCGCGCGCGCAATCTCTCGACTGCCACGAGCAAAATTAGGATTTTCGAATACACCCATTGGACCATTCCAAACAATAGTTTTTGCTTCTTTTAGAATATAGCGATAGAGTCTAATAGTTTCTGGACCAATATCTAAATATTTAATATCGCGATCATTGTCAGTGTCTGCAACATCTGATAGCAAAGTGATTTTTTCAGTTTTTGTAGCCTTTGCATTTTTAGCTGCTAATACATCGATTGGTAAAACAATTTTAGGAAGCGGTAGATTTTTACGATCTTTGCCAAGCTCTTCAAACAAAACTCGTTCTGTAGCATGTTCAACTAATATTTCTTTTGCCATATTCATAATTTTTTTAACTTCATCTGGTTCTTTTTCTTCGTTTGCGCCAATGAAAGAGCGATGGGTTTCAATTCCTCCGGCTCGAAGCATGGCATTGGCAATCCCACCTCCTACCAAAACAACATCTGCTAAGCGAGATAAATTTTGCATAGTAGCTACTTTGTCAGAAATTTTAGCGCCACCCATCACTAAAATTAGTGGTCGCTTAATATTTTCTAGAGCTTTATTGAAATGTTCAACTTCTCGTTTTAAATTAAAACCAGCGTAACTAGGTAAGCGCTTAGCCAAGCCAACTACGCTAGCATGGGCTCGATGACTAGCACTAAAAGCTTCATTAATAAATATTTCAGCCCCACTGTCTTTAATTAGTTGTTTGGTAAAATTCAGATCATTTACTTCTTCTCCAGGGTAAAAACGCAGATTTTCTAATAATAAGGCTTGGCCACTGACTAATTTTTTTGATTTTTCTGCAACTTTTAAACCCACACAATCGTCAACGAATTCAACAGGTAAATCTAAATTATTTTTCAAAAATTTGGCCACTGGTAATAAACTCAAATCATGATTTTTTTTACCTTCAGCTCTGCCGAGATGTGAAATTAAAACTACTTTTGCCTTATGATCGATTAAAAAATTGATAGTTTCCAGAGCACTACTGATTCTGTCACTATCAGCTACTCTCCAAACTGCATTTTTATTTCCAGCTTTACCTGCAACTAACTTTAAGGGGACATTGAAGTCAACCCTGACTAAGATTTTTTTATTTCTAATATCTTTAATTTTTGGGCAGTTAATCATCTTTTCATTTTGTCATTTTTTTATAGAGTAAACAACCGGAAACTCTATGATTGATGTGTTATTGATAAAAATTATGGAAATTTTTGTTTAAGTTGATTAGTTTTTCTATGTAGCTCTATATTATAATGCTTTAGTTTTAGTTGCATTTAAATATCGATTATGACTCAAGAATATAAAGAAAAATTTCCATACTTAGATTTTTTGCTTCTGATGACAAAAAAAGATTTGAACGTGAGTAGTAAAAGGAGTTTTTTGAGCTTAGTATGGGAAATTAGCACTCCTATTATTAAAGCATTTATTCTTTCTTTCATTTTATCTTTTATGCTTGTTTCTAAAGATAATAATTATTTTTTATTTATATTATCAGGATTAATCTCCTGGAGTTTTTTTGCCAAATTTATTAAGAGTTCTGCAATAATTTTAGTTGATGAACAAAATCTTATTAAAAAAGCGGTTTTTCCTAGAGAACTTTTATTGATAAAAACTTTGATAGTAAGTTTTATTCCTTATTTTATTACTAGTTTATTAATATTGCTTTTTGTAAGTTTTTCTTCTGTTAATTTTGGAGTGGCTTTTGCTTATTTTATTAAATCCTTTTTTTTATTTAGTGTTTTATCAATTTTTTTAGCCTTTTTTTCTCTAGCTGTAGCTCTGTTTTTTTCAATTTTAGTTGCAAGAGTTAAAAAGTTTATGGTGGTAATAGATTTTATTATTCAACTATCTTTTTTTATGGTACCAATTTTTTATGCTCGCGACTTACTTCCTAACAATTTAGCTGGAATCTTGTCTTTAAACCCTTTATTTCAGTTCATTGAAATGTTTCGCTCGATATTTTTAGATTTAGGCATGAGTTTTCAGGAATATTTGATAAATGGCTTATTTTCTATATTATTTTTAGTTTTTTCTCTAGATTTTTTTAGAAAACAAAGTAAAAAAGTAGATGATTGGTTATAGTAAATGTCTAAACAAAAGCAAAGATTAGCAATAGAACTGGACAAGGTTAATAAGATTTATCCTTCAATTGACTCTGACAAAGAAAAAACTTTTTATGCTTTAAAAAACATTGACTTAAAAATATATAAAGGAGAAAAAGTAGCTGTTTTAGGTAATAATGGAGCTGGAAAAACAACTTTACTAAAGTTAATTACTGGTATAGCTCAAGCTAGTGAGGGTCGGGTTAAGCATTTTGGGAAAATTATTTCTCTGATTGATTTAACTGCTGGTTTTTATCCTCAATCCTCTGGTAGGGAAAATATTTATTTAAATGCTGTAGTTTTGGGTACTTCACTGAATAAAATTAAAAAATTAGAAAGTACAATTATTGAATTTTCTGGTATTGCTCAATTTATAGACCGACCTCTATATACTTATTCATCGGGAATGATTTTACGTTTAGCTTTTTCTATAGCTGTACACTGTGATCCAGATATTTTTATTATTGATGAGGGCATTGTGGTAGGAGACAATGATTTTCAAAAAAAAGCTTTTGACAAGGTAGAAGAGATTTTTAAGCAAGGCAAAACAATTGTTTTATGTAGCCATCTATTACCTCTACTTCGTAGACTATGTAATCGTTTTATTTGGTTAGAGAAGGGTCAGTTGTTTATGGATGGTGGTCAGGAAGTGTTGCTAGAATATAAAAAATATTGCAACTCTTTGGTGCTAGAGAAGATGCCTGATAATAAAAAGGCTGGGTTGGTGTTTAATTTTTTAAAAAATTTACCAATAGGTGAAAAGTTTGTAGCAACTGCTGGCAGTGGAAGTATGGAACCCTTGGTCTTAAAAGGTGATGAAGTTTTGATAAAGAGAATTAACTTTAAAAATTTAAAAAAGGGAGACATTATTGCTTTTTGGCATCAGGAGCTGAAAAACGTAGTGGTGCATCGTTTTCATGGTCTAGAAAAAGGCAAAATTATCACTAAAGGCGACAGTAATTTGTATTCAGACCCAGGCTATGTCGATCGTAAAAATTTTTTAGGCTTAATGATTAAGGTTGTTTAATTTTACTTTTTTAATAATCTTTTCTTTTAAAGCTTCTTTTAACCAAGATTTTAAATCTTTTTCTAAAACTTCTTCTGCCACGTCATACTCCTTTTGGAGTTTCTTTATCAATGCAGAAAAAGAGATTGGTTTTTCTAAATTTTGCCAAATACTAAAAGATACATCTTTAAGTTCCAGAATGTGTTTGCGGTCTTGAGATAAAACTAAGAAAGTATCTTTTTTTTTGCTAAAATTAACACTTGAGCGACAAAAAACAAAACTAGAAAACAGTTTTTCAGAATTAAACATAAAGGATTATAAATTTTCTAATTTATGTTTTGACAATAGTAAAAGCAAAGTTTATCTTGATTTTGCTTTTTTTCAGGCTTGGTTTTGTATATTTTTTCATATTTTTATCTCTTTATTATTCTAGACTCAATTATTAGGAGTTGTCAACGATCGTTATGATGTTTCTTTTTTCTTGAAAAGCAGGAGTCTTTAGATTAAGATGAAAGCCGATGAGAAAAAAGAAATATTTGCCTAAAATTTCAAAATCAAGGTTTGATAATTTGCTTAAAGAAAGAAAAGTAGAAGATTTGGATTTAATTGACGCTGTTGATAATTTTTTTATCAAAAAAAGGGGTTATGTATTTCGCAAACCAAAAGCTAAAACAAAAGTTATTTTATTGCTTTCTGGAGGGATAGATTCGACCGTAGCTTGGGCTGCTTTATTGGATATATATAATTATCAAGTTTATCCTTTAATTATTGATAGAGGATTAAAGAAAAGAGCTAAGAGAGAGTTGAGAGCCGTTAAAAATTTAGAAAAACATTTTTCAGCAAAATATCCAGAGAATTACATAAAACCTTTTCATTTACATGTTAATCCTACTCCAAAAGAAGTTTTAGACTTAAGTAATGAAAAACTTCTCACTGCCAATGATTTACTAAATAATTTCAACCAAAACAATAAGATGGTTAATAATCAATCTAACGTTGTAATTACTAGAGCTAATGGAATCTCACCTTATTTAATGTCTTTTTATGCAGTGTTTTATGCTGATTATTTAAAATATACCAAGGGCATTAACATTAAAGATATATATACAGGTATAAATTTTTCTGACGGTTTTGTGATTCCTAGCCAATCCTTTACTTCGCTTAGAACAACCTTATTGTCCATTTGTGGCGCTAAAGCTGAATATGATTGGAATTTTTCATCAGTTTTTTTGGAAAGGGAAATGGGGCTTATGTTAGATAAAAAAGAAACAATTAAGCTAGGTAAACATTTAAAGGTTCCTTTTGAAAAAACTTGGTCTTGTTATCAACATAAGCTATTTCAATGTGGTGATGCTTGTGCCACCTGTGTTGATAGAAGAAACTCTTTTAAAGAGGCTGGTGTTGAGGATAAGACAATCTATATGTTTAATTTGTGGTATACAATTCGTCAAAGATTGAAAAAAGCATTGATAAAAGTATAAATAAATTATTTTTTTTGAATAAAACCTAGGCCTGAATATTGATTAGAGATTTCAAATTTATATTGAAAACTCTTTTTTGCTACTAATTCTTCCCAAAATTTTTTATAGTTGAACTCTAAATTCATAAAATCTGGATTTTTAGGGTCAACTACAAGATCAATATCATGTAAACAAAGAAAGCCATTCTTCTTAATTTTTGGCCAAAATAGCTTAAAATCTGTTTTTACTCCTTTGTATGAATGATCCCCGTCTAAGCAAACATAATCGTATTTTCTACTTGAATATTTATGAGCAAATTGATCAGTGCGCATGACGTAGGTGTTTATGAATTTTTGATTCAATAAATAATTAAAATGATTTGCTACGCGGTCTTTATTCCAGAAACCTTCTCCAAAATAATGATTCTGATTATTCTCATCATCTTTAAGATTATAATTAGCGTCAACAAAATCAATGCTACCAAAATTATTATCTTGGCAGGCTTTAGCCATCATGTAGGGAATATACCCGTACATTGAACCGATACATAAAACACGCTTTGGTTTTTGATTTCTAATCATTGAGTAATGAAAGAGACCATAGCCATAATTATTGGTTTTTTTATCTATATTTTGGCTTTTTTGATCGTTCCACCTATAATCAGCTCCGTAATAATCAATAACTTGTTGATATAAATAATGACTAATTTTTGCAAATACGGGGTAAATAATTTTATTATCAAAAAAGAACTTACTTTTGTTGTATTGGTTTTTCAAAAAAGTTTCAAAACCGAAATATTTTTCTAAGTTTCTTTTGAAACCCAGATTAAATTTGGATTGATGATAGATTTTTTTAATTGATGATTGTGTCATTATTATCTCAGTGTTGTAAAAAAATATAATTTATAAATCTTGGTAACTTGTGTCTTATTTTTAATTAGTAGAGGATATTCGATGCTAGAGAGACCATATTTTTTAGATAATATTTCGTCAGCTTTTTTATTGTGAGAAATTAAACAAGCTTGTAAACTATTTTTATTATTAATGATGGTAACCTTGATTTTCTCTTTGACAATTTTGTCTAAGTAATTTTCTTTTTCCTTCAGGCTCTCGTTAATGAGCTTGCGCATTTTTTGATGATTTAAGTTAATTAAGGTAAACCAACTAGCTATAACCATGTTTCCAGATCTAGAACCCAGTAAAGTACTATCTAGTTGATCAATGTAGGGAATTGGCTTGGCAACATGTTTTAGCAAATTTTTTCTGTAAAGCAAAACGCTAGCCGGATAAGGAACGGCTAAAAATTTATGTAAATCTGTACTTAATAATTGTATTTGTTTGTTTTTAAATGGTTCAAATTTTTTTTGATCAAATATTTTACTTATTCCAGTGAAGGCAGCATCAAGCCATATGAAGAATTCACAATCTTTTTTTTCTTTCTTAAATTTTTCTACAATTTTAATAATTGCAAGATAATCATCATCGGTGCCTGTCACGGTATAGCCTAGAGTGAGGGGAACTAAGAAACCTCTGTAGCCACGCTTATAAAGTTTATTAATGATGAGCTCAAATTCTGCTAAATCAAGATTGAACTTAGTTTGATCAATACTAACTTCAAAGTTTTTAATGCCTATAATATCGCTTGCTTTATCAAGAGAATAGTGGCTTAAACTACTTTTGATTAGGATCAGCTTATCAAAATTTTTGCTTTTTAGTTTTTTGGATAAGTAATTTCTTCCAATCCAGGCAGCATAAATATTGCCCTCTGTTGTCCCTGATCCAAAATGACCAACAATCTCTTTGTTACAATTGTATTGTTTTTTTAGAGTTTCAATGATGGTTAGTTCGAGTTTTCCACTCAGAGTGCCTGGTTTTTTAATTGACCAATTGCCCAAATTATTTGGCATATAGTCAGTGGTTTTTTTTAGTATATAAGAAGCAAAATGATTGGTTTTTTTAGCTATGGGTTGTTGAATATCTACGTATTGAAGTTCTCTCTCTAGTTCTGATTTTACTAGCAAGGCTAAAGTTTTTCTTTTTACAGAAGACGTTAAACTATTAAAATTAATATTATAAAAATTTTTCTTCAATCGATTAATAATTTTAGTTTTAACGCCAAACATAATGATATTTTCTCATTGTAACTATAATACACAAATACACAAATAGTTAATAAATGTGGTTTTAATTTTTTTATAAGTTGCTGGTTAATATAAGTGTTAGTATTGTTTTCAACTGGAGGGTGATACTATTAATTAGCCTTTATTATTTTTTTGTTTTTTTAGATGAAAAGAAATAAATTTATATTTTTACTTGTCTTATTTTTTATAATATTAGCTGCATATTTAAGATTTTATAATCTGCAAGCCAATACTTTGTATGGTGATTCAGGATATGAATTAGAGAAAGCCAGGCAAATTAATCAATTTAAAAAGTTACCCCTTTTGGGTCCAACTTTAGAGTTGGTAGATGTTGTGATTCCACCGACCTACCTTTACCTAATAGCATTCTTATATTTTATTGCTGGAGGCGAAATAAAAATTATTTCTGCGTTATTTGCTTTAATGGGTTTCTTGACTGTTATTATTTTTTCTTTTTTAGTTTATATTTTAAGCAAAAATAAAGGCATTGCTGTTTTATTTATTGCAATTTTTTCAATTAGTCACTATTTTATTCATGTTAGCAGAATGATTTGGCATCCTCACCCTGTATTGTTTTTTTTATCACTATCGTTTTTGTTTCTAACTTTATCTTTAAGAATGAAGAAAAAACCATACTTATTCTTAGGACAATTTTTATTTTTTATATCTTTATCAATTTATCCTTCTCCGATCTTTGTTTTACCAATAGTTTTATATTATTCATATGTTTTTTTTAACAGAATTGAAGCTTATTCCAAGATAAAAAGTTTAATTTATATTTTATTGAGTAACTCAGTATTTATACTATTAGTTTATCTTCCCTTATTGGTCAACGAGATAAATTTTGGTTTTTTCTCACGGCTTTCTTCTGTATTAGGAATTTTTCGAGATAATGTAAGCATTAATTCTGAAATAATAGTTGAAACTTTTTTCAACATTTCTAAAATTTTATCTCAAGTTTTCTTTTCTTGGGATGTTTCCCCACAACTTCATTTATTATTTTTTTTATTTTTGTTTTTTTTGTTCAGTTTGTTAGTTTTTTATAAAAAAAGACTTAATTTTTTAACTAAAATTTATATTAATCCCTTTTTATATTTGTGGATTTTAGCCATTGTTTATCTATTGAATATAGCAGGAGCTCAAGACTTTCACAGACTTGATGTTCTGTTTTTCTTGTTTTTTATTTTATTGGCCATAGGTTTAGAGCTTATTTTAAGTTTCAAAGCAAACAGCTTTCTAAAAATTTGTTTACTGTTACCTGTTATTATTTTTTTATCTATTTATTTTTATATAAATATTCGAAACTCTTTTCTTATTTTTAAATCTGACAAGTGGTCTTCGGGAACCATTTATTCTTATGAGAAAGTTTCTAACTTAATTGCTGATGAGATTGTCACAAAAAATTTAGAAAGAAGCAGAACAATGGTTTTAAACAAGGCAAACTTTGGAGAAGATACATTTACTTATGACGCCAATAATTCCTTAAATTATTTAAGATTATTAAGACATATAGCTCAATCTAACGATTTTTTTATAAATAAATCGAGCTTTAATGAAGAACGGTCTGTAGAAAATTATAATCTATTTATCCGTTTTCTTTCAGATCACACTCATTTTTTGAATAATATTGATTATTATTTTTTGATTTGTGATTCGGGAAATTATGAAACAGAATTAATTATTCAAGAATCAGAAGCATGTTTACAAGAAGTTTTATTTAACTTAAAAAATATAGATGTGCACAATAGGCACTTATTTTTAACTCTTAGCTCTTATTATTTTGTAGATCAAAATGAAAATTATTCGCCAGAGGTTATATTTTTAATAAAAAAACAAAGCAAGTTAAAATAAAAAATAATAATCAAAGCAGTCTCATTTGCTAATTGAATTACAATTGTTACTTAATTATTTATGAGGCTTGTCAATAAAATTGTTTTATTTTAAGCTATAGCCGTTCGAAGTTTGAGTGCCCAACGAACAAATGTTTTAGAATGGATATATAATAATAAAATTAATTTATGTTCTTGAAGAATAAGCGACGTCACTGGTTTGATTTTTTAGTAGCCATGACTGAAAAAGAGATTAAAGCTCGCTATAAACGAGCTACTTTTGGTTTTTTGTGGATAATTTTAAATCCAATTTTACAAATGGTGGTTATGGGTTTTGTTTTTCAGTTTTTTGTACCGGTTTCTGTTGATAACTATTTTCTATATTTATTTGCAGGACTTTTGCCTTGGAACTTTTTTTCTCAAAGTTTGACCAAATCTACTCCAGCTTTTTTTTATGAGAGAAATTTAATTAAAAAGGCCAAATTTCCTAGAGAAAGTATTGTTTTATCAATTATTTTTTCCAATTTCTTTCATTTTTTAGTAGCTTTATTATTATTAATAGGCGCTTTAATTGGAGACAAATTATTTTTTGAAAATTATGGCTTAATACAACTGGTTTTTTATGTCTCACGTATGTTATGGCTTTTTCCAGCGTTAATTTTGTTATTGTTTTTTACAATTGGTTTATCGCTTTTTACTTCTTCTTTAAACGTCAGGTTTCGTGATATCAATTTTATAATTCAGTTGGCAGTTATGTTGTGGTTCTATGCCACTCCAGTGATCTATGCACTAAACTTATTGCCAGAATTTTTGTGGCCAATTTTTTATTTAAATCCTATGACAACTATTATTGAATTATTTCACTTTGCTTTGATGGGATTGCCTATTACTTTAATAAACTTTATTTGGGTAGCAGTTATTTTAATTATTGGCATTTTTTACTTTGGTTATCGTGTTTTCAAAAAAGAAAATGTCAATTTTGATGATTGGTTATAATTTGGAGAAATATGACAGTTTTTAAAGAAAAAACTTTGCGTAATAGAAAAAAATCTGGTGAGGTAGTAATCAATTTAACTGATGTTAGTAAAAAATATATTATTACCCACGATAAACCAACTCTCATTGAGGACGTTAATCGAATTTTACGTTTTGAAAAAAAAGAGGAGTATTGGGCCTTAGAAAATGTTAATTTAAAAATTCACAAGGGAGAAAAAATTGGTCTTTTCGGAGCAAATGGTGCTGGAAAAACAACTTTACTAAAAATTATTGCTAGAATTAGTTCGCCAACTTCTGGAAAAGTACAGACAAAAGGGAGGATTATTTCTTTAATAGATTTAGCGGCCGGTTTTCATCCAGATTTAACTGGACAAGAAAATATTTTTTTAAACGGTTTAGTTATTGGTATGTCTAGAGAAGAGATTAGAGACAAATTTAATCAAATAATTGATTTTGCTGGAATTGGAGATTTTGTTACTGCTCCTTTATATACTTATTCTAATGGAATGAAGTTGAGGTTGGGTTTTAGTATAGCTATTCATGCAAAACCTAACATTCTCTTGTTGGATGAGGTAATGAGTATGGGAGACAGGGATTTTCAAGAAAAGTCTAGGCAAGTAATGAAAAAGATGTTTAATAACGATGTTACCCTCATATTGGTCAGCCATTTTGTTGATCACTTAAAAAAATATTGCAACAGATTGATTGAAATATCAAAATGAGTAAATCCTGATTTCCAATCGTTTAATTACGAAGCTCAGTGCCTTTTTTTAGAGGAAACTGCTAGATACTTGTGTTACAATACACAGATCAAAAAGAAAGGAACTATTTTGATATGGCTAAGAGTACAAAAAAAATGAACATGGAGGAGCTTTTAAAAGCTAATGCTGATAAATTAGTTGTCCCTCACAAAGGGGACACAATAACTGGTGTTATCGTTGAAAAAAATAAGAAAAATTTAGTTATTGATTTAGGATCTAAAACAGAAGCTTATGTAGCTGACAAAGAATTCGAATTTGCTAGCGACTTTATTGATGATTTAAAAGTTGGTGATGAAATTAAAGCAATTGTCGTTTCTACTGATTATGAAAATGGTCAAGTGCTCTTATCCCTGAAAGGAGCAGCTTCTGATGCTAAATGGGAATATTTTGAGGAAGCGCTTGATAAGGACTTGAGCATAGAAGCTAAAGGAGTAGAGTTAAATCGTGGTGGATTAATTGTTTTGGTTAATGGGGTAAGAGGTTTTGTACCTTCTAGTCAATTTGGGCGTCAATATATGGGTAAAATTGCCTCTCTTAAAGGAGAAACATTTAAGGTTAAGGCAATTGAAGTTGATCGAGAGAAAAATCGTTTGATTTTCTCTGAACGACATGTGAGTGAAGCCAAAGAACTAGCTCAAAAAGATTTGGCAGTCGAAAGTGTTAAGGAGGGTGAGATTTACGAGGGAGTAGTTTCCGGAGTTATGCATTTTGGCTTATTTGTTACGGTAGAAGTACCAGTTAAAGATGAGGATGATAAGGATAGTACTGGTTATATTGAAGGTTTAATTCATATTTCTGAAATTTCATGGGAAAAGGTTAATCATCCCAGAGATTATCATAAGGTTGGTGACAGAATTAAAGTTAAGGTGCTAGGTATTGATGAGAGAACCAATAAATTAAATTTATCTATTAAACAGTTAGAAGAAGACCCCTGGACCACTTTAGAGTCACGTTATGCGGCTGGTACCACCTTTACTGGTAAGGTTACTCGTATCGAACCATTTGGTGTTTTTGTTAACGTGGAAAAAGGCGTTGATGGCTTAATTCACTCTACCAAACTTGATCCAAGTAAAGAGCTCAAAGTTGGTGATGAAGTGACAGTTAATGTAGAAAATGTAGTTCCAGAACAACGTCGAATGAGTTTATCCATTGTTCAGACAGATTTGCCAGTTGCTTACAAATAGTTTTGTTTTAACTTAATTGGATTTATTTTATCCACCGAGAAGGTGTTATTTTTGTTTTTTGTGTTTATTTTATTAATGCTTTGTATAGTTAATTGAAATATAATGGCCACTATTGTTGAGTTTGTGAAAATTTATGAAAAAGGCTATTTTTCTAAATATCTTCTTAATATTATTTTTATTAGCTGGATTTTTAAGGCTTACCAATCTGGAATTTTCTGACATGACTGTTGATGTTGGTTATGAGTTGGAAGTTGCTAGAACGATCAACTTAGAAAAGAAGTTTCCCTTAGTTAATCCAGCAATTGGTATTAGTGGTTTATTTATACCACCAACCTATTTGTATTTAATTTCTTTTTTTTATTTTCTTGCTCATGGCGAATTTTTTTTAGTATCTGTTTTTTATGCCTTAATGGGTTTATTTTCGATTTTATTTTTATTTTTATCTATATATTTGTTAAATAATAAAGATAAGCTAATTAGTCTTGTATTTTTAGGAATTTTTACTTTTTGGCATTATCATGTTTTCTTAAGCAGAACTGTTTGGCATCCTCATCCAAGCATTTTTTTTAGTTCTTTATCAATTTTTTTAGGTTTGATTTCTCTAAAATCTAGTAAATTACTTTTTCTTTTTTTAAGCCAATTTTCTTTTTTCATTGCCTTAACTATTTATCCTTCTTCATTTTTTATTTTACCCGTTATTTGTTTAAACTCCTATCTATTTTTTAAAAAATTAAACAACACGTCTCTGCGAAGTTACTTTTTATTAGTTTATTCAATGTTAGTTTTTTTTATTATTACATATTCATCACAGCTTATTTTTGAAATTCTCAATAATTGGCCATCTATTTTAGCCATTTTAAAACATCGTGAAAATCTATTGCCAATTAATCTAAGTAGGGTAACGACACATTATTGGAACATTTTTGAAGTTTTTTTTAGTTTGCTTTTTAACAATCAACATGTGTTTTGGAAAGTATTATTTATAATATTCATAATTTTTTTATTATTAATCAATAAGTTTTTTAAGCATGAATCAGATTTATCTAACAAAGTTTTTGATAATTTTTGGCTTTTGTTGTGGATTTTATTAACCCCTTATTTTCTAATTAATATAGATGCTCCTTATGCACCACATAGGATAGACTTAATTGTTATTGTTTTTTTTATTTTTTTATCAATAAAAATGAAACAAATTTTGAATTGTAAAAAAAATATTTATAAAATCATTTTAATTCTACCGATTATTGCTTTTTTAATATTATTTTTTCTTCACAATATTTCTCTTGTTTTGCCTAAACCAGGTATGAAGGATTCTAGTTCTTATGCTTTTAATGAAATCGTTAGTGAAGCTATTATTCAAAAAATAGATGAATATAGATTAAATCGTAGTGATGTTATGATTTTTTACCATTTTAATAGAGATTATTTAGGTGAAGATATTTGTGAAAATGATTATTTAGGAAAAACTAGATTTTTAGCACAACCCATAGATCATTTGATAAATAAAAAACTTATGATTAGAGATTCAATCAACTTTAAATATCAGTCCTTGGATAATTATAATGCTGGCAATCGGTTCTATTTTCTTGTTTATAATGATTATAAGACTGGCAATCAATGTTTTGATAAATTTACACAAGGAATTAGTGAGTTTGAAGGAGATAGCTTTTCTAAACTGATAATTAAGGATAACTTTTATTTATCATTTAATAATCATGATTTCCAAGTTCTTTTGTTAGAAAAACTTTTGAACTAGTATTTGTATAAGTTTTTTAGTTAGCTAATTTTACCGACAAAAATAAAAATATCTTGTAAATAATAGATCTTAAATTTAAGTTTTATTCTTGTTTAAGATGCTTTTTTACTTTATCATTTTTTTGTGAGATAGATCTCGATCTACAAAAGCTTTAATATTTATAGTGTTGCTGATGTTGAGTATTATTAAGTCCACTAATGTTTTCCTAGTTATCAAGAAAATTTCGGTTGTGCTAATGGCTTTAATCATTAGTGTTTTGTTATTTTTTGGTCTCTTCTTTTTATCAGAAAAATGTTTTTTTGATAAACTGTTTTATAAAAAGAGTCTTCCTCATGGTTATTATTCAGTTTGGCCATATGACATAGAAGATTGGCAAATAGTAGCTGAGAAATTTAATCACGATCAAAGAAATACTGATTTATTAAATCTTATTTCGGCAGGATTAGGTGATCAAGAAGCAATAGATCTTTTGGAAAAAGAACAAAAAGACTCTGTTTTAAAAATAGCTATAATTGGAGATTCAATGTTTTTTGGTACAGGTGTAAGAAGTAGTCAAACTATAGCTTATTTTTTAGAGCAAGAAGTAAAAAAAATACGTGATGTTAAAGTTTATAATTATAGTTTTTTTGGTGATGATTTTTTAGATAATTACGCAAAATACCAATTAGTAAAAAAATATTTAAAACCTGATTTAATTATTTTTGGCTTAGTTGACAACGATCTTCTTTTTAATAGTTTTCAAAGATATCCAACTAAGGAAGTTATTTATCAAGAACTGATCAAAACTTGTCCAAACAGGCAATTAATTGAAGGAAAAAAAGACGTTTCCAGTCGTGATATGACTAGATTAATTTATCATCCGACCTTTGGACATGAAACTCAAAATTATTGTTTTCTTACAAATTTAATTAAAAATTTCTCTAAAGAAGATACCATTTTTTTTCTTTTTGCTTGTTTAAATCATTTTTGTGATAGTGAAGGTAGTTATAACGATTGTTTAGTTTCAGATATTTATTATAAATTTCATTCTGCTTGTAAAAAACAGTTACCAATAGTTGATCTCTGTGGTGAAGAAATAAATCCAGTGTCTGAAAAGGAATCTCATTACAATAGTTTAAGCAATTTGCTGATTGCTAAAAAGTTAAGGGATTTTGTTATTGAAAAATATCCTATATTTCAATAAAAAGTTGACCTCTAAACTAGATTTATTTCTCGACTAATGGTATAATAAAGGTCTATGGCGAAACAAAGAATGATCGTTACTGACGACCAATTATTAATCGATATGGAGTTGTTATTTAATGCGATTCGAGAGGTCGATGGTGATTGGGAGCAGGTGGAAAAAGAAATGAATCAATACTTAGCTGCAGTGCAAGCTATGGCTGAGTAATTAATTAATAAAAAGGGTTTTCATGAGCAAAAGTAAGCAATCAGCTCAGTCTGTCGACTATCAAGCTGTTCCTTTAGTGATTGCAGATGGTGATGAAGGAGTACAACTCAATCATGGTCGTCGCTTTGCTTTTTTAGGTTCTGGTTTTCGTTTAGCATATTTTTCTCAAGTGGTTGATGCCTTACAGAAAACAATTTTAAATAATTTCCCTAAAGAGCAAAAAGATAAAAAATTGAAAATTGCTGCTAGTGAAGAAAATGCTTGGTTTAAACAAGAGCTTAATCTTAACGATTGGGACGAAACCAATGCTAGCACTCAACAACATTTAGCTGCATTAGCTGATCAATTAAAACTCGAATATGTGGGAATTTTACCCTTTGCCGATCCTAAGGAATTAGAAGCAGGGGTTAAGGGTCATATGGTTCGCCCTCACAACATGCATTTAGCTAATCAAGTTTGTTTCACAATTGGTGGAGGAGAAGAAGTTTATAATTTAGGTCAATATTTAATTAGCGCTGATTGGTTAGTTGATTTTACTAATAATGGTAAAAAAAATATGTCGCAAGCCAAAGAGCTTCTAAAAATTCAGTTAGATTTTTATCAAAGTTTAGCTGGGGACACCAAATTAAAAATTTTGATTGAAGAAAAAGGTCCTTTTAGTAAAGATTTAAGTAAAAAAAATCATCAAATTTTAAATAAAATCTTGACTTGATTTTAGCTGTTTTAACTAAGATTTATCAACAAAATAAGTTTTTTTATGCCTGTTAAAAAACATAAGGGTCAAAAAAAAGCTAAAAAACCTATCATCGTTGAGCAAAGTTTATTTGATAGTTTACAAGCAAGTGGAGAAGCTGAGTCTGAAGATCGAAAAGAAAATTTAAATCCAGGTTTTAGTGCTGTAGCCAAGCTATTAACTCACCATCCAATAAAAAAACACAATAAATATATTAGCCAGGAATTTCAGGCATTTGGTTGTCATATGGCGACAGTTTTAGGAGATCAAGCTCATACCTCGCTTTATATTAAATTAGCTAAAACTTATCCACGCGCCTTACTAGAACAAGCCTTAGCCTTTGTTAGTGACGCTGAAAGCGCTAGAAGTAAGGCTAAATTATTTATGTGGAAATTAAATTTACTGAAGAAATCAAAAAACAAAGAATAAAAACTATTTTTATTGAATTTTTAACTGAGAGAAATTTTTAGAACTAAATCTTCTCTAAATTCAGGAGAAATAATAGTGTTTGATCCTGTTTGGAGAGGATAACTGCTTATTACTTCACCGTTTTGGGGATTAATCCACTCTAAAGATGCTGGTTTTGAGAGATCAACATTGATTGTAAAAGTGGCATTATTGGTATATTGATTGTAGTGGTGATAGGCATAAACTAGTAACTCTTTTTCAGAGGCTAAGCCATAAGTTCTAACACCATCGCCACCTATCTTTTTATAAAAACTTGCTGGTTTTAAAGTAACGTCTAGTTCTTTGCTAAAATCACTGATTACTTTCATGTAAGTGCGCTCTTCTTCACCTATATATTGATTAGCATTTTCAAAAGCTTCATTATAAAAACTTTTTGAATTACTTTGATTCCAAAAAATTAAACCTGCTCCATTAAATAGAGATACCCAAGCTCTAACTCGCATGATTAAGGCTGAGTTTTTATCCCAACTACTCTTTCCATTACCAATTTCTCCAAAAATAATGGGTTTAGCTTTTTTTTCAAATTTATTTATTACTTCTAAAATTTCCGTATCTGCAATTTCTGGAGTACTAGTTGAATACCAGTGGGGAGAGATGATGTCAACTGATTTTAAATTGGGTTTTTCAAAACTGATGCTTACTAATTTTTTTTGATCTAAAGATTTTAACTTACTTAAAAATTTGTGAGCGGTAGCATCTTCCAATACTCCTTCATTTGTTAATTCCCAGGCGGAAGTATAGGCTCCGTAACGAGCTACCATGTATTCTAAATAATGGTTTATGGCCCATTCTTCTTGTAAGTTTTTGACAGTGGTGCCAAATGGCAAGCCCCAGGCAAACAGGGTTAAATAAACCTGAATGTCTCTTTGATAAAGATTCTCAAGTAAGTGATCTCCTAATCCAGCCCTGTATAGAGAGTAATCGTTTTCTGGATAATGGATCATTGAAGCTACTGAAAATTGATAATTACCAGGATTCCAACGAAAAGTATTAAAGCCACTTTCTTTAAAATATACATCTAAATATTCATCTAGTTGAATCCTTCTATTTTTATGATCTTCTCCAATAGCGAAATCATCAAAAAAGATACCGTTTTGGTTAAAATCTATAATAGTTTGATTTAATCCTAAAGGGAAGAATATTTTCTCTCCGTCTAAAGTTAAAAATTGACCATTTGAGTTTTCGGCGATTTTAATGAATTGATCTTTTTTCTTTTCACTATAAAACTTTCCAGAAAAGAACCTTTCTGATTCTGGGGTTTGAAAGATGCAATCCCACTGCCAATCTCCAATTTCTTGAGGGTTAAAACGTACTTGCCAATGATTGTAGTTATAATAAAAACCATTTATTGGATATTTTTTCCCTTCTGGAGACTCAAAACTACAACTTATCTTTACTTGGTAAAAAGGGCTTGTGAAGTAATTCTTTTTACTAAAAAAATCAATGGTGAAGATCTCTTTATCCTTTATATTAGTATTTTTCACTTGATGTTTAATTTTGATTTTTTCAGATATAGTGCCCTTGAATTTGTCAATTTGATAAATAATTCCATTATTAGTAATAACTAATAAAGTGTTGGGTAGCTCCATTGTGTTTGAGCTTATTGGTACATTACTATTGAATTGCCAAAGTATTTTTCCCGATTCATGATCTAGAGCATAAATATTTTTTTCAAAACTATTTACTAGAATTTGTGGTTTGTTTGAGATTGGTAACCACTTATAAACAGGTTTTGTTACTAAGGAAAGTTGTTTGATGTGGGGAATTTCTTGTTGCCAAACAATATAGCCATCTAGATTGATAGCTAAAATTATTTTTTGATCAGCAATCAAAATATATTTATTTTTTGTTTCTAAAATTCGAGGTTTATCTAATTCAGTATCAAGCTCCCAAATTTTTTCTTCACCACTGTGACTGAGGCGTCTTAAAATGCCTTTTTGATTAAGAGCAAGTAAATTAGATTGTATTAAGTTATCTTTCCAAGCTCCTAGACTATCCATAATCAGATTGGAAATCCACAGATTTTTTTTAATTAAAGTTTTTATAAATTGATCAACGACATTTAGTAATTGTCTCTTACTTGCCGTTAAATTATTTATTTCTAAAAGTTCAGTAATTTGTTCAAAATTTTCTTGTGTTTGCCAGACTATTTTTCCATCCTTTGTGTCAACTTTAGTCAAGCTACCTTCTCCATCAATGAAAGTCAGGTCGCCATATATTTGTTGAGGTTTGCTCAAAATTTCTTTTTCAAAATGTTGACTCCAGATTAATTCCCCTGTTTCACCGCTTAGTTTATATATAGAATTTTCAAAGGTGACATATATAAGCTCGTTTTCATAAGAAAAATACATTTCCCAGTCAGATATTTGTTTTTCTAGATTATTTAGATTTTGGTCTGAGGGCTTGGTATTATTAATTTCTAAAAAATTTTCCCATAGGATTTCACCCTTGGTATTCATTAAAGTAATTCTTCCACCTGCTTGACTCAAGAGTAGTTGTTTTTTGTATTCTTGAAGGTTGTTTCTTTGTAAATCTAGGGTCTTTTTCCAAATTAATTTTCCGCTTTTAAGATTAAGAGAAAATAGATTTTGATTTTCAGTTATAAAGAACAATCCGTTATTTATAATTGTTAACCCAGAGTTAATGGAAGTATCAGCTTCAAATTGCCAGCTGACTTTTCCAGATTTATGATCAATGGCTTGAATTTTATTTCTATCGATGGGAATAAGAATATGTTTTCCATCAAACTCTCCACCGGAAACAATTTCTTTAGCAGGACGAATTTGCCAAAAAGTTTTTCTATTATTTCTTTGAAAAAATAATAATGAGATAAACAAAAAAACTAAGATAGTTAAGAGAATGATTTGTTTTTTATTTTTCATTTTTTTTGTTTTACGAACAGTTTTAGTTGATCATTTATTGTGTTAATTTTTTTTTGCCAAGAATTAATTATGGCCATTTGTCTTTGTTGTTTTTTTAAGGAAATTGACCAGCTTTTAGATAACAATTTTTTAATTGAATTTTCGAATTGATGACTGTCTTTAGCTATTCTAACAAAATTGCTAAACCTTTTATGCTGCAGTTCTGCTATAGGAGTGCTCACCACGGGTTTTCCTAGATAAAAATATTCAAAAATTTTCATTGGATAACAGTAGTAATTTTTCTTTTGTCTGATCTCATAGGGAATAATACCGACATCGAAACTATGAATAATTCTAGGTAATTCTTTTTTTGTCACATTTCCCCAGTCGGTATTGGAGAAAGCTTGAAGTTTGTTTAGTAGTTTTTTGTTTTTTTTGCTTAGTTTTTGCTGAGGTCCATAAAAAAGAAACTGCCACTGAGGGTTGCTTTTGACTAGATTGATTAACAGTGAATATTTGAGTCGATTATCAATTCCTCCGATAAAACCAATTTTATATCTTTTATCTTTAGAAGAAGTAGTATTGATGAACAATTTATATTTTTTAAAAGTGTTTAGATCAAATCCTTGAGGTACCAAATTTATTATTTTTTTAGATTTGATTAGTTTACTCAGTAACTCCTGCATGGTTTGTGAAATACAAAAAATACTAGTGCTTTTTTGCAGTGCAAACTTTAATTCTTTTATTGAAAAGTAATCTACACAGTCAAAAATTAAATGTTTGTGTTTGATATCTAATAAATGAAGGTTTTGAATCAAGGAGTTTGGTTCAAAAAACCAGAAAATAGCTTGAGAAGGAGTTATTTTTTTCTCGTATTTTCTAAATAAGTTTTTGCAATAATGATTAAATCTTTGAAGGTTTATGAATTGATTAGCTTTTTTTACAAAAGTTAGTCGGCGTAAAGGCAAAAAATGAATTGGAATGAAGAAGTTTAATTTTTTATTTTTCTTAATAAAAAGTGATTGTAATCCGTCTTTTTTCCACAAGACTGTTTCTTTATGTCCATAATAAATAATGACTTTGTTATTAAGTTTTTCTAAAGTTTTTACTGTCTGGTTTTGATAATCAGTAGACCATTGCCACGGCTGATACAATAATAAAACAATGAGTTTATCTCTAAGCATAAATTTTTTATCTCAATCAAGATCTTTTTTCAGCAAAATCATTTTTAAAGCGATTTCTTTTTGGCCAAAGCTGCAAAAAGAAACATATTTTTTCCTTTTTTTCTTATTAGCTAATGTTTTGATAGATCGCATACTATTTTATTTACTTTTATTAGCTCTTAGCTTAATCATATTATATCTGTTAAAACAAGATTTAAACAAAACGCTTTGGTTGATGATTTTTTTTCTGATTTTTTTTAAAAAGGCTTATCATTTTGAGATTAATTATTATGGAAATTATTTTTATAGCATATTGGATAGTTCTTTAGCCAAATTTAAAACAGACCTGTTTAATCCCCATCTATATCTGGCTTTTTTTGATCCTTTGATATTTATATTAATTTATCTATTAAAAACTAGAACCAATTTTAAAAATAAATTTTGGAAACCAGGAATTATTGATTTTTTAATATTTTTACTATTTATTAGTTCACTAATAGCTACTTTTTTTACTGACATAAGTTTATTTGCCTGGTTTTATTTATGGATTTTCTTTAAGTATTTATTACTTTTTTATTTATCATTCATTTTTTCTAAAGATGTAAAAATTCGCCGAATAGTTTTAGAAACACTCTTTATTTACGCTATCATTGGTGGTGTCACTATGTTTTTGCAAAAAATTAGTGGTGGCAATTTGGGCATGGTTGTTGATACGGGATTACCAGCTCGTTTTTCTACTGATAATCCAGAATTTTATCGTCCTGGTGGTTTATTTTGGGATGCTAATTTAAGTTCTTCAATCTTGATGTTTTTTGGCAGTTTAGCTTCTTTTCTTTATTTAAAGAATCACAATGTTGTTGACCGAAAGTTGCTTTTTTTTACTATTATTGCTTCGATAGCTGGTATTATTTTAAGTTTGAGTAGAGGCGTGTGGTTAGTTCTCTTATTTAATTTTTTGTTTTTATTACCTTTAATGAAAAAATATGTCAAAAAGTCTCTTAAAAAAAATAAATTTAAATTTATTTTTTCTAGAAATTTTTTATTCATTTTAATAATCATCATGATTATTACGTTTGGTTTTTCGTCTCGTTTCTTAAGTGAACATTTTTTAAATCTTTTTAGGAATTTTAATCACAGTACTATCTTGTCTCGTATTAGACAATTTGAAATGTCTTGGGTTTATATGATGCAAAAACCATTGGGTTTAGGTCATAATGTTTTTAAATATTCAATTATTCATGATTTTCCACCAGATCTTTTTTTTAGAAATCCAGCATCTGTTCACAATTTGTTATTTGAAGTTCTTAATGCTATTGGTGCCTTTGGTTTAATGGTTTTTATTGGGCTAATTTTAGTCTTTGCAAAATATTTTTTTAAGGAACGAAGAAAAAAGAGGCAGGATGTGGAGCTTTTAGCCTTATTGTTAGCTGCTTTTAATTACATTTTAGTAGCCCAGTTTTATCCTTGGTTATATGAGTTTCAAATTACAGCTTTTTTTTGGATTATAATAGGAATGGCTTATGCAAAAATACAAGAGAAAAATTATTAAATTTTTTAAACAACTATCAATAGTTGATTATCTACTAGCTTTAATGGCCTTATTAGCTTTGGTGTTTGCTATTTTTTATTTTGATCGAGAGAAACAAACTATTCATATAGATATGTTGGTGAGTGATCAAGATTTTGGAGTAATAATGCCTATAGAAAAATGGCAATTTTTACAAATGGCAGTTGGAGATGAAATTTATAATTTTGCTGGTGATAAAATTGCCGAGGTGGTATTTATTGATAAGGTTTCTTTTGGAGGTGATCAAAAATTTGATGTCTATTTAACTTTAGAAATAGAAGCACTTTATGATAAGAGAAAAAGAACTTACTCTTATTTGGGAAAACCCCTGGTAGTGGGTAAAAATTTTGATTTTACTACCGAAAAATATTTCTTTGAGGGAGAGATTATTGATGTTTACCAAAATGTTGAAGATAGGATGAGTAAATTTGTAGAGAGAATTGCTTTAGTTGATGTTAAAATCCCTGAAATTGAAAATGTAGTGATTAAATATTTTCATCGTTTATTTCTTGAGGACTACAGCAATCAAGACATATTAAAATTTAATAGTTTTAAATATGAGCCAGCCAAAAGTTCAGAATTAGATAGTAGGGGTAGAAAAGTAGTTGCTTATGACCCGCTACACTCTGACGTTTATTTTAATATTTCCCTTAGGGTTTGGTGTCTCAAAGAAAACACTAACAACTGTTTTTATAGTTATCGACGCCCTCTTATGGTTAATGATTACTTTTATAATGACACTGAAAGTGTGTTTTTATTCGGCACAGTGCTTGATTACACTTTTCCTGAGTAGTAATTATGTCTCACAAAAAAGTTAAATTAGCTTTCATATTTTACAATATGGGTCTTGGAGGTATTCAGCGTAAAATTGTTGATTTGATTAACTATATTTATCAAAATGAACTAAGTGAGAGGATTGAGCCCTACTTACTATACACTGCTGAGGCAGATTTTGACTTTCTTGACCAATTAGATCCACAATTTAAGCAACTTATTAGACCCAAGGCACTAAGAGTACTTGGAAAAACATTTTATTTGCCCAGTTTTATTCACTGGGGCATTAATATTCTTAGATTTGATATTAATTTGATCTTAAGTCATGTTTTACACTCTTCAGTTAGAAGTATTTTTTTGAGTAAATTATTTTTTTGGAAAAAAATTGAGGTTTTTATTAGCCAAGACAATATCTTTTCATATGAGAATCCGCGGTTTTATCAAAAAGTTTTGGGAAAAATCTTTTATCCAGCTGCTAAAGCGATCATTGTTCAAAATCAAGTAGCTAAACAGGATTTAATTGATTATTTAAATATATCAGCTGACAAAATTTTTGTGGTTCCTAATTGGGTGGTAACAAATTTTAAAAATACAAAGAAAAATTCTAAATCCAAAGCAAAAAAAGCTGATAAAAAAATATTTGATTTGCTTTTTATTGGTCGTTTTGCGCCGCAAAAAAACTTACTAACCTTAATCAAAGTAGTTAAAGAATTAAAGAAGAATAAAAAAGATATTAGTTTATTAATGGTGGGTGAGGGTAAAGAAGAGCAGTCATTAAAAAAGTATGTTAAAAGTAATAAATTAGTTAAAAACGTCAGATTTGCTAAGCCAAATCGTGATGTTGCTAGTTTTTATGCTCAATCAAAGATTTTTGTTCTTAGTTCCAAATATGAGGGGCAGCCGGTAGTTTTGTTAGAGGCTTGGAGCACCGCTTTACCAGCAGTAGTGATGAATTATCCTGGGCTTAAACTTTATTTTCATAACCAAGAAGCAGGTTTAATTGCCTATTCGATCAAAGATATGAGCGATAAAATTATGTTATTGCTTAAAAACGATTCTTTAAGAAAAAAATTAGCTTTGTTTGGTCAACGTAGGGTAAAAAAAGATTATAATGTTACTAATTTGGAAAAGTATTTTGAAATTTTAGGTCTATGTCTCAATTAAAAAGATTTAGCAATTTTTTAAAAAGTTTTACTCTTTATTATTTTTATATTTTTTTTGGTAAGTTTTTTAAATTAAAACCTCGAAAATTATTATTAGCCCTTACCTATCAGTGTAATTCTCGTTGCATCATGTGTAATATTTGGCAAATGCCTAAACTTAGAGAGCTGTCTTTGAAAGAGTGGAGAGTTTTAGTCAAAGATCCTTTTTTAAGTAACTTACGTAGTTTAGATTTGACTGGAGGCGAAGCATTACTTCATCCTGAATTTTTTGCCATTTTATCCTTGTTTATAAATAATTTACCCAAATTAAAAAAAATTTCATTAGTTACTAATGGATTTATAAGTAAATCTGGTTTTAAAGAATTAGAAAAGATAGTGAAACTATGTCAAGAAAAAGGAATAGATTTAATAATTAGTGTTTCTCTGGATGATTATACTGAAGGTCATCAAAAAATTCGTGGTGTGAGTCGTGCATTTGATCGGGTTAAGCTAAGTTTAGAAAAAATTCGTGATTTAGAAAAACAATATTCTTGTTTGTCTTTATTTGTAGGTGTTTTATTGATGCGACAAAATCTAAGAACCGTAAAGCACCTGACTTATTGGTTGAAAAAACATGCTTATCAATATACTTGGCAGATTGTTGGCTTTCACGATACTTATGTGCGGAATCTAGATACAGAAGATTTTGTTAATTTTCGCTCTCAAGATTGGCCACTTTTAAATAGATTTTTGAAAAAATTAGCAAAACCAAAACATTTTTTAGATTTTAATGCTTATTATTGGGCAGATATTTTATCAATGTATAGTAAAAAAACTAATCGAACTACTCCTTGTCCATTCTTAGTAGATAGTGTGGTAATAGATGCTTATGGTCAGCTTTATTGGTGTTTTTCTAGTCAACCTATTGGCCAAGTATTTAATCAAAAAACTGCTAAATTAAATAAAAGTTTGTCAGAAGTATTTTTTGAATCAGGAAATCTTAAAAAGCGTCGGGAAATGAGAAAAAAAGATTGTTTACATTGTAATAGTTCTTGCAACACTTATGAGGCGATTCGTGATCAGACTTTCAAATTTATCTATTTTCGATTAACTGGAAAAGTTTTTGGTAGTTAATTTTGTAGGACAGAGTCATTTTTTTATTATTAAAATTATCTTCCACGTCTTTTTGGGCTTGTTTTATTAGTTGTTTGCAAAGTTGAGGTTTATTTATTAGTTTAACTAATTGCTTTTTTAAACTTTTCACAGAACCAGCTTTAAACAGTAGGCCATTGCGACCAGATTTAATAATAAATTTATTGGCAGGAATATCACTGGCTACGCAAACCAAAGCACTTTTCATAGACTCTAGTAAACTCAGTGAGAGACCTTCGTTTAAACTAGGCAAAACAAAAATATCTCCTTTTTTATAAAAGTTTTCCGGATTGGGATGAAAAGGTAAAAATTTAATAGTTTTTGTGTTTTCTGCAGAACACTTTGAGGCTAGGATTTTAAGTTTTTTTAATTCTTTACCTCGTCCCATGATTGTTAGTTGTGGAGCTTCTTTGATTTTTTTCCAGGCTAGAATAAGGGTTTCTATATTTTTTCTTTTAATCAATTGGCCAAAATAGATGATTTGTTTTGTTTTTCTTTTTTTGTTTTTTGTTTTAATCTTAGATTCTTTATTTTCAATTAAAGCATTTTCTATTAATAATAATTTTTTCTGGGAAATTTTGAAATCTTCTAATAAAGTCTTGTATATGTGAGGGGCCACACAAATATTTTGATTGGTATACTTGGAAAATAAACGATAACTTGTATTTTGTAATCTACTTTTAATATTAAAGTGTAGAAACAGGGGATTATGGCGGTTACTTATTAGAAATAATTTAGGAAAAAAAATTTTAAAATAAAAGGCGCAGAGTTCTGGACGAAGACTATGGGTGTGAATTAGTTTAATCTTTTCTTGAAAAATTATTTTCTTCGTTTTAATCATTTTTTGTCTAAGCTTTTTACCTTTATCAATGATAATAAGGTTTTTTTTGTTACTAAAATCACTCTGATATTCACCAAAATCCTCAAGGCTTAATACATAAAAGAGCAAACTTTGATTAGTTTTAATAATGCTCAAAATAATTTTATTAATAGAATTTAATTCATAGTTGTTAATGATTAGAAGAATCTTCTTTTGATTTTTTATTTGTGCTTTCGACATTTTATTTTTTTTTGCTATGATTACAAAGATCAATGGTTTTTACAACTATATTTGTCATTTTACTATCTTTTTTGATTATATTTGCGGAAACTCAATGGATTTTTTGTATTGGAGGAATTTTAGCGCTTTTTTATTTAAGTCAAAAAAAACACCTCAGCTTTAAACAAATAGAATTGCTAAAGCAGACTAAGCCGGTTTTTTATAATATTTTATTAATTTCTTTGCTTTCAATTTTATTATTACTTTTTTATCTCCCCATAAATGCCTATTTAGGAGTGGCCTGGAGCCAATCTTTAAGTCGCTATTTTTCTCTGTTACTTGGTTTCCTAAGTTTGATTGTTTTTTTATTTTATGATCAAAAGTTATTGCCCGATGAGAGAATTTTATTTAAGAAATTTTTTAACTTAATGAAATTTTTTTCAATACTGGTTTTACTCTTAATGTTGGTGCCTAGTCTAGGAGATTTACTGCCAAAAATGAATCTGCTTTATGCCAGTTATGGACATAACCATTTTGCAACTTTGTTAATTTTATTTTTACCTTATTTTTGGCAAAACATTATCCTAGAAAAGGAAATAAAAAAAACTTCAGAATTATATTGGTTATTATTTTTTTATATTGTTTTACTTTTGAGTTTTGCTCGAGTCGCTATCTTCTTGGCAGTTTTACAGCTATTGGTTCTTGTTTTTTTAAATTTTCAAAAACTAAAAAAGTTAAATCCACTTAAGCAGAGACTTCTCAAAAACTTGTCTTTATTTTTTTTATTAAGCTTGGTTTTTTTAATTGCTTTTGTATTTAAGCTTCATTATGCTCCTAGTGAACTTTGTAGGAATAGAGACTCTAATTTCCAGCATTTTTGCAAGGATATCACTCAGGATGACAGATTAATATATTGGAAACAGGCCATAGATTTTTTTAGACAAAGACCTCTAATTGGTTATGGTCTAAATAGTTTTGTTCTTGTTTTTCGCAATCAAGCTAGTAGTGACATTTCAGTTGCTAGATATGTTCATAATGAATTTTTACAAATTTTAACAGACACTGGTTTGATAGGATTTTTTTTGTATTTTCTGTCTTTTTTTGCTTTGCTAATATCAGGTGTAATGTTAGTTGTCAAAAAACCATCTTCAAGAAATCAGGGTTTATTGTTGGGAATTTTGTCTCTTTATTTAATGGCAATCTTTGATTTTGATTGGCAATTTAGCGCTATTTTTTCTTTACTTTTAGTTTTTTTAGCAATTGTTTTTCGTCAGAATTTATTTCTCGCTAAGAAATCAAGGGCTAAGACCATCTATTCAAGATCTTTCCTCTCAGTTATAGCTTGTTTGATTTTTTCTATAAGCAGTATTTTGTTAATTATAATTTCTTTTACACATCTTGCTTCTAAATTATTTAAAGAATTTTCTACAGCAAATCGAGCTTTTATCACGTTTCCTTTATTGGAGAATCCCGATTATTCAGCAAGTATTAATGTTTTAAGTCAAGAAAATCAAGATTTTATATTTAATATTTATAGAAATGATGCTAATTTTTTATTAAACTATTTTGAATATACTGATGATAAAAATCTACAAAAGAAAATTTATTTAGAACTTCTAAATATAAATCCAAGATTTGTGATTAAACCTGATTTTTTTGAATTTTTGATGGAGGATGAGCTTTGGGATTGGCAAGAAAGGGTCGAAGTCTTATTAAAAACTTCACATTGGGTAAACAAAGAGGTTATTTATTTGGAAAGTAAAAATTTAGCTATTGATATTAAACATAAAGAATTAATTGGATCATTATTGTTGAATTTTGCAGATGAGGCTTTTGTAAAAGATGACTTGCAACTTGCTGGGCAATTTTACTATCAGTATTATCTATTAAATACTTGGCAACCTGAAGGCTATAAACCGGTGTTTTTAGAATTTGATGGTGAAGCAAAGCACTCAGATTTTTTAAAAGAATTTCTACAATTAGATTCAGACTTATTTTATCAAAACTATGAATCTTTTTATCGTTTTTATGCAGATGTCTTAATTGACTTATTTTTTAGCTTGAACTATACAGATTTTAAGATTTTAGCTGATCGCTTTGTAGCAAGTAAATTTCAAAAAAAATTTTACGATTTTGGTCAAGACTTAATGCGTCCTTTAATAAAAGAATTGGGCACTGATATTAAGATTAATCAGGAGCGAAAACAGTGGTTGATAGCTAATTTTATGCACTTTTTTATAGAAAACCCTGATAAGCCTTGGCCGTGGGAAGAAAAAGAAAGGTTGGCTAAACAGTTGTGGCGTTTTTATCGACAGTTAGAGACAAACGAGCCAAATCTTGCTGAACGATATCAACAAGACGCTTTGCTTTTAGCTCCCGAAATTACCTGGGAATTGTCAAGAATTTAATAAAATTTACTGATTCGATCCACTTGAGTTAAAACCTTATGTCCATCTAGTCCTACCTGATCAAAATACCATTTAAGTGCTTTATATCTTGGAGCATTTTCTTCATTAACTAATTCAAGTGCTGTGGAACGATCAATCAATTTTTCTCTGATTTGTCTTGATCTAAAAGAGTCGTTCTCAGTAAAACCTTGAACAGTGTAATAAATATAGTTATAAAAAGCTGAACTGCCATCATCTGTACGCCAAGTACTAAGAGTTTCGTCGCTACTTTCCCAGTTATATTCATTTTTTAAAGTTTTAATAATTTGCTGTTCATTCCAAGGAACGTAATGCCAGAGAAAGAGATATTGGTGTTTTTGAATATAGGTGGCAAAGAACGCCAACATGGTATCTAGCAGTGAAATATTAATGTAGGCCGGATTTTTGATATATTGACTCAAATAGTAAGCAGCTATTCTGATTTTATTTTTTAAAGATAGGTGATGGATTACTCCATCTGGATCAGCATCTCTAATTCCACAATGTCCAGCCTTAAACTCTTCTTTTTCAAATTCATTACCTCTGCAAAAAAACATTAATTCCAGATCATATTTTTTCATTAATTGGTCTGCATAAAATTCACATTGTTTGTCACCCTCCATAAAGAGAGGAACCATCCCCAATTCTGGTTTTTTTAACCAAGCCTTAATATGCTCTTGAATATGTTGACGTTTTTGAGTGATATCTGCCGAAATAATAATGTGTTCAACTCCCAACTTACTGACTATGCGAGCTTGATTGCGACGGGCAATATCAGTAACCATTCCCCAGTCATAAGTATAGGCTATGGGATTCATGCCCAATTCTTTTTTTAAAAAGTGCAAGCCATAAGAGCTGTCTCTTCCACCACTGAAGGCAATTAAACAATCTGCTTGACCATTTTTTTTACGAAAAGGAGCCACTATTTTTCTAAGCTCTTTAATACCTTTATAACTGATTTTTTTGTGGTCATGACAATAATTGCAAACTCCATTTTTATCAAAACTGATAAAAGGAGTAGTGGATGGCAGAATACAGCGACTACAGCGGTGGATTTTTTTGATTTTTTCTGTTGGAAAATGATGTTTCTTTATCTTTTTAAAATCATTGTTAATTGAGTAAAGATTATTAAGCCTGTGATCCATTGGAATGTCATTGGGTGAGCTGTCAATAATTTTTCTACTAATCTCAACTTTGTTTTTTATTTGTTGTTTGGGATTTTTTACTTTTTTATTTAAGTTTATTATTCGCTTTTTCTTTTTATTTTCCGTAAAAATAATTGCTTTCTGAGGTTTGAGTTGTTTGATTTTAATTTTTTTTGAATTATGGTTTGGATATACTTTTTTAATAAAATTTTTCAACATCCATGATTCTGAAGCAAAAAAATAAGCTCCTAGATCAGGCATGTTCATCCAGTATAAGGAACCAGTATTAGTGCTGATACAAATTTCTTGATTAAAATTATTAGCTATAATGAGACTGGCCGAACCTTCGATATTTTGATAAAGATTTTGTAAGCTGAATATAAAATCATTGTTTTTATTAAAAGTTTTCTGTAAATAATCTAACAAGACTTGAGTGTCTGATTCCGGACAGTTTTTTTTATGGTTTTTAGACCATAATTCTTGGTGATTGGTGATAATTCCATTATGGACGGCAACAAAGTTTTGGCTTATTGTTGGTTGATTATTGTCATTTTTAGCTTGAAAGCCATGTGTAGCCAACCTAGCTTGTCCCAAAGCTGAATTAATTGTTTTTTTTAGTTGCTCATCAATAAAATTTTGATAGCTTTTTAATTTGATTAGTTGTTTAGCAGGTAGAGGAGCTTTATAAATAGCGATATTTTGTTTATTATTTAAAGCTAAACCAGCAGCTTCTTTGCCTCTAGATTGAGCCAAGACAAATAGTCTATCTAGTTCTTTTTTTAAAGAACGTTTTGGTAGATTGATAGGATTGTTATTAACAAAACCAAATATGCCACACATGGGTTCTATGTTAACATAAAGAAGTCAAAAATGAAGCAAAAAAATTTTATTCTTACTTTAGATTTGGAAGCTGATCACGCTGGTTTAATTTCGGCTAATTATCAGATGTGGAAAAAAGAGAATATCGTATCTTTATTAAACTTATTAAAAAAACATCAAGCAACTTTATCGGTTTTTGTAGTGGCTAAAGCTCTAAATAGAAAAAATAGAGAGGTTATTGAATTATTTAAAAAATTTGGGGCAGAATTTTATTTGCACTCTTTTTCACATCAACAGGCGGAAAACAATCTTCACGAAGAATTAGAATTGGGCACTGTTGCTTTTAAGGATTTTTTTGGACATAGGCCTCTTGCATATCGAGCTCCGGCTTACCAAATCAAAATTAGCGATCTAGAGATTTTAAAAGAACACAAAATTAATTTGGATTCTAGTTGTTTGCCTAGTTTATGGCAGATGCCTAGACATTTTTTTCAAAAACATTTATTTTTAAAAAATAAATATGTAAAAGAATTGCCGGTTACAGTGCTTGATCCCCTTGGTATTCCTAATGCCTTAAGCTGGATAAAACTTTTGGGTTTTAATAATTTTATTCGTTGTTTTCGGCTTAATAGTAATTTAAAGAAAAATCAACGGCCTATGATTTTTGTTTTTCATCTTCATGATTTATTTCCCAATCAGTCTAGCAAAAATCTTGATCTATTTTGGCGTTTTATTTATTCAAGAAATAGCAATCGTGGTTTACAATATCTAGAAGATTTTATTATTTATTTAAAAGAAGAGGAATTTGAATTCGATCAAGTTTCTAATTATTTATGATTATTTTAGGCTTATCAATTTTCGAACACAACCCAGCAGCAGCAATTATTATTGATGGAGAGCTTATAGTTTATGCTGAAGAAGAGCGCTTTATTCGTTTTAAAAATGCAGATGGTTTCTTTCCAATCAAAGCAGTTGAGTTTTGCTTAAAAAAAACCAAATTGAATTTAGCTGATGTAGACCAAATTGCCATAGGTTGGGACTATCAAAAGTATCAGTGGTTTATACCCTGGTTTTCCTTAAAATCTACTCTTAAATATTGGCCTAGTTTGTTGGGAGGGAATCAATCCAGTTCTTTTCTACTCAGTATTTTATCTAGGAAGCCAGCTTTAATTAAACATAAAACGGCTTTAGCTTTAAAACAAATTGAGAAGACTCCCATTAAAGATAAGATTAGATTTTTTTCTCATCACCTGTCTCATGCGGCCAGTGCTTTTTATTTATCTTCTTTTAAAAAGTCTTTAGTGTTGGTCATGGATGGTAGTGGTGAAGAACGCACAATTAGTGTTTATGAAGGACAAGGAAAAAATTTAAAAGAACTGAGTAAAACAGAACTACCTAATTCCTTGGGTTGGTTTTATGCAGCCTTTTCTGCTTTTTTAGGGTTTCAGCCTTATAGTGAAGCGGGCTTTTTAATGGGTTTAGCTGCTTATGGAGAGGTACAGCCAGATTTACTGAAAAAAATACAAAATATTTTAGAAATAAAGAATGGTCAAATAAAAGTTAAAGGAGACTATTTGCTTCTTGGTCGACATAATTATCATGAGGATTTTAGCGATCGTTTAATAGAGTTGTTTGGCGAGCAACGCCTAAAAAAAGAAGAAATAACCCAAGAACATCGTGATTTAGCCAGAACAGTACAATTTCATTTAGAAGAAACAGTTCTTAAATATTTGAGTTATTTGAAAGAAAGATATCATCTAAACAATCTATGTTTAGCTGGAGGTTTGGCCCAAAATGTTAAGCTGAATGGTAGGATTAAAGAAAGCGCTTTGTTCAAGTCAATATTTGTGCAGCCAATTAGTCATGACGGTGGCGCAGCTATTGGTGCTGGTTTGTTAGCAAGTTTAGAGCTTGGTTCTAAGCGTTCAAAAGCTCTAGAAAGTGTTTATTTGGGTCCAAGTTACAATGATCAAGAAATAAAAGATTTGTTAGATAATGCAAAAGTTAAATACAAAAAACTTCCTTTCGAGAAAATTAGTCAATTGACTGCTAAAGCTTTGGCTGGCAATAAAATTGTCGCATGGTTCCAAGGAGCAATGGAAGGAGGTCCACGGGCTCTAGGCAATCGATCTATTTTGGCTAATCCACTAAATCCAGAAATGCCAGATTTGGTTAATCAGCAAGTAAAGTATCGAGATGCTTGGAGACCTTTTTGTCCTTCTGTTACAAAAGAGAAAGCGGGCCGTTATTTTGAAAATATTGGTGATGAAGGCAAATACATGATTGTTGCTTATCAAGTGAAAAAATCAATGCAAAAACATATTGCAGCAATTACTCACATTGATGGTTCAGCACGTCCTCAAGTTGTAGATAAAAATACTAATCCTCGTTTTCATAAATTGCTCAAAGACTTTGCTAAATTAAGTGGTCATGAAATTTTGATCAACACCTCACTTAATGTAAAAGGTGAGCCAATAGCTTGTACGCCTTTAGATGCATTACGTTGTTTTTATAGCACGGGCATTGATATATTAGTTATTGGGGATTTTATTTTATATAAATAAGTAATATTGTTTTATTCATGTTAAAAAAGATAAAGTTTTTTTTATTCAGTCAAAAAGCTATAGAGTTTTTGATTTTGATCTTTATTCTTATTTCGAGTGTGTATTTTTTATTAAATATAAATTTTATGGAAGTGCCGGTTAGTGATACTTTTCAATTTATTGATGACAGTCAGCTTTATTCTCAATTTCGCTTACCATATAAAATTCATGCTTCACCAGCAAATCCAATTTTGATTGCTCTAATTACTCCATTCTTAAAAGTAGATTTTCCAGCTGTAAGAGCAGCGACCTCAATCAGTACAATTGCTGTTATTTTAGCTTTAATAGTTTTTTTCTTTTTTGTAAAACGTCACTTAAAAAATCATCTTTTATTATTACCTATCTTTATTTTTTTAATTTTTAGTTCTTCGCTATTTAGGGTGGTTTGGGATGGCAATTCAGATGCCTTATTTGGTTTTGTGGCTTTATTAAGCTTGGTTGCTTATGAAAAAAATAAAAAACTTGCCTATACCTTGAGTGCTTTATTTATTTTAGTTCGTTACGAATCAGTAGCTATATTTGCTGCTTTTTTCTTAACTGATTTATTATTCTATTTTTTTGATACAAAAAAGAAATTTAATAAAGAAAATATATTGGCTATTCGTCATCAGGTTTGGTTTAAATCAGCACTAAAAGCAGGATTAATAATATTGCTTTGGTTTTTATTTGTTCATTTTCATAGTTGGTATAATACTAGAGAAAGTATTCACAAACATGGAAACTATTATATTTACGAAATATTTTCTCGTATTAATGATATTCCAAATTGGATCTTTTTTACTAAGTTTAGCAATTTATTTTTATTAGAAGATTGGTGGGATGTCCCTCAAGAATATGCTGTATCCAACTCTATGTTGAGTTTATTTATTTTATATTTATTCATAGTTTCATTCTTTTTTGCTGTCAGAAAAAAAAATAAGTTGGTTATAGCTCACATATTTTTCATTGTTTTTTATTTGCTGATTCATGTTTTTTTTCCAGCTACTCCCTATAGATATTTTTTTGCTGTTTTAATTCCTAGCGTTTACGTTTTAGGTTTTGCTATAGACCGTTTGATTATTAATCTCAATATAGAACGCACAAGTCATTTTTTTCAAACACTCACCTCTGTTTTCTTTCTAATTTTTTCAATTTATATTGCCCAAGCAAGTTTCGTAGAAATAAACACATTTTTAAATATTGTCAAAAAGCAAGGATTAGAAATAAAGAGAGTTATGACTTGGATTAATCAACAAGAGTTTGATGAGGAGCAGTATGTAATAAGTTTTGAAATTTTCAATCATTTTAATTTGAATGATAAAGCGATATATCTAGATGCTTATGGAGATTGCATTAGTGTTCAGTGTCTTTTACATGAGTTTGAAGTAGAGCGAGATGTATGGGTGGTTAAAACTGCTGATAGTCAGAGAATCGATGATTTTAAACTCAAAGAGATGTCTGTTTTGGTTTTTAATAATGATTTGGAAAATTTATGTTTGACAGCTTTGTTTAGGGTCGACATACCAAAAGCATATGAGTGGGAAAATGATCAGTGGGCTATTGTATACAATTACGATTATGAGAAGTGCAAAGATATAGACTTAGGAGCTTTTTATTAGACTTCTGTGTTTTTGAATAATAATTTTTTTAATAATTTTCCAAATTTTTTTAATAGAAAAATCGGAATTCTATAAAGATATCTTTCACTTAAGCGAACTGGCTCTTGAATTAATCTATATAGCCATTCTAAAGCCAATTTTTGCAAAATTTTTGGAGCTCTTTTTTTTTGACCAGATAAAAAATCAAAAGCAGCTCCAACGCAAAATATTTTTAAGTTAGGTAAATTTTTTTTAATGTAGGAAGCTAAGATAATTTGTTTGGGGCTAGACAGTCCGATCCATAAAATATTTGTAGATTGTTTTTTTAATTTTTCAAGTAATTTTTCTTGAAAAATTTGTACTTCTGCAAAAGGAGGGCTATATGTTGATAAAGATTTGATATCTGGGCAATATTCTACAATCTTTTTCTCTAATTTTTTAAGAGTTTCTGGTGTTGTGCCACAAAAAAAATGATTTTCTTGTTGAGTCTCTTGTAAGATTTTTTTCATTAGGTCTGCGCCGTAAATTCTGTCAAGTTTTCCAATTTTTTTTAAATGTTGAAAATAAATGACAAGAGGCATCCCATCAGCAGTACAATAGTCTACAGACTGATAATTAGACCTGTAGGGTTCAATTTCTTTGTAAGTTAAATCATTTAAAGAGCAGGGTAAACAAACGAAGCCTTCCTTTTTTTTAATTGCTTTTTTGAAAAAAACAACAACTGTTTGCCAGTTACCCAAGATAAAAGTTAGTTGAAGATCTTTGTAAAGCATGATTATGTCAAAAAGTCTATTATTTACTTTTTATTATCATAGATTACTTGCTCAGATTTTCATAGATAAAAAATCTCTCATACTTATTTAATTATGGTATTAAATAATTTTATTTTGAGGATTTTTAAGTTTTAAAGGAACTTGTGAATCTCAGTAGATTGTGAGATATAATTAAATGATAATCGGTCTTAAAATCTTGGTTCTAATGAGAATTATTTAGTATAATTTTTATCACTAGTCATAAAATGAATAAAAATAAAAAATTAATATTGGGGCTAGTATTTATTGTTTCTGTTTTTTTAACTTATCGTTTAGTTTATTTTTTAGCAGAAAACTATTTTTTTGACAAGATTTTTTATCAAAAAAGTTATAACCACGGTTATTTTTATAATGATTTCTTTGATAAGACTTTTTTGCATGCTCTAATTTTTAGGGGTAGAGAAAGAACTGCTATAAATAGAAGTAAAGATTTAGCATTTCTTTTAAAACAAGAGCCAAATTCAAAGAGGTACGATCCGCAAAAAACAAAGGAGAAGTTTAAAGTTGCCTTTATAGGAGATTCTTTTGTCTATGGTTTAGGTGTGAAGGAATCGGAGCGAACCAGTAATATCTTAGAAGATAAGCTTAATCAAATTCGTCCAAGCATTGTTTATAATTTTGGAAATATGGGTGACAACTTAGTGGATAACTACATTAAATATAATTTGGCTAAAGAACATATGGATATCGATTTGTTTATTTTTGGATTGGTTGATGATGATTTTAATTATGTTGAACATTATGATGATTACCCAAATTTCAAAAAAACACTTGATGACTTGAGTGAGGGTTGCAAAGAACTAAAAGTTGGCTATGGAGAACTCATGGGGAAGCAGATTGTAAATCCTATTAGCGTTCGAGAGGATGAAATAAACTACTTGTTTTATCCAATGGTGATGGAGGAAAAATATGGAAATCTTTGTGTAGCTAGAAAGATTGTTGAATCATTTGATTCGAATCACACCATGGCTTTTAACTTCAATTATTTCTATTCTGTTATGATGACTCAGCAAAGTCATATTGAGAATGAATATACTCACAAATTTAATATTTTAATTGATAAATATTTGCGAGTTTTTAAGGATGCTGGTATTAAGATTATTGATGGTCCTAACGAAGTTTTTTCAATTTATCCAGATGAAAATCCTCATGTGAGTAAAGCAGAGGGGCATCCTTCTAAATTTGCTCATTATCAGTATGCGCAAAAATTATTTGAGGAAATAACAAATAATCCAAAATGGGGCTTTATTGAAAATTAATTTTGATTAAAAAATGTCTCAAAAAAAGAAGAAGAAACAAACTTTATTTTATAAAAAAACGATACTATTACTAGTCTCTCTTTTGTTATTGGTCATTAGTATCTTATTCTTTTATTTTTTGGCAGAAAAATATTTTTTTGATAGGTTTTTCTATTATAAAAGTGTGGATCATGGTTATTGGGTCTTTGAGAAAGATAAACCGTCCACAGTTTCTTATGAAGATTTTGGAGAACGATCTCTTTATTATCGACAATTACGTCACGGCACTAATGTGGATGATTTATTACCCAATCACCTAAATGACGAACATTTATTTACAATAGCAGTCATTGGTGATTCATACACTTGGGGTCAAGGAGTGCGTTGGCCAAAGACTTTTAGCCAGATTTTGGAAAAAAAACTTCAAAAGGACTTTAATGTGAGGGTTATAACTGTAGCCAACTGTGGAGATTTTATTGTTGATTATTTACTAGATTATCGTCAAGTCAAAAAAATTTACAATCCTGATTTTTATGTGTTTGCTTTAGTAGTTAATGACTTAGCTCCTCATATTTCTACTTATGAGCAGCTAAAAGATGAGCCAATAATCAGAGTCTGTGAAAGTAATTTTCCCAGAGAAGAAGCTAATATAGAGCGTAATTCTGATGTTGATTATCTTGAAAATCAAGAACTTTTTGATCCTTTTGTTTTAGGAAATCCAATAAATGAATGTTTTGTACAAGAAAGCATTAAGCAATTACCAACAGAAAAATCAATTTACTTATTAACTGAAAGTTATTTTGTGTGGGCAAAAGAGCGCTTAGATTTTTTTAGGGAAATTTTGGAACTAGAAAACAAAACTATTATTGATTCTAAAAAAATAATCGATCTACCTAAATATGAAAAACATTTAGATGATTATGAGCGAGGAAACTATAGTTCATTGCTTGTTTCCAAAAAAGATGGTCATCCTTCAGCTTTAGTCCATGAGTTATATGCTGAGTTACTATACGAAGCAATTATTCCCAAAATCCCCAGTGCCTATCATAAGTAATTCTAGTAGAATAGTTTTATGAAATGGCGTAATGTTTTAATTATTTTATTAACTCTTTTAGCCTCTTTTCTGGCTTACAATTATTTTCAACAACCTTTTCTAAAATATTTTCCTGAACCAGTGGTGGAAGAATTTGACAAAGAATCTGTAGAAGAAGTTGAGTTATCTTCTATTAAAGATTTATCTACTAGAGAAAAAATTAGTCAAATGTTAGCCTTACCATTATTGCTAGATAACAAAATGGGTATAGAAGATAAGGAAACCCTAAAACTATTAAAAGAATATCAACCTGGATTTATTGTTTATTTTGGTGAAGAAGTGAGTTTTAATACAGCGAAAGCATATCAAGATAGTTTATTAGAAATTTTTGAGGAAGATGGAGTTTTACCTCTAATAGCTGTTGATCATGAAGGTGGACTGGTACAGCGTTTGAGTGGAGAAGGATTTACCACTCTTCCTAGTATGCGTCAATTAACAGCTAGCATTGGAATTTCGGAAGATAATCAAAATTCAAATTTGTTAAATGCTAGGGAGCGCAATAGTTTGCTCAATCAGTCAGCCAAAGAATTGTCTGAAGTAGGAATTAATTTGGTTTTAGCTCCAGTAGTCGATTATTCACCAAATGCTCACCCAATTTTGACTAGTAGAATAGGTGATGATCCGGACAAAATAGTGCAAATTGCCAAAGAGTATATCCAAGCTTTTTCTAATTGGCAAATTATGCCGGTATTAAAGCATTTTCCTGGAATAGGTAGTAGTCAAAAGGATTTACACATTACTCCAGATACGGTTGATTTAGACAAAAACGACACTCTTATTTTTGAAAAATTACTTGATCAATATCCCAATCTAGGAGTGATGTCTGCTCATTTGCGTTTACGAGACAAGTTGGCTGGTCAGCCTTGTTCACTAAGCAAGCAATGTTTGGACCAACTTTTCCAGTTTTATCCAGAAACTCTAGTGATTAGTGATGATTTATTGATGGATTCAGCAAGTTATTTACCTGGTACTAGTGAAACACGAAGTCTTTCAGAAATTGCTATCAGCGCCATTGAAGCTGGCAATCATGTTTTACTTTTTGGCCTGGGTTTTGATTATGAGCAATTACCTTCGTTGTTAAATAATTTGGAGAAAAAATACGAAGATTCACTTGATTTTCAAAATCAGGTTGATCGGGCTAGTAATAAGGTTTTATCTTTAAAAAGAATTAACAAGTAGCTTTAGAACTATGAGGGTTTTTAGCAAGTCTCAACAAAAAAGTAAAAAAATATTCTTGTTTGTAGCATTATTTTTATTTGTTCTAATTTGCATGATTAGAGAGCAGTGGCAAATCAATAACTTTTATTTACAAATTTTGATGTTTATTTTTGCCTACACCTTGGGTTTATTTTTAATGTTAGGAGACGAAAAATATTTACAAAAAATTTATTCTGAAGAATTGGAACAGAAAATTTTAATAACCAGAAGCCCTTTGTTCTTAGTTAGTTTGCCGTTTTTAAGTATTTTTATGTTAACTTCTACTGGCAGCATCGCAGGAATAGCTTTAATTTTGGCATTAAATTTAGTGATTTTTATAGAAATTTATCAATTAGCACCACGAACAGAAAAATTTAATCAATACTTTTTAATGGGTGTAAAAAAGAAATTGGCAGTTTCAGAGATTAAAATTGTTAAAATGGTTTCTTTTCTTTATTTTCTAATATTATTATTTTTATTATTTAAGTACTGATTATGCAAAGTAAATTCAAAATTATTAAACTATTAATAATAATCATCTCTTTTTTCATTTTTTTAATTTTTCTTTATCAGCGCTTTTTTTGGTCATTTTTTGTAAGAGATGGTCAATTAGTTGAGTTAGTTTTAAAAGATAATTTCTTTAGTTTTCAAGGTCAGAGCATATTGGTAGAGCTTGTTAAAGATGGTCGATCAATAAAGAAAGGTCTATCTAATCGTGATCAATTGCAAACTGTAAGTGGTCAAGAAATAGATGGCATGCTTTTTGTTTTTCCCTTGGCTAAGATTCAGCAGTTTTGGATGAAGGATATGAAATTTGATATAGATATTTGTTGGCTTGATAGGCATGTTTTGCTAGATTGTACTCGTCAAGCCAGCAGACCAGTTTTTGAAGAAGATGAAGATCAATTAGCAATTTATCAATCACCACAAGCAGTAGACATGGTTTTGGAGACAGCACCTGGTCTTCTAACAGAAGAATGGTTTGGGGCAAAATTTTATAGAAATTTATTTTAATTTTTTTGTTTTTTTATCCATAGTTTTTTTAAATAATTAATTTTGATAAATAGCAATTTTCTAACTCTCTCTTTTCTCTATAAGCAAAAACTTGTATGATGGTCTCATGCCTAACGATCGAGCTGCAGCTTCATTGCTAAAAAACATTGATTTAAAGAAATATCCTAAGCTGAAGCAATTTTTAAGCCTACAGTCTTTATCAGAAACAGATGAAGAACAGCCAAAAGTATTATCAAATAAGCAAGCCTTGGATTTACTTGAGGAAGCGATTGGAGAAGTGGAGGAGAAAAATTCTCTATCAGTAAATACGCCTGCGCGCACTTCACGTCAAAAAGAACTCGATAGTAAAAATCAAAGTATTTTAGCTGAAAAGCAAGTTACACCGGAATCTTTAGCAAAAGCAGAGCAGCAGCAACAGATTGAAGCTGCAGATCAAGATTCTGCGATTGAGCAAAAATCAGCTGAAAAGGCTAAAAATAATGAGTCTGCGGAAATAGCAGAAATTGGTCAAGAATTGACAGAAATTAAAGAGTTTGATAAAGAAAAAGCGGACCAAGAGTCAATCAAAAAACAGCAAGCTACTATTAATAACTTAGCAACTCAGGCTCAGGCTCCATCAAGCACAGTTAAGCCAGTGGTAGTATTGCCTATTACTGAAACTCAACAAAAACTTGCTAAAAAGAAAAACACCCATTTTAGTTTACGTTGGCTTGCGGAATGGGCAGACAAGATAAGGAAGATTTTTGCAGGCGCAGTACTATATAAAGAAGAAGTCGAGAATAGCACAGACGTTTAAAACTTGCTAAAATAAGACAACTAATATGTCACCGCAAGGAGAACAAATATTATCACAAGCCAATGTTTTTATTGTTAATCTTTTAACAGTTTTTATTTTATTGGGCATTGTTTCTTTTTTGCTTTATGCCTTAGGTATTTTTATTAAGAATCGGCGCCGAGAAAAATATGCTCTGAAGTTTGTCACTTTATTAGTCAAATTACCAAAAAGTAATGAAATAAAGATTGATGCAGCTGAGCAAATGTTTGCTGGTCTTTATTCTCTCAAAAAAGTTGGCTTTCTCTCTTTTTTAGAGCCTGAGGAAACAATTGGCTTCGAAATTGTTGGTATGAAAGAGGATATTGCATTTTATGTAACTTGTCCTCGCCACATTCAGGATTTAGTAGAAAAACAAATTAATGGAGCTTATCCGTCTGCTGCCATTAGTGAAGTTGATGAAGTTAATATTTTCAATGATACTGGTCGGGTAGCTTTTAGTGAGCTTAAATTAGAAAAAGCTAATTTTTACCCAATTAAAACTTACAAAGATTTGGCTACTGATGGCTTATCTTTAATTACTAGTGCTCTTTCAAAGATGAGTGATGGTGAAGGGGCTAGTTTACAAATTTTATTACAACCTGCTGGTCGACCTTGGCAAAAAAAGGGTGAGCGCCATAATCAAAAACAAAAGAAACAAGAAGCAGATCCAGATACAGCTAGTTACACTCATGATCCAAAAGAGGTTGAGGCCATTAATACCAAAACCAGTAAGCCAGGTTTTCGTATTTCTATTAGAATGGTGGTGTCCGCTAATAATGATGTAACTGCCAAAGCCCACCTCAATAATTTAATTGGAGCTTTTTCTCAATTTTCCTCTCCACACAATCAATTTAAGCGAGCCAGAATTTTCTTTAAACATTTATTTATGATTGATTTCATTTATCGATATCTTTCTATTTTTTCTAGTAAAAAAATTATTCTCAATACTGAGGAATTAGCCACAGTCATGCACTTTCCTAATAAAACAGTGGAAACCCATCATATCCGTTGGCTTAGCGCTAAGAGTGCACCAGCTTCTAACAAAATTCCTACTAAAGGTTTGTATCTTGGTAAATCCAAATATCGAGGTACTGAGCGTGGTATTTATATGTCTCTTGAAGATCGCCGCCGCCACACTTACATAATTGGTAAAACAGGCACAGGTAAGTCAGAGTTTCTTAAAGATATGGCCCTTCAAGATATTCAATCTGGACAAGGTGTAGCTGTAATTGATCCGCACGGTGATTTAGTTGAAGATCTTTTGCAATTAATGCCGCCAGAAAGAGCAGAAGATGTAATTTATTTTAATCCAGCAGATACTGAACGACCATTAGGTATGAACATTATGGAAGCACACAATGATGAACAACAACAGTTTATGGCTAGTGCTGTGATTGGCTTAATGTATAAACTCTATGATCCCCATCGAACTGGTATTGTTGGGCCAAGGTTCGAGCATGCTATTCGCAACGGTATGTTGACTATTATGTCTAAGCCAGGCGCAACCTTTATTGAATTAGTTAGAATTTTAACTGACACCAAATATGTTGAAGACTATCTACCTTTCATCAAAGACCCAATGGTTAAGCGTTATTGGACTGATCAAATAGCCAGCACCAGTGACTTTCACAAGTCTGAAGTACTTGACTATATTGTTTCTAAATTTGGTCGTTTTGTAACTAATAAAACGATGCGCAACATTATTGGTCAAAGTGAAAGTTCTTTTGATTTTCGTAAAGCTATGGATGAAAAGAAAATTATTCTATGTAATTTGAGCAAAGGGGTAATTGGCGAGGAAGATGCTAAATTCTTGGGTTTAATTTTAGTGCCAAAAATTCTAACAGCAGCCATGAGTCGACAAAACGTATCTATGGACAAACGTAGTGATTTTTTCCTTTATGTAGATGAATTTCAAAACTTTGCTACCGAAGATTTTGCTTCTATTCTTTCTGAGGCTCGCAAATATCGGTTGAATTTGATTGTGGCTAATCAATTTATTGGACAGATTGAGGAAGATATTAAAAACGCAGTTTTTGGCAACGTGGGTACGATGGTAGCTTTTAGAGTAGGTGTGACTGATGCTAATTTTTTGCAACATGAGTTTGCTCCAACCTTTAATGAAACAGACTTGGCTAATGTTGAAAAGTATCATGCTTATGTAAAAACCATTGTTGATAATCAGCCTGTAAGTGCTTTTAGTATGTCCTTAATTAAAGATATGAAGGCTCAGGATGCTAAAATGAATCCTAAGCTAGCAGAATTAGTTAAAAAATTATCTCGTTTAAAATATGGTAAAGATAAAGAATTGCTAGAGGAAGAAATTGGCCAACGGGCCCAACTTTTATAAGTAAATTTACTCTTGCTTTTTGTTTTTTTTAATCTTATAATTACACTCTCTTCGCGACAATCCGTTATCAAAGGCTCAGCCTTGAGGATTCCCTCCGTCAACTAAGTGCATGATCTTTGAAAGCGGCTTAATATTGGGCCCTTAGCTCAGTTGGCTAGAGCGCCACATTTGCAATGTGGAGGTCAAGGGTTCGAGCCCCTTAGGGTCCACCACTTATAGTTGAATTAACATTGGTGTTTACTTATTAGGCTTTGGATGATTTCCTAGCGGAACTTCTAGAGGCTAATAAGTAGTCACTAATTGGTGGCTAGTAATAAGTGCTCTTTAACATGTGAAGAATTTTATCAACTGTTATTCAATAATAGTCGAGAAATAAAATGAAGACTTCAATGATTCGTAATTTATAACTTAAAGCAAAAGGTGGATGCCTTGGCTTGTTTGACCGAAGAAGGACGCGTAGGGCGCGAAAGTCGTCGGGTAGCTCCCAAAAAGCTATGATCCGGCGGTGTCCGAATGGGGTAACCCCGCCTTGTTTACAAGGTGGCCTGAACAATTTATTGTCCAGGGGGGTACGTGCTGAACTGAAATATCTAAGTAAGCACAGGAAAAGAAAACGAATGAGATTTCCTGAGTAAGCGACGAGCGAAAAGGAATTAGCCCAAACCAGATTTTTCTGGGGTTGTAGGACTCCAATATTGGACAGTAATTGTTAGTAGAACAACGTGGAATAGTTGGCCAAAGAACGTGAGAGCCGTGTATACAAAAACAAAAACTGACATAGGATGTTCCTGAGTAGGTTAAGAGACGGCAAACTCTTTTCTGAATCTGGGGTGACCATACTCCAAGGCTAAATATCAAACAAGACCGATAGTGAACGAGTACCGTGAGGGAAAGGTGAAAAGAAGGGCGGAAGGCCCCGTGAAATAGTATCTGAAACCATTTGCTAACAATCAGACAAAGCAGGATTTATCTTGTGATGTCGTGCCTATTGAAGAATGAGCCAGCGAGTATTTGCTAAGTTGCTTGGTTAAGACATTGCCATGTCGAAGCCGTAGTGAAAGCGAGCTTGAATAGAGCGTTTATAGTAACTAGTAAATGACCCGAAACCGGAGTGAGCTAACCATGGCCAGGATGATTTAGGGCGAGAGCCCTAAGGAGGTCCGCACCGTTGTATGCTGCAAGATGCTCGGATGAGCTGTGGTTAGAGGTAATATGCCAATCGAACCCGGAGATAGCTGGTTCTCCCTGAAATATATTTAGGTATAGGGTTGCGTTAAGCAGAGTTGGGGGTAGAGCACTGATCGGGCGTCTCATGGGAAACCGTGAGCGTCTAGTCAAACTCCGAATACCAATTTTGTGTTTCGCAGCACTCAGCACCTGGGAGCTAAGTTCCAGGAGCAAAAGGAAAACAAACCAGACCTACAGCTAAGGTCTCCAATAAACATTTAGTGGGAAAGGAAGTTTAGATCCTAAGACAACTAGGAGGTCGGCTTAGAAGCAGCCATCCTTTAAAGAAAGCGTAACAGCTCACTAGCCGTAGGATTTATGCGCCGAAAATTTAACGAGGCTCAAATGTTTAACCGAAGCTTAGGATTCGCTCTAGTTTACTAGAGTGAGTGGTAAGGGAGCGTTCTGTGTGCAATGAAGGTGGCCCGTAAGGAGCTGCTGGAGCGATCAGAAGTGAGAATGCTGGCATAAGTAGCGTCATTGAAGTGAGAATCTTCAACTCCGAATGTCCAAGGTTTCCGCACCCACGTTCGTCGTGTGCGGGTTAGGCGACCCTAAGACAAGCCCCGTCTCAGACGGAGGGTAGTCGATGGATTACTGGTTAATATTCCAGTCCTTGGTACAGATCATTATTACTTGGGGAGGGACGATGATGGATAGCGCTGGTGCAAAAGTGAATTTTGCATCCAATCAACAAGACAGTCTAGTCAGGCAAATCCGATTAGGCGTTTATTCAAGTTGTGATAGGTCAATACTCTGCGTGAGTGTTGATCAGCGTGATTTCATTATCCTGGAAAAGCTTCGCAAGGAGAGCTGTATCAAATCGTACCGATAACCGACACAGGTGGACAGGTCGAGTAGACCAAGGAGAGCGAGAGAAAGTAGTTTAAGGAATTCGGCAAAATAGCTGGGCGTAACTTTTGGAGATGCCCTCCCCGTCGTAAGATGGGGCGCAGCGAAAGAAATGAGGCCGACTGTTTACCAAAAACACAGGTCTGTGCAAACCCGCAAGGGGAAGTATACGGGCTGAAACCTGCCCGGTGCTGGAAGGTTAATTGCGAGGGTGATTAGTTTACTAATTGCTTTCAATAGAAGCCCCAGTGAACGGCAGCAGTAACTATAACTGTTCTAAGGTAGCGAAGTACCTTGTCACTTAATTGGTGACGCGCATGAAAGGCTCAACGAGCCTCATACTGTCTTGAACTACTACTCGGCGAAATTGAGATGGCCGTGAAGACGCGGCCTACTAACACCAGGACAAAAAGACCCCGTGAAGCTTTACTACAACTTGGCACTGGTCTTATATATGAAATTGTTTAGGATAGGTGGGAGTTCCTTCATTTAGTGATGGAACATCAGTGAAATACCACTCGTTTTATATATAAGACCTTACTTAAGACTAATGCAAACTTAGTCAAGGACACTGTCTGGCAGGTAGTTTAACTGGGGAGGTTGCTTGCTAAAGAGTAACGCAAGCGCGCAATGGTACCCTTAGTCTGGATGGAAATCAGACTGTACGTGCAATAGCATATGGGTGCTTAACTGTGAGGCATACGGGCCGAGCAGATGCGAAAGCAGGTTATAGTGATCCTCGTGCACTTTATGGAAGGTGCCGGGCTTATCGGATAAAAGCTACTCCGGGGATAACAGAGTCATCGCGCCTAAGCGTCCCTAGCGTCGGCGCGGTTTGCTACCTCGATGTCGGCTCATCGCATCCTGGGGGTGAAGAAGCTCCCAAGGGTTTGTCTGTTCGCCAATTAAAGCGGTACGCGAGCTGGGTTCAGACCGTCGTGAGACAGGTCGGCCTCTATCCGGTGTTAGCGTTAGAAAGTTGAGGGAATTTATCTCTAGTACGAGAGGACCGAGATGAGGGAATCCCTAGTGTTCCTGTTGTTGCTGTCAAGCGCACCGCAGGGTAGCTACATTCCTCAAGGATAATCGCTGAAAGCATCTAAGCGAGAAGCCCCACCCAAGATTAACTTTCTCCATTAGACCCGTGGGAGACTACCACGTTGATAGGTTGCCGGTGTAAGTATGGAGACATATTAAGCCTAGCAATACTAAGTGTCGATTGAATAAATTACTAATTAGTCTTCGTTAATTTCGAAGACTGTTATTGGACGGCAGTTGACTTCTTCACATGTTTAAGAGCATTTATGTTATATAATTAACAATTGTTCTTTAGAAAAAAACCTTTTGTTCTGGTCTCTGGAGCGAGATGGTCCCAACTCTTCCCATCCCGAACAGAGTCTTGAAACGTCTCAGCGCTGACAATAGTTAGGGATTTTCCCTTGCGAAGATAGGTCGAGGCCAGAACAAAGGGTTTTTTTTGTATCTATAGCTCTTTTTTTAAGCCAATTTTCAGAGGAATAATAAAAATCCAAGTAAAGTAAGTACGGCTATAGTTAAGTTGATATATCCAAGCAGAGTAATGATGCTACTGAAGCCGGTTATTAGGGTTTTTTCCATAATTCTGATTTGTTTAGCCATAACAAAAGAATAAATTAAATAGAAAAAAGATCCTGTAACAAAAGCAATTTTAAATAATGCTAATATTAGATCTTGATTAATAGTTGGGCCTAACACTAGTTAATTCTCCCTTCTACTTTCTCTCTCTCTTCTTCAAGAATTAGTTCATTAAGTAATTTAGCAACTCGGGCTGGATGCGGTACGTGATCAAATTCAAACTCATTTTTTGTGGCTGAAGTTTGAATGAGTATTGTTCCATAATCAAAAATTGTAGCCATTATTCCAGAGCTTTTTTTAGTAACATCTTGAATATTTTCAGTTTTAGCAGTAGAGATGTTTTTATAAATCATTGACAGAAAATCAACATCAATAATACGTTCGTCAGTGATGATATAAACGTTGAAAAACCATAATAAAAAGCATCTAAGACTTGTGCCAATAAAAAGTACAATAATAAATAAATAAAAAGCGATGCGAAATTGAGATGGTAAAAAATCAATTAATCCAGATAGTTGTAATAACCAAGGCACGATGAAAAAACCAAAAATCAAAAGTAAAGCACTTTTTAATTGAGTGATAGGGTGTTGTCGTAGAATCAAAATTATTTCTTCATCACGATCTTGTAGTTCAAAAGCAATTTTGTTTGGTTTAGTAATATAAGAGTTGAGAGGATTATTATTGACTCTTTCGTTCTTCATGATTTCAGAATAATCTTCAACTTTTCTTTTTTTCATGATTCTTAAATAATTATACCAATAAATTATTATACCTCTAATCCTCAGCTTTTTCCCCTAGTAATTTTTTTAAAAAGATGATAACTTTGATACAGTCTGATTTTTTCTTATTGAAAAGATGATTAAATCAGATTTTTAATTAAGAGAAAGGTTGATATGCCAGCTAAAAAAACTAAAAAAACTCAGTCACAAATGAATAAAAAAAAGACTGTTAAGAAAAAACCTGAGTCTAAAAAAACTGTTCCAGCAACAAAGAAAAATAGCAAAAAGGAAATAAAATCCAATAAAACTAAAAAAGTTGCAAATAAAAAAACAAATCAGATTGTTAATAAAAGGATAGAGGTAAGCAAAACCATAAAACCCAAAAAAATATTGTGGCCTATTATTATATTAATAGTATTGCTAGCACTTTGGTTTTTGAAAGACCAATTAATTGTAGCAACTATTAATGGTAAACCCATCACTCGTTTTCAAGTAATTAAAGAATTAGAACAACAAGGAGCCAGTCAAATTTTGGAGTCTTTAATCACTAGAGAACTAGTTGATCAAGCTGTTAAAGAAGCTAATGTTGAGATCGACGAGGAAGCAGTGGCTGCTCAAATAGCTGAGATTGAAGAGAGCTTAAGCGCTCAAGGTCAAAACTTAGATGATATTCTGGCTATGCAAAACCTCACTAGAGCAGATGTTGAAGAAGATATTCGTCTCAACTTACAAGTTGATAAAATTTTAGCTGAAGAAATTCAGGTTAGCGAAGAAGAAGTCTTAGAATATTTCGAAACCAATAAAGAATTCTTGGGTGAAGATCTTGATTTTGAAGAAATGAGGGAGCAGATTGAAGCTCAGGTGATTCAAGAAAAAAGAACTGAAGCTCAACAAGAATGGTTAGAAACAATTCGTGAAGAAGCTAATATCCGCTATTTTAAATTTGAGCCAACTAGTCTCTTTTAGTTTTCTAAGATAGCTAAAAAAGCTTCTTGATTCAATTCGACTTTACCGAATTGCTTCATTCTTTTCTTACCCTGACTTTGTTTCTTGAGTAATTTCATACGTCGTGTACGATCTCCTCCGTAGAGTTTAGCAGTTACGTCTTTACGAAAAGCTTTGATAGTTTCTCGAGCAATAATTTTTCCACCAATAGCAGCTTGGATTGGTACTTCAAACATTTGTCTAGGTACAACTTCTTTGAGTTTTTTAACTATGGCTCTAGCTTTTTTTTCAGCATTATCTTTTATCATGATAAAGCTAAGAGCTTCAATTTTTATTAAATTAATCAAAATATCAACTTTGACGGCATCGACCACCTTGTAATGGCTGAAACGATAGTCCATTGAAGCAAATCCAGAAGTAATAGATTTAAGTTGATCATGAAAGTCACTGACAAGTTCAGCTAAAGGAATTTCATACTTGAGTTGATTGCGATTTCCAGCTCGCATACTATCTTTTAATTGTGCTCTTCTTTCCTGACAAAATTTCATGATTGCTGATAAGTACTTTTCTGGAGAGAAAATATTTAGTTGACAAATTGGTTCTTTAATTTCTTTAATTTGACCAGCATCTGGCAATTCAGTTGGACTGTGAATTAAAGTTTCTTCTTGATTAGTTAAAGTGATTTGATAAGTAATTGAAGGAGCAGTGCTAATCAATTCTAAATTGAATTCTCGCGATAATCTTTCTCTAACAATTTCAGCATGAAAAATACCTAAGAAGCCTACTCTCAAGCCATTACCCAGTGCTGCTGAGTTGGTAGCTTGATATTGCAGAGCGCTATCATGGAGAGTTAATTTAGACATAGCTTCTTTTAATTCAGTAAAATCTTTACTATCAATTGGATAAAGTTCCATAAAGACCATAGCTTGAGGCTCTTGATACCCGGGTAAAGGAACTGCTTGTTTTTTCTCTCTTACAGACGTAATAGTATCACCAATTTTTAACTGACTGGTTTCTTTTAGTCCGGTGGCAATGTAACCTACTTCTCCGGCTGTTAAAAACTCTTTTTTAACAGGGTGAGGAACAAACACTCCAATTTCAATTGGATTAAAATCGATAGCAGTTGATATTAGATGTAGAGCTTCTTTGTTAATTTGACCTCTCACCACCCTGATATAAGCAATTACTCCCTGATGGTTATCAAATGTGGAGGTAATAATTAATGCTTGAGTATTATCTGTTTCTTTATCTTGATTTTCTATCTTAGTTGTTTCTTTTTGTTCTTGAGTGAGTTTGAATTGTGGGGCAGGAATACGTTTAATAATTGCTTCCAAAATTTTTTCTACACCTAACTGGGTTTTTGCACTAACTTGCAGGATTTCTTCTTCACTAAAATTAAAAATTTCCATCATTTCTAACAAACACTGTTCAATATTGGCTGAAGGTAAATCAATTTTATTAATAACTGGAATAATAACTAATCCAAGATCTTTAGCTTTTTGATAGTTAGCTAAGGTTTGAGCCTGTACTCCCTGACTAGCATCGACAAGTAACACCGCTCCTTCACAAGCTGCCAGCGAACGACTAACCTCATAAGCAAAATCGACATGTCCTGGAGTGTCAATTAAGTTCAGAACATACCCTTTGTAATTCATGCGCACTGGAGCCAGTTTAATGGTTACTCCCTTTTCTTGTTCGATGGGATTAGAATCCATCATGCGTTCGTGAAATTTATTTTCGGATACGGTTTTGGTTAAGCGTAAAAAAACGTCAGTTAAGGTAGTTTTACCATGATCAACATGAGCAATAATAGAGAAATTTCTAATTCTAGATAAATTTGCCATTACTTTGATTGTGGCTTAAGTTTAGCAAGTTTAGATTTGAGTCGTGCTGCTTTATTTTTATGAATCAAATTTTTTTTGACAGCACGATCGATTTTACTACTAGCCAGAGACAGATTATCTGCACTAGGAGTTTTTTTAACTTGATCTATGGCCGTTTTGACTTGAGATTTCAGCTTTCGATTGATTGTGTTCTTTCTTTTGCTGACTCTCAGGGCTTTTTTAGCACTTTTTAAAATTGGCATTAAGCTTTCCTTTTGAATTTAACAAGAGGTGATTATACAAGAAAAAACTTCAAGATACAAGTTATCTCAACTCTCGATAATTAAAACCCTGTTTTGTTTTTTTCTTTATTTTCTCTATAATCAAAAGAAGCTATATGATTTCTTTTAACAAAATTTTTAAAACTAATTCTCAATGGTTGGCTAGAAAACAAAATTCTATTTTATCAGCGGCGTTCATTATTACATCTGCTAATATTTTTTCTTCTCTATTAGGTTTATTAAGAGAAAGAGTATTAATTAAGCTCTTTTTTAATACATTAGCCAGTCAACAAGCTTATGAGGCATTTCAAGTAGCTTTTCAGATTCCTGATATGCTTTTTCAACTAATTGTTCTTGGAGCATTATCAGCAGCTTTTATTCCACTATTTACTGAATTAAAGAAAAAAAATTCGGCAAAAGCATTTCAATTTACTTCAATAGTAATGAATTTAGTCTTATTGATTTTTATCTTTTTTTCAGTTGTTGCTTTTATTTTTGCCAGACCAATTACCATGGCTCGTACCGGTGCTGAATTTACTCCAGAACAAGTAGCAATTGCAGTAAATTTGACAAGAATTATGCTGTTTGCTCAGTTTTTCTTTGCTATTTCTAACTTTCTAACTGGTATTTTGCAAGCCTATCAACGATTTATTGTTCCTGCTTTAGCGCCTTTAATTTACAACCTAGGCATTATGTTGACGTCGATATTTTTAGCTAAGTATTTTGGCATTTATGCTGCTGGTTTAGGGGTGGTGGTGGGTGCTGCCTTTCACATGTTTATTCAGCTCCCCCTAATTAAGAAGACTGGATTTCATTGGCGGTTTACATTTAATTGGCATTTTGTGGGTGTTAAAAAATTATTTAAAATGATGCCACCGCGTTTAATGACGGTGGGAGTAACAGAACTACAAAATTTGGCCATGGGTTTTTTTGCAACTACAATTGGCGATTTGAGTTTTGTGATTGTCAATTTAGCCCGTCGTTTAATGACTCTGCCTATTCGTTTTTTTGGAATACCTATTAGTCAAGCCTCTTTCCCGTTTTTATCAGAGGAGTCTGCTGAGCTTAATCGTAAAAAATTTAATAAACTTCTTTTACAGTCACTCAATCAAATTTCTTTTTTAGCGATGCCAGCTTCAATTCTTTTATTAATTTTACGTATTCCTGCTGTGCGTTTAGTTTTTGGTACAGCTAATTTTCCTTGGCAAACTACTATTATTACTGGCAGGTTAGTGTCCATTATAGCGATTTCAATTACTGCTCAAGCAATGACGCAATTGCTTATTCGAAGTTTTTACGCACTTAAAGACACTAAATCGCCATTTATGGTTACTGCGATTACGGTCATTGTTTATTTGCTAAGTAACGCTTTGGGAATTTATGTTTTTAAGTGGGGAGTATACAGCTTAGGCATAGCAATTCTAATATCTGCTTTTATAGAATTGTTTTTGATGTTGTTTATTTTACAAAAGAAATTAGGATGTTTTACTTTTAAAGACTTCTTTTTTCCTCAGCTAAAAATGTTATTAGCTAGTTTTTTTATGGCTATTTTTCTATACTTACCTTTTAAAATTTTAGATGAAGTAATTTTTGATACGAGCAGGACTGTGGATTTATTAGCTCTAACTATTTCTACTAGTACCATAGCCATTTTGGTTTATTTATATTTTTCAATTCTATTTGATATTAAAGAACTTAATTATTTCAATAGTTTAATTGCCAAATTTGGCAAGTGGAAGCCAGTTTTAAAAGATTCTCAGGAAATGCTCTTGGATAGTTCTATCGAAGGTGATTTATCTAAATAAGATCTTTTACTCTCTCCTAAATTAATCTACAATATACATAATGCCCAGATTTAAAAATAAAAAGAAAAAACGAGGTTCTGTTTCGCTTGACGTAAACCTGATGCCTAAGGATCCTTTTTTTGAGACGCCAATGGGCCGTATTTTAAATTGGACCCTATCGGTCGGTCGTTATGTGGTGATTTTTACCCAGCTAGTAGTAATTTTAAGTTTTAGCACTCGTTTTGTTTTAGATCGTCAGGTAACTGATTTAAATGCTACTATTAATCAAAAAAAGATGGCGATTGAATCATATGAAGATCTGGAAAAACGTTTTCTTTTTATTCAAAAACAAATTACTGATATTAAACAGCTTCAACAAGAATCTAATCTAATGGAGATTTTTCCAATATTAAATGAAACTATTCCCAGTAATGTTATTTTAGATGATCTTACTATTAGGAGTAGTGAGGTTGTATTTTCTGGTACGGCTTTATCTCAAACTTCATTAAATATTTTAGTTAACAATGTTAAATTATCTCCTCACTTTGATAATGTTAGTATAGGGAAAATCGAATCTAGAGGAGAGAATTCTCCTGGCTTAGCTTTTGATGTTAAAGCCAGGGTTATTGAGGTAAACAAAACTATTGAAGATTAATGTCTAAAACAAAACAAGAACAACTAGCAAAAATTTTAATTGATTTCTATCAAAAACCAGTTGCTAGGGTTTCGGTAGAATTGGTTTTATCTATTATAGTAGTAGTTTTTTTTGCTGTTTTTGCTATTCGACCAACTTTAATTACTATGGCTGATTTGATTAAAGAGATAGCTGATAAAAAAGAACTTGATCAGCAAATGGATTTAAAATTGGCTAGTTTATATACAGCTCAGGAGCAATATGAACAGCATCAGGCTAATTTTTATTTATTAGATGAAGCTATTCCTAGAAAATTTGATGTAGTGAAATCATTGAAGAAATTTGAAAAGATAGCTGGAGAAGGAGAATTAGTTATCAGTCAAATTTCATTGGCAGAGGTACCGGAGCCAATTGGTGAAGAGTTTTTAAATGATAGGTTTGAAGATTATCAAAGAGATTTCTTGCCAATTAATATAGAAGTTCTGGGTAATTATATACAAATTAGGGAATTTGTTGAAAAAATAATGGATTTGCGTCAAGTAATAATAGTTGATCAAGTTGTCATAGATAGAAAAACAGAATCCAGTAATTTATCTGCTCAATTAAAAATTAATTTACCTTATTATTCGCTATCTTCAAGCATGGATGAAAAATGAGTAAAGAAAGAATTAGGCTAAAACAAGAACTTAATCGATTACGTCGACAAAAAAACATTTTGTGGGGAGGAATATTGTTTTTGGTAGCGATACTATTTTGGACTAGTGTTAGTGTTTTTACTTCGCAAAGAAAGGTTAAAATTGATCAACATTTGGCTGACTTGGCAAAACCACTAGTTCCACGTCTGGATGTTGAAGTGTTCTCAATGATAGAGCAAAAAAGAGTGCTGAGCGATGAAGAATTAAGTTATTTTCCTATTTTTGTATACTTAACAACAGAATTTAGTCAGGAAGGAGTGTTGACTGATATTACAGATTTATCAAGCAATACCGAAGAAGATGAGGCTGATGATCTAGAAGAGGAATTCATTATGGATGAAAGTATTAGTCAAGAAGAATCTGAAATTGAAATTGAAACAGAAGCCGAAGTTGAGGTTGAAACATACGAATAATTTTTTGTTTGGATTTTCTTCGCCTTGTGATCTAAATTTAATTAATATAGAGTAAAAACAGGACATTTTATAAGTCTTAGTCTTGATATGCAAGTTTTAAATCAAAATTCATCGACTAGCTCTCAAGTTGGGCTTAATTTGCCGAAACCTACTCCTCCGCAATCTTTAACACCAAAAACGAATACACCAACTAAAAAAAATCTTCCAGTTGTTGAAAAAAAAGAATTAATTGCACAAAAGCAAGAAGCTAAGCTGCCAAGTCCTATCAAAACAGAACCTACACAAAATCATAAAAATCAACTTTCAAGTGCAAACATCAACAAACAAGACGACTCATCAACTAAAAAAGATACCCTTAAAGCACCGACGACGATTCCTAAATCAGTAAGCACAGAATCAGTTCAAACTGAAGAGCTGGGTAAAAAATCCAAAAAAGGCGGTGCAAAGTCAGGTCAAAAGAAAATACCCACTATTTTAGGATTATTAGTTTTAGTTGTTTCTTTAGTAGCAGGAGTTTTTTTGTTTGGTGACGGCACTGGTTTATTTGCACCTAGAGCTACACCAGAAACTACTCCAAAAAATATTGTACTTAGTAATGTTACAGATAAGTCTTTTACAGTGACTTTCTACACTGATGAAGAAACTATTGGGTTTATTAAGTATGGAACAAGCGCTAATGACATCAAAGAACAGGCAAGTGACGATAGGGATCAGCTTTCTGGAATAATTAAACCATACCATTTACATCAGGTAACAGTAAGAGGTTTGGAGCCAAATACTAACTATTATTATTTATTGGGTACGGGTAGCAATGCAACTTTTGATAGCGCTGGTAGTCCTTATGAAATCAAAACTGCAAGTAGTCAGAATGGTGCTTCTCCCAATAATCAAACCATTTATGGAACAGTCAGTCAAGCAAATGGCCAAGCTGGAGATGGAGCGGTTGTTTTTGTTACTTTAGAGGGAGCTGGAGTATTATCAACTTTGGTAAAATCTTCTGGTAGTTGGGCCGTTTCTCTCAGTAATGCTTTTAATTTAAACCTTAATTCATATCCAGAGATAAATGATGACAGCATGTTGACAATTAAGGTTCAGGGAGTAGAACCTAGTTTAATTACAAATAGAATAGTTAGTGTTGAGAATGCTCAACCAGTTCCAGAAATCATTATGGGCCAGGAGGCTAGTGCAGAAGAAGAAAATTTGTCAGAGACGAGAGAAGAACTCTTGGCTGATGACATTGGAGGGCTTGGTCCAGAACCAAATTTCGATCAAGAAAATGAAGTAGTTGATAATTTAGATATGAATGAGTCTGTACCTGTTTCTACGGAAAGCGCTGATGGCTTATTGGGTGAAAATTTAACCTTGGATGAGACAGAACGAACCTTGGATCTAAATGAAATTGAAGAGTCAAGTAGTGCAGCTGATATTGTAGTCAATACTTCCCAGCCAATTATTAGAGCTACTTTACCTCCCAACACAACTGTAGAAATTGTAATAAACTCAGAAACAACTATAGAGACTATTGTTGAAACAGATGATGAGGGAAATTTAATAGTTGATTTGGCTAATTTGGGGAGTGAATTAGAACCAGGTGAACACACAATAAGTTATACTTATATTGACCCTAATACAGGTGAAGAAGTTGTTCGAAGCTATAATTTTACGGTTTCTAGCGAGCTAGATGATTTGGGTAGAGGAGCAGATTCGAATAGAACTATAGCCAGTGCTGAGACAACACAAGCTCTACCTCACGGCACAGGTGATCCTTATTTACCAGAGACAGAACCTATTCCAACTCCAACACCCCCCGTTGTTACTCCTACAGAAGAGGCAACATCAAGTGCTAGAGAAACTGTAGTTTCTACTGAAAGTGGAACTTATAATGCGGGCTCGATAGCAAATACCTTTGGTTTGTTAGTGCTTGGTCTTTTCTTTTTGGCAACTGGTGTTTGGTCATTTCTCTTAGCTCAACAATTTAATAAAAAAGAATTTTAAATTTAGGGTTTGAAATTTAAGCCGAAATTATTTTTTTAGTAATTTCTAAAAGATTTCCCACAGATCCCTGCTGCTACCTTCATATCCGAGAGCCCAGATAGCAACTCCGGCTATTTCTAGTTGTTTGGCATAATCAATTTTATATTGCAGCGATTGAGTATTTTCGAAATAAACTAAGTAATTAAGTGATTCACTTTTTTCATCATTGTTCTCATTTTTAGGACAAGTTAAAGTAGCAAAAGGAGACAATGCATCTTCTTGCCAATAAATTTCTAGGTTTGAACAGTTTTGCCAACGGCCAGTTAAATTTTGTAAATCCAATGATTCTTGATAGCTAACCATAAAACCAGTACTTGGATAAGTATTAGCTTGAGGCTCTAAACTATCAGTTTGCCAACCATATCCATAAAAAGGAATACCTAATAAAATTTTTTGTCTAGGTAGTTGATCGAAAAAACCCTTCATTAAACGATTAATATCACTGCTCCATAAATCTTGTCCACCAAATAAAGGGGCTCCCGGTCCAGCCTGAGCAGAATTCTGTCTGTGAAAGTCGTAGGCCATTACCACGACATGATCTAAATATGGTTCTAGAGCTACTAAGTTCCAAAGTAATTTTTTATTTTGATTACCAGCATTAGCATAGACGTCTATGCTTAAATTAATTTCTTCTTCTCTTTGGTTTAAATGCTGTTTAATACTGATGATAAAGTTTACAAATTGTTGCCTTAGTTGCTCGTCTGCTTCGCCTTGATATTCAAAGTCAAGATTAAGTCCGCTAAAAGGATAGGCAAGTAGTAGGGCATCTATTTGTTCTAAAAGTGTTAACCAATTACTTGGATTATTTAAAAGTTCTTCAATTTTTTGTGAGTTAAATTGACTCAAGACTAACTCTTTAGTTATATTGTTATCATTAATTAAACGAAAAAAATTTTCGCTGTTTAATTGTCTATATCCAGGCTCACTTTCTCCAGGTAAATTTTCAGTAACAATTTGTCCATCTGCTCCCACTTCTAATGCAAAGTAGCTAAGATGAGTAAGTTCTGGTTGTAGTTTCACTTTATTTATATTCCAATATGGTAGAAAACCATACACTATAAATTCTTCCTTTTGATTACCCGGCCACAACCAATTTTTTAAATAAGTAAATTGGGAGTCCTTGCCAATAGGTGACAACAAACTATTTTTCCAAATTTTAAGACTTAGAAAAACTGAAAACAATAAGGTAAAAGTCAAGATGATAAAAAGTAATATTTTGTGTTTTTTGATCACAAATTTCTAATAATTAGCTGTTAATTAACGTAATATCTTTCGTAAATCACCCTACCACTCTCTTCATCCACCGGTCTAGTGCAATCAGCACAGTAAAGGTGAGTAACTGGATCGTAGTAAAATTGATGAAGTTCCAAGACTAAGTCTTCAGCTTCTTCACCTATGGCAGGAGGCAGACCTGTTTCACTACGAATCCAAAATTCTTTTTGAAAACTACCAGAATAACTAGGAAAAGACTCTTCCCAATATAACTCTTGTGCCACTGATTGACAGGTTTGGGCTGGATCGGTATCTGTTAAATAAGTTTGAACCTGATCGGAAATCTTAACTGTTGAGTCATTACTATTAATGTTATCTAGGTCATTACGATTATTTCCTAGACCTCGATCGACTGGCATGCCGGTTAAACAAACATTGGCCATTTTAACATCGCTAGGACGCTCTGGCCACACAACTTCTTCATCTTTAAGAAGATAGGACATAATATCATTCCAGATGGGAGCCGCACCGGTTATTCCAGAAGCTAAATAACTCATTGAACTATTGTCATTATTACCCACCCAAACAATAGTCATAAGCTCCGGAGTAAAACCGACTGTCCAGTTATCTTTTAAGTCATTGGTAGTGCCGGTTTTAGCACTAACCACTTTATCTTTAATTACGAGTTGGTTGTTGCTGCCAAAAGCCATTAGTCTTGCATTGTTGTCTTGCATAATGTGAGCGGTTAGATAAGCAGGTGCGCGACGCATTACTCGTTCTAATTGCGCTTCTTTTCTGATAGTTTCATCCTCAGTCATGGCGTTTAAAGCTTCAATTCTTTCTTCTATATCTAGGCTTTGCAAGATTTCGCCCTTATAGTTTTTAACTTCTAAAATGGAGCTTAGTGGTACCTTAACTCCTTGATTGGCCAAAACAGCAAAAGCAGTAGCCATTTCTGTCATTTGAACTTCACCACCACCAAGGGTTAGAGACAAACCATATTTACTGGGATCTATCCAATTATTGATACCCATTTTATTAGCTTGCAACATAAACTTTTCTACACCAATAGTGCTGAGGGCTTTAACAGCTGGAATATTAAAAGAGTTACCGAGAGATTGTCTTATTGTTACTGGTCCCGCAAAACCACCGGTATAGTTTTTTGGACAATAATCTCTTTGTCCGGGGATTTTGAAACAAGTGGGAATATCTAAAATCATAGAACCAGGATTGAGGGTTTTTTCTTGGAAAGTAGTGGCATACATAATTGGCTTAATGGCCGAACCAGGTTGTCTAAGAGCGAGAGTAACGTTTACTTGACCATCATTTTTGCTATCAAAATAATCCTTGCTGCCAATCATAGCTATAATCTCGCCAGTATTGGGTTTGGTAATTAAAGCTGCACCATTACCAACTTTTAAATTACTTAATTGATTAACTTCTGCGGACAAAGATGCCTGAGCGCTTTCTTGCAAATCTAAATCTAAAGTAGTGGTGACACGCAAGCCACCAGTTTTAACCATCTCTTCTCCATACTCTTTGTAAAGCAAATCTGTTACATAAAAAACAAAGTGTGGAGCTTTAATATCGGTTTTTTTTAGGGCAAAATTTAATGATTCATTTTCTACCTCATTAACTTTATTTTGATCTATGTATCCATCTTCCATCATACGGCGTAAAACCTCTTTTTGTCGCAATTTACTTCTTTCTGGATAAGCACCAAAAGGTGAGTAAGAACTAGGTGCTTGTGGCAATCCAGCGAGCAATGCGCTTTCGGCTAAGCTTAGATCACTAGCTGATTTAGCAAAGAAGCGGTTTGCGGCAGCTTCAATACCAATAGCAGTTCCACCATAAGAAATGTAATTGAGATACATTTCTAGAATTTCTTCTTTGCTGTAAATAATCTCTGTTAATATGGATAAGAGTGCTTCTTTAGCTTTGCGATTTAGAGTTCTTTCATTACTAAGCAAAGCGTTTTTAACCAATTGCTGAGTAATGGTTGATCCTCCTTGTGTTGATCCTCCAGTTAGATTATTGAAAATTGCTCTTATTAAACCTCTTATATCTAAACCATGATGGCGATAGAAGTTTTGATCTTCAATAGCAATAGTAGCTTGCAATAAATGTTCTGGTATTTGTTCAATGTCAATTGGGATTCGATTTTCATCACTATAAACTTCATAAAGTAGTTGGCCATGGCGATCAAAAATTTGAGTACTAACAGCATAATTTTCAGGAGCAGTTAAGTTTTTTGGTGAAGGTAAGTCTTGAATTAAATAAATTATGCCAAAAACACTTAGAAGAAAAACTATAAGCATACTAATCTGCCAAGACTTTTTATGCCAGAGTCCTTTTCTTTTTCTTTTTGATCGATGCCGTTTACTTTTTACTTTCCACATTTTTTTCATTATCTTGCTTTTAATTTTTTTAGAAATTTAAAATTTGGATTTTTTCTAGTCTTTCAATTATAATCGATATATAATTTTCTGTAATACTTATTTATGTCTATACAAATTGATCAACAATCTTCCTGGTTTAAATACTTAGACCCCTTTCAACAAAATTTAATTAAGACCAGTGTCTATTTGAGTGAGCATTTTAGCAAAGAAGAACAAAATGACATTAATGATTTTTCCTTTATAGTGTTTCCAATGTCCAAGGCTTATGAAGGTTTTTTGAAGAAGATGTTGCTTGATTTGCAGTTAATTAGCCACAAAGTTTATTATGGTCGCCGCTTTCGCATCGGTCGAGCCCTTAATCCAGATGTTAGACCTGGACAACGTGATAAGTGGTGGCTTTATGATGATCTTTGCCGTATATTTAATGAGGAGTTAGCTAGAGATGTTTGGCAAGCTTGGTTGCAGTGTCGTAATCACGTTTTTCACTTTTTTCCAAATGGTGAAAAAGAATTAAATTTAGATGAAGCTATAGCTTGTCTCAAAAAGATGCAATTGCTAATGTCAGTGATAGTTGAATTATTAACAAAGCATAATGAAAATAAAAAGACAATTGAAAGTTGATATGTCTATGGATGATATTTCTTATAAAAACATTACCATTTCTGGCTTACCAGGTTGTGGTTCTACCACTTTATTAGCGATGTTGCGCGAAGAGCTCAAATATGCTGGCTTCACAGGTTTTTCTGGCGGAGAGTTTATGCGAGCTTATGCAGTGGAAAAAGGTTTATTTGATGCCAAGTCAAAAGCTCATCATAGTGCTTTAGCTTATAGTGATGACTTTGATCGTCAAATTGATATGGGTATTCGTGAAAAACTGAGTTCTGAAGAAGGATGGATTATAGAATCTTGGCTATCTGGTTTTATGGCACAAAATATACCTGGTACCTTAAAGATTTTAATGACTTGTAGTGATGATTCAGTACGCATTGATAGAATTGTTAATCGTGATGAGATTAGTGTAGAAGAAGCTAAAGAAAATGCCCTAACTCGTTATCAAAACAATTTAAATAAATGGCAACGCATGTACAAAAAAGAATGGAATGAATGGCTAGTTAAGACTGGTAAGGTGGTGGCAGAGGCAAAGCTTGATTTTTGGCGGCCAGACATATACGATTTAGTTATTGATACTTATTCTCATAATCAACAAGAAACTTTAAAACTAGCACTGGATGCCATCAAAAAAAAGAAATAAAACTAAATCTAGACAAAGTAAAAAACAAAAACACCAATTGTTTTGGCCACTGCTGATTTTAGTTTTCATTCTTTGGCTGATTTATCGAGTGCTATTTTCTTTTTCAGTGTTTTTTGATGAATTAGTAGGCAAAGCCATCTTCTTTGCTTTTCCTGTTTTGATTTATCTAGCAATTACTGGGTTTTCTTTGACCATGGAAACTTTAGCTTTTAAAAAACTAAAAAAAGGCTTGTTGTTGGGTTTAGCAATAGGAGGCTTATTAGGTTTTGTTGTTGTTATTACTAAAGCTTTATTTCAAGCAGGCCAAATTCAACCAATGGCTTATTATTTAGCGGATGGTTTTTGGTGGGAAATGTTTTTAGCTATTTTAACCAGTTTTTTTGAAACATTGTTCTTTTTTAGCTTTGTAATGTTGATAATTGAAGATCGTTATAAAAAATGGTCTTTGTTTAAGAAAATTGTGGTAGTGGCATTGATTTTTTTAATATTTCATTTGCCAAATCTATTTTTGCGCTTTGATTGGCAAGCAGTTTACCTGAATTCAGTATTGCTTTTCACTTTTGCCATTGGTCAAGCTTTATTATTTTATGCTCAGCGTAATGCCTATACCTTGTTGATGACTCAAGCAATTTGGGGGATGGTGTTACTCATACATTTTTAAGTAGTGGATTTTAAATGCTTTGATTATTTATGTTTAAATTTTTTAAATACCTTTTAATAAGCGGTGCTATTGTTTTATCGATTTTTATTTTGTTTACTTCTTTTAATATATCTTCACAATCAAAATTATTAACTGCTGGTAATTTAAAGAGTCGCAAATTTTATGTGAAAAAAGAAATTTTGCCAGATCATTCTCTTTATCCATTATTGATGGTGGTTGACCGACTTCGCTTATCAATGGCAGATCGTGAACGAAGAATATATCTTTTAACAGCCTATGCCAATCGTCGCTTATTTTATGCCTCTAGACTCATTAATAAAGAGGAACAAGCATTAGCATTAACCACCTTTAGTAAATCTCAAAAATATTTAAATCAAGCCCTACTTGAAGCTAGGCTTTTGAGAGAAGAAAATACCCATAATCAAACTCATGATCAATTAATCTTTTTTATATTAGAAGAGCTAGATTATCATCAAGAATTTTTAGAAAAAAATTTAGATTTTTTTACAGAAAAAGGTCAATCAGTGCTTAAAAGCTTAAACGAAGAGACACTTTTATTGAGAGCTCAATTAGATCAATAATTGCTAGTTGACATCGTAGTAATTTCTGTGAGATATTTTTATTCCTGCTATTTAAAAGCTACAACATTTTGTGGTTTTTTAATAAAAAACCACAATAGATTGTGGAACAATTAAAAAATAGCACGATATAGCGAGATTTAAATTTAAATATGTTTTGTCCATTTTGTAAAAGCAAAAATACTGCCGTAATTGATTCAAGAGAAACTGAAAATGGTGAGGCAGTAAGGAGAAGACGCATTTGTGAAGATTGCGATAAAAGATTTACTACTTATGAGCGAGTTGAGGGTGTAGATTTGAAAGTTATTAAAAAAGATGGCTCAAAAGAAAATTTTGATAGAGAGAAAATTAAGCGCGGTTTATTAAAATCAACTTGGAAACGACCAGTAACTATGTTGCAGATTGAATTATTGATCGAAGAAGTTGAGTCCAGATTGCGCCAAAAAGATGCTCAGGAGGTAAAAAGCTGGGAAATTGGCAATTTAGTGCTTAATCGACTTAAAAAATTAGATCCTCTCTCTTATTTATTATTTGCTAGTGTTTACCGAGATTTTGGTGATCTTTCTGACTTTGAAGAAGAAATTGCCAAGATTAAAGAATGAAAAGGAACAATATGACTGCTTACCGCAAAAAAATGAAATTTCAAAATCGCCAACTGGCTAAAGGTTTGGGCGAAGCGGTAGCTAAGCGAACTATTCTTAGGACAAAGGCTAATGGTAAATTGGAAAATTGGCAAGATGTGGCAAAAAGGGTGGCAGAAGGTAATTCTTCTTTATTGCCTAGTGGTAAGAAGTGGGCAGAGCATCGTAAAAAAGATTATCAATTATTAAAAAAACATCTCTCAAACGCATCTTTACTGTTAAGCGGTCGGCATTTACAGCATGGAGATGCTGATCAACCCAAACGAAACATGGAGGTTTTTACTAACTGTAGCACTGCTTCTTCGAGCTTTTTATTATTTTATTTATTGCTTAATGGTTCTGGTGTAGGACGTGCTTATGATGACGCCTTAATGGTGGTGGATTGGGATTATATGCCCTTAATTCGTTGTGTATTGGATGATAAACACGCTGATTTTGCTTGGGGAGAAGATGAAAGTGTGAGAGAAGCTCGCCACAAATATCGTAAAGCTCATTGGTTTGAAGTGCCTGATACTCGTGAAGGTTGGGCTCAGGCTGTAGAAAAAATTGAGGTGATGACTTTTGAGCGAAAATATAAAGATGATTTATTAATTTTAGATTTTACCAAAGTAAGACCCAAGGGATCTCCCATTGGCGGTATGCAAGGACGACCCGCTTCAGGCCCCCGTCCTTTGATTAAGGCAATTCAGAGGTTGGCAACGGTTAAGGGTGCTGGTCTTAAGCCTTGGAAACAGTCTATGTATGTTGATCATTACCTGTCGGAATGTGTTTTGGTTGGTGGAGCTAGACGCGCAGCGCGCATTGCTGTCAAAACTTGGACTGATCCAGACATCTTTGAATTTATTAGTATTAAAAAAGGTGGTTTTTTGTGGTCAGCTAATAATAGTGTAGCCGTTGATGATAAATTTTGGAAACAAAATAGCAAACATGCTCAAAAGGTTTTGGACGGAGTCATGCGTTCTTCATATTTTGATCGAACTGGAGAACCAGGTTTTGTTAATCAACATAAATTAGTACAAAACGATGAGGGCTTTGATGGTTATTTAGATGGTAAGTTTGCTACTAGTAAAAAATTTAAACCAATGAAGCGTACTATTAGAATGTTGGCTGAAGTAGCAAAATATGCTAGTGCAAAATATTACACGCAGATTCCTAATCCTTGTGGTGAAATAACCCTAAATATGCTTGGTGGTTACTGTGTGATTGCTGATGTTGTTCCTTACTTTGCTCCGGATGCTGATAGTGCTGAGGAGGCTTTCAGAGTGGCAACAAGGGCATTAATTAGAGTCAATACCTATATGGACAGTTTATATACAAGGGAAGTTAAAAGAACCAATAGAATCGGAGTGGGAATGACAGGCATACATGAGTATGCTTGGAATGCTTTTGGCTATGCTTTTCATGATTTAATTGATGAAGAAAAAAGTAAAGATTTTTGGTTAACTTTAGCTCGTTTTAAACGGGCGGTTGAAGATGAGGCAGAAAAATATTCTAAATTTTTAGATGTGGTTGTCCCTCATACCAATACCACTATTAAGCCAGCAGGTACCACTTCTAAGCTGTTTGCTTTATCGGAAGGAGCCCACTTACCAGCGATGCGCGAGTACATTCGTTGGGTGCAGTTTAGAGACGATGATCCTTTAGTTAAAAAATATAAAAAATTAGGTTATCCAACTAAAGAACTAAAAAGTTATCAAGGTACAATTGCGGTTGGTTTTCCCACCCGACCAGAAATTTGTCGTTTAGGAATGAATGGCAAGTTGATAACAGCGAGCGAAGCCAAACCTGAGGAACAATATCAATGGCTAATGTTGCTCGAAAAATATTGGATTCACGGTGTAACTGAAGAAGGGAAACCTTTGACTGAAGATAAGGGTAACCAAATTTCTTATACGCTTAAATATGATCCTGAACAAGTTTCTTATCGAAAATTTGCTAATATGATTCGCAAGTATCAGCCACAAATTAAAACTTGTAGTGTGATGCCAAAGATTGACACAACCGCCTATGAGTATCAGCCGGAGGAAGCTGTGACTGTTAGTCAGTTTATGGAAGTGATTAATGAAATTAGTCAAGAAGACAAAGCCGATTTATTGGAAGACATCAGTATGGAACATTTAAAATGTGAGTCAGGCGCTTGTCCCATTTAAATTAAATTTTTTCTATTAATGTGCTAAAATGTTTTTTAGCATGGCAGTCGAGAAAAATTATTCCAAAAGTAAAAAAAAATATAAAAAAAATCAAAAAAATTCTAAACGTGGTCGACCTAAATTACCTTTTTATATTAAATGGCAGAGATCTCTTCTAGATAAAATTAAAAAAAATAAAAAGAAAATTAAAAAAAAGCAAAAAAAAATTAAAAAAGAATTTTTACTTTTAGCTAAATTTTTTGGTTTTAAAAAAGGTCGTGGTCGGCCTAAACTGCCCGTTCAAACAAAAATTAAAAGACAGTGGAAAAAGTTTAAAAAAAATAAATTAAAATTTAAAAAAAATTTATTAAAAAAACAAAAATTATTTTGGAAAGATTTTTTAAATTTTTTTCATCTCAATAAAAAGGTTGGACGTCCTAAGAAAAATAAAGGTTTCTTTTCTAAGTTTAAAAATTTGGGAATTCCCAAATTTAAAAAAATATTTTTTCAAAAAAAAGAACTTGCTTATATTCAACTTAAGCTTAAAAAGACTAGGCGTTGGCGTTTAGAGTTTTCTCTTTTTACCTCCATAATTTTTTCTTTAATGTTTTTGTTGCTGAGTTATGGTGTCTATGATTTTGTTTTTAAAGATTTGCCTTCAGCTACTGATCTAACAAACAAAGAACAAAATTTAACCACTCGTATTTTAGATCGAAATGGTCAACTCTTGTATCGTATATATGAAGATGAAAATAGAACCTTAGTGCCGCTTGATCGTGTTTCTGAGCACCTAATTAATGCCACTATTGCTATTGAAGATAAAAATTTTTACCAACATTTTGGTTTTTCTCCTACAGGTATTTTAAGAGCTTTTGCAAGCAATATGGTTAGTGAGAAAACACAGGGTGGTTCTACTATCACTCAGCAGTTAGTTAAAAGTCGTTTGTTAAGTAGCGAACGCACCTTACAAAGAAAGTTAAGAGAGATATTGTTAGCTTTAGTTGTTGAAGGAGCCTATGAAAAAAATGAAATTTTAGAAATGTATTTAAACACTGTGCCTTATGGTGGTTCTACTTATGGAATTGAAGAAGCTGCTTGGCGATATTTTAATAAAAAAGCCATAAACCTAACGTTAGCTGAAAGTGCGTTGTTGGCTGGTTTACCTCAAGCTCCAAGTTTATATTCACCCTTTGGAGGAAATCCAGAAATAGCTAGATCACGTCAAGCTGATGTCCTCAGGAGAATGGTGGAAGACGGCTATATTACTCAAATACAGGCTGATGAGGCTCAGGCGGAAAAATTAATTTTTAGGGAAGATGTGGTTGATATTAAAGCTCCTCATTTTGTAATGTACGTTAAGAAATTGTTAGCAGATATGTATGGTGAAGACTTGGTGGCCAAGGGGGGATTGGAAGTTAGAACTACTCTAGATTTAAATTTACAGGACGAGGCTCAAGAAATTATTAGTGAAGAAATTAGCCGTTTGAGAAATCTAAAAATAACTAATGGTGCGGCATTAGTTACTAATCCTAAAACCGGGGAGATTTTGGCAATGGTGGGTGGTGCCAACTATTTTGATTTTGCTCACGATGGTCAAGTCAATGTGGTGCTTAGACCGCGTCAGCCAGGTTCTTCCATAAAACCCCTAACTTATGCTTTAGCTTTTGAACAAGGTAGAAGACCTAGTGATGTTATTGAAGACAGTAGCATTACTTATCAAATAATTGGTAGTCGCCCTTACACTCCTCGTAATTATGATGGTCGTTTTCGTGGAAGTGTTACTTTGCGAGAAGCATTAGCTTCGTCTTACAACATACCAGCAGTTAAATTATTGGCAGAACTTGGTGTACATAATTTAATTGATAAGGGTCAAGAATTAGGAATTAGTACCTGGACTGATCGTAATCGTTTTGGTTTATCTTTAACTTTGGGTGCTGGTGAGGTTTTGATGCTAGATATGGCTGAGCTTTTTAGTGCTTTTGCTAATTTAGGTTATCCAGTTCAAGCTAATGCTTTTTTAGAAATAAGAAACTCTAAAGGTCAACTTTTATATCGTAACCATTGTGCTATAGAAGAAGATAACTGTTATACATCGCTTAAATTAAGTCCGAAAGTTGCTTATACTATCTCCGATATTTTGTCTGATAACCAGGCTAGGGCAGGGACTTTCGGTTGGTACTCAGTGCTAAATATTCCCAATCAGCAGGTGGCAGTTAAGACCGGAACCACTAATAGTATGAAAGACAATTGGACTATCGGCTATACAACAGACCGGCTTGTTGCTACTTGGGTTGGCAATAATGATAATACACCAATGAGCTATGTTGCCTCTGGTATTACAGGAGCTTCGCCAATCTGGAATAAGATCTTCTTATTACTTCTAGACAATTTCAACCCCCATCGTTTTGTAATTCCTAGTAATTTGATTAAGCTTAAGATTTGTGCTGCGACTGGCACTTTACCTTGTAGTGCTTGTCCAAAAGTAGTGGAAGAAATCTTTGTTTCTGGCACAGAACCAACTACTTATTGTAGTAATCAATATTTTATTGATTTGGCAAAAGAACAGGAACGGCAAGCTTTAGAGCAAGCTTCTCATCAAGGGGGTCAGGTTTTATAAAATTAATAAAATAAATATAGTAAATAGCCAATAACTAGAGTAATCATTAATAGTAATGGAGCTAGCCATTGTTGAGACAAATCTTCTTGAGCTTTTTTGGCCTTTTTTCGATTGCTTTGTTTTTTGCGATAAGCTTTTTCGATTTTTTGTGTATCTTTTTTTAAATCAAGTACTAGTTGTTCATCAGCTTGATGTTTTCTCATAAATTACTTAGTTTTTTCTTTCATCATCAATTGAACCTTATCTGCAATTAGAGAGACTACTTCTCTAATACTAAGATTAGTAGAATCTAGAACCCAAGAATCGGAAGTTGGATGTAGTGGGTCAATTTGACGACTCATGTCTCTGTCATCCCTTTCTTTGACCTCAGCTGCAACTTCCTTTAAACTTTTATTAACACCTTTAGTTAAATACTGTAAATGACGTCTTTTTGCACGAACTGCTAGGTCTGCAGTCAAAAATATTTTTAAATCTGCTTCTGGTAAAACCTTGAAGGTGATATCACGACCTTCCATTACTACGTTTTGTGTTTGAGCGATTTTCTTTTGTTTTTCAACTAAAACTTTTCTAACTTTTGGTAAAACAGCTACTTTTGAAGAACCGTCACTACATTTGGCAGTACGAATGGCCCAAGACACATCTTTACCGTTGAGAATAAGAGTGGTTAGTCGACCGTCGGCTTCTTTATCTCCCTCTGGATTGCGCATCTTTAATTCGCTTTCAGCTATTAGAGAAACAATTGCATCTTCTTGATCAAAGTCTAGTTGGTTTTGTATAGCTAGTAATGCAGCTGCTCGATACATTGCTCCAGTATCGACGTATAAAAAGTTTAATTTTTCGGCTAATAAGCGAGAAGCAGTGCCTTTACCAGCTGCAACTGGACCATCAATAGCAATTTGAAAAAAATCAGAAGATTGACTCATAAAGAGCTTTCTAAAATAAACAATATTAAACCTTATTTTTTACGGGCAGTTCTCTTTTTCTTTTTCTTTGTCGTTTTTTTATTTTTACTATTAACTATCCACTCATCTTGATCTGCGGTGATTAAACCCCCTAAACCAACAATGACCAAAATTAAGGGCCAAAGATTCCAAAAGGCTAGAGGTAAAAGACCCATATTTGAGGCCATAAAAATTAAACCCATAACGACTAAGGTGGCTGGCCAAAAAACTTTTTTAGGCATAAATTCCTTTTTTAAATTAAATTGTTATATTCCATTAAAAAGCAAATTTGCTCTCTAAGCAAGAGTGGATTTAGATTTTAATTTGACTTTGTTTAAGTTTTTTATTTAATTCTCTTTTTAAATCTCTTTTTTTAATGTCTTCTCTTTTTTCAAAACTTTTTTTACCTCTACCTAAGGCCAGTTCAAGCTTGATTTTATTATGTTCTAATAAAAAAGCTAAAGGCACAATGCTATAAGATTTTTGTTCACTGGCTATTACTAATTGTTCAATTTCTTTACGTTTAAGTAGTAGTTTACGACTTCTTTTTGGATCATAATCTTTATTTTGTGCAGCAAAGCGATAAGCATTAACTTGAGCATTAATTAAAAACAATTCTGTTTTTCCACTTTTTCCAGACATGGCTTTGATGTAGCTTCCAGCCAAACTTCCATGTTTTAACCTTAGACTTTTTACTTCAGCTCCACTTAAAACAATACCCGCTTTGTATTTTTGGTCTAGTTGGTAATCGTAATAAGCTTTTTTATTCTTCAATAACAGCATGCCGTTATTGTAACAGTTTTAAAGCTGGATTTGATAAATGACTGATCCACTTAAGGCAAAACAACTTTCTCCATCAATTGCTAAAGTGATATCGCTGACTCCAGCCAGCTCATTGCTTTTTATTTCATTAATTAATTGACCGTCTCTGGTAGTAAGGATTAAACGTCTATTGCTCTTGTCTAAGAAGACTAATTTTTCTGAATTTTCTCTACTTGCCATAAGTAAGGTGTCATCTGGAACTTGATTAAGCCCAGTTAAGCTAAATTCTTCTTGATAGCCTCGATCAAATTTCAGGACGTTTCCATCTTTAAAACTTAACCATAAGTTGCCATCAACACTCATATCACTGACATTATTAAAACTTATACCTTGTTTTTCGACTAACCAGCCGATTGCTTCACTGAGTTCCTCATTTCTCAAGGTATAGCGATAAATATTGCGTTTTTCTGGGTTTAATAAATAAAGGTAATTTTGGTAACTTTCTAGTAATTGTCCATCTCTATCTGAGTCACCTTCAGATTTAAGCTCTGTAACTGTTTTATTTTGCCAATCTAGGTATTTGACACCTTGGTCTTTTATGAAGACTCCTAATTGTTCAGAGCGACTTTGATCAAGTGTAAAATCTTGATAATTGATGTCCCAAATATCAAAAATATTTTTTTCTTTTATTAATAAGAGTTGGTTTTGTTGGTCATTGGCTATCAAAATACCATGTTCGCTAGCAATTAGCTTAGTTCCTAAAAAATCTGGATAATCATCATACCAATTGCTATAGATAAGCAAACGATCAAGGCTATTTTCACTAGCTAATTTTTCTGACTGTAAATTCAATCTATTTATCTCTTGTTCAATATATTTTTTAGCAGCAAGAGAGTTAGTATTATTCAAAAGTTCGTTTAAATCTTGTTGACTCTGATCGATTTTTTCTCTGGCTAAGACTGGTTGAGTAGTGCTAAGTGTTTCCAATTCTTGTTCATTGAGAACCAGTGCCGAAACTTCTTTATTAACTCTATCTAGTGTTTTTTCTTGTTGTCGTTGTCCGAGTACTAAAAAACCAATTGTTAAAAAAATAATGAAAAAAATAGTGATAAATAATTTTTGATAATATTTTTTTTGCTCTTGTCTAAGATTTTTAATTTTTTTCCACCACAAAGGAATTTTTTTAAAGAATTTTTTAATTTTTCTTAAATAATTTTTAATATTAATTAATTTTTTTCTCCAAATAATTTTTTCTTTTTTTTGAAAATGCCACAAAACAAGAGCTGTATTTGAATTTTTATTTAAATAATCATCTAGCTTTTGTTCAAGAATTGTTTTTAGAGTTTGACTACGACTTTTTTCGACAATTACTTGACCTAGTTCTAAATTTCCGGCTATTAGTAGCAACTGATCACCTTCAAAATATTGCCCCACTAACATGAGAATTTCAGCTTGACTAGCAAGTAATTCTTTAACTTGATTTTGACGTTTGAGCAGGATGCTACCACCCTGACAGCTTAAAATTAATTGCTGATCGATTTTTAGAGTAATGGCAAAACTTAATTGTAATTTTCTTAGACGACATTCTTTATTAAGATCTAGTAGAGCTAGATGAAGCTCTTGGGCTTTTTTAAACTGCCAATTAGCCATTTTTAGTTGTAGGTCTTTACCAAAAAAATGAGCGTCTGGCCCCTCAAGACTAAAGGCAATGATTAAGTTTTCTTGGCGATTGTTGAGAAAAGCCACAAAATGGTGGGCTTGAGATTTTGAAAGTAGAGGTGACAAGACAAGTTCTTGCACTGTCTTATTTTAACACGCTTGACAAAAGTCATTGATTTTTAGATTTGGTTGGCGATCTAGCGATTGTGGATTACTAGATTTTTTTCGATCAATTAAAAATCCCGCGCTTAGACCAATCATGGCTGCATTATCAGCGCAAAATTTTTTGTGATAGGGCAGGTAAAGTTTAATTTTTTTACCAGATAATTTTTGATAGTTTTTTAGAGTTTTTCTAATGCTACTACGCAAAGCAATATTGGCACTCACTCCACCTCCTAACCAAACTTCATTAATTTTAGTCACGGGTGCTTTTATTACACCTTTTTTAATTTTTTTGCAAAATTGAGCATTTGGATATTTTTTTTCTGCTAAATTTGAACTTAGTAGAATTTTCTCCAATTTATAATTAATTTGAGCAAAAACTTGTTTTTGAACACAGGCGGCCAAATCACAAACTGCCTGAGCATTTAATTCCTGATTTTTATTTAGTTGATTGACGAGTTGACCGGCAGCTGTTTTTAATCCAGAAAAACTTAAATTAAAATTACTAACAGCTGTCATGGCTAATGGTAATTGCCAGCGCTCAGCATTTCCTTGTTTAGCTAATTTTTCCAAAATTGGACCAGCTGGATAGCCTAAATCGATCATGCGACCAATCTTATCCAAGCATTCTCCAGCACTATCGTCAACGGTCCAACCCAAGCGCTGATACTGACCAATGTCTTCAATTAAAATAAATTCACTATGACCTCCAGAAATGACTATAGCTAAAACTGGAAAATTAATTTTTCTTCTTTGATCATTGTTTTTTGGAACAAGTAAGGGGGATAGAGCATGTGCCTCTATATGATTGACAGTAATGATTGGTAAATTCCATAATTTTGCTAATTTTTTAGCATGTTGGATGCCAACTTCTAGCGCTGGAGCTAAACCGGGGCCAATAGTAACAGCTAAAGCTGATAGTTTTTGATAATTAATCTTTTTGTTTTTAATCAGACCAGCTCTTTTTAGTGCTAAATTGACACAAGCTTCAATATTTTCTTGATGAGCTTGTTTAGCCAGAGTAGGAAAAACACCCCCATATTGTTGGTGAATTATTGCTTGTGAAGCAACTATATTAGCTAAAACTTGAGTTCCTTGAACTACAGCTACACTAGTATCATCACAACTGGTATCGATAGCTAGAATTATTTTTTTTACTTTTCCCATAATTTAATCGTTCGCCAATTATCTTGTCCACTCAATTCTAAGATGATTGCTTGTTGTTTAAAATCTTCTGTCAAAAAACCAGCTATTTTATCCCACCATTCGATCACTAAGACGTTGTGGGCTGATAACAACTTTTCAACTTCTAATAATAGAAACTCTTCTTTTTGATCAATTTTCCAAGCATCTAGATGGTAAAAAAATCCCGTACAAGCTTGTCGTTCGTAACTGTACTCATTAAGATAGCTGTAGGTTGGGGAAGTAATTTCTTCTTCTATTTGTAAGAATTGAGCTACCCCTTTAGCAAAAATAGTTTTTCCCATGCCTAGTTCGCCATTTAAGCCAAAAATTAGCCCCCGTTTTTTTAAGCTTTTCCAATTTTTTAGCATTAAACGCTTGGCTAATTCTTGAGTTTCAGTTTCGCTTTTAGATTTAAACTCAATGAAATTATCTGTTTTTTTTAATTGGCCACGCAAAGCAATTGGTGTTGAAAGAGTTGTATCAATCACCACAGACGGTTCATTTCTGGGTAGCTCACCAACATCAACAATTAAGTCAATTAAGCTTTTTTGTTTTTCACTGAGATTATCTAAAATGTCACTGATTTGATAAGGGCGTTTTTTATCTGAAGCGTTGGCACTAGTGGCTGTTATCCCTCGATCTAATTGATTGAGGATTTTTAAAATTAATGGGTAGTCGGGGATGCGAATTCCTAGAGTATTAAACTCACTGGCTACTCGTTGATCAATTTGACTATTGCTTTTTAAATTAGAGATGACGGTATATGGTCCTGGCAAAAAACGTTGATAAAAATTTTGTGCTTGTTGGTTAATCAAGACATAGCGCTCAGCCATTTTTTGATCGCTAACAGCGACAGATAGAGGCTTACCTTCTCGGCGACTTTTATATTTTAATAATTTATCTATGGCCTGTTTGTTTTCAGGATCAGCACCAATACCATAAGTGGTTTCAGTTGGGTAAATCACTAAACCACCGGCTTTGATAGTACTAATAACTAGACCAATACAATCCTTGATTTTTTTCTCACTATTTTGTGTTAAATTAAGCTTTAAAATTTTCATGCTCTCTTGTATGATAATGCTTCTTAAGGTGGATATTATAACCTGAAATATGGCAAAAAACGATAATTTACAAGATTTATTAAATGAAATTAAATTACGTTATCAATTAGACGAAGAAGATTTTGATGATGAACTGAGCCCTTTATCAATTAGTCATCAATTTGAAGATATTATCGACCACAATCAGCTAGAATTTACTCTACAACTTAAAATTTTTGAACTGAAAAGATTAACGGATTTTTTAGAAAACGTTTCACTGAAAACGGAAAAAGAGAGAAATAGGTGGTTAAGTAGCAACCAACAGCTTTTTACTCAATTAACTCAATTAATTATTCATGATTCCAACTTGTCTCTAATTGCTCTTAGAGGTGGCAATGATAATTCTAAGCTTTCTTTGGATTTAGCTGAAGAGTTGAAAAAGGCAATTTCATTGATGAATACGATTTTTTATGATAAACAAGTCATAGATGGTTAATTAGCAGTCAAATTCGGCAGTTGCTAAAAATTTAATTTTGTGATATTTTTTAAAAGCTCCAATGAGCATTTACTTATTAAGTTCTTAAATTTAAGAATAAATAAAACAGAAAGGTTTTTTATGTCAAAGTTGGATGTTAAAAAACTCAAACCCACCGCCGGTTATGTATTAGTTGAACCCGCTGAAAAAGAAAAACAAACAGCGTCGGGGATTATTTTGGCTGTCGATGACAGCGAGAAACCACAATATGGTACGGTTTTGGCAGTTGGAGATTCGGTTTGGGAAAGTGGAGTTAAGGAAATTAAGGCGCCTGTTAAAATTGCTGATAAAGTCGTCTATAAAAAATGGGGCGGCAATGATGTCACCATTGATGAAATAGAATATCAATTTTTAAAATTTGAAGATATTTTAGCAATTATAAAATAGTTAAAAGATAAATTAATTAAACAAAAAAGGAAAAAATTATGGCAGCAAAACAACTTCTATTTGGCGATGAAGCCAGACAAAAAATGTTGGTCGGTATTAATAAGTTAGCTGAAGCAGTCACCACGACTTTAGGTCCTAAGGGGCGCAATGTAGCTCTAGATCGTAGCTGGGGAGCTCCTCAGGTTATTCACGATGGAGTGAGTGTTGCTAAAGAAATTGAACTAGAAGATAAATTTGAAAACATGGGTGCTCAATTAGTCAAAGAAGCAGCTGATAAAACTAACGAAGCTGCTGGTGATGGTACTACCACATCCACATTATTGGCTCAAGCAATTGCCAATAAAGGTATGAAATATGTCACTGCTGGTGCCAACCCAATGATTATGAAGCGGGGTATGGATCAAGCTGTTGAGGCTGTAGTTAAAGAGTTACGCCGTCTATCTAAAGGTGTAACTGAAGCTGATTGGCAAAAAGTAGCCACTATTTCTGCTCAAGATGAAGTTATTGGTAAAAAAATTTCAGAAGCATTGAAATTAGTTGGTAAAGATGGAGTGGTTGAGGTTGAAGAAGGCAAGACCATGGAAATTACCATTGAACACAAAGAAGGTATGGAGTTTGACAAAGGTTATGCTTCTCCTTACTTTGTGACTGATAGCGACAGCATGGAAGCAGTTAGTGATAAACCATATATTTTAGTCACTGATCAAAAGATTAGTAATATTAAAGACATTTTGCCTTTGTTAGAGGCAGTGGTTAATTCTAGTCGTGAATTAGTAATTATTGCTGATGATTTAGAAGGCGAAGCTTTAACTACCTTGGTGGTTAATAAATTGCGTGGCACTTTTAAGTGTTTACCAATTAAAGCCCCAGGATTTGGTGATCGTCGTAAAGCGATGTTGCAAGATATTGCCATTTTGACTGGTGCTAATTTAATCAGTGAAGAAACTGGTCGCAAATTGGCAGACGCCACTATTGAAGATTTAGGTCAAGCGGATAGTGTTCGCTCAGGAAAAGAAAGCACTAGAATCGTTGGTGGTAAAGGCAAACAGGCTGATATCGATGCTAGAGTAGCACAAATTGAGCGAGAAATTTCCAACTCAACTTCTGATTTTGATATTGAAAAATTAGAAGAGCGCCGTGCCAAACTAACTGGTGGTGTAGCTGTTATTCAGGTTGGAGCTGCTACTGAAATCGAGATGAAAAATCTTCAAGAGCGAGTCAAGGATGCTAAAGAAGCAACTAAAGCTGCTATTGAGGAGGGTATCATTGCTGGCGGTGGTGTAACTCTGATGCGAGCCGGTAAAGTTTTGGCCGAGGTAGAGAAGAAAGCTAAAACTGAAGATGAAAAAACTGGCGTTAATTTGATAGCCGAAATTTTGGAAGAACCACTGCGCATGTTAGCAACCAACTCAGGTGAAGATGCCGGTTGGGTGGTTGGTAAGGTCAAAGATAAAAACAAGGCCAACTGGGGCTTCAACGCTCTTACCAATGAGTTTGAAGATTTGTTGGCTGCTGGAGTAATTGAACCAGCTAAAGTGGCAATTGCTTCTTTAGTGAATGCTGCTGGAGTGGCCTCAATGATTCTAACTACTGAATGTTTGGTGGCTGATATTCCCAAAAAGGAGGAACCAGCTATGCCAACTGGAGGTGGCATGCCGGGCATGATGTAAAGCATTTTGTTACCGCTGAAAATAAAAAGGAGGTTGTAGTGACCTCCTTTTTTTGTTGTAGCGAGGGTGAGACTTGAACTCACGACCTTCGGTTTATGAATCCGATGCTCTAACCAACTGAGCTACCTCGCCGATTATGTTGATCAAGGCATATTTTAAGATTTTTTCTCTTGAAAAACAAGCAGAGCTTAAGCTATAATAGCGCTTATCAAAACGCGGGATAGTGTACGGTGCACGTGGGGCTCATAATCCCACAGGCTAGGTTCGACTCCTAGTCCCGCAACATAAATAAAAAAGGACGACGTAGGTCGTCTTTTTTTATTTATTCTGTGATTAACTTTGAGTTGTTTGGCAAAGCCAGTTCGAATCTGACCGAGCTTCTAGCGAGGGAATGTCCGGAGCATGGGCGGAGGACCTAGTCCCGCAACAATAAATTAGTGATTATTAACTGCCACCTTGATTGGTGGTTTTTTGAAAGGTTTTTATGCCTAAAGAACAATTTTTAGGTGATTGTATAAAAGAAGGTTGTGATGGAAAAGATCCGCTGGAAGAAGAAAAAGATATTGTGAGTGAGCTTGAGTCTTTGTCCAGAAGGCTTCCATATTTAATTAATTTATTAGCTACAATTGATTCCGAGAAAGCTAAAGAAGTTAGTTCAGCATTGATTGAAATTTTACAAGAAACCCAAATAGAATCATATCGTATATCTGGTCTAAGAATCATACAGAATTCTCGTTCTAAATAATAATTTTAGAAGTAGTTTTGTAGTTAAAAATTGTTTTGATAGAATGTAACTATCAATATGAATACTGATCAAATAATTCGGTCGCGAGCGAGGTTTAAAAAAGGTGATTCAGTTTATTTCGAAGGTCTAACTTGGAAGATTTTTTCGATTGGCTACTCTCCTCAAGACGACAAATTATTTTATATGCTTGAAAGACATGATCATTCTCAACCAAGACAAGTTCTTGCAAAAGAATTAGAGGATGTTTATTTTTGATTTAAATCTTTCTTGAGTCGTAAGCCCAATGCAGCAGGGCCTGACGTTGTTTGGTTCGACAATTTAAATCACCCTTAAGACAATTGTTTTTAATTTGAGCGAGGTGGCGCTTCATTGCCTTCCAGCGCTTAATTTGTCGCTGGTCGTCCTCAGGCAAGCGTCGACCCATAAAATAGCGACAATACCACTGAAACCAACCGCGTGGGTCTTCATGATAAATCCATCCCTTCTTCTGCCAAGTAGCTAGAGATTGACTAGCATTGACATTAAAAAAATTTAATTTAGCCATTTTTTTATCAGGAGATAATTTAGCTTTTTTAAACCAAGACTGAGGAAATTCGTCTTGACAGTCATTTAAGTAACGACCACCAAAGACTCCAAGCTTTAGCATTTCTGCTGGAGTTAATTCTGGCTGGAATTCTTCGTCGAAGTTTTTACCTTCTTCTTCGATCAATAAATAATGGTAATTTTTTTGAAACTTATCATTAACTTTGACTACTACTGGCTTTTTTTTCATAGGCGCTCAGCAATTAATCGAGCAATAAAGGCTGTAATGGTGGCAATGCTAGTTCCCCAGATTAAATCAACAATAGTAACTATCAGAGGCCAGTCTTTAACGGTAGCTAAATTAGTTAAATCATAGGTAGCGTAACTGGCAAAACCAAAAAGAGCTGCCATTAGTAGAGTTTTCCAAAGTGGAGATTGGAGTGTAGGAATCACAATTAAAACCAAAATGGCTACTACAAAAATTAAATAAAAAATTAAAGCAGCAACTAAATTAGGCTGTTCAGCCATTAGATATCCTAAGTGTTTGGCATAAAAATTTTTGGCAACTAAGCCTAGCCAGACTGCATCAATGGCCAAAAAAGCGATGAAGCTTAATAAATATAGCTTGAAATAATAGAGCATAGTTCCTTTAACAAACTTTTTAACTTTTAAATCAGATTTTTAATTAAGTAGCGCGAAGCCCAGGTTTAAAACACTGGCAAAAGTTACCCACAGTAAATAAGGAATCATTAAATAGGCAGCTAATGGTTTAATTTTGTTGAAGCGTAAAATAGTTAATAAAATCAAGATCCACAAAATGACAATTTCTACAAAAGCTAAATAGAGTAATTGCTGACCAAAGAAAATGATGCTCCATAAGGTATTAAATACCAGTTGAATAAGAAAAAATTTGATGGCTTGACGCTTTATTTTTTCTTGTGATCCTTTAACCGGACTTTGCCAAACTAAATAGAAGGCAATCCCCATTAAGATGAATAACAGCGTCCAGGCTGGAGCAAACAACCAGTTTGGTGGTGCAAAACTAGGTCTATTAAGAGTGGCGTACCAGGTTGGAATTGCTTGAGTGGTAAATAATGAACCAATGAGGCCGGCCAATTGAGGTAAAACTAAGGCAATTATTAGCCTTTTCCAATTAATTTTTTTCATATAGCGCTATTCTAGCGCATTTATCAGATAGCCGTCCAGCCTCCGTCAACTGCGATTGTTTGACCGGTAACGTAGCTACTGGCTTCAGCTGCTAAAAAAAGTAGAGTGGTATCTAATTCTTCCTTTTTGCCTACTCTTTTCATGGGACAGCTAATTGTTACATATTGTTTAAAATCATCAGTATTAATGAAATCACCAGTCATTTCAGATTCAAAAAATCCTGGCCCAATAGCGTTGACCGTAATATTATATTTTGCCCATTCAGCTGCTAGAGCACGCGTTAGATTTACTACTGCACCTTTGCTAGCATGATAATTAGCGACATTAAAAGCGCTATTAGCCACCAAACCGTACATAGAGGCAATATTAATTACTCTACCAAATTGTTTCTCTTTCATTAAAGCGCCGGCATGTTTAGCTACCAAGAAAACGCCAGTTAAATTGACGTCAACTACCTTTTGCCAATCTTCAAGAGGCATTTCTTCTGCTGGAGCCATGGTTGAGGTGCCAGCGTTATTAACTAAAATGTCCAGAGTTTGCCACTCCTTTTTAATTTTTGCTACGCCATTTTTGATTTCTTCTTCTTTAGTTACATCCATTTTTAAAACCAAAGCTTTTTGGCCCAGATCTTCAATCTCTTTTGCTACCTCTTTGAGTTTGTCTTCTCGGCGAGCAGCTAGTGCCACATCGGCGCCAGCTTTAGCCAAAACAAGGGCAAAACGTCTGCCGAGACCACTAGATGCACCAGTTACGAGAGCTTTTTTACCTTGAAAATTGAAATATTGCATGACTTGGACCTTTCTCTTACCGTTTGGTAAGTAACTTCCACCAAGCCCTCCAATTCTGCACTCTATAGTCACTTTTGTCTAGTGTTTCTTGATTATTTTCTTTTGCATGGTCAGAGTCATTTACTGGTATTTGTACAACAATTTCTTCATCTTTGCTTTTTACGAGTTCATCTCTGATTAGTTTTTCTTTATATAGGTCATCTTGAGCTTGTTGTAGAAATTCTTCTTTTTCTTCGACTTTCTTCTCAAAAAGTTCAACGCTTTTTTGGTTTTGTTCAAGATTTTTAGTATCAATTAGTGATTTTTTTTTATTTTCTTGTAGAGATAAAATTAAAAGAATAGCTAAAAAACTAATGAGTACTATCACTAATGGTAGTTCAAAAATTTTCTGAATATTTTTTGTCATTTTATGTTTTAAGCTTGATTGAAAAAAATCCTGATTTATGTTATTATAAGACTCTAATATAAATTGTTTTTAATTATTAAATTATATTGAACTGTCCTAGATCAGAGATATTATGCCCATAAACCTAAGTGATGCGCAAGTTAAATTTACAGAGCATTTAAGTTCTAGTGGTAAAGCGGAAGCAACTGTAATTGCCTATAGCAAAGATGTAGAGCAGTTATTAGATTTTATTTCTAAAAAAGGTAAGACTACCATTAATGAAATTTTAGCTGAAGACATTAATGAGTTTAAAGACTTATTAAACAGACAACGTTACACGAGTAAATCCATTTCTAGAAAAATTAACTCAATTAAAGCTTTTTTTCGTTTTCTAATTAGTGAAAATTTAATAGAAAAAAATCCCACTGTCGAAATTAGTCATCCAAAAATTGAACACAATCCGCCTCGGGTTTTATCTCGTTTAGAGTATAGAGCTCTTAGGGATGCTTGTCGCAGTGATGCACGTATGTATGCTATTGTCGAGCTTTTATTGCAGACAGGAATGCGCATTAGTGAGCTAGCTGCTTTAACAGTTACTGATTTAGATATGGATCGAGAGCTGATACATATTCAAGCACAGAATTCTCGTGATGCCAGACGTGTACCAATGAATAGTGCCGCCAAAAGTGCCATCTTAGATTATTTAAAAGTTCGTCCTAGAGCCAAAGAAAAAACCTTATTTTTAACTAAAACTTGTCGCCCTTTTTTAGTGCGCAATATTAGAACAGCTATCGATCGATTTTTTCGTTTAGCTGGCATTAAAGATGCGAAGGTAAATGATCTACGACATACATTTATAGTAGAACAGTTGAAGGCAGGCACACCATTAGTTTATGTTTCACAATTAGTGGGTCATAAGCGCATTACTACTACTGAAAAGTATCTCAAATTGATTGAAGCTCCAGACATGCAACCCAATGTTAAAATTGAAGAGCTTTAATTTTAATAATTAATTCCAATTAGTTCTTGGCTTGTGTTAAGATTAGAGGTGCTATGTCAAAAAATAAACAAAGAGTTTTATCTGGTATTCGTGCCACCGGCCAATTACATTTAGGCAATTATTTTGGTGCTATCAAGGGCATGTTGGCTCTGCAAGATGATTCTAAATTTGAAACTTTTTATATGGTGGCAGATACTCATTCAATAACTACTCCTTATCAAGTAGAAAACCTACGCTCTAGTCGCTTGGAAGTGATTTTAGACTATTTGGCAGTTGGCTTAGATCCTGAAAAAAGCGTTTTATTTTTACAGTCTGCAGTGCCACAACATGTTGAACTAGCTTTTTATTTTTCTAGCTTAATATCTGTAGCTAAAATGCAACATATGCCTACTTTTAAAGATAAAGTTAAACAACATCCAGAAAATGTAACGATGGCTTTATTAAGTTATCCAGTTTTAATGGCGGCAGACATTCTGCTTTATCAAGCCAATCAGGTGCCAGTAGGCCTTGATCAAAAACCTCATGTTGAGGTAGCAAGAGAAATTGCTCGCAAGTGCAATAATCTTTATGGCACCCAATTTCCTTTACCAAAGTTTTTTAATATTAGTGGTGAATACATACCTTCTTTAACTGGTGAAGGTAAGATGAGCAAATCAGTTGAGGGTAGTTATATCAATCTAAGTGATGATTTAGCAACTATTGAAAAAAAGATTGCTAAAATTCCTACCGATTCCGGCAAGGGTGAGGTGAGGGAGTTAGAAGCGGAAAGTGATAGTCATCAAGACATGGTTTATTTTGATGATAATGATCAAGAATCTAAGGGAGTGAAAACTTTGATGATTTTAGTTGAGTTGTTTGCTGGTTCCTCGTTAAGAAAAGAGTACGAGGCTAGTTATCAAAAACAGGGTCTGCGTTATGCAGAAATTAAGAAAAATTTGGCAAAGTTGATTTATAAAGAATTGTTACCAATTCAAGAAAAAAGAGCAAAATTGGCTAAAAAATCAGATTATGTAAAAACTATTATTGAAGATGGTAATCAAAAAGCCAGAAATGTGGCTCAGGAAACAGTCACCGAAGTTAAAGACAAATTTGGTTTAAGTACTGTTGCTTAATGATACAATAATGCTCCTATATAAATCAGTTTAATACAATTAAATAAGGACTCATGTTTAAGAAAAATAAAGAAAAGAAACAAGAATCTCTCTCAGATACAGTAAATGTTAAAAAACAAAAGACTGCTGTTGAGGGTCAAAATAGTAAAAAGACCGAAGAACAGAAAGCTAAAGAAAAAGCTGCTCGGGAATTGGCCGATAGAGTTAAGCAGGTACAATTGCGTATGCCGATGATTAAAAGTCGTAAAAAAAAGGTTATTAAAATTAATCTAAATCGTCTAATTTCTCGATCAATCATCTACTTGGTAATTTTATTCTTATTTTTACCTTCAATTTTAAGCTTATTTGGTTTGGGACAAGCTAGGGAGCAAATTTCTGTTAGTCAAATGGTTAGAGACGTGCGGGAAGGAGAAGTTTCTGAGATTGAAGTTCTTGGTCAAGAACTAAGATTGGATTATGAAGATGGTAGTCAAAAAGTTACTAAAAAAGAAGAGGGACAGCAAGCATTAGAAATTCTTTTTGCTAGCGACATTGATTTAGCAGAATTAGATTTAGAAGTGCGAGATGCCAGCTTTGGTCAACTTTTTTGGGAATTGGTTATTAACTTTTTACCAATTATTTTAATGTTCGTCTTTTTCATGTTTATATTTAAACAGGCAAAAGGCGGTCAAGATGGAATTTTAGGTATTGGTAAAAGCAAAGCCAAAGTTTTTATCAAAGGTAAGCAAGACATTAGTTTTAAAGATGTGGGTGGCATGGATGAGGCGAAACAAGAGTTGGAAGAAATTGTCGATTTCTTAAAACATCCAAAAAAATATCAAAAAGTTGGAGCCAGAACTCCAAAGGGAGTATTGTTAATTGGTCCAGCTGGAACAGGTAAAACTCTTTTAGCTAGAGCCGTAGCTGGAGAAGCTAATGTACAGTTTCTCTCAATCGCGGGTAGTGAATTTATGGAAATGTTAGTGGGAGTGGGTGCTTCTCGAGTTAGAGATTTATTTGAAACTGCTAAACGCTTGGCTCCTGCAATTATTTTTATTGATGAGATTGATGCTATAGGTAGGGCACGTGGTCGAAATAGCATGAGTTCACACGATGAAAGAGAGCAAACACTTAATCAAATTTTAGTGGAAATGGATGGTTTTACCAAAAATGATAATGTGATCGTCATGGCTGCTACTAACCGCGGCGACATGTTAGATCCAGCTTTAGTTCGACCAGGACGTTTTGATCGTCGCGTACAGGTGAATTTACCAGATCTTAAAGAGAGAAAGTTTATTTTAAAAATTCACGCTCGAAATAAAACTTTTAATAGCGATGTTTCTTGGGAAAAAGTGGCTAAAAGAACAGTGGGATTTTCTGGAGCTGATTTAGAGAACATGTTAAATGAAGCAGCCATTTCTTCAGCTAGAGAAAATCGTCAAAAAATTAATATGGAAGACATCGAAGAAGCATCGATGAAGGTCAAATATGGACCAAGTAAAAAACGTCTTCAAGATGAATTAGAGAAAAAAATGACTGCTTATCATGAAGCTGGACATGCAGTTTTGACTCATGTTTTACCTTATACCGATCCAGTGCACCGAATTTCAATTGTGTCTCGTGGACAGGCTTTAGGTTACACTTTTACCCCGCCAGAAAAAGACAAATTACAGATTCTCAAATCTGAATTATTAGAAAACATGATAGTGATGTTTGGTGGTCGAGCAGCAGAAATGTTGGTTTTTGATGAACAAACAGCAGGAGCCTCCAATGATATTGCTCAAGCAACCAGAATTGCTAGAGCGATGGTCGTTCGTTATGGTATGAGTAAATTGGGGCCGATGTATTTTGGACCAGAATATGCAGATAATGATTACAATCGAGTTTGGGGAGAGCCAGAGAGACCTTCAGATAAAATATCTGAGACAGTTGATGAAGAAATCTTAGCTTTTATATCTGAAGCTGAAAAAAGAGCTAATGAACTACTAAAACAATATCGACCCCAACTTGATAAAGTGGCAGAAGCTCTTTTAGATAAAGAAACTTTAGACGCAGATGAGTTCACAAAAGTCATGGGAATGAAAAAAGCCAGAAGATAAAAATTAAAGCCTTTGTTACAATAGGCTCATGTCTCGTCATACTTTTCTCTTAGTCGATGCCCATGCTTTAATTTATCGAGCTTACTATGCACTTCCCAATCTAACTGATCCTCAAGGACGTTTAGTTAATGCTGTTTATGGTTTTACCAAGATGTTTTTAACTGCTCTAAATCATTTTGAGCCAGAATATAGTGCGGTTTGTTTTGATCACAAAGGTGAAACTTTGAGAAAAAAGAAGTATAAAGAGTACAAGGCTCAACGAGCAAAAATGCCTGACGATTTAATTCCCCAAATAGAAATAGTTAAAGACTTAGTAGATGTATTAAGTGTGCCACGTTTTGAAATAGAAGGTTTTGAAGCTGATGATTTGATTGGTACGGTCAATCGAAAAGTTGAGCATTTAGATAATAGTTTACTAACAGTCATTGTGACAGGTGATCAAGATATGTTTCAGTTGGTTGATAATGATACCCATGTTTGGATGCCAGCTCGTGGTCGTCAACAAGGGGATATGGAATATGACAGAGTTTTGGTGGAAAAGAAAATGGATATTACGCCTGATCAAATTATTGATCTAAAGGCTTTGAGTGGAGATGCTTCTGACAATATTCCCGGAATTAAAGGTATTGGTAAAAAAACTGCTACTAAATTAATTAAGCGTTTTAATAATTTAGAGGCAATCTATCAATTTTTAGAAAAGAATCCAGATGGTGATGATTTGATTAAAGGAGCTTTATTAAAAAGGCTCAAAGAAGGCAAAGAGTCTGCCTTTTTAAGTCAAGGATTGGCTACTATTGATACTCAGGTAGCTGTAGATTTTGAACTTGAAGCTTGTCGGGTGACAGCTTATGACAAAACGAAAACTATTGAATTATTGAATAAATTAGGATTCAAATCTTTAATTAAATTATTACCCACAGATGCTTTTGAAAGTTCTGTGCAAGAAGCTTTATTTTAAGGTTTAAAATAAATTATGCCAAAAATTGCTTTAATTCACGATTATTTAAGAGAATATGGTGGAGCGGAGAGAGTTTTGGAGGAGTTGCATGAGATGTTTCCGGAAGCGCCTGTTTATACAGCTTTTGTAGATAAAAAATCTTTGGGCAGTAATTGGCAGCGTTTTTCTGATTGGGAAATTCGTCAAACTTTTTTAGGAAAAATACCCTTAATTAAAAAAACCTTTTCTCCACTGAGAGTATTGGCGGCGCGCGCCTTTGCTCAATTGGACCTGAGTGATTTCGATATTATTATTTCTTCCTCTAATGCCTATATGGCTAAGGCGGCGCGCGCCACAAAAACAAATGCCAAGCATTTTTGTTACTGCCACACCCCTCCACGAGTTTTATATGGATATAGTGCTAAAAGTCATTGGCGAGAGCGATTCATAACTCGTTTTTTTGGTGAAATAATTAATCACTATATGCGTCTTGTTGATTTTAAAACAGCTCAGAAAGTAGGGGTTTTTATTGCTAATTCGCTAGAAACTCAAGCGAGAATAAAAAAATTTTATCATCGACAATCAGTGGTAATTCATCCTCCGGTAACAATGGTTGATCAAGCCATTGAGTATTTAACAAAAGAAAAAAAATTCAAAAAACAGGGATATTATCTATATGTTAATCGTCTAGCTTTAGCTAAGCATCCAGAGATAGCCGTTCAAGCAGCTAGCGATCTTAATTTGGCGCTTAAAGTAGTTGGTGAGGGAGGAATGTTGCCTAAGCTGAAGAAAATAGCGGGCGAATCAGTAGAATTTTTAGGTACAGTTAATGATCAATTGTTAGCTGAACTATATCGAGGAGCTAAGGCTTTAATTTATCCAGTTGAAGATGAGGATTTTGGCATAGTGCCAATTGAGGCTATGGCTTGGGGTACACCAGTTTTAGCGCATTATTCTGGAGGTCCTAAAGAAACCCTTGAAATTGGAAAAACCGGAGTGTTTTTTAATGATTTAAGTGTTGAAGCGCTCAAGCAAGCTATATTTGATTTTGAAAAAATGGATTTTAATCTTCAAGAAATTCATCGCTCTAGCCTAAAATATGCACCCTCGGTTTTTCGCAAAAAGATTAAAGAGTTGGTTCTAGCTTGACAAATTAGCAATAAGTTTCTATGATTGCTAATATATGATTGATTTAGTTGCCAGACAAATCCAAATCTTAAGAGCCATTATTGAAGAGTTTATTGAAACAGGTGAACCGGTTGGTTCAGAAACTGTCGATAAAAAATACAATATTGGTGTTTCTCCAGCTACTATTCGTAATGAAATGGCTTATTTAACCAAACAAGGTTATTTGATCAAGTCTCATATTAGTGCTGGCCGTGTACCTACGGCTTTAGCCATGAAGCTTTATATTAATGAGCTAGTTAAAGAAAAAGAATTATCTGTGGCTGATGAGGTTGGAGTTAAAGAAAAAATTTGGCGCTATCGCAATCAAATGGAAGATTTGCTTCAGGAAACAGCTAAGGTTTTAGCAGAAAAATCTCAAGCTTTGGGCTTAGCCATCACTCCTGAGGGACACCTAGTCCATTCTGGTTATGCGAATTTGTTGCAAATGCCAGAATTTTACGACATCAACTTGACTCGTCGAGTTTTGCAGATGATTGAAGAGCGAGCGGTTATGGATGAAATCTTTCAAAAATCTCAAAGTGAAAATGCGGTTAAAGTTGTTTTTGGCCAAGAATTAGGCAACAGTGAGCTTGATCCTATTGGAATTATGTTTGTTGAGTTAGATTTACCAGAGCATCCTTGTCGTTTCGCGGTACTTGGTTCCAAACGTTTTGACTATCCTTATATTTTACCGATGATGAAATATTTTAAAGGCTTGATTGAAAGTATGGTTGATTAGGAGACATCATGGTAAAAAAGCAAAAATCAAAGCTTGGTTTATCTTCAGATTTAAAAACTTTAACAGCTAAAGTACAGGCTTTAGAACTAGCTCTATCTCAATGTCAAGAACGTGAACGCAGGGCTCTAGCCGATTATCAAAATCTACTCAGACAAAGTCAAAATCAGCGAGCTAACTTAATTAAATTAGCTAATGCAGACTTGTTGTTGGCGATTTTAGAACCACTAGAACACTTATCTGTAGCTAATGAACAATTACAGGATGAGGCTTTAAATATGATAGTGAAGCAAATTTGGAAGCGCTTAAGCGATATGGGTTTAGAAGAAATTGAAGTATTAAACAAAAAATTTAATGTTGAAACAATGGAGGTGGTAGAGAAAAAGGGAGATGGAGAAAAAGTTGTCAAAGTTTTGCGTAAAGGTTACCGACTTAATGGTGAAATAATTCAATACGCACAGGTTGTTTTAGCTTAAATTGCTACTAGCAGTCGAAGCGTTTGTCTGCTAAAATCTATGATAGTTACAGACAACTAAAGATTAAATAAAGAGAAATTAAATAAAAAATATAAAGAAAGGTTATTAATTATGTCAAAAACTATTGGAATTGATTTGGGAACAACTAACAGTGCTATTGCTGTGATGCAAGGTGGTCAGCCAACTATTATTCCCAGTGCGGAAGGTCGTAATACTTTTCCTTCAATTGTTGCTTTAAAGAACAAAGATGTTGTGGTGGGTGATCCCGCTAAGCGACAAATGGTGCTTAATCCTAAAACTACAGTTTATTCGGTTAAGCGCTTTATGGGTCGTAAATTCAAGGATAGCGCAGTGCAAAAAGCAGTTAAACATGTTGCTTACGATATTGCCGAAGGTAAAGACGGCATGACAGTAGTTAAGATTGGCAACAGAGAATATACTCCTCAAGAAATTTCAGCCAAAATTTTAGCTAAAGCTAAGGCAGATGCTGAAAGTTATTTGGGAGAAAAAGTGGAATCAGCAGTAATTACTGTTCCCGCTTATTTTGATGATTCACAACGTCAAGCTACCAAACAAGCTGGTGAAATTGCTGGTTTAAAAGTTGAGCGTATTGTTAATGAGCCAACAGCAGCAGCTCTAGCCTATGGTTTAAACAAAAAAGCTGGAGAAACTATTGCTGTTTATGATTTGGGTGGTGGTACTTTTGATATTTCTATTCTAGAAATTGGTGATGGTGTTTTTGAGGTTAAGTCAACTAATGGTGACACCTTTTTGGGTGGAGATGATTTTGATAATGCCATTATTGAGTGGATCGTGGCTGAGTTTAAAAAAGAAACTGGCAAAGATTTGAGTAAAGATTCACAAGCTATGCAGCGAATTAAAGATGCTGCGGAAAAAGCTAAAATTGAACTATCTAGTTCTCAACAAACTGAGATCAATCAACCCTTTATTACTCAGGGTGATGAAGGTCAACCTTTACATCTAAGTTTGAATTTAAGTAGAGCTAAAATGGAGGAATTGGTTGATGATTTGATTCAAAGATCAATTGATCCAGTTAAAAAAGCCATGAAAGATGCCAAAATTGATGTCAAAGATATTGACGAAGTGATTTTGGTTGGTGGTATGACTCGTATGCCAAAAGTTCAAGAAGTCGTTAAAGACTTTTTTGGCAAGGAACCTCATAAAGGAGTTAATCCAGATGAAGTAGTGGCAGTTGGAGCAGCTGTTCAAGCCGGAGTGATTGCCGGTGATGTAAGTGATGTTGTTTTACTGGACGTTACACCTTTAACTCTAGGATTAGAGACTTTGGGCGGAATTCGTACGCCCTTGATCGATCGTAATACCACTATTCCAACTAGTAAGAGTCAAATTTTTTCAACGGCGGCTGATAATCAAACGCAAGTTGAAATTAATGTTCTTCAAGGAGAACGTGAAATGGCAGCTGACAATAAAAGTCTTGGTCGTTTTATCTTGGATGGGATTCCACCAGCTCCTAGAGGCATGCCTCAAATTGAAGTGACTTTTGACATTGATAGCAATGGAATTTTAAACGTTAGTGCTAAAGACAAGAATTCGGGTAAGGAACAAAAAATTACCATTCAAAATAGTACTAATTTAGCTGATGATGAAGTTGAAAGAATGAAAAATGAAGCTGAAAAATTTGCTGAGGCTGATAAGGCCAAGCGTGAACTAATTGAAGCTAAAAACAAGGCTAATAGCGTTGCTTTTGAAATTGAAAAACAGCTAAAAGATTATGGTGATAAATTAGACAAAGCTGATAAAGAAAAAATTGAAGCCGATGTCAAGGCACTCAAAGACTTAGCTGCTAAAGAAGAATCAAGTAAAGAAGAACTTGAGAAAGCTATTGAAGCTACTTTTAGCAGTGCTCAAAAAATGGGAGAAGTCATGCAAAAAGCTCAAGCAGAGGAGGCCGCAAAAAAGACTCCAACTGATGAGAAAAAAGATGCTGGAAAAGCAAAAAAAACTACGGCAAAAAATAAAAAAGATGAAAAAAAGGATGCGGAAGAAGGTGAAGTAGTTAATTAAAAAATGGTTTAGATATAAATAGCCCACTTGTTTTGCTAAACAGAGTGGGTTATTTATTGTACAATTGATCAGTCTTATGTCAGCAAAACGAGATTATTACGAAGTTTTAGGTTTAGATAAAAATGCTACTCAAGCGGATATTAAGTCTGCTTATCGTAAAGCGGCTCTAAAATATCATCCAGATCGCAATAAAGAAAAAGATGCAGAAGCTAAGTTTAAGGAAATTAACGAAGCTTATCAGGTGCTTTCAGACAAGCAAAAGCGTCAAACTTATGATCAATTTGGTCACGCAGCTTTTGATCCTTCTAGTGGTATGGGTGGAGGAGCTGGACCTTTCTCTGGTTTTGATTTTTCTGGTTTTGGTGGAGCTGGTCAGCAAGGTCCATTTACTTGGTCTTCTACTAGGGGTAGTGATGCTGGCGGAGGTTTTGACTTTTCTGATCCTTTTGAAATTTTTGAACAGTTCTTTGGTGGCGGCTTCGCTCGCGCTCGCCGTCCTCGTTACGGAGTAAATATTAGTTTTATGGAGGCAGTTCGTGGCAGCGAAAAAGAAATTACGCTTCAAGATGGTAAGAAAAAGAAAATTAAAATTCCGGCGGGTGTTAGTAATGGCACCAGAATCCGTTTTGATGATTTTGATGTGAGTATTGATGTTGGTGTTCACCCTCGATTTAAACGAGATAATTCTGATGTTTTTGTTGATGAATACATTCCATTTACCTTGGCAGCCTTGGGTGGGGAATTAAAAGTAGAAACTCTCAACGATGAATTGAAAATAAAAATTCGTCCTGGTACTCAGTCACATACTTTAATTCGTCTCAGAGGAGAAGGAATTAAACACTTAAGAGGTCGAGGAGTTGGGGACCTATATGTTCGTTTAATTGTTAAAATACCAGAAAAACTAAGTCGTGAGCAAAAACGCTTATTGGAAGAGTGGAAAAAATTGGATCAAGAATAGTCTTAGTGAATTTACAAATAAATAGATTGCTGTTATAATCCAAACTTGAGATTAAGGTGGTTTTTTTGAAGGACTGATCTTGACGATAAGTCCTTTTTTGTTAATTAGCTTAATTTCTTAATTGCAAACATTTATAAAGAAAGAATATTATGCCAAGTACCCAATCAATTGTTCGCACAGATTTTGCGGCAGCAGTAGTACAAATCGCTGAAGAACGAAAAATTGAAGCAGAAGATATCTACGAAGCAATTCGTCAGGCTCTAGTATCTGCTTATCGTAAACAAATGGGAGAATTAGATGAATCTTTTCATTACTTTGTTGAGTTAAATAAAGAAAGTGGCGCTGCCAAAATTTTCCAAGCTCCAGTTACAAAAGTAGATGAAGAAACTGAAGAAGTTTTAGAGTGGGATGAGAGTAAGGCAGAAGAGGTGACACCAGCTGGTTTTGGCCGAATTGCGGCACAAACTGCTAAGCAGGTAATTTTACAAAAAATTAGAGTTACTGAAAGAGATACAGTTATTGCCGCCTATCGTGAAAGACTTGGCGAGGTGATCACTGGTCAGGTGTTGCGTATGCAGGGTCCTAATGTCATTGTTGATATCGGTCGTGGTCAAGGATTTATGCCTCCGGAAGAACAAATGCGTGGAGAGTTTTATAGACTTAATCAGCGTATGGCAGTTTTAGTTAAGGATATTCAAGAAAGTGCCAGAGGTCAACAAATTATTGTATCTAGATCAGATTCTCGTCTAGTGGAACAACTATTTGAAAGAGAAGTGCCTGAGATAGCAACAGAAGCGGTAGAAATTGTTTCAATAGCCCGTGAAGCAGGCGTGCGTACCAAACTCATTGTTCGTTCTGCTCAGAGTGGTGTTGATCCGGTTGGATCTTGTGTTGGCCAGCGAGGAGTGAGAGTCCAAAAGGTGATCGAAGAATTAAATAATGAAAAAATTGACATTATTCCTTTTGCCGAAGATAAAGTGCAATTACTAAAAGCCACTTTGGCTCCAGCAGAAAGTCTGGTTATAGATATTGATGAAAAGAAAAAAATGGTGACTGTCACTGCTCCCGATGATCAATTATCTTTGGTTATTGGTCGTGGTGGTCAAAATGTTCGCCTAGCAGCTAAATTAACTGGTTATCAGATTACTGTTAAATCAGCCACTGGTAAAGTTGAGTCAGCAGTGACGGGTGAAGAAGAACATGAAATTGATACTTTTGGTATTAGTGATGATACTAGAGAAATTTTAATTCAGTATAAATTAACCACACTCAATGATCTTGTGCGTTTTCGTGACAAGTGGGTTGATATGGAAGAAATTGCCGATAATGATCGACAAATTCTATTAGATAGAGTAGCAGAGTATTTAAAGGAAATAGAATAAAACCATGGCTTTAATTAAACGCTGTCCAGTTATCACAATCATGGGTCATGTTGACCACGGTAAAACTACATTGTTGGATTATATTCGTCAAAGTAGAATTCAGGCTGGTGAGGCTGGAGGAATGACTCAGCACATTGGGGCTTATCAAATTGATTTTAAAGATCAGAAAATTACTTTTATTGATACTCCTGGTCATGCAGCTTTCAATAAAATGCGCCAACGAGGAGCTCAAGTAACTGACTTGGTGGTTTTGGTGGTGGCAGCTAATGATGGTGTTAAGCCTCAAACTATAGAGTCTATTCGTCACATTAAAGAAGCAAAAGTGCCAGTATTAGTAGCTATTAACAAAATTGATTTACCAGATGTCCGTCCAGACAATGTTAAGAGTCAATTAGCTGAGCATGAACTTTTAGTTCAGGAATATGGTGGCGATGTGGAGGTGGTAGAAATTTCTGCCAAGACAGGCAAGGGAGTTGATAAGCTTTTGGAAACTATTATTCTTTTAACTGATTTATTGGAACTCAAAGCTGATCTCAGTGCACCTCTTGAAGCAGTAGTTATTGAGTCAACTAAGGATAAAAATAAGGGTCCAGTAGCAAGAGTTGTCGTTAAACAAGGAAGTTTAAAAATCCGTCAAGATTTATTGGTTGGAGATATTGCTGGTAAAGTGCGTGGTTTAATCAATGAAAAGGGAGAGCTTTTAGAAGAAGTTTTACCTGGTTCACCTACAGAAATTATTGGTTTAAAAGAAGTTCCAGAAGTGGGTGAAATTGTGAGAGAAGCAGGCATTGATTATAGTGCAGTTGCCGAGAGTGATTTTAGCCAAACTGGAGACTTAGAAAAAAGTTTTACTAGTGCTGAAGAAAACGTCGATTGGGATAAATTAGATTTAGATTATATTTTGGGCCAAAAAGAAAAAATTAAATTAATTGTAAAGGCAGATGTTAAGGGTACCCTTGAAGCCATTTTACAGAGTTTAGACAAAGACAGCGTTGAAGTTTTGCGTTGTGGAGTGGGTCAGATTACTGAAGAAGATTTGGAATTAGCTACTGGTGAAAAAGTGTTGTTAATTGCTTTCAATATTAAGGTATCTAATAAAACTAAAAAAATTGCAAAAACATTGGGAGCAAAAATCAAAGAATATGATGTAATTCATCATTTAATTGAAGACTTACAGAAACAAATGTTAAAACTAATGGATTCAACTATAGATGAAGTAGTGACTGGAGAGGCAGAGATTTTAGAAGTTTTCGAGATGAAGGGTGAGCGAATTGCTGGAGTGAGGGTTAAGACTGGTGAAATCAAACAAAATGATTTGCTACATCTTAAACGCGCTGAAGAGATCATCGCTAATCCAGTGATTAAAAAAATGATGCATGGTAAAGAAGAGATTAAAGTGGTTAAAACTAAAAACGAGGCTGGCTTGACTTTTAAAAACAAAAAATTAGATTTTGGGGTGGGCGATTTAGTAATTGCTTATACTCAAGAAGATTAATTTTAAATTAAAATAAAAAGCTGTGATATAATATCCAGGTTAAAAAATAATAATGCTTACTTTGCTAAACAGGCTAAGGCTTGTTGGTTAAAGGTAACAATCGAAAGGATCTATGGCATTAACTAGTAAACAAAAATCTCAAATTATTAAAGATTTTGCTTTATTCGAAGGTGATACCGGATCGCCAGAGGTACAAATTGCCCTTTTAACTGCTTCAATTCAAGAGTTAAGTGAGCACCTCAAAACTCATAAAAAAGATAATCATTCCCGCAAAGGTTTATTGAAACAAGTTTCTAAACGTCGTCGTTTACTTAATTTTCTTTTAGGTCGTAGCGAAGAACGTTATCGTAAGCTGATCGATAAATTAGGTCTAAGCAAGTAAGCCTAGTGATAAATTCTCTTAAATTTGTTATAATACTAGTCTGTTATTAATATAAACAGGGTTTGGGAATGTTAGGTGAGGATTCCAAAAAGTTGATAAATTTTATCGATTTTTCAGAATACTCATTTCCCCAAATTTTGTTGAAGGCTCTATTGAGCTAAAAGAAAGAAGGATAATATGTCTTATCCAAGTTATGAAAAGCAATATCATCGTGATGTGGTCATTGGTGATAAAACCATTAAATTTACAGTTGGTAAATTTAGTGAACAAGTTAGTGCTGCAGTATTAGCACAATGTGGTGACACTGTTGTACACACTACAGTAGCACTTGGTCGTAAAGTTAATCTCGGTTACTTTCCTTTATCAGTTGAATTCGAGGAAAAACTCTATTCAAGCGGTATGATTAAAGGTTCTCGTTGGGTAAAAAGAGAGGGTCGTCCTACGGATGATGCAATTTTGCGAGCTAGAGTGATAGATCGCACCATGCGTCCTTTATTTCCAGATGGAATTAAACATGAAGTACAAATAATCAGCACAGTTCTATCTTATGATGGTGAAAATGAGCCAGATATGATGGCTCTATTGTCTGCTGGTTTAGCGCTACAAATTAGTGAAATTCCTTTTGATGGGCCTATTGCCGGAGCTAGATTAGCTTTAGCCAAAGATGGTTCAAAAGAGCAATTTATCTTTAACCCTCTAAAAAGTGAAATCGAAGAAAACGATCTTGATCTAATTGTGTCAGCTTCTAAAACTTCAATTGTGATGGTAGAAGCTGGAGCAAACGAGGTTAAAGAGTCAATTATTGTCGATGCTTTAGTTAAAGCTCAAGAAGTTTTATCTGGAGTTTGTGGAGAAATTGAAAAGATTGCCAAAGAAATTGGCAAAGAAAAAGCAGTTTTGACTGAGGAAATCAGCGAAGATGAGCAATCATTTATCAGCGAATTGAAGTCAGAAATTGATCAAAAGTATGGTCCAGAAATTAATCAGGCTGTGCTTAAGAAAGCACAACTGGAAGATTCTGGCATCAGCGAATTAATTGAAAAGATTGTTGCTGAAAAAACTGATCAGGCCAAAGAGAGTGATAAAGAAGTTAGTGTTGCTATGGTAGCAGATATCATTTATCAATTAGAAAAAGATGAAGCTCGAAGAATGATTCTTGAAGATGGAGTTCGTCCGGATGGTCGAAAAACTGATGAAATTAGACAAATTTGGACAGAAATTGATGTTTTACCTAGGGCTCACGGCAGCGCTATGTTTAAAAGAGGTGCAACTCAAGCTTTGACTGTAGTAACTTTAGCCGATCCTTCTTTGGGTCAAACAGTTGAAGATATTACTGGTGAGAGAGTGAGACATTACATGCATCATTACAACATGCCTCCCTATGCTTCTGGAGAAGCTGGACGCATTGCTTATCCTAAGAGACGAGAAATTGGTCATGGAGCTCTTGCTGAAAGAGCGCTGAGGCCAATGTTACCTTCACAAGAAGAATTTCCTTATGCGATTCGAGTGGTAACTGAGATCATGAGTTCTAATGGCTCAACCTCTCAAGCTGCTGTTTGTGGTTCCACTCTGTCTTTAATGGCAGCTGGTGTGGCTCTTAAGCGACCTGTTTCAGGTATTGCCATGGGATTGATGAGTGACGGTAAAGACAAGTTTATAATTCTTTCGGATATTCAGGGCTTAGAAGACCACGTCGGTGACATGGATTTTAAAGTAGCTGGTAGTGAAAAAGGAATTACAGCTATTCAGATGGATATTAAACTAAAAGGTATAGACAAAGACATCTTAGTCAAAGCTCTTTCTCAAGCTCATAAGGGTCGCATGCATATTATGCAAGAAATGCTTAAAAATATTACTAGTTCACGAGAAGAATTAAGCCAATATGCGCCAAAAGTATCTCAATTAGTTATCCCTGCAGAAAAGATTGGTACAGTGATTGGTAGTGGCGGTAGTGTTATTAAGGATATTATTGAAAAAACTGGAGCAGAGGTCAACGTAGTTGAAGATAAAGAAAAGAAACAGGGCGTTATTAATATTTCTTCTCCGGATCAAGAAGCAATAGATCAAGCTTTGGAAATGATAGATGGCTTAGTTAGAGAAGTAGAAGTTGGTGATGAATTTGAAGGCGAAGTTACTAGAGTTGAAAACTATGGTGCTTTTGTTGAATATTTGCCGGGACGAGATGGTCTGCTTCATGTATCTAATATGTATACTGATTATGTGAGGGACGCTCATGAAAAAGTTAAACTGGGCGATCATTTAAAGATACGTATTAAAGAAATAGGTCCAGATGGTAAAATAGCTTTAACAGCTCTTACTCCAGAGGAAGAAGCTGCTCAAAAAGAAGCTCGTTCTAATTCAACACGTGGCGGAGGTCAAAGACGTTTTGATCAGGGTCGAAGTAGTAATCGTAACTATCGTTCGAATAATAATCAAAACAACAGACGCCGTTCTTAATTAAATTGAGCGTAACCAGGGTTTTTTTGCTATACTAAAAAGATGCAACTGCCCGCAATTAGCAATCAACGCCAATTATTTGGCATCCTGGCCTTAGACGATGCTCTATCTTTAAGTGAAGTTTTATCTTTAGATTTAAGTTTAACTGATAACCTATCTTTTTTGGAACAGGTTCTCCTTTTATTAATGGAATTGTCCAAAGAAGTAACTGGAATAGTTGTAGATCCAATTTATAGCTTAGCTTTATTAAGTTCCAAACCCAAGAATGTAGGGGCGCTTATTCGCTTAGAACAACACCAATTAATAGAGGCTCAAGATATCCCTCAACTTTTTCCTAATTTTTCACTTTTAGAAATTCAAAACAATTATGCTTTGGCGAAATTAAGCCTTAATTATCAGTCTCACGAAGAGCAAGCCATGGTTAAAAAACAATTGTTAGCTGAAATTAGAGATTATAGTCAAAGTTTAAAAATTGACTTTTTACTTAAACTCCAAACCAATTTTGACAATGAAGAAATTTTATTAAATAGCATTCAAGAGCTTCATCCTTTTGTTGATGTTTTAGTTTTGGAGGGAGTTGCTCAACCCCTATTGGCAGCTACTATTAGTAGCGAATTAGATATTCCTTGGTTGTTAAGTGCTGATAATCAAAAAAATTTAAGTTATGAAAAGTTTAAGGATAATTTCAGAATAGCGATGGAAAATGGAGCAAAAGGTTTTTATTTAGGAAATTTTTTGTGGCGAGAATTGGCTCAATACCGTCAAAATGATCAAGAGTTTAATTGGTCAGCCATGCAAAATTTTGTACGCACTACTTTGCGAGATCGTTTAATTGAACTTAATCGTATAGCTGAGGAATTAACTCTTTAAATATTTGGGTAAAATTATTGTTTGCTATAAATATTTTTTATTTATATATCAATCTTTTTTATAATTGATTATTAGTGACTTTTCTGCTATAATATCAGTACAGTATTTAATTGATAATTAAAAAAGGAGACCTATGTTAGAACTCAAACCATTAGCCTATGCTTATGATGCTCTTGAACCCCATATTGATGAAGAAACAATGAGGATTCATCACGATAAACATCATCAAGCTTATTTAGATAAATTTAAATTAGCACTTCAAGATTTGCCAGATTTAAAAGATTTGCCAGTTGACGAAGTTCTGTGGCGTTTAGCAGATTTAAAAGAGAAGCTTGACTCCAAAACTTGGATGGTTTTAAAAAATCATGGTGGAGGTTTTGCTCATCATAATATTTTTTGGGAAATCATGTCTCCTAAAGGAGCAAGAGAGCCAGTCGGAGATCTTAAAAATTTAATTGAAGATCTCGGTGGTTTTGACAAGTTTAGGCAGCAATTTAGTGATTTAGCAATGAGTCAGTTTGGTTCTGGCTGGGCTTGGTTAGTGCTTAATCAAGATAAAAAACTTGAAATGTATAATTTGCCCAATCAAGATTCGCCTCTAACCTTACATCATCAACCACTACTAGGTGTTGATGTGTGGGAACATGCTTACTATTTAAAATACCAAAACCGTCGCGCTGACTATGTGGACGCTTGGTGGCAAGTAGTTGATTTTGCTGCTGCAGAAAAGCGTTATCAAACTGCTTTAACAAAAAACCATTCTTAAGAGTTTGAGCTTGCAGTCAACAGAAACTTGTTTTAGGATAGTTTCCTATGTTAGAAGTGATTTTGGATGTAGAAACTAAGCAAAGTTTCGATGATGTTGGAGGTTACTTTCCAGAAAAATTAGGTATTTCTTTTGTTGGTTTGTGTTTAAGAGAAAATGGCGATAAAAAAGGTCAATTTCTTTCTTTTTTTGAAAAAGATTTAAAAAAACTCTTTCCTTTGTTAGAAAGGGCAGACGTAGTGATTGGTTTTAATTTAGATAATTTTGACATGCCCACTCTAATTCCTTATTATCAAGCAGATATTAAAAAAATTCCCACTCTTGATTTATTAACACGTATTAAAGACAGCGTTGGTCATCGCATTGCCTTAGACGCTGTTGCTCAAGAAACTTTGGGCTCCGGTAAAATTGGAGATGGACTTGACGCTATTCGTTATTACCAAATTGGTGATCTAAAAGCTCTTGAAAAATATTGTTTAGAGGATGTCAAAGTGACTAGAGATGTTTATGATTATGGATTAAGGAATGGCGAGGTCAAATTTCGCAATAAATGGAATCGATTAATCAAAGCCCCTGTTGATTTCTCTTTTGTAGCGAAAAAGGCTAGTGGTACACAAATGAGTTTAATTTAAAAAAATTATGAATAAAGCTAAACCTCAATTTTGTTACACTGCCTCTGGAGTGTTAATTATTGATCAGCGAGTTTTGTTGTTAAAACATAAAAAATTAAAAACATGGTTAACTCCGGGCGGTCATTTAGAAGAAGGAGAATTTTTACATCAAGCAGCTGAAAGAGAATTTTTTGAAGAGACCGGATTAAAAGTGAAAGCTATTAGTCCACCTAATTTTGATTTAAATTTTGATCAACAAGATAAAAATATTTCTTTCCATCCTGTGCCGATTAGTATTAACTTGCATTGGATTTCAAAAAAAAACTATCAATATCGCTTAGCTGGTCAAAAGAAAAGAGAAAAGGATTGGTTAAAAGGTTGTGAACAACACCTAGATTTTCAATATTTATTAGCTAGTGAAGTTGATTTATCTACCTTACAGCAGAATGACGAATCAGAAGAGATTGCTTGGTTTACTTTAGGTCAAATTAAAAAAATGTCGCAAAAAGAAATCTTTGAACAAGTTAGATGTGAATTAATTTTGGCTTTTAAATTACTGAACATTTAACTGTTATAATCAGTGACAGAAAGTTTTTATGAAGCAACAACTAACTCAGAAGGTTAAATTTTTGCACAAGGTAGCAATAGTAAGAGTTAATCAGGATCAAAAAGAGGCTTTAATTTTAAAACGCAGTAGTGATTCAATTTCTCGTCCCAATGCCTGGGATTTACCAGGAGGCAACGCCGAGTGGCCCAGTCTAGAACAAGACAGTGTTGCTAATCTACATCAATTAGATATTGCTAGAGAAGTCAAAGAAGAGAGTAACTTATTAGTTGAACCAGGTCTTTTTGATTTTGAGCATCTTATTTATTTTGCTAGTTACTTTGAAGCTGATCGAGATCTTTATAGCATTAATTGTGGTTGGTATTTAGATTTTTCAGAAAGCGATCGGGCAGAAATCAAAACTTCAACAGAACATCAGGATTTTGCATGGGTCAATTTAAATGATCTAAACAGTTATGATTTTGGTGGTGAAAGAGGTCAGTTTGTTAAAAATATTTTAAATAAAGCTTTTAATAAATAATGAAAAATTTACTTAAAATTAATAATCTAAATGTAGAGGCTGATAAGAAATTAATTCTCAAAAATATTTCTTTGTCTATTAATAGTGGAGAACTAGTTGCTTTAATGGGTGCTAATGGAGCTGGCAAATCAACTTTGGTTAGGGTTTTGCTAGGTGATGACAATTATCAAGTGAGTGCTGGTTCAATTAAATTTGCTGATCAAGATTTAATTGCTCTTAAACCAGAAGAACGTGCCAAATCAGGTTTAGCTTTTGTTTGGCAACAAGCTCCAGCAATTAAGGGAGTTGAACTATTTACTCTACTAAATTTAATCCAAGAAATTCACGACGGTGACTATGATTATGAGCTAGCAGATTCTCTTTTATTTAGAGAAATTAATAGTAATTTCTCTGGTGGGGAAAAGAAAATTGCCGAATTAGTTCAAGTCTTGAATCAAAACCCTAAGTTGTTAGTTATTGATGAGTTGGATTCCGGTTTGGACATTGAGAATTTAGGAAAAGTTCTAACTGCCCTCAAGAAAGAATTAAAAAAGAGAAAAATAGCTTTATTAATCATTACTCACTCTGGAGCAGTTTTAGATGAAATTAAGCCGGATCGCATTGCTATTTTGCGCCAAGGAGAATTAGTTTGTCAAAGTCGAGATGTTAAGAAAGTATTAAACACCATTAAAAAATATGGCTACCAAAAATGCGAAAGCTGTAAAAACTGCTTATAAACAACTAGACCACCATATTGAAGAGATTCTTAGTATGTCTGGGTCAGAGGTGTTGAGTTCGGTAGAAGCTTGGGATAAGTTCCCTTGGACTAGAGAGTATTTTGTTGATAAGCCCAAAGAAGGATATTTTGTTTGGATTAAAGAACAACCCAATTGTTCTTTTTTAGGTTGCGTTTCTCTAGATAAACCAGGCACTAAACAACAACTAAACAATCTTATTGTCATAGAAGCTGGATTGTATGTTGACTTAACTGGTACTTGTGAGTCGGCCAGCTTGCTTAGTGAAAAGGTGATAGGAAAAAGTCGTTCTCATCAGGCTAAAGGCAAATTATTATTGCGCCAGGGAGCTAGTTTATATTATCAGCATGTTCATGATTGGGATAAAAACGACCAGGTTAGTACTAATTATGAATTCTTTTTAGAACAAGGAGCTAGTCTAGAATATACCTATAAAATTGAATCAGCAGCCAGGGCAATGCAATTGAAAGCGCAAATTCATTTAGCAAAGGGCGCCCGCTCTGATTTAAAAATATTAGCTAATTGTCAAGATACCAAAATGAATTTAACAGATATTGCCTATTTAAATGGGGCGGGCGCCAATGCTATTTCCACTTTACGTTTAGTTGGTCGAAAAGGTGCTGAAGTTAAAGCGCGCTCCAGAATTATAGCTAAAGCTGCTGCTAAGGGTCATCTTGATTGTGGTGGTTTGATGTTGGATAAAAGTGCTAAGTTAGAATTGATTCCTGAACTACTGGTGGAAAACCCTAATGCTCAATTGACTCATGAGGCTTCAATTGGTAAATTGTCGGCAGAGCAAATTCTTTACCTGCGAAGTCGAGGTTTAAGTGCCGGAGAAGCTGAAGATTTAATTTTGCGAGGTTTTTTAAGTGAATAATGTCAAAGAAACAAGCATTAAACAACTTATTTAAAATAATTGTGATCAATGGAGACAAATAATGAGAATTTTTGTAGCTTCAAAAAATCCAGTTAAAATTAATGCTGTTACTATTGCATCTAGTGAAAGTTATCCTGATATCGAAGTGCACGGACTAGCGGTTTCTAGTGGAGTGTCGGAGCAACCAATGACCGATCAAGAAACCCTAGAAGGCTCAATTAATCGAGCCAAAGCCTTAAAAAAAATAGTTTTGGCAAAATCTTTATGTCTACCAGACGAAGAAGTTTTGTTTGTTGGTGCGGAAGGTGGAGTTTATTGTCCAAAATTTGCTAAAAATGATCAAGAACTGTGGTCTACGGTTTGGATCAGTGTTCTAGATCAAAAAGGAGATATTTATTCTGCCAGTGGTGCTAGATTTCGTTTGCCACAGGTTTTGGCTGATGGAATTTTAGCTGGTCAAGAATTAGGACATGTAATTGGTGATTTATTTAACGATCTTGACCTTAAACGTAAAAGTGGAGCAATTGGAATTCTAACTAAGGGTTTTATTGATCGCACTGAGGAATACGTGGCCATTGCTAAATTAGCAATTGGTTTATGGTATGGTAGGGATTGGCAAAAAAGCTAAAACTTTGAGTAAAATTTAATCCCATAATATTAAAATTAACTGATCTTGACAGCTTGTTATTTATACTTCAAAATAGTATCACAATATAGCAGTTACTGGCTTTGGCCGAAGGTCTCATGCAAGAAAAATTTAAAAAAGTTTCCCCTTATATCTTCCCACTATTAGCTTTTGCTTTTGTCGTTTTTATGTTTGTTCGCTGGTACTCCACTAGGGTGGCGGAAGAAGGAGCTAGTTTGTTAAGTAATGACCTAGAAATTACAACTCTTACTCAAGAAGAAGAAGAAAGTATTATTAGAGGAACAACTGATTTTTCCACGGCTGAAATGATGGCTGTAGGAGAAGCTAGTGGTGAAATTCGTTACCAACTAGTAGAAGATAAACTCAATTTTACAGTAACTGCTAATTTACCAGACAGTAATGAAGCATTTGCAGTTTGGCTTAAAGAAATCGATGGCGATGCTAAGAAAAAAGTTTTCACGCTTAGTTATTCTAAGGCTGGCTTTATTGGCTCAGCTTCAGTGCCTGCTGAAGTTTTACCTATAGAAGTAATAGTCAGCACAGAGTCGGATTTACTCCTTGAGGATGCTCTCTTGCGAGGAATTATCGAAAATTAAGATATACATTGATATATTTTGATAGTTAAAAATTAAAATTGCTTCTTGATATACTAGTCAAGTATGCTACTCTAGGAATTAGTAATTAACAATTATCCTGGCCAGGAGTCAGGAAGAAGGAGAATAGTATGGCAGCTTTTAGCTACACCAATAAAAAGGGTCAAACTTATTATCTTCACACTCGTGATGTGACCTTAAAAAATGGTCGTGTGCAAACCATTTACTTTTTTGCACGTGACATTCGTGATGGTTCCCTGAGCGAAGTCCCAGCCGGTTATATGGTTGTTGAGACATCTCGCACTGGCATGCCAGTTTTGAAGAAAAAATAATTTTTCTCATTTGTCAATTAAAACCCCGCCTTTTTATTAATGCGGGGTTTTTCTTTATTGGTTTTGTTATTTATTTGTTATGATAAGTTTATGAAAATTTATATTGCTAGTGATCATGGAGGATTTAAACTCAAAGAAGAAATTAAACTTTTTTTAAAAGACCAAGTTATTGACTTGGGTCCCAGTGAACTTGATCCAGATGACGATTATCCACAATTTGCTTTCAAATTAGCAGAAAGAATTACTCAAGACAATGATGACAGTATTGGTCTGTTGTTTTGTCGTTCTGGATCGGGGATGGTGATAGCGGCTAACAAGGTCAAGGGTATTCGAGCAGTGGATGTTTATGATGAAAAAATTGCAAAACATGCTGTTGAAGATAATCATGCCAATGTTTTTGCTTTTGGAGCTGATTTTTTGACTAAGCAGAAAGTTTTAGATTGTTTGTTAACAATTATGAAAACAAATCCCAGTAAAGAAACAAGACACCTAAGAAGAATTAAGCAAATTACTGATTATGAAGAACAAGTAAGGATTGCTAATGCAAATTAACCCAGCTATTTTAACTGACAGTCTTGCTACTTTTGCCCAGCAGTTGGATTTAGTAAAACAACAATCGGACATTAAAGTTGTGCAAATAGATATTATTGATGCTTTGTTTGCCGATAATGTTACTGTCAGTCCAAGTGACTTAATAGATTTTGATTTTGCTCAATTATCAATTGACTTTCATTTAATGACGGAAGAGCCAATGGATTATGTTTGGGAGTTAATTGAATGTGGTAAGCGATTGCCAACTAGGTCGGTGATAGGTCAGATTGAAAAGATGTCTCAACAATCAGATTTTTTAGAAGAAGTTAAAAAATCCGGTTGGCAAACAGGTTTAGCACTAGACCTTTTTACTCCTCTTGAGAATATAGAGGATTCTTCTTGGGAAAATTTGGACCAGGTATTGTTGATGGCAGTTGAAGCTGGTCAACAGGGTCAATTTTTTAATAAGTTGGTGCTTGATAAAATTAAAGAACTAAAAACTCTGTCAGGGAAAATAGACAAGCGCTTAAGAATTAGTGTGGATGGCGGAGTTAAAGCTGAATATCTCAAAATTTTAGAAAAATCTGGGGTTGATCAGGTAGCTATTGGATCAGCACTATTTAATGCTCAAAATTTTGATTTGGCTTTTAATAATTTGAAAAAGGAGCTTTTATGACCAAAGAAGAACGAAAAAAAATAGTGGTTCCGGGAGCGAATCGCTTGTGTAAGGTAGAAAAAATTGCTTTTTATGGAGGCGCAGATCTAGATGATGACCATCCAGTTTGTCAAGCTGCTTTTGAAATAGCTGCCTATGTGGCCAGTCAAAAGAAAATTGTAGTTAACGGTGGGGGTCCAGGAGTCATGGGAGCTGCTACCAAAGGAGCTCAATCCACAAATGGCAAGACAATGGCAGTTACTTTTAATCCAGTTAATATGCCAGAGTTTGAGGGTCGTGATGGAGATAATATAGTTGACCGGGAAATTAAAACCAGTAATTATATAGAACGGATGTTTGGTTTAATGGACAATTCTGATCTTTTTGTTTGTTTTCAAGGTGGAACTGGTACTTTAAGTGAATGGGCTACTGCTTGGCTTTTGGCTCATCTTTATTATGGTAATCATAAGCCAATGATTTTATATGGTCATTTTTGGCATGAAGTGATGGATGTCATTCACAAACATTTTTTAATTGGTTATAAAGAATCAAAAGTATATCGAATTGTTGATAATTTAGAAGAGTTTAAAATAGCTCTTCATTTATTTGAAGAAGAAATGGAAAAACGTTTAGAATAAGATCAAAAATAATCTCAAGTCTTGCAAACTGACTTCTTTATCTTGTACAATGTTTTAACTGCCTATGTACGATTGTATTAGCATTGGATCTTCACTAGTTGACATTTTTATTAGCTCTAAAGATCTAGAGACTGATCGTAACAAACAACAACATGTTTTGACTTATGGAGACAAATTAGATTTAAATGATTTCCACATTTTCACTGGTGGTGGAGCCAGTAATACTTCAGTAGCTTTAGCTCGTTTGGGTTATAAAACGGCAGTTATTTCTGAAACTGGTCATGACGAATTTTCTGATTTAATAGTGAGAGATTTTGAACGAGAGGGTGTCAGTACACAGTTACTGATTAGAGAAAAATTAGAAAGAACTGGAGGAAGTGTGCTATTAGTAACTAAAGGTGGAGATCGAGTAGCCATGACTCATCGAGGTGCAGCTTCAATGCTTGACCCTTATGACATTCCCTCTTTTTGGTTAACTCAAGCCAGTTGGGTTCACTTATCTAGTATTGCTGGTCAAAAAAATACTTTGTTGAAAATTTTTAATAGTTTAATCAAAGACCAAGACACTAAGTTATCATGGAATCCTGGTAAAAGTGAAATAGAGCTATTGGTAAATAGAACTTTTGATTTAGATAAAATTCCCTGTGAAGTATTTTTTGTTAATCAACAGGAATGGTTGTTGTTAGCTGAAGTTCAGGAAGAAATTCTAGCTCATTTTCCACAAGTAATTGTGACTATGGGTAAGAAAGGTGGAGAAGTCTACTTGTATGGTAAAAAGAAATTTATTTATGAGGGGCAATCTGGTAGTGCTGTAGACAATACAGGTGCTGGCGACTCTTTTGCTGCTGCCTATATTGCTGCTCTATTGGATAATCGAAAGGTGGAGGAGGCAATTGTTTGGGGAGTTCGTAATGCAAGCAGTGTTGTGAGGTTTTACGGAGGTAAAACTGGTTTATTACGTCGTAATCAAATGTTGGAATTACTAGCTGTGCAAAAAAAATAAAAATGCTAGACTGAATAGGATATATGAGAAAAATTTTAATTGTTACTACATTGTTATTACTCGCTTTTCCCTTGCTTTTTTTTCAAAAGGTTTTAGCTTCTTCTTTGCAAATCACTGGTTTAGGAGCTATGGATGTGTCTGATTTAGATCTGGGAGGAAGCTTGAAAAGTTATACTTATTCTGGTGGAACTTTCGAATTAACTGGTTTAGCTTCTCCCTCTGCTACCATATCTATCTTGATTAACGATTCAACTCAAACAGCGACAGCTGATGCAGAAGGGGGTTGGACAAACTTGGTTTCATCTTTGGCTGAAGGTGATCATCAATTTAATTTAGAATCTGGAGATGAAACATTAGATTTCGTTTTAACTATTGGTGAGGTTGCTGAAGCAACAGAATCTGAAGAAGCTACGATTAGTAGTACTGAAGATACTTTGCCGGAAGCTGGTTCAACTACTACTACTATTTTGTTTTTGGCCTTAGCAATGTTAAGCATTGGACTGGGATTTACACTTCAAGCAAAGCAATTTTAATCTTTTTATGTCTCAAATTAATTCTGAAGAAATTTTAAATCAGGAACTTGACGAGTTAAGAGCTAAAATTGAACAGATTCAATTACCAGAAGAACTGTTATTAAAACTAAAAAAAGAATTAGTTTCTCTAGAACGTAGCGTTAAGTTGGGAAATTATGATGAAAAATATGACAAAGTTTCTCGTTATTTAGATTGGGTGATCAAAATCCCTTTTGCTCAAAAGAGTGAAGATACACTGGATATTCAGGCGGCTAAAGCGATTTTTGATAAACATCATTATGGTTTAAAAGAGGTTAAAGATCGTTTTTTAGAATATTTAGCAATTCTTAATTTACAAAAACAAAATTTTACCAATCAAGAATTTTCTGCTCCAATATTACTTTTAGTTGGTTTAGTGGGAACTGGAAAAACCACTTTTGCTTATTCTTTAGCAGAAGCATTGGGACGACAGATATTGCGTATTCCTATTGGTGGTATGGTATCTGCTAAAGAATTACGTGGAGAATCAAGATTAATTTTAGAAGCTCAACCAGGGGCAATTATTCAGGGTTTGTGTGAAGCTAAGACAATGAATCCCGTAATTTTACTAGATGAAATTGATCGAGCTGCTGATGAAGCTAACAATGACATTATGGGGGTTTTAGTAGAACTATTAGATCCTGCTCAGAACCATGCCTTTGTAGACAACTATATTAATTATCCAGTTAATTTAAGTCAGGCTATTTTTATTGCTACTTGTAATAATACTAGACGTATTGCAACAGCAGTAATTGATCGTATGGAGCGAATTGATATGCCTTCTTATAGTGACGAAGAGAAAATTGTGATTGCAAAAAAGTATATTTTGCCAGGTGTTATGAAAGAAGCTGGCTTAAAAGAAAATCAGTTTAAGATTGATGAGGCTATTTGGCCAACGCTAGTACGTCCTTTAGGTTTTGATGCCGGAGTGAGAACATTGCAGCGCACTCTTAAAGGTGCGGTGCGTAAAGCCGCGCGAATTATTGTAGAAAGAGGTTTTAAAGAAGTGATTATAGGTCCGGATAATGTTAAGATTTTTCTACCTAGCTATTAGTTTGTGTTAGAATTGGGATATGTCAAAGACTGATTTATCAGTGGAGAAACTATTAATTGAACTTAAAAATTTATCTAAATTAGAATCTTTACTTGAAAAAAATGTAAATATACTTCCTTTAGCTAATCGAGCTGAGGATATAGTTCATGGTGAAGGCAAACAAGATGCTGAAATTATGCTGATTGGTGAGGCTCCTGGTTATCATGAGGCTTTGGAAAGACGTCCTTTTGTTGGTCGTTCAGGACAATTATTGCGTAAAACTCTTTTAGAAATTGATTTACCAGCCGAAACAGTTTTTATTAGCAACATTGTAAAGGTGCGTCCACCAAATAATCGAGACCCTTCACCTAAAGAAATTTTAGCTTTTAAACCTTTTTTAGATAAAGAGATTGAACTAATTCAACCTAAATTAATTGTTACCTTAGGACGTTTTAGTATGGCCAAATTTTTAGAAGATGTTAAAATTTCACAAATACACGGTCGATTACATAAGTTGAGGTGGCAAAATCAAGATTTATTTGTTTTACCAATGTATCATCCAGCAGCAGCTCTGAGGTCTGGTCGGGTTAAAAAATCATTTATTGAAGACTTCAAAAAAATTAAAAAAATTATAAAGTGGATAGATTCACAACAAGAAACTTTGAAATTAAAAGAACAATTGAGAGAGGAATTATTTTAAATATGTCAAAACTTAACTTTTTAGCTTTAGGAGGTATGGGTAGGGTTACCCAAAACCTTTATTTATATCAATATCAACAAGAAATATTGCTGATTGATTGTGGTATCGGTTTCCCTGATATGTATATGCCTGGGGTAGATGCCCTTATTCCAGATATTAGTTATTTATTAAATCAATTAGAGTCAGGAGCAAAGATAGTTGGTATGATCTTGAGTCATGGTCATGACGACCATATTGGAGCCTTACCCTATCTATTGCCGAATTTGCCAGATTTTCCAATTTATGCTTCTCTATTGACAGCTCAATTTGCTCATGATCGCTTACGGGATAAGAAGCTTGATCGGAAAATTCAGGTTTTAAATGATCGACAACAATTAAATTTAAGTCAATCTTTTAAATTTCAATTGATTGCTGTTACTCATTCCGTACCCGATTCAAAACATATTTTATTAGAGACACCTGTGGGTAAAATTTACCACGGTAGTGATTTTAAATTAGATAAACAACCTGTTGATGGGCGGCTTAGTGATATGGATTTTGTTGAGAAAATTGGTCAAGATGGTGACTTATTAATGGCCTCTTTAGATTGTTTACGAGTTGAAAGAGATGATTGGACTCCCTCTGAATCTACAGTTGGTCCTGCTTTATTTAGAGAAATGCAAGGTGTTGAAGGTAAGATTTTAGTAACTTTAATGAGTTCTCACTTACATCGTATTCAACAAACGGTTGATGCCTGTAGTAAATTGGGTAGAAAAGTGGTTTTTGTTGGTCGCAGCGTAGAACAAAATGTAAAAAGTGCTGCTCAATCTAAAAGTTTGAATATTCCAAAAGGTTTACTTTTAGACAAGAAGAAAATTAATCAATTGCCAGATAATAAGCTCTGTGTAATTATAGCTGGTAGTCAGGGTCAAGAAGGCTCTTCTTTAGTCAGAGCTGTTTACGGCGACCACCAAATAGTCCAGATTAGTAATCGTGATAAAGTGATTTTTTCAGCCGATGTAATTCCAGGTAACGAAATTCCTTATTACACAGCTATTGATCAATTAGCAGCTGATGATGTGGAGGTTGTTTATCCAGACATTCGTCCTGATATTCATCGTTCTGGTCATGCTAGTCGTAGTGAGCAGGAATTAATGCTAAAACTGCTCAAACCTAAGTTTATTATGCCTATTGGAGGTGCTGATCGTCATCGAACTCTATTTAAGAAAACGGTAGCCAAGCCTTTGGATTATAAAGATTGGCAAATTTTAATACCTAAGAGTGGAGAGCTCTTACAAATTGATCAACAAGGAGTGTCGGTGGCTAAAGAAATTCCTCTGTCTGCAAAAACCATTGATGGTTTAGGTATAGGTGATGTTGGTCCAGTTGTTTTATCTGATCGTTTAAATTTATCTAAAGCTGGGATTATTGTTTTATTGTTACCTAGATTTAAAAATCAGTTCGATTTTAATAAAATGCAAGTTATTTCACGAGGTTTTGTTTTCATGAAAGAAGCTGATGAGGTAGTCAAATATATTGAAAAAGAAACAGTAGCTATCATTCAGGATTTGGGAAGAAAAGTCAAAGATGAAGAATTAAAACGTCGCTTAGAAAAGCGTTTAGCGCGTCGTTTATTCAAAATTATTCGTCGTGAACCTATGATTTTACCGGTAATTTGGGATTTTTAGTTTTATCTAAATTACTGTTCTTTTAGCCTTGCTGCTTGCAGTTTTAAGAGTTTTGCTTTTAAATAGAGTTAACTAATCTGATCAAAATATGGCAAAAAGAAAGTCTCGTCGCAAAAAACGTAAAGCAATTCGTTTAAAAATGCGAGCCGATACCACTTATTCAATAATAGCAGTGTTGCTAATTATGTTTGGTAGCTTGGTGCTGGTCTCTTTCAGTGGACAAGGACAATGGTTGATTGCTCTTAACAATTTTTTAGCAGATAAACTTGGCTTATCCATGTTATTTTTACCATTTGTTTTTATTGCTTCAGGTTTAGTAATGATTCGTAGCAAGCATGCTTGGTCTAAGCCAACAATTTTGCTCGGAGTGATTTTAATGATGATTGGGGTGATGGGAGTATCTCGATCTGGTGAAATTGGGATTAATATTTTCAATAATTTATCAAGACTAATCAGCACAATAGGTGCTTATATAGTGTTTGCTTCCTTATCTTTAATTGGTTTTTTAATTCTTTCCCAGAGTTCTTTGACTGATTTAGTTAATGGTTTAAGCAAAATAATTGCCAATCGTCGTAAGGCGAAATTAGCTAAAAAAGGTTTGAAATCTGTTGATGAAGATGTAACTGATAAAGAAATAAAAAAATCTCGTCACTTTTCAATTCCTAAATTAGCTTTTACTAAGAAAACTCTCAAGAGAGGAGCCGATTTTAATGAAGAAATCGAACTTGATGAAACTAGTAGTACTGCTGTTTTGACCAAGGCAGAAACTCAAGCTGCCAAATCTTCAGGTGGTTTAGAAGGAGAAGAAGCTCTCAATGCTTCTTCTATGCCAATGGTTTGGGATTATCCTCCCCTGTCTTTATTATCTGTAGAGAGAGGAGCAAAAGCTGATCGTGGTGATGTCAAAGCCAATGCTCAGGTTATTGAAAATACTCTAGATTCTTTTGGCATTAACGCCAAGGTTGCAGAATATAATCCTGGTCCGGCAGTTACTCAGTATGCTTTAGATATCAGTAAAGGAACTCGTTTATCAAAAATTACAGCGCTGTCAACTGATTTAGCTCTAGCTTTAGCAGCACCGACTGGACAAGTAAGAATTGAAGCACCAATTCCTGGTCGTAATTTGGTAGGAGTAGAGGTACCAAATCATAGTGCTGAAATAGTGCCCTTAAAGACAATGCTATCTTCACCAGTGGTAAAAAAACATCCTTCAAAATTGGCAGTTAGTTTAGGAGTTGATGTAGCTGGTAAACCAATTGTGGCAGACATTGCCGAAATGCCCCATTTATTAATTGCTGGAGCCACAGGTTCGGGTAAATCTGTTTGTGTTAATTCATTTTTGTGTTCCATTTTGTTTCGTGCCACTCCAGAGGAGGTTAAATTAATTTTGGTTGATCCTAAACGAGTAGAGTTGACCAAATATAAAGATATTCCTCATTTGTTAACGCCAGTCATTGTTGATCCAGATAAAGTGGTGTCGGCTCTTAAATGGGCTTCGGAGCTAATGTCTAAGCGCTATAAAATGCTTGAAGATGTTGGAGTGAGAAGTATTCGAGATTATAATGAGCTAGCTGGTTTGGCCACTATGCCAAATATTGTGATTGTTATTGATGAAATGGCAGACATTATGCTTTTCGCTCCCAAAGAGGTGGAAGACAATGTTACTAGGATTGCTCAAATGGCTAGAGCGGTAGGAATTCATTTGGTTTTAGCTACCCAGCGACCATCTGTTGATGTAATCACTGGCTTAATTAAGGCTAACATGCCCACCAGAATTGCCTTCAATGTTTCGAGCGTGACTGATAGTCGAGTAATTTTAGATACTCCTGGCGCAGAGAAACTTTTAGGTAAGGGAGATATGCTTTATTTATCTCCAAATAGAGCTAAACCACAACGTATTCAAGGCACTTACGTTGATGCTAGAGAAATTGATCAACTGATTGATTTTCTTAAATCTAGAGGTAAAAAACCAAATTATGAGGAAGAAATTACTAATAAATATCAGGTTAGCAGGGTAGGAGGCTCCGTTAGCGTTAGTGTAGAGGGAGAGGCTGATCGAGATGAGAGATTTGATGAAGCAGCACAGTTATTTAGTACTAGTGATAGTGCTTCTTCTAGTGCTATTCAGCGTCACTTGTCTGTGGGTTATGCTCGGGCAGCTCGTATTTTGGACCAACTAGAAGAGGCTGGTTTTGTCGGACCTGCTCAGGGTAGCAAGGCTAGAGAAGTTTTTAGAGTTAAGATTCAAGAATATTTAGCTAGTAAAAGTTTTTCATAAATAATTTTAGATTTTTAAAATTAGTTGATTTTATGTTTAAAAAAATGTTAAGCTAAATCTTGTATGAAAAAAATGATAAAAACTTTTCAATTACTTTTTTTATTTTTACTTATTTTTTTAATTAAGCCAGCATTGGCCAGTGCTCTTACGATTGATGCTATAGGAGGTAATGATTCTATTGTTGGTTTGGGGTCTACAGTTAAAGTTTATGAAACTACCTTAACGACTTTCACAGTAACAGGAACTGCCTCTCCTTCAGCTGAAGTGCAGATAGCACTTGCTGATTTAAACAATGATACTGTTGCTGACGTTGAGGGAAATTGGGGAGTTAATTTTAGGGAAGTTTCTTATGGTGAAAATGATTTGGTAGTTAGTTCTGGTGGAGAAACTTTAGACTTAGTTATAAATGTAGCGGAAGTTGCCAGCCTTAGTACGCCTTCTGCTGAGACAGCCACCGAAGAAACTTTGCCAGAATCAGGCGCTTTAGAGAACACAATTATAATTTTTGCTTTTGGAATATTGGTGTTTGGTCTAGGTTTGACACTTAAATCCAAGAATTAAGCAACTTCATAGATTTTTTGATATAGAAAATCACTATTTTTAATATAGTGCTGATTTTTTAGATAAGGATCTGCTGTTGTGGAGATGGCGGGTTTTGCTCCCGCGTCCGCTAATCTGACTTTAACGATATCTACAGATTTAGTTTATTTTCGATTTGAAGCAAGAAGTAAATAGACAAACTTTTTTTGCTTCATCCAGGCCTAATTCTTGGAAATAAAGTGACCTGATTCTTTATTTCTGCTAATCGACTAGGTTTTCACCTAATGTGAACCGTCGATAAGAGTTCAACACTAGATGCCTACTTTTACAATTAAGCAAAAGCAGGAGCAGCTACGAAGCCAAAGTCAAAAAGACTGGCGACTTTATTAACTGCTGTTTTAAAACTGTTTTTGACAGTTATTTTTTAGTGTTGTTTAACATCTTTTCACCAAAGATGATCTGCAATGATTAAAGTTGACTGACGTCAATACAATACATCCCCTGTTAAAGAACAAGTTATTATAACATTTTTACTCGAGAAAATCAATAATATTTGTTTGATCTTTTTTAATTTATAGATTAGCTGCTAAAGTTAAAACTGAAACCCACTCAACCCCATATTTTTTTAATACACGACTGGCGCTATTTATAGTGGCGCCAGTAGTAATTACATCATCAATTATTAAAATATTTTTATTTTTTAAGGGTCGGTGTTGAGAATAAGGATGAGAAATTTCAAAAGTATTATTGAGTCGTTGCAAGCGTTGTTGTTTGTCACTAATTTGTGCTTGAGCAGTATTGTTGACAGTTTTTTTTAGTAAATTTAAACAAGGCTTTTTAGTCCAAACAGCTAGTTCCTCAGCGATAAGTTGACTTTGATTGTATCCTCTTTTTTTAATTTTTTGATTATGAATAGGAACAAAGGTTATTAAGTCAAATTTTTCGTAACTAATATTTAGGTGGAAAAACAACATTTGAGCTAGAAACTTAGCTGCTCGGCTATGATGTTGATATTTTAATGATTTAATTAAGGAGCTAATTGGAGATTTAAAACGAGCCATCACTCTTATTTGGTCAAAATAATTTTTATCAAAATTTTTGGCAAAAAACGCTGCTAGATCTTCTTGCCAAAAAAATTCAACTAATTGATAGCAACTTTCACAAAGCATTGGTCCCAATCTTTGACAGTTTTGACAAAAATCTGGTAGTAAATAAGCTTGCCAACAGTGAAAAAATGAAAAGTTGTTCACCAAAGCATTGTAGTTTTTTAAATTGACAGCCAACTGACTTTGCTTTTTTAAAAAGTCAGGCTTTGTTTTATAATACAGGCTACCAGTCAACGGACAATTAGCTCAGCTGGTTAGAGCGCACGATTCACATTCGTGAGGTCACTGGTTCGAGTCCAGTATTGTCCACTAATTAAAAAAAAGGAATTTATGACACTGCAAGAACAACTAATGGAAGAAATGAAAACTGCAATGAGGGCTAAAGATACGGAGCGTTTAGGTACTATTCGCCTGATTCGTAGTGAAATTAAAAATTTTGAAATTGATCATGGGCTTGCTGATGATGCAGCTGTGCAAAAAATAATTAAAAAAATGCTTAATCAACAATTAGATGCGCTTGAAGACTTTAAGAAAGCCGACCGTCAAGATTTAGTTAGTGAGACTGAAAGTAAAATTAAGATTCTGAAAAGCTATCTACCTGAACAAATGAGCGATGAAGATTTAGAAAAATTTGTTGAGAAATTTGTTTCTCAGAGTGATTTAAAGGATTTTGGCCCCTTAATGGGTCGGATTACCAAAGAGCTAGCTTCTAGGGCTGATGGAGCTCGAATTGCTAGTGCTCTCAAAAAAGCACTGAGTGATTAAGGTTTAGAACTTGCTTTGATTGAGAATTCTTTCTAGAATTGCCCTAATGAACCAAACGATTAAAACACAAACTGTGGGTGACTTGTTAATTAAACATCGAAAAGCAGCCGGTTTAGAACTTAAAGATATTGCTGAGAAAACTTTTATTAAACTTAATTATCTTGAGGCAATTGAAAAAAATAATTTTGCTGTTTTACCCAATGCTAGTTACGCTAAAGCTTATATCAGCAACTACGCTAAATTACTTGGAGTTAATCCACGTCCCCTATTGGCAATTTTGCGAAGAGATTACCAAGAAAGCGCTAAGGGACGTTTATTACCTAGAGAATTTTTGCGAGATTCTTTTAGAAAAGCAAATTTATTTTCTCCAGTACGCTTAACTCTTCTATTTATTGCAAGTGTGTTTTTAATTTTTCTGAGTTACGCTACTTGGCAATGGTTTTCTCTGAACAGACCTCCACGTTTAGAAGTTTTTCAACCAAGTGATGGAGATCTTACCGCAGCTAGGGTAGTAGTTGAAGGTCAGACAATAATGAATGCCACTGTTCTAGTCAATGCACAACCAGTGGCTCTTCAAGCTGGTGGTTTTTTTAACACTGAACTTTATTATGATATTGAAGGACCAGCCACGATTACAATTAAAGCCACAGATGAACGAGGCAAGACAAGTGTGGTTCAGCGAACTATTCAAGTAAATTACTGATTTTCGAGTGGAACTGGTAAATTATTTGCCCCTGTCGTAAAATGATTGTAATTAACAAGAAAGCCAATTATGTCAGAGTTTTTACCTTTAGTTTTAACCATTTCCGTTGCTAGTTTAACCTTGGTGCTGGTTGCACTAGCCATTAAATTAATTATGGTGTTGGGACAAATCAAACAATCTTTACAAAAATTTAATCAAGTTATTGATAAGGCCAATCAAGTAGTTGATACAACTCAAAATAAAATTGAAGGGATTCTCAACCCCTTTCATAGCTTGAGTGCTTTTATTACTAATTTTACTGCTGGTTTAAAAGTGACAGAAGGTTTTATGACTTGGTTAAATCGTCACCGTGAGGATGATTTGAAGACAAAAGACTTAAATCAGTCAAGTAAAAAGAAAATTTAAAAAATGGTTGAAGATAAGCAACAAGCTAATGGCTTTTTATCGGGTTTGGCTATAGGATTTTCTCTGGGTACTGCTATCACTTATTTTTCCAGTGAGCAGGGTCAGCAAACTTGGAAAAAGTTGGCAAAGGATTGGGAGTCTGCTCGCTCAGATTTATACAAAAAAAATTTAATAGATAGTCCAGAACTAACATTAGAAGAAATAAAAGATAAATATTTTTTACAGCTCAAACACTCCTTATTTGAATTTAAAGATAATTTAACTCTGGTCTTAGCAAAATTAGAGCGATCTAAAGATAAAGAAAAAACTCGTAAGCGATTACGTAGACAGAAAAAAAAGAATCAATTCAAAGGTATTTAGTTTTGGCTGTTATAATAATTTCATGTCTAAACCTTCTTTAACCTTATCTAGTTTGCGTCGTTTATATTTGGATTTTTTTATTGCCAAAGATCATGCAGTTGTTCCTTCAGCAAGTTTGGTTCCTGAAAATGATCCTACAACTTTATTTACTAGTGCCGGAATGCAGGCGATGATTCCTTATTTTTTTGGACAGAAACATCCTTATGGAAAAAGAATAGTTAATTCACAAAAATGTTTTCGTAGCGAAGATATTGAAGAAGTGGGTGATAATCGCCATACAACTTTTTTTGAAATGTTGGGAAATTGGTCATTTGGTGACTATTTTAAAGAAGAACAAATCAATTTTTGTTTTGAATTCTTAGTTGATGTTTTAAAGTTAAAACCAGAACGTCTTTACATATCAGTTTTTGCAGGTAATAAAAAGCTTAATATTCCTAAGGATAATGAAGCAGCTAATATTTGGCAAAAATTATTTGAAAAAAGAGGAGTTAAAGCAAAAATCATTGATAATCCTCAACTGGGTTTGCAGGAGGGTCGAATATTCTTTTATGGTGAAGAAAAAAATTGGTGGTCGAGGTCTGGGGTGCCGGCTAAAATGCCTGTTGGTGAATTGGGTGGTCCGGATAGTGAGGTTTTCTATGATTTTGCAGCTTCTGAAACTGATTTTGACATACATCAACAATCTGTTTTTGCCAAACAAGCTTGTCACATTAATTGTGATTGTGGGCGTTTTTTGGAAATTGGTAACAGTGTGTTTATGCAATATCAACTCACTCAAAATGGTTTTAAAGAATTAAACCAAAAAAATATTGATTTTGGTGGAGGGTTGGGGCGATTATTAGCGGCAGTAGAAAATCAAATGGATGTTTTTCAAAGCAGTGCTTTTTTGGGTATTATTAATAAGTTAGTCGAATTGAGCGCTAAAGATTATCAAGATCCAAAATTTAAACCAGCTTTTCGTATTATTGCTGATCATATTCGAGCCAGTGTCATGTTAATTAGTGATGGGGTTTTACCCAGCAACAAGGAGCAGGGGTATTTATTACGCCGTTTAATTAGGCGATCATTAAGACAAGCCAGGTATTTAGAATTGAAAGAAAATTTTTTAATAGAAGTTGTGCCGGAAGTTTTGAAGCTTTATCAGGATTTTTATACAGATTTGTTAAAGAAAAAAGATTTAATCAATAGAGTTTTAAAAACTGAAGAAGAGAAATTTAACAGGACTTTGTTGAGAGGTTTAAAAGAATTTAATCGTTTAATAGTTAAGAAAGATCAGCTGACAGCTGAGCTAGCTTTTAAGCTTTATGAGAGTTATGGTTTTCCTTTTGAATTATCTATTGAGGAAGCAAAATCTAGGAACATAACAATTGAAGAAGAAATTGAAAGTAAAATTATTGAGGCTCAGAATCGACACGCGCAACTATCTCGTCAAACTACTCAGGAAAAATTTAAGGGAGGTTTGGCAAATCAAGATGTTAAAAATACAGCATTTCATACAGCCACTCATTTGTTGCAAGCTGCGCTGCGAAAAATTTTAGGTGATGAGCTTGAGCAAAAGGGCTCAAACATTAATAAGGATCGTTTGCGTTTCGATTTTAGCTATGATCAAGCCTTAACGAAGGAGCAACTTCAATCAATAGAAGAATTGTTAAATGATTGGCTTAAAGCTGATTTAGAGGTTTCTAGTGAAACAATGTCTAAAGAAAAAGCTCTGGAGTCTGGAGCAATTGCTTTCTTTGTTGAACGCTATCCGGAGAGAGTAAAAGTTTACACTATAGGTGACGAACAAGATTGGATATCTAAGGAACTGTGTGGTGGACCTCATGTGGAAAGAACCTCGCAAATAGCGCGTTTTGGAGAACTAGAGATTTTTAAAGAAAAAGCTGTTGCACAAGGAATCAGAAGAATTTACATTCGTTTTAGGTAAAAAGAGATACTCAGTTCTTTAAAATTAAGCAAAACTCTGCTTTAATGTAATTGAGGGGTTAATCTAAACCCAGTTTTTTATTATTCAAAAAATATGCCCAACTTATTGAAAAAATTTACCAAAAAAACAAAAGAAAATCGTAATCAAGGTCTAGATGAGGACTTAAATCAGGAAGAATTGTTTATTTCCATAGTTTTGAGTGATCAAGAGCTACAAAGCGCTTTGGTTAATAAAAAACAAGAAATCAAAGAGTATTCTTCTATAAAAACTTATTTTGATCGCCAAGATCTACTAGTTCAACTTGATCAATCACTTCAGGATTTGGGTTTATTGGCCGATGATGTAGCGGATTGTGTTTTTATTTTTGACGAATCTTGGTTAAAAGATGGTGAGTTGTTAGATAGTAAAAAAGTGATAATTCAAGAATTATCAGAAAGCTTGAGTTTATCTGCTTTGGGGCAAATGAGTGTGGTTGAAGGTATTCATAAATCTAGAACAATGAATGATCCTCGTGACTCTTCTTTGACAGTATATTTAAGAGAGAAAGACTTTGATTTAATCTTAATTAAGCACGGTCAGTTATTGTTGAATTTACAAATTGGCAGATCAGCCAAATTAACCGATGATTTAAGAGAAGGTTTGGCTAGAGTAAGTCAAGAGTTGGGTGATCAAGGAAAATATTTTCCCAATAGACTTTTTCTTACTTCACTAAATCTTAGTCAAAAATCTTTGAAAAAAGAACAGTCACAGCTACAAACTTTTGATTGGAAAGAAGTAGATGGCTTTTTACAATCACCACAATTTATAGTTTTGGAAACAGATTTTTTAATTAAATCTTTAAGTTTAGCAGCAGGCCATATGTTATCAAGCAGCTTTGAATCTAAGCTTGATCAGGATTTGCCGGCTTTTGAAAACGCCAAGCAAAGCACTAATTTCGAAAAAAATTTGTCAGATCAAACAGAGATTGGAGTCGAAAAGCAAAAGATTAGTAGTTTTGGTATTGATTTAGCCTCAGATAAAATCAAGGAAAAAGAAGAAGATAAGAAATCTCAATTTACCAACTTTAAGTCTGAAGAATTGAAAGAATTCAAGCCTGAGCAGCCTGTCAAAAAAACTAATCCAGTACCAATAAGTACACCAGAAAAATTTAAGAAAATGACTCCTTTAGCTCGTTTCCTAAGAAAAAATCGTAAATCTCTAATAATCGGTATTATTAGTGGATTATTGTCTTTGATAGTTATTTTAATTGTTTTTAGTTTTTTTCTATCAAAGGTGAGAATAGAAATTAAGGCAGACAGACAAGTTTTACAAAAGAATTTAGATATTATTCTTGATCCAGAAGTAACTGAATCTAATTATGATCAAAATCTACTAAAAGCATCTTTGGTAAAAAAGGAAATTAGTGGTGAAGATACATTAAGTACAACTGGTATTAGTTTGGTTGGAGATAAAGCTAGAGGGAATGTTAATTTGTTTAATAAAACTTCTAGTGAAAAGACTTTTGCTGCTGGTACGATTTTTGAGTATGAAGACATAACGTTTGAATTGGAAGATGAGGTAACGGTGGCAGCTGCTGAGGAAGAAGAAGGTGGTAGTGGAATGGATTATGGAAGTGGGGAGGCAACATTGCTTGCTAAAGATATTGGAGCAGAAGCGAACATTGATAAAAATAGTAAGTTAAAAATAGGTGATTTTAGTGAAGATACTTATTCAGCTACAGTTATTGATAATTTTTCTGGCGGTTCTAGTAGAGAAGTGAGAGTAGTTTCCAAAGAGGATCTTGAAACTTTACTGAGTCAGTTGAGAACGAGTCTAAACGAAATTGCTATCAATGAATTTACTGAAGAATCTAGAGATGGGGTTTATTTTGTGCCAAGCAATAACAGCCGTATTAGCTCTTTTGAATATGATCATGAAGAGGGAGATGAGGTGGAAACTCTTTCTTTAGAAATGACCTTAGAGGTTGAAGCTATTAAATATTTATCTAGTGATTTGAAGCAGTTAGCGCAGGCAGTTTTACTTATGGATTTACCAGAAAATTATGAATTTGTTGACGAAGAACCATCATTGTTAAGTGATCAGCCTGTTCCAGCTGAAGATGATAGTAATCGTTTAATTTTGAGCACAGAATTATCTGCTAGATCTAGAGCAAATATTGATGAAGAATCATTATTGGATTTATTGCTTGGTAAAAATATAGAAGAAGCGAGGAATAATTTAGAAGATAAAGAATTGATAAACCAAGTGAAAATAGTCTATCAACCAGCTTTTTTGACTCAATTTATACAGCGCTTACCAAAAAATTCTTCTCGATTTAACTTTATTATAGATTAGTATGGCTAAGAAAAATTCTCAATCAACTCTACAAAAAAAACAGTTATTAAAGCTTTATCGCCAAGCTTTAAAAGATGGAGTAGCGATCCAAGATTTAAATAAAAAAATTAATTATTTTTTAAGACAGGATGCCGTTAGTCGTAAAGAGGAGCAAGTTTTAGACAAACAAATTAAATTAAGTTTTTGGCAGCGCTTACCAAAAAAAATTCGGGTTGGAGCAACTCTATTGCCTTTGGCCTTGATAGTTACTGGTTTAATTTTGGCTTTATCTGCACTTTGGCCATTAATAGATTATTATTTGCCTTGGAAAAAACAAGAAGAATTAGCTTTGTTGTCGCCAATTCCACATTCCCAGCTCTTATTAAGTACACCTCTTATTTCTGCTCAAGCACGAGTTGATTTTGAAGATGAGCAAGAAAATAACAATGCTAATCTTGGCCCAGTTATTTTAGATCAAGCACTTGATTTCACCGATTTAAGTAATTGGTTTAGCAGTGATCTTGAAGTACCAGAGTTAAATAAAAGTCAATTCGTTGAATACACTTTAGATATTCCTAGTTTAAATGTGATTAATGCTAAAGTAAGAGTGGGTGGTACAGATCTTAATCAAAGCTTAATTCACTATCCCGGCACTGCTTTACCTGGGCAATTAGGTGCACCAGTTCTTTTTGGTCACTCAGTGTTGCGCCAGTTTTATAATCCTAGTGAAAATAATCCTCGTCGTTATGCTTCCATTTTTAGCAAGATAATGTTGCTTGAAAGAGGGGAAAAAATATATTTAACCCATGACAATGTTAAATATACTTATATTGTGCAGAGCAAGACAGAGGTTAAACCAGACGATACCTTTATTTTAGCTCAACGATATGATGTACGTCAGTTAAAGTTGGTTACCTGTACCCCAGAGGGTACAACTTTACGCCGCGGTATAATTACAGCACAATTAGTAAAAGACTAGTATAATCTACTAGAAATGCCAATAGTTTTAGCAATTGATTATGGTTTAGCAAGAATTGGTCTAGCTATTTCTTTTGTTGGTTTAGCTGAACCACTAAAAGTGGTAAAAAATGATTTAATTGATAATGATTTGCCTATTGGACCTCAAGCTTTAAAGGAAATTCAAGCAATTATTCAAGAAGAGAAAGTAGAAAAAATTGTCATTGGAGTTTCTGAATCTAAAATGGCAAAAAAAACAATTGAATTTTTTAATCATTTAAAATCTCTGTTAGATTTGGAAATTATTATGATAGACGAAACACTCTCTTCTTATGAAGTTGAGCAGAGACTTAGAGAATTACCAAAGAAAATTAGACGTCAAGCTATTGATCACTATGCTGCTGCACTTATTCTCGAAAACTACTTAGATTTATGCTAGACTAGGTTTCTCCATGCCAAGTTCTCAATCTCCCAAAAAAACCAAAGTTCTCAGTCTAGTTCTATTGCCTGTTTTAATCGCTTTTATTTCAATTGTTATAATCGCTATTTCTTTATTGAGGCCAGTAGATACTAGTAATCAAATGACTGTTACATTTGTTATTCCTAAGGGACAATCAACCCAACAAATTGCTCAGCGGCTTCGTCAAGCAGGTTTGATCCGTTCTAGTTTAGCTTTTAGGGTAATAGTTTATCAAAGAGGCTTACAAAGCAAAATTCAGGCTGGTTCATTCAAGCTATCACCTAGTTTATCAGTTTGGGAATTAGCACAAGCTTTAACCAGAGGGACTGATGATTTATGGATTACTTTACCAGAGGGTTGGCGGCGCGAGGAAATAGCAGCTAGTCTTTCTAAGCAAGATTTAAATGCTTTTGATGAGCAAGTTTTTTTAGAGCTAAGTAGTGGTTTAGAGGGACAACTGTTTCCAGATACTTATCTAGTATCAAAGAGTATTGATACTCAAGCCTTGCTTAATCTTTTACAAAATACCTTTGAAAGTAAAATTGTTTTAGCTTTGGAGGATGATTTAGAAGATGAAGAATTAAGTTTAAAGCAAGTACTAACTCTCGCGTCATTGGTGCAAAGGGAAAGTGCTAGTGAGGCTGAAATGCCTTTAATAGCTGGTATTTTATTCAATCGTTTAGATATTGGCATGCCTTTGCAGGTTGATGCAACTCTGCAATATATAAGGGGCTATAGCGCGGCTGAACAAACTTGGTGGCCAACTCCTTTGGCAGTGGACAAAAACCTAGATTCTCCTTTTAATACTTATCAGGAAGTTGGTTTACCTCCTTCGCCAATTTGTAACCCTGGTCTAAGTGCAATTAGAGCTGTGCTTAATCCTCAGTCAACCAGCGCCTTTTATTACATTCATGACTTATCTGGGAAGATCCATACAGCTAACACTCTTGAAGTTCATAATGCTAATGTAAATCAATACTTGCGTTGATCTTGATTTACTGTTACAATGTGCGATTGTCTAAAAAGAGACTTTTAGCCCGAAACAATAGCAAGTAGCAGAATTAATTTGTGAACTTTGTTCTAAGAACACAACAAAAAAACTAATTAAATTCACCACAGCAAGTAATCAGAATCTTGGCTGTGTTTTTTACTATTGCTCTTAAATTAACACATCTGAATAAAAATTAATTAAATAAATAAAAAAATTAGCAAGGATCTTCATGCCACAAACAATGAATCGTCAGAACTGGGGGCAAAATCATCAGGTTTTACCCAAACTGGATTTAATTGAATTACAAATCAATAGCTATCAAGATTTTTTGAATAATGGTATTAAAGAATCATTGAAAGAAATTAATTCTGACAAAGGCATTGAAGATTTTACCGGTAAAAACTGGTCTTTAAAATTTGGTCAATATCGTTTTGGTCAAGCTAAATATACTCCTACTGAAGCTAAAACCAAAAGTGTTTCTTATGATCAACCACTCTATGTTGAAGCAACACTTTTAAACAAAAAGACTGGTGAAGAAAGAACTCAAGAAGTATTTTTAGGTGATATTCCAGCGATGACCAATACTGGAACTTTTGTTATTAATGGTATAGAGCGAGGCATTGTTACACAATTAGTGCGTTCACCAGGAGTATTTTTTTCAGGAGAAGAAGATCAGAGTTCTAAGGAATTACTTTATAAAGCAGAACTGCGACCTATGCGTGGTTCTTGGCTAGAGATTAATGTTAGTCGTCGCCATATTTTAACAATTAAAATTGACCGTCGACGCAAAATGCCAGCTACCGTGCTATTGAGAGCTCTGGGTTGGGAAACTAATGAGGATATAGCCAACGCTTTAGGTGAGGTCTTAGAAAAAGACAAATTAGATCTCATTAATAATACTTTAAGAAAAGACTCAACCACCAATCAAGCGGAAGCTTTGATTGAACTTTATGAAAAAATGCGACCCGGTGAACCGGCAGTGCTAGAAACTGCTCGCGAATTTTTGAAAAATATGTTTTTTAATCCACGTCGCTATGACTTGGGTGAGGTTGGTCGTTATAAAATGAATCGTCGTTTAGGCATTAGCTTAGATGAGAAGTTGACAGTTTTAGCCAAAGATGATGTTTTAGCCAGCATCAAATATTTGATAAAGTTACAAAATGGAGAAGGAAAAGTTGACGGCATTGATCATTTATCAAATCGTCGAGTGCGCCAAGTTGGAGAGCTAGTTTTAATTAGCGCTTTTCGTATTGGCTTAATTCGTTTAGAGCGTTCAATTCGTGAAAAAATGTCTTTGACTAAAACCGATGAAGTTTTAACTCCTTCAGCTTTAGTAAATGCTCGACCTTTGATTGCTTCGATTGCTGAGTTCTTCCGTCGTAATCGTTTATCAACTATTTTAGATCAAACAAATCCTCTATCAGAAATTGACAATTTACGTCGTTTATCAGTGATGGGAACAGGGGGAGTTACTCGTGATCGTGCATCATTTTCTATGCGTGATATTAATGCTTCTCAATATTCTAGAATTTGTCCAATTCGTTCTCCAGAAGGACCAAATATTGGTTTGGTTACTTATTTAGCACTTTACACCAGGGTTAATAAATATGGATTTTTGGAAGCTCCTTACCTCAAGGTAATTGATTTTAGAGGAAAAATGAAAGTTACTGATGAAATTGTTTATCTCAGTGCTGATGAAGAAGAAGATTATCATATTACTCATGCTGGCGTGGAAATTGATGACAAAGGATATATTACTCAGGATTGGGTAGCAATGCGTCATGCCAATGAATTTATTGAAGGTTCGGTGAAAAAAGTTGAGTATATTGATGTGGTACCTCGTCAAGTGGTGGGCAGCAGTGCTTCACTTATTCCTTTTATTGCTCATGATGAAGCTAATCGAGCTTTAATGGGTTCTCACATGCAGTGTCAGGCGGTTCCTTTGCTTAAAACTCAGGCCCCAGTGATTGGCACAGGTATGGAAAAAGAAATAGCTTCAGCTATGGGTTGGACAGTATTAGCAGAATTTCCTGGGGAAGTTCAGAGTGTTGACGCTAGTCAAATAATTTTAAAAATTGATCCCAAGCACTATGATAAGGCAAAAAATTGGGTAGAAACAAACAAAAATGAGCACATTAGTTATCAGCAAGGTACTCTTGTTTATACCTTAAATAAATTTGCTCGTACTGCTCAAAGCACTTGTTACAATCAGACTCCAGAGGTTAAAGTTGGAGATAAACTGAAAAAAGGTGATGTACTAATTGATGGTCCAGCCACTGATAAAGGAGAGCTGGCTTTGGGTACAAATCTTTTAATAGCTTATACTTTATATAATGGTTTGGGTTACGAGGACGCTATTGTCATTTCTGATCGATTAGTAAAAGAAGATACTTTGAGTTCGATTCAAATTAGTGAACATAAAGCAAAAGTTATGGATACTCGTTTGGGTCCTGAAGAATTGACCAACGATATTCCAAACGTGAGCGAAACCTTTTTGGCTAATTTAAACATTGATGGAATTATCCAGGTTGGTAGTCACGTTAAATCTGGAGACATCTTGGTTGGTAAAGTTGCTCCTAAAGGTGAAACAGAACTTTCTCCTGAGGAGCGTTTATTAAGAGCTATTTTTGGTGAAAAATCTAAAGAAATTAGAGATACTTCACTACGTATGCCTCATGGTGATGAAGGAACGGTAATTGATGTGCAAATTTTAGATCGTGACTTAGGTGATGAATTAGATCCAGGCACAATTAAGGAAGTGATAGTGAAGGTTGCTCAGTTACGAAAGATTGTGGTAGGAGATAAATTGGCTGGTCGTCATGGTAATAAAGGTGTAATTTCTAAAATAGTGCCACAGGCTGATATGCCTCATTTAGAAGATGGAACTCCAGTAGACATTATTGTTTCTCCTTTATCAGTTTTGGCTCGTATGAATCTTGGTCAATTGTTAGAAGCTCATTTAGGCTGGGCTGCAGACAAATTGGGTTACAGTGTAGCTACACCAGCTTTTGAGGTATTTGATGAAGATAAAATTTGGCAAGAATTAGAAAAAGCGGGTTTACCTGTATCTGGTAAAGCTCAGCTTTATGACGGTTTAACTGGTGAACCTTACCATGAAAAATCGGTAGTTGGAATTAACTACATTTTGAAACTTAGTCACATGGTTGAGGATAAAACTCATGCTCGTTCAACTGGTCCTTATTCACTAGTGACGCAACAGCCATTAGGAGGTAAAGCTCAAATGGGTGGTCAAAGAATGGGTGAAATGGAAGTTTGGGCACTAGAAGCACATCGAGCTGCTTATGTCTTGCAAGAAATGTTGACCATTAAGTCAGATGATGTACGAGGGAGAGCTAAAGCTTTCGAAGCTATTGTTAAAGGTGAAGAAATTCCAGCTCCTACAGTTCCAGAATCATTTAAGGTTTTATGTAAAGAATTAAATTCTTTAGCATTAAATATTGATCCACTCGAAGAAGTAGTACTTAGCGATGAAGAACCAACTGCTGAAAAAGATCAGGAAGAGTTATTAATCTTAGAAGACCTAGATTCTGAAAAAACAGCTGATAAAGAAGAAGATGAGATTGGTGATGAGGAACCAGATGAAGAAAACATAGATCAAGCAGACGAAGATGAAGAAGATGATCTAGCAGAAGAGGATGAAGCAACAATTGAAGAAGAAGGAAAGGACGAAGATTAAAAACTAAATTTCTTAGTAAGAATAATCAGAAAAACTTATGCCAAAATTTTTTAACCAGCCTGTCAAAAAAACTAAAGACATTATTGATTTTAGTGCTCTGCAAATTAAAATTGCTTCCTCTGAAGAAATTAAAGATTGGTCTTATGGTGAAGTCAAAAAGCCAGAAACCATTAATTATCGATCACTTAAACCAGAAAAAGATGGCTTATTTGATGAGAAAATCTTTGGACCAGTTAAAGATTATGAGTGTCATTGTGGTAAATACAAACGCATCCGTTACAAAGGAATTATTTGTGACAAGTGTGGTGTAGAAGTAACTGAATCAAGAGTGCGTCGTGAAAGAATGGGGCACATTCAATTGGCCGCTCCTGTTGCTCATATTTGGTTCTTTAAGGGAGCTCCTTCAAAGTTATCTCTTTTGTTAAATCTTTCACCTCGTAATCTAAATTCTATTATGTATTTTTCCCAGTATATTGTTTTGGGAGTTGATAGTGAGGAAAAGAAAGCTGTTTTACAACAATTAGAAGTTGACAGTGTAGCAGCTATAGATGAGCTTAAAGATAGCACTGAACAAGCAATTTTAAAAATTAAGGAAGATTTTAAAAATGAAACTCAGGCTTTAAAAGATAAAGTTAAAAGCAAGGAAACTCTACAACTTAAATTAACTGAGCTGGATTTGAAGACTAAAAATAAAATTGTGGCAGCTAAACAACAATTAGAGGTACAAACTGAGCAAACTGAAGAAATTTATAAAACCATTAAACAAATGGTTAAAAAAATAAAGAAAAAAGTAGTTTTAACAGAAGATGAATACTTAAAACTCGATGAATATAATGCTAACTCACACTTAAGAGTGGGGATGGGAGCAGAAGCCATTTTAGAGTTAGTTAAAGAGATAGATCTTGATAAAGAAATTGTTTCTTTGCGTGATGATTTGGTTGAGAGCAAAGGGGCTAAAAAAACTAAAATTATTAAACGCTTACGAGTTTTTGAAGGTTTAAAAAAATCTGAAATTAGTCCAAGCTGGATGTTTTTATCTATTTTACCTGTTTTACCTCCAGATCTAAGACCAATGGTTCAATTATCAGGTGGCCGTTTTGCTGCTTCTGATTTAAATGACTTATATCGTCGAGTGATTAACCGCAATAATCGTTTGGCTCACTTAATTAATTTGGGTGCTCCAGAAATTATTTTACGTAATGAAAAACGTATGTTGCAGGAGGCTGTTGATTCTTTAATTGATAGTTCTCAAGCCAAGCAAACTCGCCGTCGTTCCAACCGTCGACCACTACGCTCACTCTCCGAGATGTTGCGTGGTAAAACTGGTCGTTTCCGCCAAAATTTATTGGGCAAAAGAGTTGACTACTCTGGACGTAGTGTAATTATTGTTGGTCCAGAATTAAAGCTTAATCAATGTGGTTTACCTAAGGATATGGCATTAGAAATGTTTAAACCTTACGTTTTACGAGAATTAATTGTTCGAGGTATTGCTCCAAATGTAAAAAGTGCTCGTCACTTAGTAGATCGTCGAGAAGCAGACGTTTATGCAGTTTTAGAAAAAGTAATTGAAAATCACCCGGTTTTATTAAACCGAGCTCCAACGCTACATAAGCTTGGTATTCAGGCCTTTTTCCCAGTTTTGATTGAGGGTAGTGCAATTTCACTTCACCCTTGTGTCTGTGCTGGTTACAATGCTGACTTTGATGGCGACCAAATGGCTGTTCATGTCCCCCTAACCAAAGAAGCTCAAAAAGAAGCTATTGAGTTAATGATGGCTGATCATAATTTGCTTAAACCAGCAAACGGTGAACCAGTTACTTTACCAAATAAAGAAATGGCCATGGGTGTTTATTATTACACTGCTTTTGATGATAATTTAGAAGATTTTCCTGCTATTTTAAGTAGCAAGAATGAAGCTTATCATCTTTATCAAATAGGTCGTTTATCACTTCGTCAAAAGATCAAGGTTAAACTTAAGATTAAAGGCGAAACTCAGTTGGTTGAAACTACTGTTGGACGTCTATTATTTAACAGCGTCTTACCTGTGAGCTTACGCTTTATCAATGAAAATGTTGATTCTAAAAAAATCAAAAAAATTGTGACTAAAGCTATTGAAACTGAACCAGAATCTGTTGTAGCCACCATGATTGATGATATCAAAGATCTGGGTTTTAAAGCAGCTACTAAATCTGGTTTATCAGTAGGTGTAAGTGATTGTGGAATGATCGAAGAAAAAGATCAAATTGTGGATAAGGCTAACAAGGCAGTAGAAAAAATTCAAGACTATTATATGCAAGGTCTAATTGCTGATGAAGAACGTCGTCGTCAATCACTAGATGTTTGGGTTAAGACTACAGAAGAATTAGCAGAGAAAACTTGGGCCACTTATGACGATAGCAATAGTGTTAAAACCATTATTGATTCTGGTGGTACTCGTGCCTCTAAAGATCAAGTAAAACAATTAGCAGCAATGCGTGGTTTAGTGGTTGATCCTTTGGGTAATATTGTAGAAATGCCTACCAAGTCTAATTTTAGGCAGGGTTTAAGTATTTTTGAATATGTTACTTCAGCTCGTGGTTCTAGAAAAGGTTTAACTGACTCGGCTATTAAAACTGCTGATGCTGGTTATTTGACACGTCGACTTGTTGATGTATCTCATGATGCCATTATTCGTTCTGAAGATTGTGGCACCGAAGAGGGAATTGAGATTGTTAGGTTGCCAAGAAAAGATGTGTTTATGGCTAGAATTATTGGTCGATATGTGAACAAGGATGTTAAAGAGGGAAATAAAATTTTATTGAAAGCCGGTGAATTAATCACTCCAGATTTAGCTGAAAAAATAGATCAAAGTGCTATTGATTCGGTTTGGGTAAAATCCGCCCTCACTTGTCGTTCAAAACATGGCTTATGTGCTAAATGTTATGGTTGGGATTTTTCTAACCGTAGTGTGGTGAAAATTGGTGTTCCAGTTGGAGTACTAGCAGCTCAATCAATTGGAGAGCCTGGTACACAATTGACAATGCGGGTTAAGCACTCCGGTGGTATTGTTGGTTTAGACGTGACTCAGGGTTTACCTCGTGTTGAAGAGTTATTAGAAGCTCGTAATCCAAAACTTCAAGCAATTATTGCTCATTTTCCTGGTAAAGTTAGAATTAAGCAAAAAGAAAATGATCAAGAAGTCACCATCAAAGGTGATAATGGGGAAGAAGAAAGTTACACCTTCTCCAATTCTGTCACTCTTAAAGTATCAGATAAAGAATTGGTTTCCACAGGACAAGCTTTGACAGCTGGTGGAATTAATATCCAAGAATTATTGCAACTTTCTGGATTATTGGCCACCCAACAATATATAGTGGATCAAGTTCAGGCAGTTTATGAATCTCAAGGTATTACCATTAATGATAAGCATTTTGAGGTTATAGCCAGAAAAATGGGTGATAAATTGCAGATTGATATGCCAGGAGACACAGATTTCTTGGTTGGTGAAGTAGTGGAACGCAGTCGTTTTGTTGATGCAAATGAAGATGCCATGGCAGCTGGTGGTGACCCCGCCACTGCAAGAGTACTTTTATTGGGCATCACTCGTTCTTCTTTGTTTACCGACTCTTGGTTATCAGCGGCTTCTTTCCAACATACAAAGCATGTTTTAACCGATGCTGCTGCTGAGGGATCAATTGATTACTTAAAGGGTTTGAAAGAAAATGTCATCATTGGACGATTAATTCCTACTAGTGAAGAAAGGGCGCGATTAGACTAGAAACAATCTGGATAATCTTTAACTCTTATGTTAAAATTGCCCTTCAAGTTATAGAAAATAAAAATATTTATGCCAACCATTAATCAACTAATCAGAAAAGGCGGAAGAAAGAAGAGAACTAAACGTGTTAAAGCTACAGCACTGCGTCGCAGTTTCAATTCAAACACTAACCGTCCAACTAAAACAACTAATCCTCAAAAACGAGGTGTGTGTACTGTTGTTAAAACCATGACGCCAAAAAAGCCTAACTCAGCTTTGCGAAAAGTAGCAAGGGTGCGTTTGTCAAATAAGGTTGAAGTGACAGCTTATATTCCAGGAGAAGGTCATAATTTGGCAGAACATAGTGTGGTTTTAGTGCGTGGGGGCAGAGTAAAAGATTTGCCTGGTGTGAAATACCATATTATACGTGGTAAATATGATTGTGCTGGAGTTGATGAGCGAAAATCAAGCCGTAGTAAGTACGGGGTGAAGAGGAGTTAAAGCTTATGAGAACTAAAAAAGCCACTATTCGTCCTGTAGAAAAAGATGTTAAGTACGGATCTACTCTAGTGCAACGTTTAATTAACCGCAGCATGAGGGATGGTAAAAAATCAGTAGCTCAAAAACAAGTTTATGCAGCTTTGGAAATTGTATCTAAACAAACCAAGCGCAAGCCTGTGGAAGTTTTAGAAGAAGCTTTAGAGAAAATCAAACCAAAAATGGAAGTAAGAACTCGTCGTGTAGGAGGAGCTTCTTATCAAGTGCCAATGCCTGTGAGAGATTTAAGAGCTCGTTCTTTGAGCGTTCGTTGGTTAATCAATGAAGCCAATAAAAGAGCAAATAAACAATTTCACACTTTCGCAGAAAAATTAGCGGCTGAAATTTTAGATGCTCTAACTGAACAAGGTGGAGCAATTGAAAAAAGAAACACCTCTCACCGAATGGCTGAAGCCAACAAGGCTTTTTCCCATTTCCGTTGGTAAATTATTGCTAGTTATTTAAGTAAAAAAATTATAGAATTATTGTTCATTATATTATTAGAAAAAGCGCTTGAAGCGCGCAAAAGTATTTATGTCAGGTATTTCAAATCAGCGTAAAGTAGCTCTAGATAGAATTAGGAATATTGGGATTATTGCTCATATTGACGCTGGTAAAACCACTACTACAGAGAGAATTCTTTTTTACACCGGTCGCAATTATAAGATTGGAGAAGTTCATGAGGGCGCTGCCACTATGGACTGGATGGCTCAAGAGCAGGAGCGTGGCATTACTATCATGTCAGCAGCTACCACTTGTTTTTGGAAACCTTATTTTGATAGTCATTTGGCTAAAGAATCTTACCGTTTTAATATTATTGATACCCCAGGTCATGTGGACTTTACTGCCGAAGTGGAGCGCTCATTAAGAGTGCTTGATGGTGGAATTACAGTGTTAGATGCTAGTGAGGGTGTACAGTCTCAATCAGAAACTGTGTGGCGTCAAGCTGATAAATATAATGTTCCTAGAATTTGTTTTGTTAATAAAATGGATAAATTGGGAGCAGATTTTAAGGCGACAGTAGAAGATATCCGTACTAAATTTGGGGTTAAACCAGCAGTGATGGTGTTGCCAATGGGTAGTGAAGATAATTTTGATGGGGTAATAAATTTACTGACTCGTCAAGCTTATTTTTGGGAAGATCATGAGGCAGCTACCGAACCTGAGGTTAAAGAAATTCCTGAACAATATCAAGCAGAAGCAGAAGCAATGAGAGCTGAATTAGTAGAATCAATCGCTGAAACCGATGACACTCTAATGGAAAAATTTCTCAATTCAGAAGAAATTGAGCTTAATGAGTTAAAAGTAGCCTTGAGACAAGCAGTTATTGATTACAAGCTTGTTCCAGTTTATGCTGGTTCTTCGCTAAAAAATACGGGGCTTCAACCTTTATTAGATGCAGTTATTGAATACTTGCCATCTCCTTTGGATATAGATCATATTACTGGTCTTGAACCAGGTACCGAAGAGGTAATAGAGCGCAAGCTAACTCCTGAAGAAAAATTCTGTGGACTAGCTTTCAAGATTCAAACTGACCCTCATGTTGGGAAACTAACTTATTTTAGAATTTATTCGGGAATTATGAAATCTGGTAGTTATATCTATAACTCCAGTAAAGATACCAAAGAACGCTTGGGACGCTTGTTGTTGATGCATGCTAATCAAAGAGAAGAAATTAGTGAAGCAGCAGCTGGAGAAATTGTAGCGATGATTGGTTTAAAAGAAACAAAGACTGGTGATACTTTGTGTGATGAAAAGCACCCAATAGTTTTGGAAGGTATTACTTTTGCAGAACCAGTTATCTATCTAGCTATTGAGCCACGCACCAAAGCTGACCAAGAAAAAATGGGTATGGCTCTTGCTAAACTGAGCGAAGAAGATCCAACTTTTAGTATTAAATCAGATCAGGAAACTGGCCAAACCATTATCGGTGGTATGGGTGAATTACACTTAGAAATCATTGTTGATCGTTTAAAACGTGAATTCCATGTCGACGCTGATGTTGGTAAACCTCAAGTAGCTTATCGTGAAACAATTAAAAAAGAAGCTGAGGGTGAAGGTAAATACATTAAACAATCTGGTGGTCGTGGACAATATGGTCACGTTTTATTGCGTATTGAGCCTAAGGATCGCGGTACAGGTTATGAATTTGTTAATGAAATTAAAGGCGGAACAGTACCTAGAGAATACATCGAGCCAACTAACAAGGGTGTTAAAGAAGCTCTAGATCGTGGCTTCTTAGCTAACTATCCTATGGTTGATGTTCAAGTTACTTTATATGACGGTTCTTATCATGAGGTTGATTCCAGTGAATTAGCTTTTAAAATGGCCGGTTCATTTGCCATGCGTGATGCGGTGGGTAAAGCAGACATGGTACTGATTGAGCCAATCATGAAGGTTGAGGTTAGTACTCCAGAAGAATATATGGGAGATGTAATTGGTGACTTGGGCAGTCGTAGAGCACAAATTCAAGGAACTAATCAACGTGGCAATATTAGTATTATTACAGCTATTGCCCCTCTAGCAGAAATGCAAGGCTATGTAACTACTTTGCGTGGTATGACTCAGGGTCGAGCCACCAGTGTTTTATTGCCTAGCCACTATGATGAGGTGCCTCGTAATATTACCGAAGCAATCATCGAAGAAAGAAAAGGTAAAAAGGCCTAATTTTTCAGATTAGTGTATAATAAGAAGGTTAAAAATTATTAATAAGTATTAAAAAAAGGAGATAAAAGTTATGGCAGATGCACAAAAATTTGTCAGAAATAAACCCCACGTCAATATTGGTACAATTGGCCACGTTGATCATGGTAAAACCACTTTAACAGCAGCAATGACTCATGTTTTAGCAGAAAAGGTTCCAACAGAAACCAATAAAGCTATGAAATATGATGATATTGAAAGCAGTGCTGAAGAGATTGCAAGAGGTATTACAATTAATATTTCTCACATTGAGTACGAAACAGAGAAGCGTCACTATGCTCATATTGATGCTCCAGGTCATGCTGACTACATTAAAAACATGATTACTGGTGCTGCTCAAATGGATGGAGCTATCCTAGTGGTAGCTGCTACTGATGGTCCAATGCCTCAGACTCGAGAACACATCCTCTTGGCTAATCAGGTAAACGTGCCTAAATTAATTGTCGCTTTGAATAAATGTGACATGGTTGATGATGCGGAACTACTTGATTTAGTGGAAATGGAAGTTCGAGAACTTTTGACCAAATATGGTTATGATGGTGACAACGCTCCAGTTTTGCGAGTTAGTGCCCTCAAAGCCCTAGAAGGTGATAAAGACGCTCAAGATCAAATTATGAAACTACTCGATGCAGTCGATGACTACATTCCTGAGCCAGTACGTGATATTGATAAGCCATTCTCCATGTATATTGAAGATGTCTTTTCTATCAAGGGTCGTGGAACAGTGGTTACTGGTCGTATTGAAACCGGCGTAGTTAAAGTTGGTGAAACCGTAGATATAATTGGTATTCGTGACAAGAAATCAACTACTGTCACTGGTGTAGAAATGTTTAGAAAAATGCTTGATCAAGGTCAAGCTGGTGACAATGTTGGTATTTTATTGCGCGGTGTTGAAAAAGATGGTGTGGAGCGTGGCCAATTATTAGCTGCTCCAGGTAGCGCTTCAGCTCATAAGAAATTTGAGGCCGAAGTTTATATTTTAAAGAAAGAAGAAGGTGGTCGTCATAAACCATTTTTCTCTGGCTACAAACCTCAATTCTACATCCGTACCACAGATGTAACTGGTGAGATTAAATTACCAGAAGGTGTGGAAATGGTTATGCCTGGTGATAACGCCAAGATGACTGTTGAACTAATTACTCCAGTTGCTATTCACGAAGGATTTCGTTTTGCAATTCGAGAAGGTGGTTTAACTGTTGGTGCCGGTGCAGTGACTAAAATTATTGAATAAGTTAAATTTAATTATTGCTAAACTAACCCTCGTCAATCGATGAGGGTTTTTAGTTTCTCTTGCTCTTTGTTTTTCTCTCTGGTAAAATACTAGTCTTGCTAAAAAGAGATAGGTGAAAGCGCTCAAGAATTAGTTTTTTATTTATCATCTATACAACTTGAAGAAAATTAGTTATAATCGCGCTTTGTGATTTCTACAGAGAAAATTTATCTCAAGTAGCAATCAGGTCTAAATTGCTTTAATTAGCAAAAACCGATAACAAGTTAATAAAACGTTAAAAAATTAGTATGGCAAAGAACCAAAATACATACAAGATTCGAGTGAGACTAAAATCATATGATCATCGAGTGATTGATGAGGCTAGTCGAAAAATATTACAAACAGCTCTTTCCACAGGAGCTAAGGTTGTAGGACCAGTTCCTTTACCCACTCATACTAAATCTTTTACGGTTTTGATTTCTCCCCATACAGACAAAGATGCTCAAGAGCATTACGAAATTCGTACCCATAAGCGCCTAATTGACATTATTGATCCAACTAATAAAACTATTGACTCTTTAATGCATTTAGAATTGCCAGCAGGTGTGGACATTCAAATTAAAATGTAGATTATTAATTTATTTAAGGACTAAAACTAAATTGACCAGACGGAATAAAAGGAAGAATGCTAAACACAATATTTGCTACAAAAATCGGCATGTCTCAAGCTTGGTCAAAGCTGGGGAAACGTCTTCCTATTACTAAATTAATGGTTGATGATAATTGTGTTTTAAGTGTTAAGAAAGATCAAAATCAAGTTTTTAAAGCCGAGGTTGCTTACGGTCCTAAAAAATTAAAAAATGTAGCTAAACCACTCAGAGAACAAATTTCACAGAGTGGTTTTTCTTCTGGCTTTAAGCAAATAAAAGGCATTAAAGTCGATGAAAATCTTAAAAAAGGTGAGAAAATTCAAATAGACCAAGTTTTAGAAGTTGGAGACGTGGTAGCTGTTCAAGGAATCAGTAAAGGACGTGGTTTTGCCGGCGCAGTCAAAAGATATGGCTTTCACGGTGGTCCACGAACACATGGTCAGTCTGATCGTCAGCGTGCCACTGGTTCTATTGGTTCTGGTACTGATCCCGGCAGAGTTTGGAAGGGTAAAAAAATGCCTGGTCATTATGGGGTTGAAACAAAAACTGTTTTAGGTTTGGTAGTGGCCCATATTGATTTAGAAAACAAAGAAATTTGGGTAACGGGTCCAGTTCCTGGTCATAAAAATTCTATAGTTAGAATTCAAAAAACTGGTGAAAAAAAAGATTTGGAATTAAATACGTCTTTGTTTAATAAGTCGGACGAGAAAGAAAATAAAAAAGAGCTTGTGCAAGAAAAAGAAGAAGTAATAAAACAAGAGGATAAAAAACAAGAAGTTGAAAAGAAAACTGAGGAAAAAGTTGAAAAGAAGGATTTAAAGCCAAGCGAAAAAACTAAAGAGGAAAAATCAAATTAATGCAATTACCGGTGATTGATTCTACTAGCAAAAACGAGAAGATTAGAGTAAACAATGTTTTGTTCTCTGATAAACCTGCCGATGCTTTATTAGCTCAAGCAATTAAAGTTTATCAAGCTAATTTAAGACAAAGTACCAGCTATACTAAAACTCGTAGTGAAGTTAAAAGAACCAAAAAAAAGTGGTACCGCCAAAAAGGTACGGGTAATGCTCGTCATGGAGCTAGAACTCCTAACATTTTTGTTGGTGGTGGTGTATCACATGGTCCTCGCGCTATTGAAAATTGGTCTTTAAAGTTAAACAAAAAATCCAAATTAATTGCTCTTAAACACGCTTTAACCTTACAAAAAAAGAATTTATTCGTCAGCAAAGATATAGTGAGTTTAAAAGGCAAAACCAAAGAAGCCAAAAAGTTAATTGTCAAGGTTAGTCAGGACAAAGACAAAATTTTGGTAGTTTTAAACAAAATGAATGAAGCTGTTGTTAGAGCTTTAGCCAATTTACCCAATGTATTGGTAACTACGGCTGAGAGACTCAATGTCCTACAAGTAGTATCAGCGGATAAAATTATTATTGATTTAACTGCTTTAAAAACTTTGGAAGATAGATTTGTTAAAGTTAAAAAGAAAAGTATTAAGAAATAAACATGAATGCCTATTTAATTAAAAAACCAGTCATTACTGAAAGATCATTAAGCTTGGCTAATAAGCTCAATGTTTATACTTTTGAGGTGTTGATGAATGCTCACAAAGGGCAAATTAAACAGGCGGTAGAAAATGTTTTTGATGTCAAGGTTTTGGAGGTCAATACGGTAGTTAGACATCGGGTAAAGAAAAAAACTGGTCGAAAAAGACTTAGTACTGTAAGTCCAAAAACTAAAAAAGCATACGTTAAGTTAGCTAAAGGCCAAACTATTGCTCTTTTTGATATTGGAGGAGATCAATAATGTTGAAGAAAAACAAAACTGGTACTCCAGGTACTAGACACCGAATTGACGTAGATCGCAAAAAGTTGCACAAAGGTGCTCCTGAGAAATCTTTATTGCGCAAAGGTCATAAGAAACGTTCTGGTAGAGATGCCAAGGGACATATTTCCATGCGTCATCGAGGAGGAGGAGTCAAAAAGCGCCAACGCATCATTGATTTTAAACGTAATAAACTAGATGTTCCAGCAGTAGTGAAGAGGATTGAGTATGATCCAATGCGCAGTGCGAATATTGCTCTTTTAGCCTACAGCGATGGTGAAAAACGCTATATTTTGGCTCCAGAAAATTTAAAGGTTGGAGACGAAATAGTTGCTGGTGAAAAAGTAAGTACTGCAGTGGGTAACGCAATGCCTTTAAAAAATATCCCTCTTGGTGTAGAAATTCATAATATAGAACTTAGACCAGGTAAAGGAGCTCAGTTGGTTCGTGGAGCTGGTTTGGGAGCAATTATTCAATCTAAAGAGAAAAACTATGCAACCGTACAACTGCCTTCTAAAGAATTTAGATTGATAAATCTTGATTGTTTCGCTACAATAGGCAGTCTTGCTAATGCTGATTGGAAAAATCGAAAACTTGGCAAGGCTGGTCGTAAGCGTCTAATGGGTATTCGCCCAACAGTACGTGGTACCGCTCAGCATCCAGACAGTCACCCCCACGGTGGTGGTGAGGGTCGTAGTGGTGTTGGTTTAAAATATCAGAAAACACCTTGGGGTAAAATTGCAGCTCCAGGTAAAAAAACTCGCAGTCCCAGAAAAACTAATAAATGGATTGTGCGTGATCGTCGTAGTAAAAGTTAAAGGAAAATTAATTAATGTCTAGATCAAATAAAAAAGGACCATTTGTTGATCAAAAGCTTCTTAAAAAAGTGATGAAGCAAAAAGAAAACAATGACAAGACTCCGATTAAAACTTGGAGTAGAGCTTGTACTATTGCTCCAGAATTTGTTGGACATTCTTTTTTAGTTCATCAGGGTAAAAACTTTGTAGAAGTTTTTATCTCTGAGATGATGGTTGGTCATAAATTAGGTGAGTTCGCTCCCACTCGTACCTTTAGGGGTCACGGCAAGATGGTTAAAAGAATTTTGGCTAAAACTTAAAATCAGTATTAGGAAAAAATGATTATTACTGCAACACAAAAAAATACTAGACAAACTGCGCGCAAGGTTCGCTATGTAGCTGACGTTGTTAAAAAAATGTCTATTGAAGATGCACTAAAGCAATTAGCGGTAATGGAGCGCAGAGCCAGCTTAGTGATATTGAAAACCTTGCGTCAAGCGATTGCTAACGCAACAAACAATCATCAATTATCGCTTGATGAATTGAAAATAAAAAACATTGTGGTTGATGTTGCACCAACTTACAAACGTTGGAGAGCAGTCAGTCGTGGTCGAGCTCATACTATTTTAAAGAGATCATGTCACATTAAAGTAGAATTAGAGAAAAAAGAAGCAGTCAAAAAAGAACCAGTCAAAAAAGAAGATAAACTAAGTAAAAAAGATCAAGAAGAAAAAAAATTAGCAAAAACCAAGAAAACAACTGAAACAGCTAAGACAAAAAAAGCAGAAAAACCAAGAAAAAAAGTTAGTAGTAAAACTAAGACTACAACTAAAAAAGTAAGCAAAAAAAGTAAAGAATAAATATGGGACAAAAAGTTAATCCAACTCTATTGCGTATAGGCGGAATTTTCAGCTGGAAATCCCGTTGGTTTGCTGACAAAAGTAATTACTCAGCCAATGTTCTAGAGGATTATCGCTTGCGTCAATATTTAGAGAAAAAACTATCAAATGCTGGATTAGTAGAAATTAATATTAAGCGCTCAATTAGTAAATTAACTTTAATTATTGAAGTGGCCAGACCAGGTGTAGTTATCGGTAAGGGAGGACAAAACTTAGAGAGAATTAAGGCTGGAGTTGATAAAATTGTTAATCTTTCAAAAATTAAAAAAGAGCAGTCTCGCATTGAATTAAAAATTGAAGAAGTAAAAAAACCAGATTTGAGTGCTAAATTAGTGACGGAGAGAATAATTAGTCAATTAATTGCTCGTTATCCTCATCGTCGAGCTGTTAAACAGGCAATGGAAAAGGTAATGGGTGCAGGAGCGAAGGGAGTAAAAATTCAACTGTCTGGAAGAATTGCTGGCGCAGAAATTGGCCGCAGTGAAAAATACTTTCAGGGTAGCATTCCCACTCAAACTTTGAGAGCTAATATTGATTATTATGAGCAGCCAGCCAAAACTAGATCTGGTTATGTTGGTATTAAAGTTTGGATTTATAAGGGAGAAATTGTTTAAAATTAGGAAATTTAAAAATGTTGCAACCAAAAAAAGTTAAATACCGCAAGATGTTCAGGGGCAAAAACCGAGGGGTGGCTAGTCGTGGAACTGAATTGGTTTTTGGTGATTTTGGTTTGAAAGCAATTGAGGGTGGTGAATTGTCTGCTAGACAAATTGAAGCCGCTCGTAAAAAAATTACTTATGTGACCAAAAGAGAAGGTAAATATTGGATTAAAGTTTTTCCACACAAGCCTTTAACAAAAAAACCTGTTGGAGTCAAAATGGGTTCAGGTAAAGGAGCAATTGATCAATATGTAGCGCCAGTTAAACCAGGATTTATCTTATTTGAAGTTGGTGGTGTAAGTGAATCTATTGCTCGTTCTGCTCTAAATAAGGCTGGTCACAAATTATCAGTTAAAACTATATTCGTAAAGAAATAAAATGAAATCTAACGACATTAAAGCATTACACGATAAGGATCAATCAGAATTAAAGAAGGAGTTAAGTGCTTTAATTAAGGATTTGGCAGGAATGCGTTTACTAGCTAAAGCTGGTAAGCTTGATAGTCCTGCTAAACTAAAAAACTTACGCAAGGACATTGCTCGTATTAAAACAATATTACGTGAAAAAGAATTAAGACAGTCAATATGAAAAAATTAAATGGTAAAGTTGTATCACTAAAAAATCAAAGAACGGCTAGCGTTGAAGTCAGTCGAATGTGGGCTCATCCTCTTTATGGAAAAAGAGTTAAGCGTAGCAAAAACTTTGCTAGCGATTACGATCCCAAAAAAATTAGTTTGGTCGTTGGTGATACAGTGGAAATTCATGAATGCAGACCTATTAGTAAAACTAAAAGTTTTAAAGTAATAAAAAAAATTGAGAAATAAAAATGATACAACTTAGAAGTGTTTTAAATATTGCAGACAATAGTGGCGCTAAAAAAATTAGGGTCATCCAAGTTTATGGTGGCTCTAAAAGAAGATTTGGCACAGTCGGAGATGTGGTTGTTGCTTCAGTGATTAGCGCTGATGCTGGTGGAAATTTAAAAAAAGGTGAAAAAGTAAGAGCGGTGATTGTTAGGACAGCTAAAGAAAAGAGACGTTCCAGCGGAGAATATTTAAGATTCGATGATAATGCGGCAGTTGTTATTCAAGCTCGTGACAATAAAGAACCAGTAGGAACACGTGTGTTTGGACCCATAGCTCGTGAAGTTAAAGAAAATGGTTTTAGCAAAATTGCTAGCTTAGCACCGGAGGTATTATGAAATTTAAAGTTGGCGACAAAGTACTAATAACTGCTGGTAAAGACAAGGGTAAAAAAAGCGTAATTGTAGGCTTATTAACTAGAGAAAATAAAGTTTTAGTTAAAGATATTAATCTTTATTTTAAGCACGTTAAACCTTTTATGGATAAACCTGGAGAGAAAATTAGACGCGAGAGACCTTTACCAGTAGCTAATATTGCTGTTTTAAATGATAAAGATCAAGCTGATCGTTTAGCTTATCGTAAAACAGCAGATGGACAAAAGGAGCGTTTTTTCAAAAAGACAGGCAAACTAGCTAAAGTAGAAAAACTAGAAAAAGCGGTTAAAGAAGATAAAAAAGCTAAAAAGAAAGCTAAAAAAACTACTGTTCAAGCTGATCTTGATCAAAGTATCAGTGGTCAAAAATTGTCTCAAACGGCAATTGAGACTGAAAAAAAATCAAGTAAAAAAGCTGTCAGTAAAATTGGTAAAATCGCTAGAATCAGAAAAACTCAGGACAAAGGTTAAATATGAATCGTTTAAGAAAACAATACCATGAAGAGGTGGCAGCAACTCTCAAAAAAGAGTTTAAGCGACCAAACTTGTTTGCTGTTCCCAAAATTGAAAAAATTGTTTTAAACATGGGTGTAACTGATCCAGCTGATCCAAAAGCTAGAGAGAAGGTTATGCCTGTTTTGATTAAGCAATTTGAAATCATTGCTGGACAAAGACCTATGATTACTAAAGCTCGTCAGGCTATTTCGAATTTTAAATTACGCAAGGGTGATCCTATGGGTGTAATGGTAACCCTAAGAGGTGAGCAAATGTGGGAGTTTTTGGACAAATTAATTTCTTTAGTTTTACCTAGAGTAAAAGACTTCCGTGGAGTACCAAAGACGGCTTTTGATGGTCGAGGAAATTATAGTTTGGGTATTGAAGAACAAATTGCGTTTCCAGAAATTGATTTTGATCAAATTGAAAAAATTCGTGGTTTACAAGTTAATATAGTAATTAGCAATAGCAACGATGAACAGTCATTGCGTCTGTTGGAATTACTAGGCATGCCTTTTGAAAAGGAAGAATTGAGAAGGAATAAATAATTTATGGCTAAAAAATCAAAGATTGCTAAATCTAAAAAACTTTTAAAAAAGAGAGCTACTTATCTTAAAGCTGGTAAGCGTAAAAAAAATAGAGTCTCGACTAGAGGCGTAAACCGTTGTAAAATTACCGGTCGTCCTAGAGGTTACATGCGTTTCTTTGGTTTAAGTCGTTTAACTTTTAGAGAATTAGCAAGTAAAGGCGAATTGCCAGGAGTAGTTAAAAGCAGTAAGTAAGGAAGAATAAAATAAAAAATATGACCGATCCAATTGCAGACATGATCACCAGAATAAAGAATGCGTGTATGGCAGAACGTAAAGATCTTGTGATGCCTCATTCAAAAGTGAAAGAAGCAATTGTTAAATTGCTTAAAGAACATAACTATATTACAGATTACGAAGTAATAGAAAAAAAGCCACAAAGTGAAATTAAGATTATTTTGCGATATGTGGGTAAATTAAGTGCTATTACTAATGTAAAACGTGTGTCTAAACCAGGAAGAAGAACTTATGTTAAGGCTGATGAAGTTCCCAAAACCTTAAATGGTTATGGTCTAACAATTTTATCAAGCAATTTAGGAATTATGGATGACAAAGCAGCTCGTAAAGCCAAAGTCGGTGGTGAAATACTTTGTCAAATTTGGTAAAAAATATGTCAAAAATTGGTAAAAAAACCATCACTATTCCGGAGCAAGTCATAGTTACTGTGGCTGATGACAGTGTATCTATTCGTGGTCCTAAGGGTGAATTAAAGACAAATTTAGTTAGTGGAATTAAGGTTAAAGTTGAAAATAAAGAAATTGTTGTTGAACGCAAGAATAATTTGAAACAGAGTCGAGCTAATCACGGCCTAATAAGAAGTTTACTCGCCAACAACATAATGGGAGTAACCGAAGCTTATAAAAAAACTTTAAAATTAGTGGGAACTGGTTACCGAGTCAGCAGTGCTGGAGCAGGATTGAGTATGACCTTAGGTTTTTCTCATCCAGTAACGGTTGATGCAGTACCAGGAATTACTTTCAAAATAGAAGGTAATGACACTATTCATGTTGAAGGTATAGATAAACAATTAGTTGGTCAAGTAAGTGCTAATATTCGTAGTCTAAGACCGCCAGAACCTTATTTAGGTAAAGGAATTAGATATAGTGACGAAGTAGTAAGAACCAAACCAGGAAAGACCGTGGCCTAATAATGTTAAATATCAAAAAGACACTTAACCAGCGTATTAAGAGACAAAAACGAGTCCGTGCCAAGATCGTTGGTACTAGTAAGCGACCTCGTTTAACTGTTTTTCGCTCCAATAAACACCTATATTTACAGGTTATTGATGATTCTAAAGGTAAAACTTTAGTGGCTGGTGCAGATTTTGGAAAGAAAAGAAACTATAAAGGTACTAAAAGCGAAAGATCAATTTTGGCTGCTCAAGAATTATTGGAAAAGTTAAAGGATAAAAAAATTAAATCTTTAGTGTTAGATCGCTCTTATTATAAATATCATGGTCGAATAAAATTAGTAGCTGATACTCTGAGAAAAGGTGGTATTAATCTATAAAACATATGGCAAGAAATAATTTTCAAAAACACAATCAACCCAAAGAATTTGAAGAGAAGGTGATTCAAATTTCTAGAGTTTCTAAAAAAACCAAAGGTGGTAATAAAATTGGTTTTTCTGCTCTATTGGTGGTTGGTGATCGAAAAGGTAAAGTAGGAGTGGGTTTAGGTAAGGCAACTGATGTTTTATCAGCCATACAAAAAGGGGTCAAAAAAGCTAAGCAAAAAATGATTCAAGTACCTCTAGATGGAACGACAATACCTTTTGCAGTAACTGTGAAACGAGGAGCTGGAAAAGTCATGTTAAAACCAGCTAGTAAAGGAACTGGAGTGATAGCCGGAGGTCCAGTTAGAGCTGTGGTAGAAGTTGCTGGAGTGAGAGATGTGGTAGCAAAAATTATGGGTAGTGACAATCAAGCTTCTAGCGTTCATGCTACTTTTAAAGCACTCAATCATATAGCTAATTTAGTTAAAATCAAAGGTATTAAATTGCGCTCTATTGCTGAAATAGAGGCAGAAGAACGTCAAAAAATGGCTGCAATTCAGGCAGAAGCTAAAGAAAAAGCTCAGACTCAAAAACAAAATGAAACCCAAGCGAAAAAAGAAGATAACAATCAAGCTAAGAAGAAGGAAAAAGCTAAATCTAAAGTTAAACCTAAATCTAAAAAAGCAGTAAAAGCAAAAAGTTAAATATGTCCTTACTCAATCAACTTAAAAAAACCAGCTCTAAATCCAGTAAACGCTTAGGTCGTGGTTATGGTTCAGGAAAAGGTGGTCACACAGTGGGTCGAGGCCAAAAAGGTCAAAAATCTAGAGTAGGTTCAAAGATACCCCTCTGGTTTGAAGGTGGCTCACTACCTTTAACCAAACGCTTGCCAATGTGGCGAGGTAAAGGGCGTTTTAAAACTCTCAGATTAACAGCAGAGCTAACTTTTGATGATTTAAACACTATGGATTTAGAAGAAATTAGTTTAGATAGTTTAAAATTAAATAAGTTAATAGATTCTCGTTTTAAACAAGCCAAGATTATTAAAAAAGGTAAATTAAATAGAAAAATTAATGTTAAAGGAATTGCGGTTAGTCAAGCAGCTAAAAAAGAAATTGAATCATTAGGTGGAAAAGTAGAATAAATATATATAAAATAGAATTTTGTGCTAGAACAAATAATTACAAAGATTCAGGCCATTTTTGCTAATCAAGCGCTTAAAAAAAAGCTCATTTTCACTCTAAGCATTTTTGCTCTCAGTCGATTGCTTGCTCATATTCCTGTTCCAGTGGTAGATGTTGAACGTCTACGATTAATTTTTGCTTCAAATCAATTTTTGAGTTTTCTTAATTTATTTGCTGGTGGTACTTTAGCTAGATTTTCAATTGTAGCAGTGGGGATTAATCCATATATTACGGCCTCTATTGTTATGCAACTTTTAGGAATGGTGATTCCCAAGATTAAAGAAATGCAGAAAGAAGGAGAAGCTGGTCAAGCTAAGCTTAACCAATATATGCGCATCATTTCTGTTCCCGTGGCAGCTATTCAGGCTGTAGCTACTTTAGCTCTGCTTAATTCTCAGGGCTTGCTAGTTAATACTCAGCCCAGTTTTATGGCAATAGTGATTTTAACTTTAATTGGAGGATCGATGTTAATTATGTGGTTGGGTGAGTTAATTTCGGAATATGGAATTGGTAATGGCATTTCGATGATCTTATTGGTGGGTATTGTTAGTCAGATTCCTGCGAGCATTGGTCAATCATTTTTAGCTGGGGACAGTGGTCAGTTAACAGTGATATTAGTTATTTTAGCCTTAACTTTGGCGGTAATTGCTTTAGTTGTTTTCTTTAATGAGGCTGTACGTAAAGTTAATATTCAATATGCTAAGCGTATTCAGGGTGGTAGACAAGTTGGAGGACAAAGCAGTCATTTGCCAATTAAAGTTAACGTAGCTGGAGTAATGCCTATTATTTTTGCGGTTTCTTTGATGATGTTACCACCATTTTTAGGTCGAGTTTTGACTTTAAGTGGCCGAGAATTTCTAATTAATTTAGGAGAACGTTTAAATGTTGTTTTTTCTCCAACTAGCATTTGGTATTTAGTTACCTATTTTGTTTTAGTGTTTGTATTTAGTTATTTCAGTGCCATCATTTTCTTTAACGCTGAAGACATTAGTGAAGAATTAAAGAAAAGTGGAGCTTTTATTCCGGGAATTAGGCCTGGAGGACCGACTCGTAAATACTTAGAGTTTGTAGTGACTAGGGTCACTTTTGCTGGAGCTCTTTTCTTAGCTTCAATTGCTGTTCTACCAACGATAGCTCAGATGTTGACGAATATTCAGGCTTTAGCTGTAGGAGGAACAAGTGTGCTAATTGTGGTTTCTGTAATTTTAGAAACAGCTAAGCAGGTTGAGTCTCAACTATTAAGTGAAAATTACGATCGTTATACAAAATTAAGTTAGTAATTTATAGCCGAAAGGTATTATGAAATTAGTTTTAATTGGTATTCAGGGAGCGGGTAAGTCTACTCAGGGTAATTTATTATCTGAAAAATACAACATTCCCTACTTATCTTCTGGACATATTTTTAGACAAATGGCAAAGAGTAAAACAGCTTTAGGTCGTTGGGTTAAAGAAACAATTAATGCTGGTTTTTTAATTCCTGATGACAAAGCCTTGGAAGTAGTGATTGAATATCTAAAAAAACCTGAATATGAAAAGGGTTTTATTTTGGATGGTTTTCCTAGAACCGTTCCTCAAGCCAAAGCTTTTGAAAAATTTACTCAGGGCGAAGAGATTGTAATTTTAATTGATGTATCAGATAAAGAAGCTTTATGGAGAATTTCAGGTAGAGAAGCTGATCGAGAAGATGAAACGCTGAAAGCTATCAGAAAAAGGATAGATCTTTTTCACGAGAAAACTTCAAAAGTATTGGATTATTATTCTGAACGCAAACACTTAGCAGTAGTTGATGGTGAACAAAGTGTTCAAGCAGTTTTTAATGGTATTGTTGCTAAGGTAGAACAGATTAGTGCTAAGGATAAGAAAAAAAGTAAAAAAACAGCAAAATAGCCAGATTTATAAGTGATTTTTTTTGCTAAATCTGGTATAATGCTCGTTTATGGGAAAAGTACAAGAACATAAACGTGCTGCCAAGGCTAAGCGTCAAGTTGACTTTACTTTGTCTAGCGCACAGAGCCAAAGCGATCGCTTTGAGATTATTGGCGAAGTTGAGTCTTGCTTACCAAACACAATGTTTAAGGTAAGAGTAATTGATTCAACGGCAGAGCAGATGAAAGGTCGTTTATTACTGGGTACTTTAGCAGGCAAAATGCGTCTTTATCGAATTCGAGTTATGCCTGGTGATCAAGTAAAAGGCTACGTTAGTAAATACGATTTAACAAAGTGTAAGATTACCTATCGCTCAACCAATAGGCAATCTAAAACAAATCAGTAGGAGTAAAATATTCCTTAATAGGCCAATTTAACTCTTTAAAAATTTGGTCTAGTAGGGTATATTGCACGTCTGTCATTATGAAAGTAAAAGCATCATTAAAGAAAATGTGTAAAAATTGCAAGCTTGTTAAGCGACGCGGCAAATTATATGTAATTTGCATTAATCCTAAACACAAGCAGAGGCAAGGATAAACTATGCCACGTATTGCGGGACATGATATACCAGATAATAAAAAGATCAATTTTTCTTTACAGTATATTTATGGCATTGGTCCTCATTTAGCTGAAGAAATAGTTAAAAAATGTAAGATCAATCCAGATAAAAGAGCTAAAGAATTAACTGGTGAAGAAATAAACCGTATTCAAGCGGCACTTGATACTTATATGATTGAGGGTGATTTACGTCGTGAAGTTAACGACAATATCGCTCGTTTAAAAAGAATACAAGCTTATCGTGGTTTACGACATATTGCTGGTTTGCCCACTCGTGGTCAAAGAACCAGATCTAATGCAAGAACTAAACGTGGAGCTAGACGTACCATTGGTTCAATGTCTAAAGAAGCCGCGAGTAAATTAGAAGAGGCCAAGAAAGCCAAGTAATAAGGATGGGTTATGGCAGAAGCTAGTAAAAAAACAAACACTAAAAAGAAAAAGACTAACTATAGAAAAAGCACCAAAACAGTGACTAAGGGTCGACTATATGTTAGTGCTACTTTTAATAATACCTTGGTTAGTGTTACAGATGAAAAAGGTAATGTTTTATGTTGGGAGAGCACTGGGGGTTCAGGATTCAGTGGTTCCCGTAAGTCAACTCCTTATGCAGCTACCATTACTGTAGAGAATGCTGTTAACAAAGCTAAAAATAATTACGGAATGAATCAAATGGAAGTTTATTTAAAAGGACCTGGGCCAGGTAGAGATGTTGCTCTACGTGTATTGAGAGCCCAAGGAATCAGAGTAACTATGATTGCTGATCTGACACCAGTACCACACAATGGTACTAGACCAAGAAAGGCTAGAAATTAAATTTTTAAGAAATTAATATGGCAAGATATAGTGGTCCAAAACAAAAATTACAAAGACAAATCGGCGAAGATTTGGGTTTAAAAACTAACGCTTTAAAAACAGCTAGGCGTTTGGCTGTTAGACCTGGTCAGCATGGTGCTAAAGCACATCGAAGAATGTCCGATTATGCACTGCAGTTGAAAGAGAAACAGAAATTAAAATACATTTACGGTATTTTAGAGAGACAATTACGTAAAATTTTTGAAGAAGCTAGTAAGAATCCTGCAGCGACTGGTACTGCTTTATTGAGTTTACTGGAAAGACGTTTAGACAATGTTGTTTATCGTGCTAGTTTTGCTTTAACTAGAGCTTCTGCTAGACAGCTAGTTAATCATGATCACTTTTTGGTTAATGGGAAGAAAATGAATATTCCATCTTATGTAGTTTCTGTGGGAGATGTGATTAGTATGAAAAAGAGTCGAACAGCTAAGATCCCACAAGTAGCAGCGGCTATCGAAGAAGAAAGAATGATTCCTGATTGGTTGGAAGTAAAAGGGACTTCAATTAAAATTGCAAAATTACCAATTAGAGAAGATATCGTTGAAAAAATTGACGAACAATTAATAGTTGAATATTACAATAGATAATAATTATAAATCTAGAAACAGATTCCTCTTATGAGGGAGGTGAAACAAAGGAGAAAAAAACATGGCAAAAGCCTTAGAAAATTACAATATTACTAGCCCAGTATTTACTGTGAGTGAAGTGGAAACTAATGGTTCACGTTCAAGCATTGTTGTTGAGCCTTTAGAGAATGGCTATGGTCATACACTTGGTAATGCATTACGTAGAGTTCTACTCACCTCTATACCAGGTTTAGCCATTACTAAATTAGGTATTGAAGGCGTTAGTCATCAGTTCACTACTTACGAAGGCTTAAAAGAGGACATAGTTGATTTAATTTTAAATCTAAAAAACATTCGTATAAAATCGGACAGTGATGAGTCAGGAATTTTGAGACTTAATGCTAAGGGTCCTAAGGAAATTACTGCCAAAGAAATTGAGTGTGAAGCTGGTTTTGAGATTATCAACAAAGATCTTTACCTAGCGACCCTTGCTAAGGGAAAAAGCATCGAAATTGAAATGGTGGTGGAGTCTGGTCTAGGCTATAAGTTAGCTAAAGAAATAGAAATTGAGAATGTTGGTCAAATAGCGGTTGATGCCCTATTTTCACCAGTAATCAAGGTGGCTTACCACGTTGAGGCTACTCGAGTTGGTAGTCGTACTGACTATGATCGAATTGTTTTTGATATTAAGACTGACGGCAGTATTACTCCGTTACAAGCTGTCAAGCAAGCCAGCGAAATTTTAATAGCTCAATTTAAACAAATCGTCGATCCAGTATTGCCAGAAGTGGAAGAAGAATTACCAGAAATAAGCCCTGAAGAATTAGAAGTTATGCGTTTGACCGTAGAAGAATTAGATTTGCCTACCAGAATTGCTAACGCCTTGCGTAAAGGTGGTTTTGAAACTGTTAAAGATCTTTTGGCTGCTAATAAAGCTGAGATATCTAAGGTGAAAAATTTGGGAGGTAAAAGCATAGATTTGATTGAAGAAGCATTGTCTAAAAAAGGAGTGGTATTGCCAGCCTAGGAGTCGAACATGAAACATCGTATAAAAGCTAAACATTTTAATCGTGATACGCAAAGTCGTAAGGCTTTATTTCGTAATTCATTGCGTGGTCTAATAGAGCATGGTCAAATTGAAACAAGTGAAGCTAGAGCAAAAGAGCTACGTCGTTTGGCAGACAAACTAATTAGTCGTGCTCAAAAAGGCGATCTAGCTGCTCGTCGAGAAGTTCACAAATTTTTTGGTAAAAGAGATGTGGTTAACACCCTTTTTGACCAGGTAGTTCCTGCTTTAGGAGATCGAAAAAGTGGTTTTTGTAGCTTGGAAAAACTGAGTAATCGTCGTGGAGACAATATGATAGTTTATCGTTTAAGTTTACTGCTTGATGAAAAAAAGTGGCAAAGTTTAAAAAATGAGAATAAAAAGGTTGAAAAAAAGAAATCAGAAACTGCTAAAAAAAGCCCAGCTAAGAAAAAATTACAGCCCAACGTTAAAAAAACAACTAAAAAAACGACAAGCAAAAACACTGCTAAGAAAAAAGAGGATAAAAAATAATCATGTCAAACAATAAAACTTTTATTCAAAAAAAAGAAGAAATCAAGCGCCAATGGTTTGAATATGATGCTGAAGGCAAAGTTTTGGGTCGTTTAGCCACTGAAATTGCTGAAAAACTCATTGGTAAGCACAAAGTGACATATACCCCTCATAATGATGGTGGTGACTATGTGGTAGTAATCAATGCTGAGAAAATAGAAGTTACTAGAAACAAGGCTAATAAAAAAATTTATTATTGGCACACTGGTTTTCCAGGAGGTATTAAACAACGAACTTTTGCTGAAATGATTGAAAAAAATCCAAGTAAAGTGATTGAGTTGGCAGTTAAAAACATGCTTCCAAAAAACCGTCTCCGTGATCAACGTTTGTCGAGATTGAAAATCGTTGTGGGAGACAAACATCCTTATCAGAGTCAAATAAAGGCAAAATAGTATGGCAATTCGCATGAACAAAAAAACCAATAAAATTAAGAAGGTGGTTAAGAAAACTCCTAAGCTTAAAGCTAAAAAAGCTCAAACTAAAGCTACCGTTAATTTTAAACTGCCAAACAGCAAATATGTTGAGGCTATTGGTCGTCGTAAAACTGCTAGTGCCAGAGTTAGAATCTATGAAGGATCTGGAGATTTAGTGGTGAATGATCAGTTGGTAGCCGATTATTTCTCTGGAGTTAGAAATGCTGCAGCTATTTATATGCAGCCTTTTAATTTGACAGGAACAAAGGGTAAGTTTGCTTTTTCTATCAAAGTTACTGGTTCAGGAAAGAGAGCACAATTAGATGCTGTGGTACATGGTTTAGCAGGTGCCCTTATTAAACATAATCCAGAATTTCGTACTTTCTTGAAACCAGCTGGTTTATTAACCAGAGATGATCGCATGAAAGAAACACGCAAAATTGGTATGGGAGGAAAAGCTCGTCGTAAGAGACAGTCTCCTAAACGCTAATCAATATCTTTAAGTAATTTATTTTTTTATAATAAAAAACCCACTAAATAAGTGGGTTTTTAATATTTAATTCTTTTTTTACCAAATTTCTCTTTTAAGAGGTTTGCCTACTCGGAAATTAACAACTCGGTGACCTTTAACAAGTTGACGTTTGGTTTTATCACCAAAAGGCTCAACATGTTTGTCTTCTACTTTGCCAACGTAAAAAGTGCCGAAACCAGAAATAACGGTTTTTTCACCTTTTTTTAAAGTACGAATAATTTCATCAAAAATTGCTTCAACAGCTTCGTTTGCAGCTTTTTTAGTTAGGTGGGCTTTTTTAGCTACAATGTTAATTAGTTCAGACTTGGTCATTGTTTGCTCTTTCTTTTTTAATTTATAATTTGCTTTTTTAAGTATGAATTAGTGTACTAGTTTGAGTTATTAAGTCAAGTGGCAATTAAAGCATTTTTTGTTGATGTAGCAATACAGACATCATTCCTAAAAAATCATAGGCGAGGTCACGAGTACTAGCATAACGGCCTCCAACCGTAGACTGATGTAATTCATCACTAATGGCATAAAGTAAGGTTAAAAACAGGGGCCAAAGATAGTGTTTTTTGGTCAAATTTTTAGCGGGATTAGTCTTTGAGTAAGCTTGAAAGATTAAATAATAGAGAATTGCGTAGACAAACATGTGTGCCATTTTCTTAAAGAGAAAATCTAATAAAGAAATGTTGAATCCTGGTAGTCTTGTTTGGTCAGATAAAATAAATATAAGTAAGGCCCACAAAACACTAGGTAGGTAGGCTTTAACATAAAGACTAAAAGGCTTGTTTTTAGTGTTGGTGATTTTGCTCATAGCTTAGTAAAACTGCAGCAATAATAAGTAGAGAACTTCCTATTATAGCATTGACGATAGCTGTTTTAAGAATTCTTTGACCTAAAAAAACTAGGCGAGGCTTGGGAAAGTCTTGGGTGTTTTGGCAGTCAATCTTTAAGTTTTTAAAATTTTGATAATTGCTAAAGTATTTTTCTAATATATCCTGCTTATTAAGCATCTCTTTTTGTTTAATTGTTATTTTGTTTGCTTGATCCAATTCAGGTTTTTTTTCAGTTTCTTGATTTTGAGTATCATTAATTGTTGGGATGGGTCTGATAGTTGGACTAGGGGTGTTGCTTGGAGTAACTGTGGGTTCATTGATTGGAGTGGGAATTACATTGAGTGCGAGAGGACTAGGTTCACCAAGGACAAAAAAAGAATTTTCAATATCAGTTCGTAACCAGCTTAAGTCCTTTTGACTACTGGTGTAGGTCATTTCATCAATAAGTTCTCCTTCTACATTTTTTAAGATGACGCTGTCGCCATCATTATTAAGACCTGATAATTCAACTATCAAGAGGTTGTCTAAGCAGTCTTCATTTCCACTAAATTGATAAATAATTCGTTTGTTATCGCTAATAGTAAAATTCTTGTATTCTTCAGGAAAAAGTTGTTTATCTCCAAAATTAAGTATTTCTACCCATTCGCTACCAGAGCTGGGATTAGGGAAGACTTCATTGATAATAAGTGTTGGGACTAAAGGGTTCACCTAAATATTATTGATTGAGAATTAGACAGATGTTTGACAATAAAAAGCTAGGCATTAAAAAACCAGCTCATCTGAGCTGGTTTTTCTTGGTTTTAAAATCAATTGCTTGAGATTAATAACGGTCACTGCGGCCACCTGAACGGTTACCTCCGTAGTTGCGTTGACCACCGAAACCACCACGTTGGTTATTGCGGGGTTGGCGGGGTCTAGCCAAATTAACGATGACTTCTCGGTCACCAATCTTTTGACCACTCATGCCATCAATGGCAGCTTGAGCTTCTTCTTCGCTATTCATTTCGATAAAGGCAAAGCCTTTTGGTCGACCTGACATACGATCAGTGATCAAGTTTACATTGGCAATTTCGCCAAATTTAGAGAAAACTTCTTGCAGTTCCTCTTGAGTAGTACTAAAAGGTAGATTGCCAACAAAAAGTTTCTTTTTGTTTGGTTCTTCTTGTCTATAATCAGACATGTTTTCCTTTTTTCTGTTGTAAAACTATTTTTACAACAATAATAATAATTACCCTTAATTAAGGGTCATCTTTTGTTTTGAACTATGGAGGGAATAATATTGGACCTCGACACGTTTTCAATCTAAGACTAAATACATTATATCATTAAATCGCTAGAAAACTAGGGTTTGTGCTTTCTGTGCTTCTGGAGGGAATCGAACCCTCGTTTTTGGTTCCGGAAACCAATGTTTTATCCACTAAACTACAGAAGCAGAAACTGAGTTTAAAAAATATTTTGTCAATTATATTTTGAATTTCAACTATTGTACTATAATAACTGTATGCAAGATTTAAAAGTGGTCATTATTGTTGGAACTAGCAGAGAAAATAGGGAATCAATTAAAGTGGTTCGCTTGATTGAAAAGGTGACAAAAGATTTTAATGGTTTTAAAGTAAAAGTTTTGGATCCTATTGAATTTAATTTTTCCGAAAATGATCTTGAGCCAACCCGTAGTAATCCTGGGTATAAAAAAATGATTGAAGAAGCGGACGCTCTTCTAATGGTAATTCCTGAATATAATCATGCTTATCCGGCTATTCTCAAACGAGTTTTAGATAGCGAATACAGTGTTTATTTACACAAGCCAGTGGCTTTGGTTGGAGTTTCTAGTGGGCCTTGGGGAGGCGTGAGAGCTATTGAATCTATATTGCCGGTATTGCGAACTTTAGGTTTAGTAATTTCCAGAAGAGATTTGAATTTTCCCAATGTTCAAGATCTTTTTGATCAGCAAGGAAATTTAAAAGATGAAAAATATATACAAAGAATTGAAAAAGCGCTAGAGGAACTATTGTGGTTAGCTAAAGTTTTAAAATGTGGTAAAGAAAATCTTAGCTAGATTTCTAATTTATACTTACTGTAATGGAATTATTAATTATCATGATGTTTTTTAGCCAATAGTAAAGTGTTTTCTAGTAAAGAGGCAATGGTCATTGGTCCTACTCCTCCTGGAACTGGAGTAATATATCCAGCAATTTTTTCAACTTCAGCAAAATCAACATCGCCAGTTAATCCCTCATCTGTACGATTAATACCAACATCAATGACGGTGGCTCCCTTTTTAACCATATTTTTCTTAAGAAAATGAGCTTGACCTATGGCAGCAATTATAATATCTGCTTGAGCACTAGTTTCAGCTAAATTCTCTGTTCGAGAATGACAAATTTCTACGGTGGCATTCTTGGCCAGAAGCATTAGAGCAATTGGTTTACCAACGAGATTGCTGCGACCTATAACCACTGCTTTTTCCCCTTCCACCTTAATTTTGTATTCTTCCAACATCCTCATAATTCCTTTGGGAGTGCAAGGAGCCAATAAGTCATCGAGTTTGGGTAAGCGTTTTTTTAGACAGAGTTCACCAACATTGTATGGATGGAAAACATCCACATCTTTTTGTGGATCAATATTATCAATTATTATTTTTTCGTCTAGATGTTTAGGTAGTGGTAGTTGCACCAAAATAGCGTGGATTTTTGGATTATTGTTTAGTTTTTTAATTTCAGCTAATAATTTATCTTGCCTTATATCTTTTTCTAAAACAATTTTTTCACTATAAAAACCAACTTTTTTACAAGCTTTTTCTTTGCTGTTTACATAAACTTGAGAAGCTGGATCACTGCCAACTAAAAGTACTGCTAATCCTGGTTGGAAGTTAAGAGATGCTACTTCTTTTTTAATTTTATCTTGGATTTTCTTTGATAAAGCGCGGCCATCGATTAATTGAGCCATAAATTCATTCCAAACTCCTCTTATTTTGATTGAGAAGTTTTAAACTAACTGATAATATTTTTAGTTTATTTACAGCGATCAATTAGAACAAGCCCACAATGACATCTTGATTATTAATATCTATGTTGTCAGAGGCAGGCTGTTTGGGTAGACCAGGCATAGTCATAATGCTACCAGCAATTACTACAAAGAAACCTGCGCCAGCACTTAAGCGAATCTGCCTAACTTTGATTTTAAAGTTTTCTGGCCTGCCCAATAATTTAGGATTATCTGAAATTGAAGACTGAGTCTTAGCCATACAGATTGGCAAATCAGTGATATTCCATTTTTCAAATTTTCTTATTGCTCTACGAGCAGCAGCACTCCAAATTACTCCATCACCTCCGTAAACCTTTTGCACAATTTCTTCTACGGAGTTTTTCAAGCCTTTTTTGGGATTATAAATATAACTAAAGTTATTTTTATGCTTAACTAATTTTAAAACTTCTTTAGCTAAATCTTGACCTCCTTTGGCGCCTTTAGCCCAAACATCAGACATGATCGCTTTCACTCCTCGTTCTTCACAATATTCTTTAACTAGTTTGATTTCCTGTGGAGTATCACTGCTAAACTTATTAACAGCTACTACCAGTGGTAAACCAAATTTTTTGATATTTTCAATATGTTTGCCGAGGTTGGCTAAACCAGGTTTTAGCTCACCTTTACCATGATGTTTTAGTGCTCTAATAGTGCTAACAAGAACCACAGCGTTTGGTTTGAGTTTACCGATACGACATTTAATATCTAGGAATTTTTCAGCACCTAAATCAGCGCCAAAACCAGCTTCAGTGACTACAATGTCGGCTAATTTAAGAGCTGTTTTAGTAGCAATTAAAGAATTACAACCATGAGCGATATTAGCAAATGGGCCGCCATGAATAAAAGCTGGTGAACCTTCTAAAGTTTGTACTAAGTTAGGTTTAATTGCATCCTTAAGCAAAACCGTCATTGCTCCAGCAGCCTTTAAATCTTTGGCAGTTATTGGTTCGCCCTTGGTATTAGTGGCGACGATCATTTTTTCTAAGCGCTTTTTTAAATCTTTAATGTCTTTAGCCAAACAAAGAATAGCCATGACTTCTGAAGCGACGGTAATGTCATAACCATCTTCTCTAACCAAACCATTAGCTGAACCCAAGGCAACAACAATAGATCGTAAACTACGATCACTCATGTCGACACAACGTCTCCAAGTAATTTTGCGTGGATCAATTTCAAGACTATTGCCGTGATGAATATGATTATCGATTAAAGCAGCCAACAAATTATTAGCCGCGCCAACAGCATGTAGGTCACCAGTGAAATGAAGATTGATGTCCTCCATTGGCAAGACTTGAGCGTGACCTCCGCCAGCCGCTCCACCCTTAATACCAAAAATAGGTCCAAGAGACGGTTCGCGTAAACAAATCATGGATTTTTTACCCAAGCTCCACAGTGCTTGTCCCAATCCAACGGTGGTTGTGGTTTTGCCTTCACCAGCGGGAGTAGGAGTCATAGCGGTTACCAAGACTAATTTGCCATCTTTTTTTTGACCGATTTTTTTCCAAATATCTAAATTAATTTTAGCTTTGGTACTGCCATAATATTCTAAATATTTTTCATCAATGGCAATTGACTTAGCAATTTCTTTAATTGGTTTAAGTTTAGCTGCTTGAGCAATTTCAATATCTGATTTCATTAAAACCCTTTCTATTTATTAGAGGTTTTTAATTATTAATTAGTTTTGTTTAGTATTCACTCAGGACAGGAAACTTTTTGCAAAGTTTAAGTACTTGTTCTTGCACTATTTTAATTTTTTTAGAAGAAGCGATTAACTTTTTGCGCACCGAGCTCTTTTTTACTTGAGCAAAAGTAATATTTTCTTCTTTTTGAATGCGTGCAATGTCTTCAATGATTTCACTAATCCAGTTCGCAATTTTAAGCATTTGTGCTTCTTTCATGCCTCTGCTTGTTAAGCCTGGAGTACCCATTCTGATGCCAGATGGATAAAAAGGAGGATTGGTGTCGAAAGGAACACTGTTGCGATTAAGGACAATGTTAGCTGCTTCTAATGCTTCTGCCGCTAAGTTGCCAATTACTCCCTTATTTTTTAAATCAATTAAAATTAAATGAGTATTGCTTCCTCCAGCTACTAAATGGAAGCCCTTGCTTTTTAATTCTTTAGCTAAGGTTTCACTATTTTTAATTACCTGTGCTCCATATTTTTTGAAACGAGGAGTCATAGCTTCTTTGAGAGCCACGCCAATGCCAGCAATAGTGTTAATATGAGGACCACCCTGTAGTCTAGGGAAAACTGCACTGTCAATAATCTTTGGTAAATCAGGGTTTTTTTTCACACCCTTTTTAGTGACCATAATCATGGCGCCTCTTGGGCCACGAAGAGTTTTATGAGTGGTGGTGGTAATCACATGCACGTGTGGCGCTGGTGAAGGATAAGCTCCAGAAACAATTAAGCCAGCCAAATGAGCAACGTCGGCCATTAAGTAAGCACCAACTTTATCGGCAATTTTGGCAAATTTAGTCCAATTAACTTTTAGCGGATAAGCGGTAATGCCAGCAACAATAATTTGAGGCTTGTGTTTAATCGCCAATTTTTCAATTGCCTCATAATCCATTTTGCCATCTTTATTTAGTGTATAAGCTACTGAATTGTAGTAGATGCCAGAAGTTGAAACCTTAGAGCCATGAGTTAGGTGTCCACCGTGTGACAGATCTAAACCCAAAATGGTGTCTCCAGGTTTTAGTAGTCCCAAATAAACAGCTAAGTTAGCTGGAGAACCAGAGAGAGGTTGAACATTAGCATGAGCTACACCAAAGGCTTCAACTGCTCTTTCTTTGGTTAAGTTTTCGATTAGGTCAACATATTTTTGACCCTGATAATATCTTTTATTGGGATAGCCCTCAGCGTATTTATTTCCCAAGCAAGTACCAACTGCTTGTTGAACTGCTTCTGAAGCAATATTTTCTGAAGGAATCATCATTAATGTTTCCTCCTGTCTCTTACACTCCTTTTTAATTAAATCAGCCATCTCTGGGTCAGTTTTTTTTAATTGGGGAATGTAAGTTTTCATAGTGATGAATCCTTTTTAATTAAATAATTTTAAAAATGGTGTCTCTGCGACAACAGTGTTATTATATGGTCAAGTATCTATTAATTCAAGCAGGCTAAAAAAAGTCTATGAATCAACATTTTTCAGATAAAAAATCATTGACAATTATAAAGAAAAAAGAAGCATTAAGAATTAAAATGAAATTTAAGCGTGCTCAACTGAACGATGAAGAAATAAAAGCTAAGTCTCAAGCGATCGAAAAAAAAGTTCTAGCCTTACCTGTTTTGCAACAAGCAAAAACCATTATGTGTTATGTGTCTAAGGATACCGAAGTAGCTACGCACCAATTAATTAAAAATTTATTAAGTATGGGTAAAACAGTAGCTGTACCTTTTATTATTAAAAAAGGTTTAATGAAAGCAGTAGTTATTGAAGATTTCTCACAATTAGTTGTGGGTGACTTTAATACCTTACAACCAAAAATAAAAAATTTTTTGGACGAGAAGATTGATTTAAACCTAGTGCCTGCCTTGTCAGTAAGTAAAAAGGGAGATCGCTTGGGTTGGGGAGCAGGATTTTATGATCGCTTTATTATTAATCATCAGCCAAAATTAAATTTAGCTTTGCTTTTTGATTGTCAATTGGTTGACCAATTGCCAACAAATAGTTTTGATCAAAAAATGGATGGGGTGGTAACAGAGAATCGCTCTATTTTTTACCACAATTTGTAAGGAGGAACTTATCGTTTTTAACGAAATACTACTCGGATTTTACAGTTAAATGTTCGGTAAAATTTAACCTTTTTAAAACAGATCTGTCATTTAAAACAATTTTATTGATCGCACAATTCATCATTTGAAAGTCGTTTCCCTCTTGATA
>CAYMSV010000001.1:168581-327031 GCA_964393205.1 uncultured Pseudomonadales bacterium | reverse complement strand
AGCAAGAATTAAGAGAAGCAATCCTGAAAGTACTACCAGCATCTTTGGCTAAGGAAATTAAGCTAGAAGATATTTTTTTAGAAAAACCCAAACAGATTGATTTTGGCGATTTAAGCACTAATTTAGCCATGTTGAAACATGATTTAGCAGCTCAGGAATTCGCTAATCCCAGGTTACTAGCTGAGACAATTATGGAAAAGTTTAACAGAGAAAATACTAAATTTAGTGCTACCGTCGCTGGCCCAGGTTTTATTAATTTTCATTTTAGCAATCAGGTTTTTTGGCAAATTTTTGCCAACTTAGCTCAAAGTGAAGATGAGTTGTTGAGTAAAAATACTCAATCACAAAAAGTGATTGTTGAATATTCATCACCAAATATTGCTAAACCCTTTACCATTGGTCATTTGCGTTCAACCATTATTGGTGATGCGGTGGCTAATCTTTTTGAAGCAGTGGGTTACACTGTTTTTCGTGATAATCATTTGGGTGATTGGGGCACTCAATTTGGCAAACAGATTGTGGCCATTAAAAAATGGGGAGACGAAGAAGCTATTAGTAATAGTGATAACCCCGTCGCTGAATTAGTTAAGCTTTACGTTAAGTTTCATCAAGAAGCAGAAACAGATGAAAGCTTGAATGACGAAGGTCGAGCCTGGTTTAAAAAATTAGAAGAAGGCGACAGCGAAGCCCGTCGACTGTGGCAAAAATGTATAGATTGGTCGCTAGCTGAATTTAGCAAAATTTATCAGCGACTAGGAGTTAAGTTTACTGAAAATGAGGGTAAAGGCTATGGCGAATCATATTTTGAACCATTTTTGCAAGATTTAATCACAGAGTTGATGAAAGAAGATTTTGTTAAAGAGGGTGAGGGTGGAGCTAAGTTAATCTTTTTTCCGAATGATGAGTATCCCCCACTAATGATTGAAAAAGCTGATGGAGCGACTCTTTATGCCACTCGTGATTTAGCAGCAGACAAGTGGCGACTTGAGCAAGATCGTTATCGTGGTCAAAATAATGAACGGCCAATGATTATTAATGAAGTTGGTAGTGAACAAAGTTTATATTTTCAACAACTTTATCGCGCTGAGGAACTGCTAGGTTGGTTTGAGTCGGGTGAGCGTATCCACCTCAAACATGGCTTGTATCGCTTTAGTGATGGCAAGATGTCAACACGCAAAGGGCAAGTAATTTGGTTAAATGAAGTTTTGGATAAGGCTTTAGCCAAAGCCAAAGAATTGAGTGAAGACGAAGCAACAGCCAAAGTGCTAAGCATTGCTGCTCTCAAATGGAATGATCTAAAACGTGCTAGCCAACTGCATGTTAAATTTGATTGGGATGAAATTCTCAATTTACAAGGTAATTCTGGCCCCTATATGCTTTATGCTTATGCTCGTGCTAAAAGTATTTTGGCCAAAGCTAGTGAGCAAGGTGTTGAAATTGACAAAACTCCAATTAGTAAAAAATTAAATGATGCGCACTTATTAGTCAAACCATTGGAAAAGGAATTAATTAAATCACTCAGTGATTTCAAAACAGTATTGGCACGTAGTCAGCAAGAATTGAATACTGCTCATTTATGTAATTATTTATTCACTTTAGCTAGCCAATTTAACAGTTTTTACAATAAACACCAAATTTTGCAAGATTCCTCTGGAGAAGAAGCTCTTCTAAGGCGTGATTTTCGGCTCCAATTAGTCGCCCAAGTATCTTTAATCGTCAAAACAGGCTTAAAAATCCTCGGTATAGAAACTTTGGAGCGATTATAAATTTGTTATAATAAACAGCTATGATTTCTGTAGTTTTGGCCACCCACAACGAAGAAAAGAATATCACTAAATGTTTAGCTAGTGTTAAAAACTTTGCTGATGAGATTATTGTCGTGGATGGTGATTCAACTGATCAAACTCGCGCTTTAGCAAAAAAATTGGGAGCGAGAGTAATCAAAACTAGCAACAAAGCTAATTTTCATATTAATAAACAGCAAGCAATGGACGAAGCCAAAGGTCAACTGGTTTTGCAATTGGACGCTGACGAAGCAGTGGATGAAGAATTAGCAGCATTTATTAAAAAAACAGCGGAAAAGATTAGTGAAAAAAAGCAATTTAGCAACAGTGATACCGTGGCATGGTGGATTAGGCGCCGCAATCTATTTATGGGTCGCTGGTTAAAAAAAGGCGGGCAATATCCCGATCCAGTGATCAGACTCTATGTAAAGGGTAAAGCCGGTTTGCCACAAAAGGACGTTCACGAACAAATGTGGGTTGACGGTCAAACAGCCATGGCCGATGGGCATCTCTGGCATTACAGTAATCCAACTTTTAGTGATTATTTGCGCAAATTCAACACTTATACGTCACTAAAAGCTCAACAACTCAAAGACAAAAAGCTCAAACTTAATCCCCTGACTTTTATCAATCACATGATTATTAAACCAATCGTGACTTTTTTGAAACTCTATATCCGTCACAAAGGTTTTATGGACGCTTGGGCTGGATTTGTTTTCGCCCTATTTAGTGGTCTGCACCATTTAGTTGCTTATCTCAAATTTTGGGAATTAAAGCGAGGAGAGGCCTAGATGAAAGTATTACTAGATACCAGTCCTCTCAGTGATGCTAATGCTACTCGTGGTATTGGTACTTATACTCGTTTTTTGTTAGAGCGCTTGCTCAACAATAAGGCTATTGAGGTTTACCAATCAGGAGCAATGAGTGAAGAAGAACTAAAAAAATTTCATCCAAATGTTGTTCATTATCCATATTTTGATTTTTTCTTTCCCACTTTGCCACTAAAATTGATTGCTAAAACTGTAGTAACGATTCATGATGTTATTCCTTTGGTTTTTCCCAAACATTATCCTTCTGGAAAAATTGGTCGGATTAATTTTATTCGCCAAAAACTAGCGCTGAAAGCAGTTAATAGAATCATTACTGATAGTGAATCTTCCAAAAAAGACATCATTAAATATCTGGGTGTTAAACCGGAAAAAATCAATGTGATTTATTTAGCCGCCAACCCCAGTTTAAAAGCACTGACTAAAGATAAGTGGCAAAAATATCAGCGCAAACTACGCCTTCCCAAACACTACATTCTCTATGTTGGAGACATCAACTACAACAAAAACATTCCGCAGTTAATCAAAACCCTCAAATATTTAGCTAAAGAAGTTAAACTAGTTTGCGTGGGTAGTAATTTTCATCCTCAAGAAATTCCTGAGTGGCAAGCTATTGAAAGTCAAATTGCTCTCAGTGACGTGGGAGAGCGCATTAAATTTATTAAAGATGTGCTTAGTGACGATCCAGAAGAATTAGCTGCTATTTATCAAGGAGCACTCGCTTACATCCAACCATCTCTGTATGAGGGTTTTGGCTTGCCCATTTTGGAAGCGATGCAGTGTCAAACTCCAGTTATTTGTGGCAAAAACTCTTCACTTAAAGAAATTGCTGGCAAGAGAGCCATCTTGGTCGAAGAAGAAACAGCTGAGCAATTTGCTGAAGCAGTTACAGAAGTTCAGTCCTGGAAAAAGAATGACCGTCTAGCTTTTGTTAAAAAAGCTAGTACTTGGGCAGAGAAATTTTCTTGGGATAAAACGGCCAAAGAAACCATCAAAGTTTATCAAGAACTTTATCAAGACTAAATTAATAGAAAGAAGGAATTTATGAAAATTTTAGTAACTGGAGGAGCTGGTTTTATCGCTTCGCACATCGTTGATGCTTATTTAAACTTAGGTCACGAATTGGTGGTGGTGGATAATTTATCTAGTGGTCAAAAAAGTAATCTTAACCCAAACGCTAAATTCATCGAATGCGATATTACTGATAAAGAAAAAATTCAAGCCATCATTGAAAGCGAGCGACCAGATGTAATTAATCATCATGCCGCTCACATTCAGGTTGGTTATTCAGTAGAAAATCCCCAGTTTGACGCCCAAAACAACATTTTGGGATTACTAAATATTATGGAAGCTGCCAAAAAAACAGGAGTTAAAAAAGTGATCATGGCTGCCACCGGCGGAGCAATGTATGGCAATAAAGAAACTCCTTTTAGCGAAGACATGAAGGAAGAACCTCTGTCTCCCTATGGCATTTCAAAAAGAGCCGGCGAGCTTTATCTCAACTATTATCATGAAATCCACCACATTCCCTTTATTTCCCTGCGCTACAGCAATGTTTATGGCCCCAGACAAAATGCTCATGGTGAGTCGGGGGTGATCGCTATCTTTTTAGAAATGATTGGTGAGGGCAAACAGCCAATTATTAACGGTGATGGTAGTCATACTCGTGACTATGTTTATGTGAGCGATGTGGTGAAAGCCAATGTTTTGGCCCTAGAAAGTGATTTTGTCGGAGAACTGAATATTGGTACCAAAACGGAAATCTCTACCAATGAAGTTTTTGATAAATTAGTTAGTGAATTAGATTTAGACCTTAAAAAAGAATATGGCCCAGAGCGCATTGGTGAGCAAGTCACCAGCTCACTAGATTACTCTAAGGCACAAGAAGTCCTTGCTTGGGAACCTAGCGTCAATTTTGATGAGGGAGTGAAAAAGACAGTTGAGTGGTTCAGAGAAAAAAATAAATAAAAGATGAAATATAAAAAACTTTCAATTATTATTCCTTGTTACAACGAAGAGAAAACCATTGAACTGTTACTCAAAAAAGTTTTCTCAGCTAAAAGTTGGGGTTTAAAAAAAGAGGTGATAGTAGTTAATGATGGCAGCAGTGATCAAACTAGGAAAATTTTAAAAAAATTACAAAAACAAAAAAAGTTTAAATTAATCACCCAAGCAAAAAATTTAGGTAAAACAGCCGCTCTCAAAGTTGGTATTAGCAAATCAACAGGAGACATTGTTTTAATTCAAGACGCTGATCTTGAATATGATCCTAGTGAATACGAAATCTTACTCAAACCAATTATTACTGGTCAAGCAGACGTAGTTTATGGTTCACGCTTTGTTAGCGGTAAGGTTCATCGAGTTTTATATTTTTGGCACTCATTGTTTAACCGCTCTCTAACTTTTTTATCCAATGTATTTTCCAATATCAATCTAACTGACATGGAAGTCGGATACAAACTAATGAAAGGAGATTTGGCTAGAAAATTAGCTGCTCAGTTGACATCAACAGGCTTTGGCTTTGAACCAGAAATTACTGCCCGATTAGCCAAAATTGAAAACATTAGATTTTATGAGGTCGGTATTTCTTACTATGGTAGAACCTATCAACAAGGCAAGCACATTAGATGGAGCGATGGTCTAAAAGCTGTTTGGCAAATAATTAAATACAACGTTTTTGTTAATTAAAATAAATTTAAATCATTAATTGTTTACTCGATAAACTTAAAACCCCGATAAACATTGTTTATTTCTATATATTGCAGATTATCTAAGTAACTATTATCCGGCATACAGATTAATTCTTGATTGCCACACTGATCTCGAAGAGCAGGTAGATAAACAACAAGACCATGTTGGTTTTTGTGAGCAATATTTTGGCGATGATGAATTTTAAAATAAGAATTTTTATCAAACAATTTATTCAATCTAAAATAAAAATTTGTTTTGAAGAAAAAAATAATTAAATAAAAACTTAGTAAGCTTAAAAGCATATTTTTAATTTTTCTATTAGCAGTTAAATTTTCAAAAACTTCAATTAAAATAATTGCAAATAAAATCCAAAAATAAACCGCACTAAAACGAATATCGGGAGCCATAAAAAACCAATACATAATGCTAGAAAGGCTGAAAACTAGGGGTAAATAAAATTGAAAGGCAGTCACTTTAGAATTTTTTTTCAATAATTTTTTGGGAATTAGAATAAATACAAAAAGCAAAGTACTAATAATAAAAAATTTAAATTCTAAAGTTTGCTTAAATCTTGACCACCAAAATGGGAACCAAAAGCTCCAAGAGTTCTCTATCGACTCAAGATAAGATGGTCCTGGTAAACGACCCCAAGCCTTAATTCCATCTCGACTAGAAACCACTATTGATTGAGGCACTTTCCATGGAAAATTGAAAGCAAATAGGGGTGATGGATAAAAAGGATAAGCAGAAACAGTTAGGTTTCTAGCAACAAAGGATATTCCTAAAATTAAAGCTAAAACTAAATATGGCCACTTGTTTTTAAGTTCTTTTTTATTAATAAAAAAGAAAATAGCAATAATTATTATCACACTCATTGCTCCAGACAACTTAATTGTTGGGATTAAAACAGCAAGAGCTATGATATAGAACAAGTCTTCTTTATTTAAAATCGCCAAAATCATCACAAAAGAAAAAATTAACATGGGTAAATCTGTAGATAAAGAAGCTATGTCTCCAGTTATCACCTGATAGATTAAATAGGGAAAAACAATTAGAGCAAAATATCTGGGACGAAAAGCTTTTTTTTGAATAATAGTATGGCTTAAATAAACAATGAGGCTAAGTGTTAAAAAACCATTGAGGATAAAGGCTGACATGCCTTGTTTAAGGAAAGTTTCAATAAAGGCTGCTACCACCAAAAAAGAACTATTAAAACCCAATCTTTCATCAATATTAGCTAAACCCGGAATCACTGGAAAATTTTTATTCCAAGCCACCATTTTAAATTGATAAAGATAAGCGTCATAATGAAAAACCTCTCTAGTAGAAGCAAAAAAAACCAAGAGTGTAACTAAAATTAGAAAAGGGATGAGTTTGGCATTGTTCTTGAATAAATTTTTCAGCGAAAAAGCCCTATTTTTAAAAGCAATTTGTAAACCCCAGATTGCAAGCAGAAACCAAATCCAAAAAACTGCTTTATTATTTAAGCTGACAAAAAATGACCAGACTTGTAAATAAGTCGTTAACAGTACGTAGCCCAACCATAAATAAAAAAAATAAGAGTGTTTTTCAGCTTTTTTAATAAATAAATTGACAAACAGATAGCCAACGCTAGCGAGACTAAACCACAAAAAAACCCAATGACCAAATACCAAAAGCATTAGTTTTTATTATAGATGAGATGAAAAATAAAAAGATAGAGGGAGATGGATTAATTAGATTTTTTGCTAATTTTTTTCGCCAACTTCATCGCCTCTGCCACAGCCTGATCCATATTTAAATAGCGATAAGTTCCCAGGCGTCCAGCGAAATAAATACCACTCTTTTCTAACTCTGCAACTTTAGCCAAATACTTAGCCAAAACTTGCTGATTGCGCGCTCTAGGTACGGGATAATAGGGCTCGCCCTTGCTTTTGGGATATTCTCTAGCAATGACGGTGTGCTTGGTTATCTTAGAGCTAGGATCAAAGTATTTAAACTCAATAACGCGGGTATAGGGCACAGTCAAATCTGGATAATTAATAACACTGTTATTTTGGTAAAATTCTTTATCTAGCTTGCTAAAAATAAACTTCAGCGAGCGATATTCCAAGCGCCCAGCGCGATAATTAAAATAGCGATCAATCGGCCCGGTATAAACTACTTTGCTAAAGTCTTTGACAAAGCTTTTAGGCAATCTAAAATAATCTGTTTTCAGTTTGACTTCAATCTGGGGATGCTTAAGCATTTTTTCTATCAAAGTAGTATAACCACCAACTGGCAAGGCCTGAAACTTATCAGTGAAATAGCGATTGTCAAAATTGTAGCGAATGGGGAGGCGAGAGCTGATACTGGTATCAAGGCAAGCTGGATCAATACCCCATTGTTTACGGCTATAACCATAAAAGATTTTTTGATAAATCACTTCACCCACCTGAGATAAGAGATAATCAGCTAAATTATCAACTTTTTTAATTGGCAGAGCTTGTTTGGATAAAAAATGCCGCATTTCTTTGCCAGTTTTGATTTTTAAACCAAAAAGCTGATTAATGGTATTAATATTGACTGGTAAATTAACTGATTGATCGTTAATCTTAGTTAAGACTTGGTGTTCATAGGGTCGCCACTTAGTAAATTTTTGCAAAAATTGCCAAACACTTTTATCATTAGTATGAAACAAATGGGCGCCGTAGCGCGAGACTAAAATGTCGGATTGTACTTCATCGTAGCAATTACCAGCCAGATGCGAGCGCTTATCAATTACCAGTACTGCTTGGCCCTGATCAGCTAAGCAGCGAGCGATAGTCGCTCCAGTAAGTCCAGCTCCAACAATTAAAATCCGATCCTGCATACAGAGCATTATACAAGAAGAAAATGAGAAATTCGAAGCACTGAAGTCAAAAATAAAAAATAATTAAAACTAGATCTGGTCTAATTGCTTTAGCTGCAGTAAACTATTGAGGATGCAATTGCATAATCTTAACCCCTGGGTTTTTGGGGACGAATATTTATATATTAGTAAAGCCAGAAACATAAAATGGGGGATTGATGTTATTTCAGATGCTACTCTGGGTCACACTTATCCACCTCTATATTCATATTTAATTGCTCCAGTAATTAATAATTCAGCTTCCTCTAGTTATTTAAATATTCAAATATTAAATTTTATAGTTAGCCAATTTTTATTAATTTTAGTTTTTTTTATACTTAATAAAGTTTTTAAATTTACTGCTACAAAAGAAGGCAAATGGTTTTTGTTTTTGTCTTATCTGTTAACAACTACTTTATCTGTCATTAGCGGCTACTACCCAGTCGCCATGAGTGAAAACTTATATACACCAATCTTATTATTAATTTTTTCTCTGTTTATTTTCATCAATAATAAAAAAAATGAGAAAAGAAATATTTTTTACTGGATTGTTTTAGCTTTTTTAACTACTTTGGCTATTCTAACGAGATCAATTGCCCTGACTTTAATTCCCAGTCTGATCTTGTCTTTAATTTCTATTAATTTAATTAAAAACAAAGAACTTAATTTAGCTAGAAAAATTAAAAAGATTGTTTTGCCAAGTCTAATTTTCCTAATTTTAGTTTTCTTAACTAATAAATTATTTAATAGTTTTGAAACAAGTCTAATAAAACACCAAACAATAGCTGAGGGGCAAAAATTTTATAGCGCTAATCCTTATTTAAGCGTTATCACTGATTTTTTTAAGGGAAAAAACAATTATGTTGCTAGTTTTAAAGTTTTGGGCAACAGCTTAATTTATATTTTTATTTCAAGTTTTTTCTTACCAATTTTATTCTATCTCAATGAATTGATGGCTTTTTTAAAAAGCAAGCTAAAGGGAAAAATTAGTAGTGAGTTTATTTTTATTAGTTTTTTCGGACTTTTTTCTCTAGGATTGTCATATTTGCACTCATACTTGGGATTTCGCAACAATCCGATCAAATACTCAACCTATTTTCGCTATTTGGATCCGACAATTGCCATATTTTTTGTATACGGCTTGCTAAAAACATGGCAACTAATAAATAAAAAAATTACTCTAGAAAAAAACGCAATCAAAATCTTCATTGCTCTCTGTCTCTTTTTAATACTAATGTTACCCACAAGAGATTTTTATATTTCAATTAATTCTCTAGGTTGGGGATTTCTTGATCTTATGAAGGGTCAAAGTCTGCTGATTAGATTGCTGTTAATGTTACTTAGCACTGGCTTATTATGGGCAATAAAGCCTAAAAAGAAGCTTTTAATGGTCTTTGCACTGCTATTAATTAGTATTAATCTAGCTACTTTTAGGCTGGGTTTAAGAGACATGCATAATTGGCAAGCTGGTATTTATCGAGATAACGCCGATCCGGTTTTAGACTATTTAATTAAGGAACAAGGTATTAATAATTTTTATTTAAATAGTGATTTTCAAAGCAGTGATCATAGCTATCTTTATTACATTAAATATCGCTTGTTATTTGAAAATCAGGATTTTATACCAATGCCCATTATTGTTTGGCAAAATGAAAAAGATCGGTTGATTGAATCTGGTGAATCATTTGTTTTAGTAGATGAACTGGTTAGAGAATATGAGAACGCTGATGAGGTAAAATTAATAGATAATAAATGGCAGCTAGTACTTTTTAAACTATGAAATTTATAAAAGATTTATTAATCAATTTGCTGATAGTGCATTTATTTTTTTATTTACTATTAAAATTACCAATTATCTTTCCATTAAATATAGACTTTAAATATTTTTATATCCTAGAAGCCTTACTAATAGCTTTCTTGTTTAGTCTAATAATTAGCAAGTGGCTAAAAGAAGAAAAAAATAGAAAATTATTTAGCAAAAAGACATTAATAATTATACGGAAAAGACTAAATCAACAATATCAAAAAATAAAAAAACAATTAACAGAAGAAAATATTTTAAATTATTTGCAAAATTCAAAATTAACTAAATTTTTAAATAAACCATTAATCAAGTTTTTTTTGATGCCTCTTTTTTTATTGATTTTTGCACTGAGCTTTTCAGCATGGGTAGCTATCAACAGTGACAGCGCGATTACTCTTTTAAGTAAAAATGGCGATCGAAACTATTTTAATAACTACAGCACTGATCCTTTGGTAATTGGCGATGTGATTAGTGGTAATTTTATTGCACAAGAAAATAATCTGGGGATATTATCAATCAAATTTGATAATTATCAAAGCGCTAGTGGAATTATCCTCACTTTCAAAATTAAAGAAGAAGGGGTAGAGCAGTGGCTAAGTGAAAGCAATTATTTATCTAGTCAGTTTCATCACAGCGGATTCATGTATTTTGGTTTTCCGATTCAAGAAGACTCAAAAGATAAAAATTATTCTTATGAAGTGGCAATTAATGATTTGAGTCTTATGCAAGATGAAGAACTAACAGAAGAGGGTCAATTGAGTGAATTAGATGAAAAAGATAAAGAAGAGTATGTTGGAGAATTTATAAATGATTTTGAAAATGAAACCATAATAGAGCCTTTAAAATTAAGTGAGGATCAAACTATTATTAGAACCCATTATAAATTCAATAAACAACTACTAATTGGTGATTGGCAGTCTGCATTAAGTTTTATTTCAAGCAAAATTATTGAAACCATTAATAACAGGGGTTTTATTTTCAATTCAATTATTGGTTTAATTCCTTTATCAGTTTACTCTTTTTCATTATTTTCTAAAAAAAATTATTCTTTAAGTTTTGGTCTTTTTATCTTTATATTTTTAGAATCTTATTTTTTAATATTAAAGGTGTTGTTATATTATTTTAATTTTTTTACAATGATTTGTTGTTGGCCTATTTTGATATTGGTTATAAGTGTGATTTCTTTTTTAATTTTATTGACCAATAATAAAACAGATGCTGTATTATAGAAAGACCATATTTTATTAATAAATAAAGAAAAATAAATTATGAATTTAACTTATTTTAATGATAAAACTATTTTAATAACAGGCGGAACAGGTTCTTTTGGTAAAGCATTTACAAAATATGTGCTTACAAATAGTAGTCCTAGCTCAATCAGAATTTATAGTAGAGATGAACTTAAACAGTGGCAATTAAAAAAATCTTATGCTAATCACAAAGATTTAGAAAAACTTAGATTCTTTATTGGAGATGTTAGAGATAAATCAAGATTAACTAGAGCTATGAGTGGAGCAGATATTGTGGTTCATGCAGCCGCACTAAAACAAGTGCCAGCTTGTGAATATAATCCTATTGAAGCCATAAATACTAACATCATTGGTGCTATAAATGTGATTGATGCTGCACTTGATAATAATGCTGATAAAGTGATTGCATTAAGCACTGATAAAGCATCAGAGCCAATCAACCTTTATGGTGCCACTAAGCTATGTTCGGATAAATTATTCATTCAAGCTAATAATTATCGAGGAGAGCGTAAGACAGCTTTTAGTGTTGTTCGCTATGGAAATGTAATGGGTAGCAGAGGAAGCGTAATACCTCTTTTTTACCAACAAGCACATACAGGTAAGTTGAGCATAACCCATAAAGAAATGACCCGATTTTGGATAACTCTTGAGCAAGCAGTAAAATTTGTTTTATCTTCACTCTTATTAACTCAAGGTGGTGAATTGTTTGTACCCAAGATTCCCAGCATGAAAATTGTTGAACTCGCAAAAACAATTGCTCCTGATGCAAAGCTTGAATTTGTTGGTGTTAGGCCTGGGGAAAAACTTCATGAGTCTCTAATTAGTGAAAATGAAGCTCTTAATACCTATGACTTGGGAGATAGATATCTAATTAAACCAACTTATTTAGAAGTTTGGAATGATAGTTTTCCAGCATATAAACTTGATAAGCTGGTAGATTCCTCATTTTCATATACCAGTGAAAACAATCCTGAGTTTTTGAATTCATCACAAATGGCAGAAATGCTAAAAAACAGTGACTTGATAAATAAATATGAATAAATATTCTTACGGAAAACAATCGATCGATACTTCAGATATAGAGGCTGTCCAAAAGGTGCTTACTGCCGATTATCTGACTCAGGGGCCAGAAGTTGAAAAATTTGAACAAGATTTAGCCAAATACACTGGTGCTAAATACGCAGTGGTAATGAACTCTGGCACAGCAGCTTTACATGCTGCCTATTATGCTTGTGGTTTAACACACAATGATAAATTTATTACTACCCCAATGACTTTTGCTGCGACTGCAAATGCGGGACTTTATTTAGGCGCTCAACCTATTTTTGTTGATATTGATCCTAAAACCGGCAATATTAATCCAGATATTATTGAAAATAAAATAACCAACCATACCCGCTTATTGAGCGTGGTTCATTATGCTGGACATCCTGTTGAGATGAATAGGGTTTGGGAAATTGCTGAAAAATATAAATTAGCTGTAGTTGAAGATGCTTGCCATGCATTAGGAGCTGAATATAAAAATAAAAAAATTGGCAGCTCATCTAGATCTAAAGTAGTTGCCCTTAGTTTTCATCCAGTTAAACATATTACTACTGGAGAAGGAGGTGCTGTTTTAACTAATTATCATGATATTTATTTAAAAATTAAACAATTTATGACTCATGGTATAACTAAGGAACCCAATAATTTAGTAAATAAAAATGTTGGTCCTTGGTATCATGAAATGCAATTTTTAGGTTTCAATTATCGTATGCCAGACATCTTGGCTGCATTAGGTAGATCTCAACTAAAAAGAATTGAGCTTTTTATAAATAAAAGACGAGAAATAGCTCAACAATACAACCTATTATTTAAGGACAATATTTTTTTTGATTTACCAGAAGAAAAGAATGGAGTTAGACACGCATATCATTTATACCCAATTAAATTGAAAGAAAAATACTGGAAAATAAAAAAACAAATTGTTGAAAATTTACAACAATGTGGTATTGGTGTTCAAGTTCATTATATTCCGGTTTACCAACATCCTTTTTATAAAACAAATTTAAAAAACTTAGAAAACTTGCCTAACGCCGAAAAATTTTATAATTCGGAAATAAGCTTACCTATTTATCCAAATTTAAGTAGCACTGATGTAATAAAAATTTCTAAAATTATTTTAAAAACTCTAAAAAAGTATGAATAAAAAATCTCTAGCAATAATTCCAGCTCGTAGTGGTAGCAAGAGAATACCATTTAAAAATATCAAAATTTTTACTGATAAACCTATTATTTATTATCCAATTAAAGCTGCCATTGAAGCTAATTGTTTTGACGAGGTTATGGTATCTACAGATGATCAGAAAATTGCTCGCATTGCAGAAAAATTTGGCGCAAAAATTCCATTTCTTCGAACTTTAGAAAATTCATCGGATTCAGCAACAACAGCGGAGGTGATTTTAGAAGTAGTCAATAATTATAGAAAATTAGGCACGAACTTTGACTATATCTGTTGTCTTTACCCAACCTCTGTTTTTGCTACAAGTGAGCTGATAAATAAAGGACTCAGCATACTTACAAAATTTGAAGCTACAAATTCGGTCATTACTGTCCAACAATACTCTCATCCTCCACAAAGATCATTTAAAATTTCAGGTTCATACATCAATCCCACAAATCCAAGTAATTTAAATGCTCGTACTCAAGACCTAGTACCTCTATATCACGATGCTGGACAATTATATTGGCTAAAATCAACTCAATTTATTAAAAATTCACAAATTATTACGAAGAAAACTCAAGCAATGATTTTAAATAAGTTAGAAGCCTGTGATATTGATGATCAAGAAGATTGGGAGTTAGCTGAATTAATATTTAATAAACATAAATGAAATTTTTAATCCTATCTGAGGGTTCAAAAAAAATTGGTTTTGGTCACATTACCAGATCTATTGCAATAGCCCAAGGTGCTTTAAAATTAAATCATCAGGTTAAGCTAATAATCAATGGTGATGATTCTACTACTGTGTTGCTTGACTCACTTGTCAAAGATGTTATTTACGACAATTGGTTAATAAACAACAGAAATCATCAGTATGAAGATTATGATTTTGTAATTGTTGATTCATATTTAGCGAACCTAGATCATTACAATTTCATTAAAAATAGAACTCAACTTGTCTGTATTGATGACAATAATAGATTAAATTATCCGTGCAATTATTTAATTAATGGATCAATCGGAGCCAACCAATTAAATTATAATTATTCTTCTTATACAAAACTACTTTTGGGGACTCAATATACTCCCTTGAGAAAACAATTTTGGAATAGTTCAAAAAAAATCATTAAAAAAAATTTAACAAACATTTTAATCACTTTCGGCGGCTCAGATATTAAAGAGCTAAGCCCTTTTGTTGTTAAATCAATTATTTCTCAATATCCAGGTATAAATATAACGGTTGTAGTAGGAAATGGCTTTTCAAACCATAATAAAGAAATGCTTAGAAATTATTCAGGAATTAAATTAATCAATAACCCTTCAGCCAGTAACATGTCTCAATTGCTTTTCAGCACTGATTTGGCTATATCCGCAGGAGGACAAACTTTATATGAGCTTGGGAAATTGGGTGTGCCCACAATAGCAATTCAGGTTGCTAATAATCAAGAATTTCATTTGTGCCAATGGATTAATGCAGAAATAATTCTTAAAAAACTTGTTTGGAATGAAGTTAATTTAGATGTAAAATTAATTGAACAATATAATAAATTAAAAAACAAACAGCTCAGAGAAGAAATTTCATCAAAAGCACAAAAGCTAATGAAGGAAAATGGTGCTGTAAATATTATTAAGGAGCTAACTGAAAAAAACTAACATAAGCTTTGACTATATGGCGCTTCGATATATTCCTTTTACGGCATTAAATATCGATGAAACTATTCTAGTTTTAGAATGGAGAAATAACCCAAAAATTTCTAAGTGGATGTACAATTCAAGCCCAATTGAGTTAACAAGTCATAAAAAATTTATCAAAAAACTATCTATAGAGAATAATAAAATTTATTGGTTAATAAAACAAAACAAGCATTATGCAGGCGTATGTTCTTTAACTAATATTAACTTTAGTTCTAAATCTGCAGAAATAGGTATCTATAAAAATCCTGATGTTGGAAATGTTGCTAGCGCAGGATTAATGTTGGAAGGATTAATTAATTTTAGTAAAAAAAAGCTCTATTTAACAAAACTAATCGCAGAAACTTTAGTAAATAATAATCGAGCAATTAATTTTTTTCTTAAGCATAAATTTAAACAAATAGATGAAAATAATCGAATTAAAATTTTTGAAAGGAAATTATGAATACAATTAAAATTGATGGGAAAACTATTGATTCTAAAAGCGGAGCCTACATCATTGCAGAAATTTCAGCAAATCATAATCATGATTTTAATTTAGCAGTTGAAACTATTAAAGCCGCACAAAAAGCTGGAGCCGATGCAATCAAACTGCAAACTTATACAGCCGACACAATAACTTTAAACTCGAATAATAAATATTTTAAAATTAACCAAGGCACCATTTGGGATGGAACAATTTTATATGATCTATACAAAGAGGCTTTTACACCTTGGGAATGGCAACCAAAATTAAAAAAAATAGCCAATGGTTTAGGAATGAGTTGTTTCTCATCGCCATTTGACAAAACAGCTGTAGATTTCTTAGAAAAAATGAATGTGCCTGCTTATAAAATTGCATCATTTGAAATCGTTGATATTCCACTAATTGAATACGTAGCAAAAAAAATGAAACCAATTATTATTTCAACGGGAATAGCAAATAAAGAAGATATCGACTTAGCAATTAAAACTTGTAAAGAGATAGGAAATAATCAAATTATCTTATTACAATGTACTTCACAATATCCAACTCCTCTAGAAGAAGTGAATTTACTAACTATGGTAGATATGGCTAAAAAATATAAAACAATAGTTGGTGTATCTGACCATACAATGGGTTTAACAGTACCAATTGGATCAGTGGCATTGGGAGGTAAAGTAATAGAAAAACATATTATTTTAGATAGAGCAATGGGTGGACCTGATTCTAGTTTTTCTTTAGAACCTAGTGAATTTAAAAAAATGGTAGATGAAGTTAGGAAAATGGAAGTGTCTTTGGGAAAAGTGAATTATGATTTAACTGAAAAAAAAAGAAAAAGTCGAAAATTTGCAAGATCGTTATTTATTGTTGAAAACATTAAAGAAGGTGAGATTTTCACAGATAAAAATATTAAATCCATTAGACCCAATGACGGTATGCATCCAAAATTCTATGAAAAAGTATTAGGAAAAAAAGCTAATAAAAACCTTAAAATGGGGACGCCCCTGAATTTTAAGTTAATAAGTAATGAATAAAGTAGTAAAAAATCTAACAAAAGATTCTATTGTATATGGCGCTGGATCTGTATTACAAAGAGGTTTATCTTTTTTATTGTTACCTCTTTTTACAAATTATTTAGATACAAGTGAGTATGGTATAGTTGTTTTAACTATTGCCATATCCAACCTGCTTGCGATTTTTTTTGGAATGACTTCAAAAGGTGTCATTATTAAAAAATATTACGATTATAAGAATGATTTTCAAAAACTAAAAACCTTTATTTCTTCAACCTTTATATTTACGTTTTTATTTGGCTTAATATTTTCTATAATCCTTTCTACTATTGTTGGGGAAAAAATATTTTATTCAATTACTCCTAATGTTAATTTTTCAGAATATATTATTCCGGTAATTTGGTATTCCTATTTTTTAACAATTATCCAATTATATCAAGAACTTTTGAGAGCTGAACAAAAATCAAAATTATTTGTATTCACTCAACTTTTTACTTTTTTTATTTCAACACTTTTAATTATTTATCTAATTATCTATAAAAAATTAGGAGTAAGTGGTCAAATTTTAGGTTCATTCTATGCTTACTCAATTATTTATTTTTTCATTATGTTGAGTGTAATAAAAAAATACGGATTAATCTTATCAAAAAAACACATTTTTTCTGGAATCTCTTTTAGTTTACCAATAGTAATTCATTTAGTGGCAGGTTGGGCTATTTCTAAAATAGATAGAATTTTATTAAGTAGGCAAATGGGCGTTAGCGAAGTTGGAATTTATGATTTGGGTTATAAAATTGGAATGAGCGTATATTTAATAACTTCAGCAATTAATTTTGCATGGGCACCAATTTTTTATGAAGAAGCAAATAAAAAACACAATGACAAAAGTATTTTTTCTAAAATATTTAACATCTATTTAATTCTTATCGGAATCATTGTTTTAATAATTTCAGCTTTTTCTATAGAAATTATCAAATTTATTTCATCTGATCAATATGTGGGCGCTAATAAAATTGTACTAGTTATAGCGATGTCTTATTTTATTCAAGGTATTTACTTCATGTTGGTAACGCCACTATTTTATAAAGAAAAAACACATAAATTAGCAATAATTTCTGTTTTTTCAAGTATTATCAATGTAATATTAAATTTTCTTTTAATTGGTAAAATTGGTCTGCTTGGCAGTGGAATTTCTCTTTTAATTTCACAACTATTTTTAGTAGTGTTTGTTCACTTAGCTTCTCAAAAAATATATAAAATAAATTATGAATATCGTAAAATATTGTTATTTATAGTTCTTTTATTAATTGGATTGTTTATTACTACAAAATACACTAATTCAAATAATATTTTACAAACGCTTATTAAATTAATCGTAATTTCAATAATCTTTTTATCTTCATTCTATTTAAAATTGATAAAAAAAACTGATGTTAAAGAAATAGTTTTAATTTTTTTTAAGAGAAAAAAACCACATGTTTAAAAGAAAGTCTAACTTAATCTTTAATTTTAATAAAAATAAAGACAATATCTTTATTTGCAATACTCCATATCATTTAATTATTTCCTTAGGTTATATTATAAATTTTCATCTTGAAACTAAATCCATCATTATAGTTATCAATGATGGTAAATTTATTGAAAATTTAAATCTAAAAAAAATGAGAAACTTGTTTAATATAATTATTTTAAGAGGAAATAATAAAATCTTAAACAAAAATCGTTTTAAAAAAGTGAAAATCTACAAAAATATAAATAAATACAACTATGAGCTGATTAAGCAATTTAAAAATAAATCTTTTAATATAGTTTATTTTTTAGATTTACCAAAACACAATCAATTCATATTAAGATTCTTTAAAAGAAAAACTTATTCTAAATTTTTCCTTTTAGAAGAAGGGGTTGGCATTTATTCCAGCACACTAAATCAAAACAAAAAAAAATTAATTGATTTGTTCTTAGATATCATTTTTAAAATGAAAAAATTAAAATATATTGGTGAATTAAAATTAAATCAAAGCTTGTATGTTAGTGAAGTTTCCTTAATAAATAAAAAAGGTATTGATCATATTTATAATGAAAATTCTTTTTATTTTGTTGAAAAAAATAAAGATAAAATTAAGAGTTTATTTAAAAAATCTTTATTTAATTTTGATATATCAAAAAAAGGAGTTGTTTTTTTCTCTCAGCCATATGATGAATTACGAGGAGTTTCAAAAAGCACATTTTTAAATTTATTAGAAACACTAGAAAAATATTGTAAAAATTATAGTTATCATCTTTATATAAAACCCCATCCAAGAGAGAATAGAATGATTTTTAAAAACATTAATTGTACATTATTAAGTAATATTCCCGCTGAGTTGATTACATTCGATAAAAAAAGCTTAGGAGTTACAATTAGTTCATCTTCTTTACTAAACGTTAAAATAAATAAAAAAATATATCTTTTTCCACTATTCGATGAGATTAAAATAGATAAAGTAACTAAAAAGTTTTTAAAAAAAAAGAATGTAATTTTTTTAAGTTCTCTTATAAGTCTGTAATTTTTATCAAAACGTAAAAGCTGTTTTGGTTAATAATACTAACATCATTAATTTCAAATAATCGTTTTTTGTTTACCTTGTTAAAATAATCATGACTAAATAAGAGATAATTAATTTTATATTTACTATTTTTTAATAAATTCACATCCCCAGTATCCAAAAATTTTTCAGTTAATTTTAATCTCTTTTTTATGTCAAAAAAACCAAAAGTTTCAACCAAATCAGGAATTGTTGTCAAAGGTCTTGATCCAGCATTGTTATTTAGGCTAACAGCAAAAATTTTAAAATTATAATTAAGAGCAAAGAACCTAATAAGAAGATCACTTGGCTCAATAAAAACAACTGCTTCGCTATCAATCCTTTCCAAACCCAAGGCCGATGTTTGTTTAATTTTGTTAATATATGCGGATTCAGATGCTTTTATATAATTTGGATAAAAAGAAGATATTATAGAATATGGAACTAATATGGAAACTATCGTAAAAGAAAGTTTGTTAATTGTTCTTGAAAATTTTTTAAAAAGTTCATTAACTATTATTGGATAAGCAATGACACTAAAAGCATATTCTGAAAAACGAACATGATGAATATTAAAAATACGAATAAAGTAAAAAAAAGTATTTGTAGAAAGAAATAAAACAGAAATAAATAAAATTTTATGATGAATTATAATTTTTTCTTTTATTAAATAAATTGGTATATAGATTATAAAGAAAAAACTTAATATTGAGATGTTATTATATAGATTCATGGGAAGTTCTGATTTTAAAACAAGAGCTTCTTTGTTAACAAAGTTTAAATAAATTGATATGAGTATTCCTAAAATAATAATAATATACTCGTTTGGAAAATAAATATATTTTTCAGCATAAAGAAAAAGTTGGTTTAGTTGTTTTATAATTTGTTTGGTTAATTTTATTTTTAATAATACATAAAAAACTAAGAAAAAAAATTGTATCACTAAAGAAATTATAAAAAACTCATAATGAGTTAGTAAAATTAAAGTTATTGTTATTAGATAAAAAAATAAGTATATTATTTTTTTGGAAGACAGAAGGAATTTATAAAAAACCAATAATGATAAATTTAATAAAAAGTAACCTAAAACCGCGGGTGTATAATCAGCAATTATTTTTGATGTTAATAAAGCTGAAACCAAGGCTGCTTGTTTATTTTTAATAATTTTTATGTGAACAAGATAAAATAAAAGTGTATTCAAAATATTAAATAATATTGCTAAAAAATTAAAACTTTGAGTAATTGACAACCCAATTTTACTTAATATATTCGGTAAAATATATGATAAGGGTGGATAATGATTAATTGCATTGTTAAATAATGGATTTCTAAATCTAAGCACATCATTAATTCTTATAGAAGAAGCAATATGCCACCAAGTATCAGCTCCAACAACCTTTTTAAAATCTCCACCTATTAAGAGTATGTTGATAAATGCAAGTGATGTGACCACTATAACTAAATAAATAAATTGAAAACGTGATTTGTTTCTAGATACCTCAATTTTTTCATTGAGTTTTTCATTAAGAAAAGATTTTAAATAAATAGAGTTATCCTTTTTTATCAATAAAATATATCCCCAATACAATAGAGATAAAACAAAGGTTATGGTAAAAAAAATATAGTAATGGTATACATCAAACTTGTTTAAAAAAATAAAATATAAAAGAATTAAGATAAGAATAGCAAAAATCAAGTTTGAAATATTTTTTTGTAAACACTTGTTCTTATAAAATAAATGTTTAATAAAAATCCCTATTAATAATGGAATAATAATAATTAAAAAAGTTCCAAGGACTGAGTTTCCAGGAAAACCTCTTATTGGCGAATTTGCTAGAAAATAGTCTATTATAGTCTTAATCATTATTGATAGTAATTAGTTTTTGAAATATTAAACCACAAATATAGGGAACAACAATTAGAGGCATAAAAACAAGGTCATAAACATTCTTTTTATGAGTGGATTTTGGATACCCCCCTTGATTTAAACGGCTTCTTCCTGCCGCAAAAAGTCTTTTAATTAGCCAATTTAAGGTAGTTCTTTCTTTAGATACATGATGATAAACCAATGATTTTCCATTATAGAAAATTAAAAATCCCTTGTTTCTCATCTTCTTACAGAATTCTGTTTCTTCACCGCCTAAAAGATTTCCATTAAATCTTCCAAGCCTAGTATTAAATACTAGATTTTTCGTTTTTTTTCTATCAATACCAAATCCAGCACCAATTATTTTAGTGGTTTCTTTTTCTAATTCACCAAAATCAAGCATTGAATATTGTTCCCAAATTACTTTCGATTTTAAAAAAATAGGTTCTCGTTCCCCCCACAAAGGAAGTATTCTACTTCCTGCTATTGCAACTCTATCTCTATTGAGAGTTTTTGTTAAAAAATAAGCCCAATTTTCTTCTGCCGTAGCGTCAGCATCTAGATATAAAATAAAATCATTACTTGATTCAGTGATGCCAACATTTCTTGCAACAGACAAACCCAATGGTTTTGTTTTCCTATAAATAATTGGTAATTTGTTTTTGTTTTTTAAACAAAAATTTTCAATTTTTTTTGTTGGTTTTTGATCAATTACTACAACTTCTAAAAAAATGCTTTTTTGATTAAAAATACTGTTAAGACATCTAATTAATATAGAATCTGACTCACAATATCTAGTAATACAAACAGAAGCTTTCATGTTTTATAGTTACACTAGCACTTTTAAGTAATTATTAATTATAAGATCCCATGAAAATTGATAAGCATATTTTATTGAAGAATTTTTTAATTTTTTGTTTTTTATCGCTTTAATTATTTTTTTAACAAATATGTCGGCGTTAATATACTTTATTAAATAACCACTCAAATTGTTTGCAATTGAATCTTTTATACCTTCCAGTTTGGTTGCTATAATTGGCAAACCAGCTGCTGCTGCTTCTAAAGCCACAATACCAAAACCCTCAGGGTCATTTTTAACTTCAATATTGGGCATGATAAAAACATCAGCTAATCTCAATAATTCAATCTTATAGTTCTCATTAACTTTCCCAAGCAAAAAAACTCTTTTTTGTAATTTTTTGTGAGCAATCAATTCTTCAATATTTTTTCTTTGTTCACCTTCTCCGATAATTAAATAAATAAAATCATCATCTAGAAGTGGCATAACTTGGTTTATAAACCAAGCATGTCCCTTCCTTTCAACTAATCTACCAACCGTCAATAACAATTTTTTATTAGATAAATTTAAATTAATTTTTTTTGCTAATTCATTCTTTACTAGTTTTAAATTAATCTCTTTTTGATAATTACTAATATTAATACCAACGGGTATCACATTAACTTGTGTTTCTGAAATTCCTCTTTTTATGAGTTCCTTTTTAGTAGCATTACTAATACTAACAACAATGTTGGCCCTCTTCAGATTAGGTATGACTATTTGTTGATAAAAAAAACGATTATAGGTAATATCTAAACCGTGAGCGATTACCATAATTTTGTTCTTACCAAACAATTTTAAAATAGGAATAAAAATACTAAGTAAAGCATCACCTAAAATAATATCTGCTGACTTATATTTAAAAATAAACAAAATTGTTCGGAAAAACAAAATTGGTAAAATAACTGGTAAAAATTTTTGACTGCCACCATATGCAATAATTTTTGTTGAGCGTACTTTTTCCAATGATTTAGATAATTCGAAATGCATTTTTTCCATACCGCCCACAGCAGGAGGATACTTTCTTGTTACAAATAAAACTTGACGAGAATTAGGATGCACTTTTAGTTTTCTTAATTATTTTTTCTATTAATTTCCTATTACTTGCAATCAAATCTGCCACTAAACCAATTAAGAATATTTGAAAACCCACAATAATTAACACAGCCGACAGCAACAAAGATTGTAGGTGACCAGTACCAGTTCCTTCAATAAAATAAAAATATAAAAATCGACCTGCTAAGAATAATCCTGGCAATAACATCACTAGTGCCAAAAAACTAAAAGTTTTGAGCGGCTCATACATGGCAAATACTCTTACCATGGTTGCTCCAGATTTTTTAACATGTCCCCACATGCTATTGAATAATCTAGATTCTCTGGTTTTTGGATTAGTAATAACAGGAACTGAAGTAATTGCAATTTTTTTCTTACTAGCTTGAATGATGGTTTCAATTACATATGAAAAATCGGTAACTACATTTAGCTGTTGTGCTGCTTCACGGCTATAGGCTCGAAAACCTGACACTGCATCAGGAATCTTTGTACCAGATAAAAACTGTACCCACCAGCTACCAAATTTTTGCAAAAACTTTTTAAGAGGAGAAAAGTGACTAATCTTATCTGTTTGGCGATCAGCAATAACAATTTCAGCACTGCCATCTAAAATCGGTTTTATTAAACGAGTTATATCTTGTTGAGGATATTGATTGTCTCCATCTGTATTGACAATAATATCTGCGCCTTTATCCAAACAGGCGTTTAAACCAGTTTCAAAAGCTCTAGCTAAACCCTTATTATTTTTGTGTTGAATGATGTGGTTGACTTTGAGTTTTTTAGCGACAAGCACTGTTTGATCACTAGAACCATCATCCACGATTAATGTTTCAATTTTATCAATGCCAACTATTTTTTTAGGAATTGAGTTAATTACCAAAGGAAGAGTTTTCTCTTCATTAAAGCAGGGAATCATGATAATTAATTTCATATTTTTAATTTCCTAAAGTTGCTGGATCTTTAATTTTTACCATAACTTGATTGCTTAGTTTTTGATCAGAGCGAATGACTTGTATTTTCCGATCACCAAAACTGTGTGGCACTGGCAATCTAGCAATAATTCCATAATCTCGCCAATCCACAATTAATAATTCTTGATCTCCTATTATAACCCTTCCTCGCTCCTGATTTGAATCAAAAAACCTAATGCCAGTGATTTTTACCGTACTACCTTGAATAAGCCATGGTTCTGAAATTTGATAAATTACTGGACTTTGATAAAAATCTCTATTTTTTAAATAAAATTTATCAAAAACCAATAAAGATCCTACTAAACCTACTACTGAGATAGCCAATAATAAGCCTGCTGAAATTTTTTTTAATTTATTTTGTAACAAGGTCAAAACAATAATACTTAACAATATGAAAAGAGTGGGGTAAATACTAGGGATACTGGTAATTAATAATTCTTGCCTAACAAAGTAGTCTTGTACAGGCCAATAAACAAAGTTAACTAGGGATAAACTGAAGAAAATTAAAACTAGATAAAAAAGCATAGAATTATCTTAGCATGATCTAGAAAAAAGTTTAATTGTTTCTCCTCTCACTATCTAGTAAAATAAAAAGGATGTTTTTTAATCGCTATTTACGCCGGCATCAAGGTATCGCTGGTTCGCTCTTGATGATCACTAGCTCGCTGATTGCTTCCGCTTTTAGCGCTGTTGCTATTATTTTAATTTCTCGCTTGCTTGGTCCCATTAGTTTTGCCTATTTTTCTAGCGCTTTTTCTCTGTCTTTGATTCTCAATCGCCTTCAAGATAGTGGCCTGAATATTGCTTTGCAAAAATTAGTTGGTGGTACTAGTAAAAAGAAAAAAATCAATATTTTTCTCTCACTCTGTTTGAAATATCGCTTGGTATTGGTGCTACTGATTACGGCACTTGGCTTAATTTTTAGTAGTCAAATTTCTGCACTGCTCAATATCGACAATCCTGCCTTGATTCCCTTAACTTTTCTTGTTTCAATGTCTACTACCTTTTTTGAAAGTAGTTTGGCTACCCTGCAAAGTTTGGGAAACAATAAGTTGGCTGCTTTTTCATATTTTTTTCCCAGCCTATTTAAATTACTTTTAGCCATTTTTGTTTATTGGCAGGGGATTACTGATATTAATTTAATTATTAGTCTTTATCTTTTAGCTGCTCTGCCCAGTTTATTGCTCTTTCATTTCTTTAAGCCCCGCTGGCTAGCTTATGATCTCAAGATCAAAAAACCCAAAGCTCAGTCTCAACTAAAAGCGATCTTGCGCCATAGTGCCTTGAGCGTCATAGTCGCTGGACTGATTGAAAATTTGGATATTCTCTTTGCCAAACACTATTTGACAGATTTTGAAACCGGTTTGCTGGCTGGAGTGAGTCGCATTGCCATGCTCCTTTATGTGGTAGCCTATGCCATGGCTAATGTCCTTAATCCTCGGGTAGCTGCTTACAAAAAAGCTAAAGATTTGAAGATCTTTATTGGCAAAGCTTGGCTAATTTTTGCTCTGAGTGTTTTAGCTTTTGCTCTCAGTTTACCTTTCGCCCCATATTTAATTCGCTTTACTATTGGTAGTGACTATTTAAGTGCCCTCAATGTTTTGCATATTTTACTTGGTGCTGGCTTTATCAGTGTGGCCCTAATGCCTTTTATTAGTCCTTTTTATGCCTTCAAAAACAATCGCTACTTTAGCCTGAGTGCTATTTTGCAACTGATCATCATCTTGTTTGGTAATATGATCTTTGTGCCTCAATATGGCATTATCGCTAGTGCTTGGGTACGGCTGATTACTCGAGCTGGATTACTGTTATTCACCTGGCTAATGCTTAAAATTGAGTGGAAAAGAGAGTTTAAATCCTAATTACTCCAAAATATGCGCTTCGCTAGTCTGAAAATACTCAATGGTTCTTCTCAAACCATCTCTAAATTCAATTTTTGGCTGCCAATTGAGTAATTTCTCTGCCTTGCTAATATCTGGCTGTCTGCGAGTTGGATCATCGGTTGGTAATTTTTCAAAAACAACATCACCTTTGGCAACTTGCTCATTAATCATCTTTTGCACCAAGAGCGCAGTTTGCAAAACGGTAAATTCTTCATTATTACCTAAATTAATTGTCTCACCAGCCAAATCTTCTTTACTACCTAGCTCCACTAAAGCCTCTACTAAATCACTGACAAAACAATAAGAGCGACTTTGCTTGCCATCACCATAGACAGTTAGGGGCTCTTTTTTTAGGGCTTGATTGATGAAGTTGGGTAGAATCCGTCCATCATCAGGACGCATTCTCGGGCCATAGGTATTAAAAATTCTGGCTAAGCGAATATCCATTTGGTAGAGGCGAGTAAACACCCCACAAATAGTTTCACCCAAGCGCTTACTCTCATCATAGCAAGAGCGCGGCCCATTGGGATTAACATTGCCCCAATAATCTTCACTTTGGGGATGAACTAGGGGATCACCATAAACCTCACTGGTGCTGGCATAAACCAAACACGCACTAGGGTAGTGGCTTTGTAAAAAACTCAATAGATTATGGGTACCAATCGAATTGACTAAATAAGTTTCAATTGGTTGTTCCTGATAGGCTGGTGGGCTAGCTGGAGAGGCTAGGTGAAAAAGCACATCAATTTTGGCCGTTTCTGGTCTCTCAGCTTCTAGTTGATCGAGGGCTAAGGTCAAATATTGCTCAGCTGTCTGACTAACATCAGCTTCTACCAAATAAAAATCTGGATTGTCTTCTAAGTGACTCAAATTCACTCGCCGACCAGTGATAAAGTTATCCACACCAATCACCACCGCCCCCAAACTCAGACACTTATCTACCAGGTGAGAGCCAATAAAGCCAGCAGCGCCAGTAATTAATACCGTTTTTTTTGCTAAATAATGCTCAATAATTATGTCTTCCATATCTTTATTCTAGCAAATTTCGCTTGTCAGCGCAGAGCAAAATAGGCATAATAGCGAGCAATGACAGCAAATAATCATACTTATATCGTTATCGCTGCCCACAACGAAGCTCGCCACCTCCATCCTTTACTCAAAAAACTAAGAACTATTACTAAAAACATTGTTCTCGTTGACGATGGCTCTAGTGACAGCACCTGTAAAATTGCCAAAAAATATGTTAAACACTGCTTAATTAATGAGACTAACTTGGGTAAAGGCGCTAGCATGCGCAAAGGGGCTGACTTTGCTTTCAACGAACTCGATGCCAAGTATGTGATTTTTATGGATGGTGATGGCCAGCACGATCCAAGTGATTTGCAACACTTTTTTGCCCTGCTTGATCAAAAAAAACCACCACAATTAATTTTTGGCCTTCGCAACCTCAAACAAGGCATGTCACTGGGGCGAGTAGCCGGCAATCGTGCCATTTCTTTTTTGATCTGGGCACTTTATGACTTTTACATTTCCGATTCGCTGTCCGGTTATAAAGCGATCAGCAAAGAAGTTTATCCTAAACTGCGCTGGCAGAGTAATAATTATAGTGTTGAAGTCGAAATTTCTTGCCGCACCGCTCGCAACTACTTACCTTTTGCTACCGTACCTATCAAGACCATTTATCATCCCACCGACCAAAAGATGGAACTTTTAGACGGTTTCAAGATCATCGGTAGAATTTTACATTTGCGCCTCACCCTCTAAATTGCCATAATAGGAGAGATGAAGGCTATTTTATTCCTAGCTTTACTTTTGCGTTTAGTCAGACTCAATGATTCTTTTTGGCTAGATGAAGCTGCTCAAATTTTGGAAAGTGCTCGTCCACTCAGCCAGCAACTGCAAATTGCTGCTGACTTTCAACCACCACTGATGCACTTGCTAACTTTTTTTTGGCTGCGCTTGCTCAGTGTTTTTGGTTTGGGACAAAATGAAGCCCTCTTGCGCTTACTACCCAGTGTCATTCCTGGCCTCATTAGTGTTTGGGCTACTTACCAAATTGCCCTGCAACTTTTTGCTAAAAAAAAGCAGGCTAGAGCCATTGCTTTTTTAAGTGCTCTGTTTCTGGCTACTTCGCCCTTGCATATTTTCTTCTCCCAAGAACTCAGGCCTTATAGTTTAGCGATGATGTGGGCTAGTTTAGGCACCCTGGCCATGCTCAACTGGCCCAAAAAGCGCTCTCAACTCACTTTTATACTTAGTTCTATCTTTGGTCTTTATTCTAGTTATTTATATCCCTTTTTCTTGCTCTGCCAGCTGGCTTATTTGACTCTAGTTAAAAAAATTAAAATCAAAAAGTTGCTAGCGCCTCTCGGCCTAATTGTTTTGGCTTTTCTACCTTGGCTGCCTAAGTTTTGGCAGCAATTAACTGTCGGTCAAGCTCTGCGCTTACAAATGCCGGGTTGGGCAGAGGTGGTTAGCCTACCTCAGCTCAAAAGTTTGCCGCTAGTGCCACTCAAATTTATTTATGGCTTGCTTGATTTAGAGCCCAATCTCTTTTTTATTGCTAGTTTTTTACTCTTGCTGGTTCTAGTCACCAAGCTCTTTTATGATCAGCGCTCTAACAAAAACACTCAAACTGCACTAACTTTTGCTCTTTATTTTTTTCTTGCTCCCTTGCTTTTAATCTGGGTCTTTTCCTTTTTTATTCCGGTGCTACAGCCCAAGCGCGTCTTATTTTTACTACCCGCCTTCTTTATTTTCATCAGTCACTTAATTATTGAAGCCAAAGGCCGCTTAATGGTCTTGGCTAAAATTCTTTTCTTTAGCCTCTTTGCCATTCATTTGTTTGCTCTAGTTAGTTATTGGCTGCAACCCAAACTGCAACGCGAAAATTGGCGCTCCCTAGTTGAAGAAGTGGAGCTAGCTTATGGTCGAGGCAAATCAGTGGCTGTTTTTTCTTTTAGCGCTCCTTTTGCCCCTTGGGTTTATTACAGCGAGGCTTGGATCGATGCTTTTGCCACCCAAAGCTACTATTTGCCAGCTGAAACGGATTTGGCTAATCGACTCAAAACCTTGAGTGATTATGAATATGTCTTACTCTTTGATTATCTGCGTGATTTAACTGATCCTAATGATCAACTGCCCAAACTTATTCAAGATTTGGGTTTTGAAAATATTGGTGTACTAGATTATCCTAATATTGGTTTTGTTAGAATGTATAGTAAAGAAAGTGTGATGGCCTATGAAAATCGGCTTGGATGTCAGTAGTTTAGTTTATCGGCGCGGGGTCTCTCGCTATACCAGTAATTTAATGCTGGCTTTACTTGAATTACCCAATGTCGAACTCTTACTTTATGGCAATTCCCTCAGGGCTCACGCTCAGCTAAGTGAAGAGTTAAAAGAGCAATTAAAAAGCACCACTCCAGACAAATATGATCTTTTTTTAGGTAAAATTCCGCCCTCAATCTTAGCTAAACTATGGTCTCTGGGTCTGCGACCAATCACTAACACTATGCCTGGGGTAGAGGTTTTTCACAGTTGGGATTGGCTACAACCACCAGATAAAGATCTGCCACTGGTTTCCACCATTCATGATTTAGCTATTCTCAAATATCCAGAGACGGCTCATCCTCGAGTCTTAGCTGCTCACCAGCGCTCTTGGAAAATTTTAAAAGAGCGAAGTGCGCAAATTTTAACCGTTACTCAAGCTAGTAAAAATGAGATTGTTAAACTACTGCAAATTCCGCCCGAACGCATTACTGTCACTTATGAAGCTCTGCCACGAGCCATTAAGGAAACTAGTGATCGCTTGAGTGCCAGTGACGAATTGCGTGTTCAGCTGAAAAAAAAGCTTAAATTGACTCGTCCTTATATTCTCTTTGTGGGTAGTCGGGAGCCACGCAAAAACTTAGAGCGCCTGATTAAAGCTTGGGAACCTTTGGCTGGAGATTTTGACTTAATTGTCGCTGGTGAAAAAGCTTGGGATAAGAGTCGTCAGCTTCATCAAGAGCACTTGCGCTTTATGGGCCAAGTTGATGATTTAGCTTTAGCTGCCCTTTACCATTATGCCGAATTACTAGCTTATCCCAGCCTTGATGAAGGTTTTGGCTTACCTATTTTGGAAGCCTTTTCTCATGGTGTGCCAGTGCTGAGTAGCGATATTCCTGTGATTAAAGAAGTGGCTGGTAATGCCGCTCTTTTAGTTAATCCCAATAGTATTGAAGATATTCGCAGTGGTTTAAAAAAGTTACTTGGTGAAGACAAGGCTGCTAGCGCCACCCGCCTCCAGCGCATGATAATTCGCCTGCATCTTTTTAACTGGTCCAAAACTGCTCGCACTACCTTGGAAGTTTATCGCCGAGCTATTGAAGAGAAAAAATGACTAAAAACAAAAAAACTATCTACCTAGCTATTGACGGCAATGAAGCTAATGTTGAAAAACGTGTTGGCAGCAATGTCTATGCTTTTGAAATTCTTCAGCAATTTTATAAGCAGTGTAAAAAATCTAGTCAGTGGCAAATTACTGTCTTGTTAGCCAGAGAAAAAGTTGCTGATCTACCAGAAACTAGAAAAAATTGGACTTATGTTTACCTGCAGCCCCAAAAACTCTGGACTCAATGGGCACTACCGATTCATTTGTTTTTGCACCGCAAGGACTATGATCTCTTTTTTACACCTGGTCACTATGCGCCACGCTTTTCTAGCGTGCCATATATTAGTAGTGTTATGGATTTGGCTTATTTGCACTTTCCTCAACAATTTCGTCCCGAAGATCTTTTGCAACTAAAATCTTGGACAAAATATAGTGTCAAAAATGCTAAAAAGGTTTTAACTATTAGTGATTTTTCCAAACAAGAAATTATTAAGCATTATGGCCGATCGGCAAAAGATATTTTGGTTGCCCCACCAGCTAATCGCTTTGCCAAAAGTGCCAAACAAGAAGAAAGCAAGCAATTTTTCCGCCAACACGACATCAAGAACAATTGTTTTCTCTATTTGGGCACTCTTCAGCCAAGAAAAAATCTGTCTTCACTCATCAGAGCTTATGAAATCTTTTTACTAGAAACTCTAGCTCAAACCAACAATAATAAAGATCGAGCTCTAGCTCAAGCGCCACAACTAGTCATTGCTGGCAAAGTTGGTTGGCTAAGTGATGATTTACTCAAGCAAATTGATAAATTTATCTTTAAAGAAAAAATTATTGTCACCGGTTTTGTGCCCAGTAAGTTTAAAAAAGCTCTTTACCAGCGAGCCAAATTAAGCTTTTTACTCTCTCTTTATGAGGGTTTTGGTATTCCAGCCCTAGAATCAATTGAAGCCGGTTGCTTGCCAATTGTCGCTGACAATTCCAGCCTCAATGAAGTGGTTGCCGAGGCTAAGCTCAGTGTTGACCCCCAAGATCACCAAGCTATTGCTCAAAAAATGCTTGATTTCAATAAACTAAGTAGCAAAAAATATCAAAGCCTGATCAACGCTAGACAAAGATATGCTAAGCGCTTTACTTGGCAAAAATCTGCTTCAAAAATTCTTGCTCTCATTAAAAAAACAGCTAGCGAAAGTAAAAATGCCTAATCCGATTATTATTGGCATTGATCCAGGTTATGATCGCCTGGGTTGGGCAGTGGCTCAACAATTGAAAAGTGGTTGGCAGATTTTTGGCCATGGCTGCATCACTACTGATCGACAAGGAGAAATTGAGGATCGCTATCAACAAATTTTGAGCGAATTAAAAGACATCGTAGATCAGCTTCAGCCCCAAGAAGCCGCCATTGAAACCCTCTTTTGGTTTAAAAATCAGAGTACAGCCATGAAAGTCAGTGAGGCTCGGGGTTTAATTATGGCTACCTTGCTCAGTGCTGGTTTAAAAATTAGCCAATATACGCCACTACAAATCAAGCAAGCTGTAACTGGCTATGGACGAGCGGACAAAAAAGCTGTAGAAAAGATGGTACGGATGGAGTTAGCAATTGATCAAAAAGGCACAGAAGAGATCCTAGATGATACTTTTGATGCGCTAGCTCTACTCATCTGCCATCAAGCTGCCAGAAAGTTAAAAAATTTATGATTGCTTATCTCAAAGGTCAAGTTACTGTCAAAAAAAACTATCTGATTATTATTTGTGGGGGAGTTGGTTATCAGGTTCAGGCTACTAGCAACTTTTTGCAAAGTGCTAGTCAAAATGAATTAAAGGGCGAAGAGCTCGAAGCTCATATCTTTACTCACGTCAAAGAAGATCGATTAGAACTTTATGGTTTTGCCCAAGAAAAAGAATTGGCTCTCTTTCAACTAGTTTTGACCGTTTCTGGGGTTGGGCCTAAAACTGCTCTAGCCATCGTTAATGCTGGAGCAGAAAAACTAATTAGTGCTGTACAAGAAGCTAATTTAAGTTTTTTCACTGCTATACCACGAGTCGGCAAAAAACTAGCCCAAAAAATCATTATTGAATTAAAGAGTAAACTAGGTGGGCTCAAAGAACTTAACCTCGCCACGCTCTCACCAAAAAAACAAGATGTTTATGATGCACTTTTGGGCTTGGGTTTTGATGATCAAAGCATTAATTTTGCCTTGGAAAAAATTGATATTGAAAGCTTGGATTTGGCAGTGGCCATCAAACAGGCTCTAAAAATTGCTAGTGGAAAAAATTATGACAAAAACTGATATTGATCCTCGTCTCATCAAGGATGATGAGGAAGAATTACTTTTTACCTCGCTGCGTGCCAGTAATTGGCAGGAGTTCTTGGGTCAAGAAAATATTAAAAAATCTCTAAAAATTGCCATTGATGCAGCTGCTCAAAGAAAAGAAGCCATCGATCATGTCCTTTTTTACGGCCCCCCAGGATTGGGTAAGACGACCTTGGCTCAATTAATCGCTAAAGAAATGGGCGTTAATTTTCGCATTACCTCAGGCACCGCCCTCTCCAAAACCAGTGATTTGGCTGCTATTTTAACTAATTTAGAAGATGGAGATATTTTATTTATTGATGAAATTCATCGCTTACCCAAAGCCGTTGAAGAAACTCTTTATCCAGCTATGGAAGATTTTGCTCTAGATATTGTCATTGGCAAAGGTCCCAGCGCTCGCACTGTGCGCTTAGATTTGGCAAAATTTACCCTGGTCGGAGCTACCACTCGCTTTGGTTTGCTGACCGGGCCATTTCGTGATCGTTTTGGCCTAATTCATCGCTTGGAATTTTATCAGCCACAGGAACTAGAAAAAATTATTAAATATGCCAGTGATAAATTACACTGCACTATTGATCGTCCCGCTCGCCTCTCTTTGGCTGAACGCTCCCGAGGCACACCAAGAATTGCCCTTAAACTACTTAAGCGCGTGCGTGATTTTGCTCAAGTTTTGGAAAAAGCCAGTATTGATTCGGCCCTCGTTACTAAAGCCCTGGAAATTTTTGAAATCGATGAGCTGGGTTTAGATGAAAACGATCGCCGCCTACTGATGGCTTTGATTAAAAAACATGATGGTAAAGCGGTGGGGCTTAAAACTCTTTCTGCCAGTATCAGCGAAGATGCCGGTACCATTGAAGAAGTTTTGGAACCCTATTTATTACAGATTGGTTTCATTCGCCGTACCCCTAAAGGACGGATTGTCTCTCATAAGGCTTATCAATATTTTGGTATCACCCCGCCTAAAGAAAAGAACTAAATCACTCGCACCTCAACAGTTTTCGCTCTGTGTTGTATACTAGTCTCATGCCTATTACAGATAAACATGGACGTGTCTTAAATTCTAGTCAAATTCGCTCTAAAGCCAAAAGACGAGTGAAAACTATTCTTTTAGAAATATGGACTGGTTTCCTCTGGTGGGGAGTGGGTTTTTTACCTTTTCATTGTTGGCGAAGATTCTTTTATCGACTCTCTGGCATAAAAATTGGCAAAGGCTCCACTATTCACATGATGGCTAGAATTTATTATCCATCGGGAATTAAGATTGGTGCTGGCACTCTCATTGGTGAAAAAGCCACGCTGGATGGCCGCCGTCAACTGGAAAATTCTCGAGGCGGACTAGAAATTGGCAATCACGTCGATATTGCCTCAGAAGTAATGATTTGGACTAGTGAGCACGATGTTAAATCTAGCGAAATGACTACTATTGAAGAAAAGGTCACTATTGGCGACTACGTTTTTATTGGCCCCAGAGCTATTATTATGCCTGGTGTTAAGATTGGTGAGGGAGCAGTGATTGCTGCTGGCGCTATTGTCACCAAAGATGTGGCTCCCTATGACATTGTGGCTGGCGTGCCAGCTAAAGTTATTGATCAACGACCACAAACTGCTAGCAATTATCGCCTAGGACGCCCCCGCTTATTTCAATAAGTTAAAAAATTATGCAAAAGCTTTTATCCGTCATTGTTGTTTCTTATAACACTCAAGAATTAACCCTCCAGACATTGGAGAGCTTGTTAGCTGATATCAAAAGTAGCGACTTACTAAAAAAAGATAGCGAAATCTATGTGGTTGATAACAATAGCCAAGATGGCAGCTTAGATGCCGTGAAGAAGTTTTTTAACAAGGCAAAATTTCGCAATTACCAACTCATTGCCAATAAACAAAACTTGGGCTTTGCTAAAGCTAATAACCAAGCGCTCAAAAATGCCAAGGGTGAATATTTGATGTTGCTTAACTCTGACACCATTGTCCAACAGGGCACTCTAGAAACTTTAGTCAAAACCTTTATTAATCATCCTGATCAACTAGCCACTGCTACCACTCAAGATAGTGAAAAAATCGTTGATTATCTGGGTATTTTAAGCCCCACTTTACTCAATCCTGATGGCTCCCTTCAACCTCAGGGTGGTTCACAATTATCACTCTGTGCCGTTTTTAACCAAATGTTTTTTTTAGATGACATTCCGGTGCTGGGTCGCTTTTTGCCTTCTACTCAACACACAGGTCGTAATCAACGCCCCTTACAAAAACTCTTTCTTGATCGAAAAAATCAAAAAACAGCTCTCATCCATAAAGATTGGGTAGCTGGTACAGCCATGCTGATTAAAAAAAGCGTCATCGATCGCATTGGCTATCTAGACAAAAATATCTTTATGTACGGTGAGGATCAAGAATTTTGTCTACGAGCTAAAAACCATCATTTTGACATTGCCATTCATCCCGGCGCCAAAATTGTTCACTTGGGTAGCGCTAGCTCTTCTAGTAAAAATGCTATTCTTGGTGAGTTTAAAAGTTATTTATATATTTGGAAAAAGCATTTTCCAGCCTGGCAACAATCGCTACTGCGCTTGATTCTTAAAGCTGGTGCATTCTGGCGTTATTTAATTTATCGCTTGACTGGTAAAGAGAGACAAGCGACAATCTATCGTGAAGCTTTAGCAATTATTAAATGAATTTTGAATATGGCTAAAAAATCAACTTTTGCTAAAAAATTACTGAATTTTGTTGACAATCGCTTAATGTTATTTGCTAGCTTATTTCTGTTAATTTTTATTCCCCTCTATCCAAAAGTGCCACTTTTTGAGGCCATTCCTGGCTACATTGTCCGGGTTCGCTTAGAAGATATCTTGGTAGCCCTAGTGTCTCTGTTTTATCTAATTCAAGTAAAGCGCAAAAAAGTTGACTGGCAAAATCCAGCTGCTAAATGGATTTTTGCCTACATTGCAATTGCTTTTTTATCGATTATCTCAGGTTTATTTATCATTCGCACCATTCCTTTGGAAAGCATTCACTTTGCTAAATCATTTTTACACCTGCTGCGCTATATTGAATATTTTTCTTTGCTATTTATTCTTTACTCTAGCGTTCGCTCAGAAAAAGATGTGCGCCTAGTCCTTGCCAGCTTAGCCCTCACTTTGGTTTTAGTCACAGTTTACGGGTATGGTCAAAAATATCTTTATTGGCCAGTTTTTTCGACCATGAATCGAGAATTTAGCAAGGGTATGGTTTTATATTTAACCGAACACGCTCGAGTCCAATCTACCTTTGCCGGTCATTATGATTTGGCTGCCTTTTTGGTCATGGTTTTGCCAATTTTTTATGTTCTTGGTATGAAAAGCCAAAACAAATGGGGTAAGGGTTTATTTAAAGTTTTGCATTTGCTTGGTCTATGGCTTTTGGTTGTTTCCGCTTCACGAATTTCTTTTGCAGCTTATCTTGCTGCCATGGCTGCCGCTATCATTATGTTAGCTTGGCAAGAGCAAAAATTTATTAAACGCTTATGGGCACTTCTGCGTCGAGGTACTGCTTTTAGCATTTTATTAATCCTAATGATTTTCGTCTTTGGTGGCGATATGCAAGACCGTTTTGTGCAAATCTTGCGAGCTTATCCAGAAGCTTATCTAGTTTATGAAGATGCTGAAGAATTTAGCGAAACTCAAATGGAAATTTTTGAAGAAAAATATGAAAAGTTAGCCACTTATATTCAACGCCGAGGTCGACCGCCGGATGATGGCATTGCTGTCGATGAAAACACCTTAGTCAAAACTGATGAGCGACCCACCACCACTAGACCGGTTGATGTGTATGTCGATGTCCCAGACATAGTAAAAGAGGAGAATGAATTTGGCGAAATGGTTGAGGTAGAAAAAGAGCGCACTTGGTCACCCAATGCCATGAAATATGGTTTGTCCTTGGCTATTCGCCTCGATGAGCTTTGGCCCAATGCCATCGATGGTTTTGTTGCCAATCCTGTCGTGGGTAGTGCCTATGCCACCCTCAATAAAAAAGATTTTTATCACTTCACTGAAGCCGAAAGCACTGATAATAATTTCTTGCGTACCTTGGGTGAAACTGGTTTGCTAGGTTTTATTAGTTTCTATGGTATTTTTTGGGTAATCTTTTATCAAATCAAGAAAAATAAATCTGCCAGTCCTTGGCTCAAAAACCTTAATTTAGCCTTTTTGGCAGCTACCATTGGCCTCTTGGTCAATGCTCTTTACATTGATGTCTTTGCCTCTTCCAAAGTAGCCTTCATTTATTGGGCCCTAGCTGGAGCAATACTCGCCATCAATCATCAACATTATCATGATAAAAAAAGCAAAAAAGCAAAAAAATAGCTGGTTAATTCTTGCTATTTTATTATTGGCGCTTGTCTTGCGCCTCTATCGCTTTCACTATCCCTTAGCTGATTGGCACAGTTTTCGTCAAGCTGATACTGCTTCTGTCACTAGAGAATATGTTAAAAGTGGGCAAGTCGATTGGTTGAGACCTCAATATCAAGACCTTTCTGATATTCAGTCTGGTTTAGCTAACCCAGAGGGTTATCGAATGGTAGAATTTCCTCTAATCAATGGTTTAATTGCTCATTTTTTATTGTTTAGTCAAAGTCTAGGTCTCAATCTTGATTTGGTGATGACCAGTCGAGCTTTTTCTATTCTGGCTTCACTGCTAGCCATTTATTCACTTTATCGCTTAATTAAGGTTTTTGATGATGAAAAACTAGCTCTATTTAGTGCCTTTGTTTACGCAATTTTGCCTTATGCGGTCTTTTATGGCCGAGCTATTTTGCCCGAACCTTTTATGTTGGCCTTGAGCTTGTTATCACTTTGGCAGTGGGCAGTTTTTTGTCAAAAAAAAGCCAAAGGAATAAGTCACTATTTGCTCAGCCTTATCTCTTTAGCTTTAGCTGCTTTGCTCAAACCTTTTGTCCTCTTTTTAGCCCCAATTTATTTAGCTATTGCTTGGCATTATTTAGGCAACAAGCTTTTTAGAAAACTAAGCATTTATCTTTTTCCTATTTTAGCCTTCATTCCTTTTTGGTTATGGCGAGACTGGATTGAAAATTTTCCCACAGGTATTCCTGTTTCCGATTGGTTGTTTAATAAAAATAATATTCGCCTTAAACCAGCTTGGTGGCGTTGGTTATTCTATGAGCGCCTGATTAAACTTGTTCTTGGTTTTACTGGCACAATCTTGCTTCTTGCTAATCTATGGCAAATTAATAAAAAGACTTTAATTTATGCTAGTTGGTGGCTGAGCATTGTTTTTTATTTTATAGTGCTCGCTAGTGGCAACATTCAACATGATTATTATCAGAACCTAATGATTCCGATTGTTGCCGTTAGTGTAGCGAGAGGCAGTTTAATTATCCAAGAAAAATTCAAAAAAGCTCTTTTAGGGAAAATTTTTCTTGCTCTACTTTTGTTTAGCGCTTGGTCTTTGTCAGCCAGACAAGTTGCTGGCTTCTTTAATGTCAATAATTGGGAATATATTGAAGCTGGCCAAGCTATTGATCGCTTAACTCCAGCTGATGCTTTAGTTATTGCTCCAGCCATGGGAGATACCGCCTTTTTATTTCAAACTAATCGGCGTGGCTGGCCCATTGGTCATAACATTGAAGAAAAAATCCAGGCTGGTGCCACTATCTATGTTAGTACTAGTGATGATAAAGAACGTCGTCAACTCGAAGAAAAGTATCAAAGCATTGACAAAACCGATCGTTATTTAATATTAGATTTAACTAAAGAAAAAAATAATCCATGAAAATCTTAATGTTGACTCCCTATTTGCCATATCCACTCTTGTCTGGAGGTCAAATTCGCACCTACAATTTACTGAAAAAACTAGCCAAAAAACACCAAATTACGCTCTTTGCTCTCATTAAAGATGAACAAGAAAAAGAATATATTGGTGAGCTTGAAAAATATTGTCACAAGGTTCGAGTTTTTAAACGCAGTAAAAAACCTTTTACTCTCAAAAATATTTTCAAGACCGCCTTTTCTAGTTATCCTTTTTTGGTAATTCGCAATCAGTCACTAACTGTTACTGGCGCGATTAAAGAAGAGCTAGCCAGCAGCAATTACGACCTCATTCATGCTGAGACTTTTTATATGATGTCTCACTTACCAAAGCTAAAAATTCCTAGTATCTTGGTTGAACAAACTATTGAATATTTGGGTTATGAAAATTATGCCAAAAAAGCCCCACTTTTCTTAAGGCCAATTCTCAACATCGATGTTGAGAAAATTCGCAACTGGGAAAAACATTACTGGCAACAAGCTGACCAACTAATTGTCATGAGCGAAGAAGATAAAAATTTTATTGCTCAACAAATGGGCAGAGCTGACAAAATCGCTGTCGTAGCTAATGGGGTAGACAATAGCTGGTTTGATCAAATAGCTAGAAAAAAAACAACTAAACCAACTATTCTGTCGGTTGGGACTTTTAAATGGTTGCCCAATCGAGAAGCAGTTGAATTCTTAGTGGAAAAAGTTTGGCCTTTGGTAAAAAAGAAACTAGCCAATGTTCACCTCCAAATTGTCGGTAATGCTCCCAGTCAAAAGGTGCTTAATTACGGCCTCAGAGATCCACAAATTACTGTCGCTGGTCAAGTTGAAGATATTCGCTATGCTTTTAAGAGCGCAGACTTGCTGCTAGCTCCTGTTTTTAGCGGCAAGGGCACTCGTTACAAGATCTTGGAAGCGATGGCTTGTTCCACACCAGTAGTTGCCAGTAAAATTGCTGTTGAAGGTCTAGAAGTTGAACACGGCAAAGATGTTTTAATTAGTAACGATGCCGAAGAACTAGCTAAATTCACTGTTCAAGTTTTGACTGATCAGAAATTGTGGGATAAACTCTCAAGCAATGGTAAAAAATTTGTTAAAGACCATTATGATTGGCAATCAATTTCTCAAAAACTCGATGCAATTTACCAAAAAATCGGTAGAATAAAGAAATAAATATGGCAAAAAAATTAGATTTAAGTATTATTATCCTCAACTACAACGGTCTTTTTTGGCTCAAAAAGTTACTACCTACCATTAAAGACAACTATCTCAAACACACAAAATTTAAAGTCGAAGTGGTTGTGGTTGATAACGATAGCCAAGACGATTCTGTGAGTTTTTTGAAAAAGAATTTTAAGTGGGTGAAAGTTATAGAGTCAGGGCGCAATGGTGGTTTTGCTTTTGGCAACAATGTGGCACTGCGCCAAAGTCAGGCTCGCTATGTGATGTTACTTAATAGTGATACAGAATTTTTAGAAGAAAAAAGTAATTTAGACCTTTTAATTAAATATTTAGACAAAAACCCCAAAGTGGCTGTCCTTGGCCCTCGTCTAGAATTAAGCAATGGCGAGCTAGATCCGGCCAGCCATCGCGGTGAACCACACCCTTGGGCTGCTTTTAGCTATTTTATTGGCTTAGAAAAATTTTTCCCCAACTCTAAATTTTTTGCTCAATATCATTTGGGTCATCTAAACCTAGACGTCATTCATCAAGTTGATGCTATTTCTGGAGCAGCCATGATGGTTCGTCAAAAGGCTATGAAAAAAGTTGGCCTGTTAGATGAAACTTTTTTTATGTATGGTGAGGATTTAGACTGGTGTCGACGCTTTCGTGACGCTGGTTATCAAATTATCTTTCATCCACAAGTCACTATAGTTCATCATAAATATAAATCGGGCATTAAAAGTGTTAATAAAAAAACTGCCAAAAAAACCCATGCTTTCTTTTATGATGCAATGTTAACTTACTATGATAAATATTACGCTCCTCGTTACCCAAAATTACTACGACGTTTACTGCGCTCATATATTTTCGTCAAACGAGATGGTCGATAGAAAGATAAATTAAAAATGATGGCAAAGAAAAAAAAGTATCGCTTAGGCATTGACTGCCGTTTGGCAGGCAGTGAACATGCTGGCATTGGTCGTTATAGCGAAAATCTTGTCAGAGAAATCATTAGAATCAATCAAGATAAAAACTTTTTTACCTTTGTTTTGTTTTTCAGAGATCTTAATCAAGCCCGTTCAGTTTTGGGTGAAGATATTTATAAAAAACCTTCAAAGTATCAACTGGAAATTATTTTGAGCGATATTCGCCACTACAGTTTGAGGGAACAATTAACTTTACCCAAGGTTTATCGTCAAGCAAAATTGGATCTCCTACATGTTCCGCATTTCAACATCCCAGTTTTTTATCGACAAAAGCTGGTCATTACTATTCATGATTTACTCTGGCACCAACAAAAAGGTATGGGAGTGACCACCCTTAAACCACCAGTTTATTATCTTAAGTATCTAGCTTATTTAGTGGTAGTCAAACAAGCAATTAAAAAAGCTAAATTTATTTTAGTTCCTGCTCAAACAATTAAAGAAACGGTTAGTAAATATTATCGCCATAGTCAAGAAAAAATTGTGGTCACCAGAGAAGGACTAGCTAGCGCTTACCAAAAAAATTTACAGTTAATTTCTCAAAAAGATCTAGCTAAAAAGCGAATTAAAAAACAATTAGTATATACCGGCTCTCTTTATCCACATAAAAACTTAGTTTTAGTCATCAAAGCCTTAAAAAAATTACCTAAGTATCAGTTGTTGATCGTGGGCTCACGCAATGTTTTTCAAACCCAAATGCGTAAATTAGTGGCTCGCTATAAAGTTAAACGTCAAGTTAAATTTATGGGTTATGTGCCAGACGAAAAACTTATCAAAATTTATCAAAATTCGATGGCTCTCGTTCAACCTTCTCTATCTGAGGGCTTTGGCTTAACTGGCATTGAAGCTATGGCTAGCGGCACAGCAGTTTTGGCCAGCAACATCCCTATCTTTAAAGAAATTTATCAAGACAGCGCTTTTTATTTTGATCCAAAAGATCCTGAAAGTTTTTTGGCTGCTTTAGAAAAATTAAAATTTAGCAAGAGGCAAGACATCATCTCCAAAAATCTTAAATTTGCCAAAAAGTATCGTTGGCAGGATTTGGCTCAATTAACTTATCGAGTGTATGTGTCTGCCCTTAAAAATAACTAAAATGCTAAACAATAAAAAAATCGCTCTTGTCTATGACCGAGTTAACACCCCTTTTGGTGGAGCAGAAAAAGTTTTACTAGCCCTCAAAAAACTTTATCCACAAGCCGATTTATTTACTGCTGTTTACAACCCACGCAAAGCTAAATGGGCAAAAGTTTTTAAAATCAAAACTAGTTTTTTGCAAAAATTTCCTCTAGCTAAACATCACCATCGCTTGCTAGCTCCCTTAATGCCTCTTGCTTTTGAGACTCTGGATCTTGGAGATTATGATGTCATTATTTCTATTACCAGTGCTGAAGCTAAGGGGATAATTACTCGTAGTGACCAATTACATTTCTGTTATTTATTAACACCTCCTCGCTATCTTTATCACTATCAGGAAAATTATTGGAACAAAATAGCTTTTTTGAATTGGCCAATTATTAAACATATATCAAAAAAAGCTCTTCAATATCTAAAAAAATGGGATCAATTGGCTATTCATCGACCAGATGTAATTGTGCCAATTTCTCAAGCAGTAGCCAACAGAATTCATAAATATTACCACCTAGAAAGCCATCCTGTTATTTATCCACCAGTCGATCTAGATGTTTTTCAAGCTTTACTAGCCGCTCATCCCAGCACCAATCATCAAAAAAACCAATACTATTTATTAGTGAGTCGTCTAGTGCCTTATAAAAATATTGATTTAGCCATCAAAGCCTGCGTGCGTTTAGGCCGACAACTCATCATTGTTGGAGATGGTCCAGATTATCGTCAACTTAAAAAATTAGCTAAAAAACTCTTAAGCCAAAGAGCAGATTTTCCAAAAAATTCTAAGCAAATTATTTTTCAAAAACAAGTTAATAATGAACAACTTAGTCAACTTTATGGACATGCTCGAGCTCTTTTAATGCCCGGTATAGATGATTTTGGCATCGTAGGACTTGAAGCCAGTTTGCATTCGCTGCCAGTGCTTATTCACCAACATGCTGGAGCTAGTGAAGTTCTAGCTGATGGCCAATACTCTCTACATCTGAATTTTCCAGAAATTATGCTGGAAGAACACAGTGAAAAATATGTAGAGGAACTCTGTCAAAAAATGAAAATTTTAGAAGAAACAGATTTTGATCTGGAAATTTTAGCTAAAAACGCTATAAAATATGATACTACTAGTTTTTTGAGAAGATTTAATCGACAATTAGAAGCAGCTTATAGAAAGAAATTTGATGAATAAAAACAAGCATCTTTACGCCGTTTTGTTAGCTGGTGGTGGTGGTACCAGACTTTGGCCAAAATCTAGAGATAACACCCCCAAACAATTCTTGAAATTAACCGGCAAGCAAAGCATGATGCAAATTGCTGCTGAAAGAATTAATCGCTTGGTTGACTGGTCTCAAGTCATTGTGGTCACTAATAAAAAATATGTACAGGAAGTCAGTAAACAATTACCTAAAGTTCTTAAAGAAAACATCATTGCTGAACCAAGTAAAAAAGATACGGCTCTAGCCATGCTAGTTGGCGCTCTTTATGCCAAAAGCAAGGATAAAAACGCCGTAGTTATTAATGCAGCCTCAGACCACATTGTTAATAATCTCAAAGAGTTTGATCGAGTTATGAATAAGGCTGTAGAAACAGCTGAAAAACATCATTACCTAATTACGGTTGGTATTACCCCTACTTATCCGACTAGTGCTTTTGGCTACATCAAGGTTGGTAAAGAAATTAAAAAATTAGATCGAGACTTAAGCCTCTTCAAAGTTGATAGCTTTACTGAAAAACCCAAGTTAGCAACCGCTGCTGCCTTCATTTCTACTGGGCGCTATTTTTGGAATGCCAACATGTACGTTTGGTCAGCCAAAGAAATTCAAAAAAGTTTTGACAAGCACATGCCAAGTATGCACAAACTTACCAAACACTTAGAAAAACTGAAATCTACTGAATTTCATCAAGCTCTTGAAGAGGTCTATGAGCAGGCAGAAGCCATCTCAATCGATTATGCTATTAGTGAAAAGGCCGACAACTTGGTTTTAATTCCTGGAGATTTCGGTTGGAATGATGTTGGCGATTGGAAAGTGGTTTATCAATTAGGTAAAAAAGACAATTCTGGCAATGTTATTCTGGGAGAAAGTGGGGAAATTCAAACCCTCACTCAAAAAGCTTACGGAAATTTAATTCATGGTAATCATCGCTTAATAGCTCTTTATGGTGTTAAAGACCTAATTGTAGTTGATACAGAAGAAATTTTATTGATTTGCCCCAAGGACAATGGTCAAGATGTTAAAAAATTAGTTAATCAATTAAAAGAAGAGGGTAGAGAAAAATATCTCTAAATCTAATGACTTACGCTGCTAAAAAACGTTTACTAGACATCATGGTTGCCAGTATTTTATTGATTTTATTCTTACCGTTTTGGATCATTATTCCTATTTTAATTTTGATTGACTCGGGACTGCCAATCTTTTTCTCTCATCGACGAATTGGTAAAAATGGCAAAGAATTTAATTTATTTAAATTTCGTAGCATGGTACAAAATGCTGATGAAATTTTACACAGCAAAGATCACATTTTATTAGACAAATTCAAAAACAATGACTGGAAAATTGCCGCTAAAGATGATCCTCGTATTACTCGCCTTGGTCGATTTTTACGAGCCTTTACTATTGACGAATTTCCTCAGATATTCAATGTTTTTAAAGGAGAAATGAGTATCGTTGGCCCTCGTGCTTATGTCAAAAAAGAGCTAGAAGAACAAACAAGCAAATATCCAGAAACTAAAAAATATGTCAAAAGTATTTTGTCAGTTAAGCCTGGTATTACCGGTCCTTGGCAGACTAGTGGCCGCAATGAAATTCCTTTTAAAAAACGCACACTAATTGACTATCAATATGCTAACAATAACTCTATTCGCCAAGATCTGCTGATTTTACTCAAAACACCAATGGCGATGTTTTCTAAGTGGTAATTTGCTATACTATTAATCTATGGAAAATTTTTCTAGCGTTGATCAATTATTTGGTGAAAAGCAAATAACTTTAGAAAATCCTGAAAAAAAACCTTTTTGGTCTTTTTTCAAAAAAAGTAAAAAGAATAAAATGAATAAAAAAAGTCGCTTGGCCTTAAAAAAATGGCAAAAAATTGCCTTAATTTTCTTGTTAATATTGGCCTTAAGCTTTAGCATTCTTTTTAGCTACACCTTCTTTCGGGTCAAGAAAATCATGGCCCTGAGTAATTCTACCCAAGCTCTAGCTATGGAAACCGCTGGCCTAGTTAGAACTCAAAATCTTCCAGCCTTACCAGAAAAAATTAGTGATCTTAGAGAAAACTTAACAAACATTGATCAAGAATATCAAGCACTAAAAATTTACCAATACATCCCCTTTGTGAGAAATTATTATCAAGACGGGCAGACAGTTATTTTGATTGGCCATAAAAGCCTAGATTTAGCTGACCAACTTGTTAATACTTTAATGCCTTATAGCGATCTACTTGGCTTTGCTGGTGAAGGCAGTTTTGAGGGGGGAACCACTCAAGACCGTATAGTTTTAGTGCTGGAAACTTTAGAAGAAATTCAACCAGAAATCAATGAAATAGAACTCAAGCTTCAAGAAATTGAGGCCCTCAGTCAAGAAATTAATGCTAAGCGATATCCGGAACAACTAGCTCAACAGGAAATTCGCAGTCAAATTCTGAATGCTCAAGAACAAATTAGCAATTTTAGTCATGGTTTCAGTGATTACAAACCAGTCTTGGCTGAACTAGCTAAAATGGCCGGAGCCAGAGAAGCTCAAAAATATTTAATTCTTTTTCAAAATGATAATGAATTGCGACCTACAGGTGGCTTTTTAACTGCTTATTCTATTATTCAGGTTGATCAAGGCACTGTCATTCCTGAGAAATCAGGCGACATCTATGAGTTAGATCAAAAATTTCGCAAAAATGTAGCAATTCCAGAGGAACTAGGCAAATATTTAACCACTGAACGTTATTGGAATTTGCGAGACATGAATATTTATCCAGATTTCAAAAAATCTATGGAGACTTTTTATGAAAATTATCAAACTGTTCCTGGAGAGCCAGATGATATTGATGGCATCATTGCCGTTGACACTCAAGTTTTGACCTGGTTGCTGGAAGTCATTGGTCCTGTTCAAGTTCCAGGGTACGGTACTTTTAGTGCTGAAGTTGATAAACGCTGTGATTGCCCTCAAGTTGTTTATGCTTTATCAGAAATTATCACTCGTCCCACTCCTTACTTAAGAGAAGATCGTAAAGGAGTTTTGGGGCCACTAATGAGCACTATTTTGAGTAAAACTTATGAACTAGATAAAGTTAAATTCCCAGAATTAATTACTGTGGGCATCAGCAGCCTCAAGGGCCGCCACCTGCAAATGTATTTTGTAGATGAAAGTTCTCAAATAGCAGCCGAAAAAATTAATGCTGCTGGTCGACTCTATCAATTAAATCAGGGCTTTAAAGACTGGCAATTTGGCCAAAATCAAGATTTCTTAGCGATCATTAATACTAATCTCGCTGGGGCTAAATCTAATTTGTTTATTGATTATGATCTTAAACTTAGTGTCAGTGCGCCTCAAGATAATTTTATTGAAAATACTTTAGAAATTAGTTATAAAAATACTGCTCCAGCAGATAATTGTAATTTGGAAGCTGGTCTACTATGTCTCAATGCAACACTTAATGACTGGATTAGAATCTATTTGCCCCAAGGCTCAGAGCTCCTTGAAATTCAGGGTTTGGAAGATGAAGCTAGTGTCTATGAAGAAGAAGGTTACACCGTTGTTGACGGCTTCTTTAAATTAGAGCCCTTGGGACTAGCTCGAATTAGAATGAACTATCGAGTACCTTATCAAGATCAAGAAAACTACAATCTTCGACTCTGGAAACAAGCTGGCATTAATCCTGTACCAGTTTTAATTGATGTCACTGGTGGGCAAGAGGAACTCTTAATGGATCAAGATCTAGAATATTCCACGATTTTTTAAACCATGTCTCGCTCATTTTCAAGCCACGCCATTGTTCTTAAGCGGCGCGCTATGGGTGAAACCGACCGCCTACTGACTCTCTTAACTAAAGATCAAGGAAAACTGGTAGTACTGGCTAAAGGGGCGCGCCGCCTCAATTCTTCTAACAGAGCTAATCTCGAACCGGGCAATCTCATTCAAGCTTTTTGTATTAGAACTAAAAGTTTACCTTTACTCACTCAAAGTCGTCTACTTTTTGATACTAGCCAAATTTATCAAAATCTTCCTCAAGAATTAGCTCTTAAAAAGATTAGCCACATTCAACAAATTTTAGAAATTTTTGATCGCCTCTTTGTGGAAAACTTTATTGACGAGGGTAGTTTTGAATTAGCTAAAAAAATTGAAAAATTAGTCTTAAGTGAAGACAATCAGGCTGCAAAAATTAAAAAACTCCTCAACCAATTATTACAACTTCTAGGTTATCAAGATATTAAAGACACTAAACACCAAAGTATTCAAAATTATGTAGCTGAAATTAGTGAAAAAAAGATGAAAAGCTTTGATTTTTTAAATACCCAAAGTCAAAACTAGTCTTAAACAGCTTTTTATAATATAATTTTGCCTGAGAGTAAATTATGCAAACTGAAGAAAATCAACAAGTTAGTCTCGAAACTATTAGTTCTTTAGCTAAAAGACGAGGTTTTGTTTATCAAACTAGTGAAATTTATGGTGGTTTAGCCAATTCTTATGACTACGGGCCATTGGGGACTGAACTTTTGTTAAATATCAAAAGCTTGTGGTGGGATTTTTTTATCCGACGCCGTGAAGACATGCTTGGTCTAGATAGCCAAATCATTTTACACCCTCAAACTTGGGTAGCATCTGGTCACGTCAACTCTTTTACCGACCCCTTGGTTGAAGATAAAGTAACTCACAAGCGTTATCGAGCTGACAGTTTAATCGAAGACTATTTTGCCAAAAATCCAGAAAAACAGGGAGAAGTTATTATCGCTAATCTATCAACAGCAGAACTGGATGATTTGATTAATAAACATCAAATTAAATCTCCTGATGGTAATCCTCTTACTGAAGCCCAAGACTTTAATATTTTGTTTGAAACTGCTATTGGTGTTTTAGCTGATAAAAAAAACCAAGTTTATTTGCGCGGAGAAACAGCTCAAGGTATTTTTTCTAATTTTAAACAAATTCTTAATAGCACTAGAAACAAATTGCCTTTTGGTGTTGGTCAAATTGGTAAGAGCTTTCGCAACGAAATTACTACCGGACAATTTGTTTTTCGTACTTTAGAGTTTGAACAAGGTGAGATTGAGTATTTTTTTGACCCTGAAAAGGAAGATTGGCAGAAATTATTTAAGGACTGGCAGAATCAAATGTGGGACTTTGTTACAAAAGTCTTAGGTATTAGAGAAGAAAATCTACGTTGGCGTCGTCACACTGATAAAGAACGCAGTCACTATAGTCAAGAAACCTATGATTTAGAATATCGCTATCCTTTTGGCTGGAAAGAGCTCTGGGGCATCGCTTATCGAGGTGATTACGACCTCAAGCAACAGCAAGAGTTTTCTAAACAATCGCTAGAATATATCGACCCGCAAACTAATAAAAAGTTTTTGCCTCACGTTATTGAGCCGGCAGCTGGTATTAATCGTTTATTTTTAATGCTGCTTTGTGACGCCTACAGAGAAGATTCAGACAAAGAGCGCACTGTCATGGCTTTTAAACCCAAATTGGCCCCTTATCAATTGGCCGTTTTTCCACTCTTAAAAAATAAAGAGGAATTAGTGAAAAAAGCTAGAGAAGTTTATGAGCAGCTGAATCAAAAATTTAGAGCCACTTGGGACGAAAGAGGCAACATTGGTAAACGTTATTTATCTCAAGATGAGATTGGTACGCCTTTTTGTATTACTATTGATTTTGACACTCTTGAAGACAAAGCCGTTACAGTTCGTCATCGAGACAGTAGTCAACAAGAGCGAATCGCCATTACTGAACTTGATAATTATTTAAGCTCTATGCTAGCCTAAAACTATGACAAAAAAGAAAAAAACCATCATTACTGTAAGCGCCCTAATCCTTTTAATTGCTATAGGAGCTTTCTTTTATTTAAGAGCTAATCGCAATCAAGGAAAAGAAACCGACACAGCAGTAAAAAAGAAAATATCAGCTAATTATAATCAAATTCCCGTTAGTGAAAGTCCCTTTATCCAATTAGCTCCTACTACTGATGGCAGACACATCGTTTTAAACATTATTGAGCTAAAAAAAGCTGCTAACAGCCTAAATTATGAAATGGAATATCAAACTGGCTCTATGCTACAAGGTTTTCAGGGCTTTTTAGAATTAGATAATTTGCCTGTTAGCGATCGCAAACTATTTGGCTCTCAATCAGCTGGTGGTGCAATTACCTATCATGAAGACATTAAGGGTGGCACTCTCTTAGCAGAATTCATGGGAGCAGAAGATTATGCGCTTAAAAATAGTTGGCGCTACTTCACCAACAGTGATCGAGAAACTGAATTTAGCTCTCAAGATACCAAATTTACTATTAGCAATGACAGTTTAAGCGACTATTCTTATTTAATCATTTTTAATACTCCAGGATATCCAGGAGAGCTTGAGTCCGAGCTTGCTAGCGACATCTATACTGTTAACGCAGAAAAAAGCTTAAAAACTCTTAGCTCTGAATTTGAGGTCAGCTTCAATACTAAAGAAGAAGGTGTTCAAATTATGGGCTTTGATGGAGAAGAGTGGCAAGAAATTGAAACTCAACTTGAAGATGGACTAGCCTCAGGCAGCGCCGCCTTCATGGAAGCTTATCTCTTGGTTAAATAATTTTTCTGATTTATTGTTCTTGTATTCTCAGTTTACTGGGTTTTTTGTGATATTTTTTATCTTTTAAAAAGCTTTTCACCTACATCTAATAATTTATGAACAAATTACTATTTACAAGTTTGTTTTTCTTATATATAGTTATATGTGGTAGGAATTGGTAAATAGGCTCATAATAATGTTAATTGGCAAGTATTATCATAACTTAGAGAGTAAAGGTCGCATATCTTTACCCAAAAAATTCCGCAGTAGCAGTAAATCTTGGATCGTTACCAGAGGTTTAGATGGTTGCTTATTCTTACTCAAAAAAGAAAACTTTCAATCAGAGCTAAGTAAAATTAATCAAGCCGGATTTAGTAAAAAAGCCAATCGAGATCTAGTCAGATTAATGACTAACGAAGCTAGTGAGATAATCCCTGACGACAATGGTCGAGTAAAACTGCCCAATTACTTGATCGAATTTGCCCAATTGAAAAAATCTGTCGTCATTGTTGGTAGTCTTAATCGTTTGGAAATATGGGATCAAGAAAACTACCATCTCTATCTTGATCAACTGGAAAAAAAGGCTGAGTCAATTGCTGAAAAGGCTTATGTCATCGAATAAACAACATCAACCAGTTTTACTAAAAGAAAGCTTAGATTTCTTAGCCGTTAAAGAAGGAGAACATTATCTCGATGCTACTTTCGGTCGAGGAGGGCATAGTCGAGCAATTTTAAATCAAGGAGGCTTGGTAATTGCTCTAGATTTTGATCAAGAAGCTATTGAAAAAGCTCGTGAAAATTTTAAACAAGAAATAGCCCAAAAAAAACTAATTCTCATCCAAGAAAACTTCAAAGAACTGAGCGCTGTTTTAGAAAATCTAGAAAAAACCCAAAACATATCTTTAGCTGGTGTGCTCTTTGACTTTGGCACCTCTACTGAACAGCTAACTTCTAGCAAAAGAGGTTTTAGTTTTAGTGCAGATCCAGAAGCTATTTTAGACATGAGAATGAATCAGGATTTGGGCGTAAAAGCCGGAGACTTACTCATAGTTTTAAGCGAAAAACAGTTGGCTAATTTACTTTTTGAATTTGGTGGAGAAAAACAATCTAGACAAATAGCCAAAGCTGTTGCTCAAGTCAAAAAGACAGCCCCCAATAGCCTACAGCGTGTTGGCACATTATTGAAAATAGTTGAACGAGTTAAGGGTGCTAAAGCCGGAAAACTCCATCCAGCTACCAAAACTTTTCAAGCTTTGCGTATTGCTGTTAATGATGAATTAAATAACATTCAACAAGCTTTACCTGCTGCTTTCAATGCCTTACAGACCAGCTCTGCTATGGACAAAAGACTGGTTTGTATTTCTTTTCATGAAGGAGAGGATAGACTGGTCAAGAAATTTTTTAGAGAACAAGCTAATCAAAATTTAGCCAAATTATTAACTAAAAAAGCCATTGTTCCAGACAATGAAGAGTTAAAAATAAATCCAAGAGCTCGCAGCGCTAAGTTGAGAGCCTTAGTTGTATAAAAAAGGAAAAACAATGAAAAAAAAGCTCAAAAATTATTACAGAATTCTCTTCTTAGTAGTTTTCTTGCAATTAATCAGCACCGCTTACACTCTTAGTCAAAATATTGCTTATGGCCAACATATAGAAATTCTCAAACAAAAACAAGAAGAATTACTTTCTAGAGAAAGCAAATTAGATCAAGCTATTGCTCAAGAAATTTCTATTCAACAACTAGAAAACTATCAGGATTTTAAAGACATAAAAAATCTGCTAGTAGTTAAAAGCAAAGCAAGCGCTGTGGCTTTGCGTTGAGTTAATCATGGCTGAAGAACTAAACTACTCCAGAAGAAAGTTTTTTTTAGCCTTTGTTTCTCTGACCATCGTTCTCATCATCATTCGTTTGTTTTATTGGCAAGTACTACGTGGCCGAGAATTAAAAAACCTCAGCGAACTACAAACTATCCGCAGCAGAACTCAAGAAGGACTACGCGGCCAGATTTTAACTAGTGACGGTTATCTCTTAATTGGTAATCAAGAGGTTTATGATTTAAAACTTGATCGAAAGAATTTCACTGGCGACGTCGAAAAAATCAGCCAACAATTGGCCGAGATTATTGCTCAAGAAAATTGGCAATTTCAGGATGCTTCAGATAGTGCTAGCAAACTATTAGTCCAACAACAAATTGAAAGCAATCTAATTGCTAAATTTAGCAGTCAAGCAAACTGGCCTAAACTAGCTGCCCAACTTAGTTCTCAAGCAAAAGAACAAATTCTTGCACTTAATAATCCGTATTTAGCTTTTGACACTACTTTTACTCGTTTTTATCCAGAAGCTTCAATGGCTGCACACTTAACTGGTTTTGTCGGTCGCAATGAAGAGGGTGGAGAAGTCGGTCGTTATGGAATCGAAGGAGCTCTGGAAGACGAACTTAAACCAAGAAAAGAAAAGGGTTGGTTTCGCACTGATGCTTTGGGCGCGCTACTAACAGGATCTAACTATCAGCTTAAAAATTTGAATGGGCGTGATTTAACTCTTACCATTCGACGCGACATTCAACATATTGCCGAAACAAACCTAGCTTGGGGAATTAAACAATATGACGCTGATCGGGGGGAAATTATTATTCTTGATAGTCAAACTGGTAAAATTTTAGCTTTGGCAACTTGGCCAAATTATCAACAGTGGCAATATTTTAAATACCCGGCTGAAATCTTGAAAAATCCTAGTTTAACTAGGCTTTACGAACCAGGATCAACTTTTAAAGTTCTAACCGTAGCTAGTGCTATCGACGCTGGCTTAATTAATCCAGAAACTATTTGCACTAAATGCGCTGGTCCCAGGCAATTCGGCTCATACACCATTAGAACTTGGAACGACCAGTATCATCCTAATATTAATATCACAGAAGCACTGGAAAAATCAGATAATATCGCTATGATTTTTGTAGCTGAACTCTTGGGTCAAGAAAAATTCAGCGAATACTTAAAAAAATTTGGCATTGGTCAAAAATTTGATTTAGACTTACAAGATGATAGCAGTACTTATTTTCCTAAAAAAATTGGTCCTGTTGAATTAGCTACCATTAGTTTTGGTCAAGGTATTAATACTAATAGCCTTCAACTAATTCAAGCTATCAATGTAATAGCCAATAAAGGCTTAAAGCTGGAAACTAAAATTTTAGAAAAAGTTTATGATCACCAACTCGATCAGGAAATCGACATATCTCTTGAAAGTGGGGAAAGAGTTGTGAGTCAAGAAACAGCAGAATTAGTAACAAAAATGATGGTCTCTGCCGCTGCTCATGGAGAGGCTCAGTGGATAGCTTCTAAACGTTATACTGTTGCTGCTAAAACCGGCACTTCTCAAGTACCAGATCCTCAAGGTGGCTATAAAAGTGATGAAACTATTGCTAGTTTTATTGGTTTTGCTCCAGCAGATCACGCAAAATTTACTATGTTAGTTAAACTAGAGAATCCTAAAAGTAGTCCTTGGGCCGCTGAAACAGCAGCTCCTCTCTGGTACAAAACAGCAGATAAATTAATGTTGCTATTTAATATAGCTCCTGACTTGGAATAAAACAATTTTTTAAAACAGTTAATCAAGTTATTTAATTAATACTCATCAATTTTTCTAAATCATCCTGGGTTTTTTCTGGTGAACCCTTGAGAGTAATTGTCACCTTGGTTTGTTTACGTGAACGCACCACTTTTAGAGTACTATTGTTTTTGAAATATTCTTGTAAGCGATTTTCCCATTTAGCTACTTGTTGTTCGTCTTGAGCTAAAGGTCGACCTCGACCATCGTCGGCTTTTTTGCTAGCTTTATTTTGACCAGCTTTTATCCGTCTGACTAATTCTTCAGTTCGTCTCACCGAAGCATTTTCTTTTAAAACTTGTTTATAGCATTCAATCATCAAAGATTGATCTTTCAAACCAACTAAAGAACGAGCATGACCTTCAGTAATTTGTTCGCTCAACAAACCATCATTAATTGCGTCTGGTAATTCTAATAACCTCATGGTGTTACTAATATAAGAAGAAGATTTACCAATTCTCTCAGCCAGTTCATTAATAGCTAAACCAAATTCTCTATTTAAACGAGAAAAAGATTGAGCTCTTTCAATGGGGTTTAAGTCTGTGCGTTGCACATTTTCCACAATTGCCATTTCTAACATCCCTTGAGGACTGGTCTTTTTCACGTAAACTGGCAACTCTTCAATTCCCAAAACTTTGGCTGCCCGCCAACGTCTTTCTCCAGCAATAATTTGATAACCAGCCGGAGTTTCTGCCACTACCAAGGGTTCCAAAATACCGTGAATACGAATTGATTCAACTAAGTCAGCGAGATCTTCTTTTTTAACTTTATCTCGTGGTTGAAAAGGATTGGGTTGGAGGTGATTTGAAGGGAGTTTTTGGATATCTGTCATACTCTATATATAACACAATAGATCAATTTTGCCTAGAGTTTTTTCACAGTTTTCACAAAAAAAACACTATTGAAAATATTTTACAGAAAAAAATGAGAATTTTTTTAGTTTTTATCCAAAACTCTAACCACTGTTTTGCCCCAACGTTTGGTAAAATCTACGATTCCGTCAATCATGGCAAAAACCGTATAGTCTTTACCCATCTTTGTTCCTTGACCGGCCTTATACTTGGCCCCTTTTTGTCGCAGAATAATCTGACCAACTTTAATGCTCTCTCCACCAAATTTTTTCAAACCAAAACGTCGCCCATGTCTTGCGCCTTGTGAATGTTGGGTAACGCTACCTGAACCTTTAACGTGTGCCATATGTCCTTTGTTTTAATTAAAAGTAAAAAAATAAACTTCTCGCTGCACCCTCGCTCCAGTTCTTGCATAAAGCAGAGGTGAAACGAAAGGATTGTAGCCTTTTGCGGCCAATTTGTCAATTAAATGATCGAGAGCATAGACTCTTTTTTTACCCACAACTTTGGGAAAAATCATAACCACTTTTGCGCCTGGGTTGAGAATCTTGCTAAAACTATTAAAAGCTCCTAAATACATTTTTTCCAAACCTTTAAAAATATTTGCTAGTTCTGCATCTTTAGGTGTTTGTCTACCCAAAAAAGGCTCAGTAATTAACAAATCCATTTTATTATTGCCTAATTGATCTGCTGAAAGCTGACCAACGTCACTGATAAAAATTTGTTTGCTAAAATCTTGAGCGGGCACCTGATATTCATCGGCAAACCACTGAAGATTTTCTCTAGTTCCCCAAACGGATTGCTCGTCTAAGTCAGAACCATAAACCTGACAACCAAAGCCCATAGCTTCAATTAATACTGTCCCTGTCCCACAAAAAGGATCAAAAACCTTGGCTTCACTAATAGAGCGTTGAGCATTATCTGCCAGCCACTGTCCTAGAGCAATATTAACCAGCATTCTGCCTACTTTTGGAGGCAACATGCCTTTTTTACGATTAAAATATGGCTTAGCTCGATCTCTCTTAGTCCAATCATCAATGTCTTGAACTCCCAACAAGGTGCTTAAAAAGATGCCTTCTTCAGTATGGTAGAGAAATATTTCTTGAGCTGATTCTTGATGAAGACTAAAAGCACTGCCATCCAGCGTACCTTTAAAATAGCGAGAACGATGGCCTTTTTGTCTTAATAAATCTTTAATCTGAGCATGATTAATTGACTTTTGTCCCTTACCTTTTTGGTAAATACTAAAATGAGGTTGTTGGCTTTTCTCTAGTAAACAATCAACGATGGCTGTCTTGATCTGATTCAGCTCACTGTCAAAATCTAAAATTTTTTCTACTTGAAAGATTTTAACTAAGCCACCTAATCTATCAAAAAAATTATTGCTCTCCAGTTGTTCTTGATCCATTTCAACTAAAGCTAAGCGTCCAGCTAGCTCACCACCTGCAAAAACATTAAGTTTGAGTGCTGGATAAACAGTAGTAAACTCCAAATGAGACAGTTGGGGAGTGTTCCCAAACAAAAATAAAAATTTGGACATAGACCCTAAACAATACTGACAATTTTTAAAACGCTTTGCAATTGACGATGACCCATTACTTTTCGATAACGAGATTTGGCCTTATATTTAGCAACTCGAATTTTTTTACCTTTGTCGTTGCTTAAAACCTCACAGTTGACTTTTACATCTTTAACAATGGGTTGGCCAATTTTTTTCTTATCCTCATCAACCAATAATAAAACGTCAGTAACAGCAAACTTTTCACCCTCAGTTTTATCTAAACGATCGACAGTAATCTGGTCGCCTTCACTGACTTGAAATTGTTTACCTTGTAATTGAATTATTGCGTATTTCATAACGATTTGTGATTATAACATATCTTGAAGTTATTGAAAGATTGAGCTCGGAGCTTTTTCTCCTTCCAAGATAATACTTTGCAAAAGCGCTAAACTAAAAAATAAGGATAAAACACTGCTGCCCCCATAAGATAAAAAGGGTAGAGTAATACCGGTAATTGGCAAAAGAGCTAAATTCATTCCAATATTAATAAAAGTTTGTACCAAAAACATAGTAAAAATACTTAGAGCATAAAGTTGTTTGCCACGATTTTCTTCAAAATAAACCAAGTATAAAATGAAAGCTAAAAGACTAAAATACAGACTTAAAATTAATAATGAACCAAAAAAGCCCCATTCTTCAACAAAAGAAGCAAAAATAAAATCTGTTTGTCTTTCTGGTAAAAATTTTAGATGAGATTGAGTACCCTGACCAACGCCCTGGCCCCACAACTGACCTGCGCCAATAGCTATCACTGATTGACGAGCATTGTAAGCTGCACTGCTTTCCTGACGAAAATCACTGCTTAAACTTCTTTCTGGACTAATAAAAAACAAAAAGCTAGTGAATCGAGATTTTTGATAATCGACTAAGATAAAAAACCAAGCAAAAATGGCTGTCAAAACAGTCAAAGAAATAAAGCCAACTATTCTTTGCCAGCCCAAACGATTAAAAAACAAAAAAACCAATAGAGCTGCAAAATAAACCATAGCCGTCCCAAAGTCTGGTTGAAGATTAATTAGTATTCCTGGCAGCAAGATTATGCCTAAAATTTTCATGAGTTGAGGCCAAGTTAAAATTTTACTGATGCTTTTTTGAGTTTGATTTTTGAAACTAGCAGATAAAAATAGGGCTGTGATTGGAACCGCCAACTGAGATGGTTGAAAACGCAAACCAAATGGCAATTCAATCCAAGCTACTATTCCTCTGGTTGCCTGACCCCAAATTAAAAGAGTCAATAAAACTAGATTTAAGCCCCAATATAAATAAGGACTCAGTCGCCACCAATAAGCAAAAGAAATTCGACTAAGTAAAAAGAATAAAAGAAAACCAATTAAATAAGCTATTAATTGAACATTTAATAAATTAGGAACAATACTTTTAAGAGTAACCAAAGCTAAGATCATCAATAAAAACAATAAACTAGCTAAAAAATATTTTCGCACTCCTTCAGACTAAAACAAAGTTAACTATTTTTCAATTGTCACTAATCTTTAAGACCTTCAATTTGAGCTCTAATTAGTTGACTGTTGGTTTTTTCCTCGATCATTTTAGTAAATTGGTTTGGCCAAGTTTTTAAATAAACTGGCACCTCTTGATTAAGATCTAAACCAGCATCTTTACGCCAAGTTTGAATACGGCGAATGACTTTACGCGCTTCACCCTCGGCAACCAGATCTGCTGTTAATTCAAGATCAAATTCAGCTTCGAAGTCTGCTGCTTTTGCCTGACCCCAGTTCACTTCTTTAACATTTAACTCCTGTTTTATAATTTCTAGTAATTCTTGATCATCGCTAAAGCTAGCTTTTTTGTTAAAAGTTACTGATGCTAGAGGCTGACGCAGTGAAACTTGAGCTTGTTTTCGCTGAGCGTGGCCTAGTTCTACTAGTTGACGCAACTCCTCCATTTGCTCTTCCAATTCATCTTGAATCCAAGATTGAGGAAGTTGGGGATAGTCGGTCAAATGAATTGAGCTTGGCTGATTAACAAACTGTTGATGAATGAGTTCAGCAAAAAATGGCACAATTGGTGCAAATAGCTGAGCAGAATTATATAAAACACTAGCAAAAACTTGACTACTTTCTTGATTGTCGTCAGCTTTTAAACGATCCCTAGACAAGCGTAAATACCAGGTTGAAAAATCACTGATAAAAGGTGCCAACAAACGGCTGGCTCGCATTACATCAAATTTTTCTAAATATTTAACTAGCTGTTTTTGTAAATTAGCTAAACGAGACAAGAGCCAGCGATCTAAAACATTTTCTAAAGCAATTTCTTTGTTTAAATCTAACAAGCCTGCTTCTTTATTGGCAAAAGTTTGATAAAAAGCTAAAACATTCCACCAGATTAAAAAGACTCTTCTGCGCAAATCACTAACTTCTTTTCCATCAAAATTTAGTGTTTCTGCTTTAACCACCGCCGATGACATTAAATAGAGTCGCAAACTGTCCGCGCCATATTTATTTAAAATTGCTTCTGGCTCTGGATAGTTCTTGAGCCGTTTGCTCATTTTTTTACCATCACTAGCCATAATCAAACCAGTACACATCACGTTTTCAAAAGCACTGCTAGGCGGCTTGTCTAAACTTGACTTAAATTTATCACTGCTCATGGTTAAAGCTGTAGCTAGAACGTGGAGAGTATAAAACCAACCCCGAGTCTGATCTTGTCCTTCAGAAATAAAGTTGGCTGGGAAATTTTGTGAAAACAATTGCTGATTACTATGTGGATAATTAAATTGAGCATAGGGCATAGAACCAGATTCAAACCAACAATCTAATACCTCTGGTAAATGCTTATAGCTTTTACCATTTTTTTCAATCACCAACTCATCAACGAATTGTTTATGTAAATTATTGATTTTTTGACCAGTTAATTCTTCTAGTTCAGCACTGCTGCCCACACAAATTAGATCACCATCTTCACTTTGCCAAAGAGGCAGAGGAGTGCCCCAAAACCGATTGCGTGAAATTGCCCAATCTCTAGCATCTGCCAACCAATTACCAAATCGACCATCTTTAATGTGATTTGGCTGCCAATTAACGGCTTGATTGTTTTCTAATAATTGATCTTTAAAGGCAGTCACCTCAACAAACCAAGAACTAGTGGCATAATTTAGTAGAGGTGTATCACAACGCCAGCAATGAGGATAACTATGACTAAATTGCTTTTTAGCAAATAGTAAGTTTTCTTTAGCTAGATAGCGAATGATGGCCACATCTGTAGCCTGATGGTCATTTTTAGGTTTGACCTCTAAACCCGCAAAATCTTTTATTTCAGCAGTGAAACGACCATTCATGTCAACGTGTTGAATAAAAAGTTTATTTTTCACCAGAGTACTTAGTCGTGAAAACTTTAATAAACTTTCTCCCAATTGATAATCATCTTCACCAAATGCCGGAGCAATATGCACAATGCCAGTACCTTCTTCTAAATTAACAAATTCTCCAGCCTGTACTGTAAATATTTTTTCTCTAGCTTGATCTGGTATGGTTGAATCTTCTTTTAATTGCTTAAAGTAAGGAAAAACTGGCTCATAATTCAAACCGACTAATTCTTGACCCTTAACTGTTTTTAAAATTTGGTATTTTTGATCGGCAAAAACCTCCTCAACGCGACTTTTGGCCAAATAATACTTTTCGTTTTTTTCTTTTAACTCAAGAAGAACATAGTCTAACTTTGGATTAACTGCTAAAAACATATTGCCTGGCAAAGTCCAAGCAGTAGTCGTCCAAGACAAGAAATAGGTGTTTTCTGCTTCGCCAAGAAGTTTGAATTTAGTTGTCACCGCTAAGTCTTTGATTTCTTGATAACCTTGAGTAACCTCAAAATTAGACAAGGGCGTGCTGCAACGTGGACAAATATGCATGGCTTTGTGACTCTGATAAATTAAACCCTTTTGGTAAAGTTCTTTAAAGACCCACCACACACTTTCCATGTATTCTTTATCCATGGTTTTATAAGCGTTTTTCATGTCTATAAAACGACCAATTCTTCTAATAGTTTTTTCCCAATCCTGAGCATAGGTTAAAACTCGTGCTTCACAGGCTTGATTAAAAGCATCAACTCCAAATTTTTCAATTTCCTGTTTATCTGCTAAATCTAGTTCCTTTTCCAGTAAATTCTCAATTGGTAAACCATGACAATCCCAACCCCAAACTCGCCTCACATATTTACCTCTCATAGTTTGGTAACGAGGTATTAAATCTTTAATAACCGATTGCATTAAATGGCCGTAATGGGGTAGACCAGTAGCAAAAGGGGGGCCATCATAAAAAGAAAAGTTTTCTGCTCCTTCTCTTTTTTTTAATGATTGCTCAAAAATTTCTTCTTTTTCCCAAAATTGCAAAATTTCTTTTTCCAATTCAACCAAATCAGGTGTTTGTCGAAAGTCAATATTTTTTTTAGACATTTTTCCTTTTATTTTTAAAAAAACCTCACTAAAATCGTTCTTCAACGATTTTAATAAGGCTTGCTTTACAGCAAAGGTACCAGCCCTATTGCTCCTCAATTTTGACTTTTACGCGGTCTACTCGGCCTGTTCTATTTTTATCCTAATTAATAATAGGATAATTTCTTCAAGCACCTCGCTAACTGATTATTAGCTCAAGCGGTTTTTATTAACAAGAACATTATAGCAGAAAATCAATGCTATTTTATTTAAATCCAAAATTGTAAAAAACTTTTGCCACTTAGCTTATTTTTGTCTTAAAAAAGCAGGCACTTCAAACTCACTAAATTCATCACTATTCTCTGCATCCTCTTTTTTGTCCGATTTATCTTCTTGCTTCTTTTTAGAATCTTTTTTTAGATTAAACAAAGCGCTACGAACAAAAGGATTGTTACTTTCAACTTTTTCCTCTTTTTTTGGTTTGCGATCAGCCATAGTTTGAGGTTGAGTATATCCCTCTGGAGCTCGATCAATTTTGTCTTCCTCTGGGGACTCTTCTTCTATGCTGGTTACAGTCGAAGTAGGGGTATGAGTCATTTTTCTCTTAGATTCTCGACCATAAGCTCCAAATAAAGCTCGAGGACCAACACCGCTATAGTTATCGCTAAAGCCGGTTGCTATAACGCTAATTTTGATTTTTGCTCCCATATCTTCGTCAATAGTAGCTCCAAAAATAATATCGGCATCGGTATCGGCACTATCAGCAATTATTGCAGAGGCATCAGAAACTTCTGTCATAGTCATATCTGGACCACCAGTAACATTATAAAGAATACCTTTAGCTCCAGATATGGAAACTTCCAGTAGTGGTGAAGAAACAGCCATTCTGGCAGCCATAACTGCACGATCTTCTCCAGAAGCCTCACCAATACCCATCAAGGCCGTTCCAGAATCAGTCATGATTGTTTTAACATCGGCAAAGTCGACGTTGATCATTCCAGCTATGGTAATGAGATCAGAAATACCTTTTACGCCTTGGCCCAATACATTATCAGCTAGACGAAAAGCATCAATAAAGGTCATTTTTTTATCAACTACTTCTAGTAAGCGCTGGTTGGGAATAACAATTAAAGTATCAACTGTATCTGATAAATATTCGATGCCTTCTTCAGCAGTTTGCATTCTGCGTATACCCTCAAAGGCAAAAGGCTTGGTCACTACTGAAACAGTCAAAGCACCAACCTCTCTAGCAATTTCCGCGATCACTGGTGAGGCGCCAGTACCAGTACCGCCACCCATACCAGCTGTAATAAAAACCATATCTGTATCAAAAAGTAATTCCTTAATTTTTTCTCTGCTTTCTTCAGCAGCAGTTCGACCCACTTCGGGATCGGCTCCAGCCCCCAAACCTCTAGTAAAATTGGTACCAATTTGTAATTTAGTTTCAGCTTTAGCAGTTAATAAAGCTTGAGCATCAGTATTGATGCCAATAAATTCCACGCCCTTAATTTCTTTTGAAAGAATCATGGAGTTGATAGCATTGTTACCGCCGCCACCAACGCCAATTACTTTAATTTTTGCAAAGGTTGTATTTGAAGGTTTAACTAGTCCCATAGGTTCTTATATAGCTATTATTTATATCAAACTATTACAATTAAACTAACTGATTTTAACACAAAAGTAAACTAGTAAACAGCTCTTTTATTAGAACTAATCATGGGAAAATTTTCTTAAACAAAGCTTTACCTTTTTCTGCGACCTGGTTTAATAAACCCTCAGGTAAAATTTTCTTCAAAGAAAAGTCACCGTGACTAATCTGCCCAATATTGCCTTGGCGTTTTGCATAGGCTAGTAAACCTAGTGCTACGGCAAAATTAACTTGCTTAATATCTTCTGTTAAACCAAGAATGTTGCTTGGCTTAGCCAATCTCACTGACATCTTAGTGGTGTAGCGAGCTACATCAACTAAATTATAGGTCAGAGCTCCGCCGCCAGTTACCACCATGCCCGCTGGTAATTGATTGCCTTCTAGTAAGCCAGCTTTCGCTAATTCTTCCAAAATTAAACTAAAGATTTCCTTAATCCTAGGCTCCATCACCACATCTGTGACAAATTTTCGTGAAATGGGATCACGATTATTAATCCCAACTTTTTCTGGATCAATTAAATCAAACTTTTTTTTGCGTTTAGTGAACTCAGCTTTAGATTCTCCGGGCAAGGGAACTAGTTTTAATTCTTCATCGCCACTAAGATACAGTTTCAATTTTTCTGCGTCCTCCAAAGAAATACGCAGACCTGAAGCAATATCTTGAGTAATATATTTTGCTCCAACCGGAATTACGGCTGAAAATTCTAAAACTCCTTCAACAAAAGCACAAATACTGGTGGTTCCAGCTCCAATATCCACCAAAACTGCTCCCAGCTCCTTTTCCGTTTCTGTCAAAGCAGTCTCACTAGCAGACAAAGCACTAAAAACAAAAGCATCAACATTTAAACCCAAATCGCCCATACATTTCTCAAAATTGCGCAAACTCGTAGATAGTCCAGTAATAATATGCGTTTCTGATTCTAGACGAACACCCATCATCCCTACCGGATCTTTTATTCCTTCTTGAGAGTCAACTTTGAAATCTTTCGGAATAACATGGATAATCTCTCGCTCACTTGGTAAAGAAATAGCCCGCGCTGCCTCAACAACCCGCTCTACATCTAAAGAGGAAATTTCTTGATTGGGAGAGGCAACAGGCACCACACCTTTTGAATTTTTATAACGAATATAAATCCCAGAAACAGACAGAACAACATTTTTGACAGCCAGTCCTGCCATCCTTTCTGCAGCATCTAGACTTTGTCCAACAGTGGTTAAGGCCTCTTCTAAATTAACAATTGTGCTGCGTCTAACACCTCGAGAGGGAACGACACTAAAACCCAATACTTCTAATTGATCTAGCTCATTCAGCTTTGCAATCAAAGTTACACACTTATCAGTTCCTAAATCAATAGCGCTAATAATATTTTCTTTACTCATATCAATCAATCTTTATCATACAGAATTTAACAATTACTGTCGAGAACAAAAAGCAGTTAAAGCTGATCTCTAATCACTGGCAAACGAAAGCGCATATCCAAAAAGCTCCGACCCTGAATGTCTAATAAAGCCTCCTCATCAAGTAAAATTACGGATAATTTTTGCATTGTCTCTTCTGGATCAATCTCCTTATCCAAAATTACCAACCAAGATTTGCCTAAGTCTAATTCCAATAAATTGTCTTTTTGCCAAATTAATCTTTTGGCTGGAATTTGATATTTATCAATGTTTTCTTGCAGACTTAAAAAAAACTGATGAAAAGTTAGTTGCAAATAACGATCGTTTCTTTCTAATATTTGCTCTTCCCCTTGATAAAAAATTTCAAAAATCTGAGCCTGATGGTAGTCTTCTTTCAAATGATTATTTTGATTCAAGATAAAACTTTTCTGTTCCCTGTTTTCATCAACTATTATGAGGCGATAATCCGGCGTTTTACTATCTAAATTTAGAGCTAGTGCTTGAGGTGGCGTTTTTCTTAAAGAAACTGGCCGATATATTTCCTGATACTCGGCTTTTTGTGTTAACTCTTGCCAGATAGAAGCTCCTTCAAAATCATAAAACAAAAGAGATTTTCCAAGAAAAGCTGTCTCTAGTTCCTGACAAACTGCCGTCAACTCTTGATTGTTAGAGTTTGGATGATGACAAGTAATTTTTCCAACCCTGAGTCCTAGCACCAACAACAGAGAAGTTATTAATATAACTAAAAAAAAGTACAAATAATTAAAAAGATTCTTATTTTTGATGGGCATCGACTAATAGTTGATAAATTTTTGGTTCTGCTTGTTGATAAAATTGACCCTGAGCAAGCTTTCGACGCATTTGTTGATGTTCTTTTTTCATTAATTCAACAGCGCTTAATAATTTTTTTGGACTCAAGTTGTTTTGATGAATAGTAATCGCTCCACCTGCTTTTTCCATCATTTGAGCATTAAGCGTTTGTTCATCATTGTAGGTGTTGGGTAAGGGTATTAAGATTGCTGGCAAAGGTACCAAGCACATTTCTAAAACGGTATTGGCTCCAGCTCTAGTAATAGCAAAATCAGCTTTCTGGTAAAGCCAAAACAGTTCTTCTTCTTCCATCCACTGACGAATAAAATATTTTTTCTGTAAATTAGCTGGAAGGGTAGATTTCATTTTAGCTAATTCTGCTGGGTAGTTTTTGAGCTTATTAGCTCGACCACATTGATGAATTACAGTAAAATCTTCTAATAATTCCTTTATCACCGATTTTAATAAATTATTGATAACAAAAGAGCCCTGATTGCCACCCATTATTAAAATAATTTTTTTATTAGAAGCTGAAAGATAACTGGGTTTTTTAAGATCCTTTTGAAATAGCGACTGCCTAACTGGATTACCAGTTAAAAAATAATTATCTTTTTTTAAATATTGCTTGGTCTCGGGAAAAGATATCGCTACTTTATCTGCTAAATTGGCAATAAATTGATTGGCTTTACCCATAGCAATGGTTTGCTCGTGAGTAACCACAGGGATTTTTAAACTTTTGGCTGCCAAAACAAAAGGTACTGCTAGATAAGAACCAAAAGAAAGTAAAATTTCTACTTTCTCTGTTCGCAAAATATTTTTAGCTCTCTTAACGGTTTTGGGGAACATAAACAGAGATAAAAAGAAATCAAAGACTGATCGATTAACAAATTTAACTGCTTCAAAAGGAACAAACTTAATCCCTCGTTTTTTAATTTCACTGGCCTCAACTGCTTTTTGCTTAAGTTTTTCTTGACTAAATAAACGACCCACAAAAACTATTTCATCAGCTGCGTGTTTAGCTTGAATATAATCAATCATGGCCAGAGCTGGAGTTAAATGGGCTCCAGTCATCAAAATTTTCATAAATTTATCTTAGCATTTTGCTAGTACTTTTACTAATATTTAGCAATATAGCGCTGACAAAAAAGACACTCAAGAGCGCAGAACCTCCTTGAGAGAAAAAGGGCAAAGGCATGCCGCTAAGCGGTAACAGTGCTACCACCGCTCCCAAATTAAATAGTAGTTGAGCAGCTATCCAAGATAAAATTCCATAAAATAATAAATATTGATATTTATTAAGCTTTTTGACTTCAATCATTCGTTCGGCAAAAAAGAAATAGGCAGCAAACATTAACATAATAATAAAAGATCCAATAAATCCAACCTCTTCGGCAATTATAGCGAAAATTGAATCACTACTAGCTTCTGGTACATAGGCATACTTTTGCTGAGAATTACCAATACCTCGACCAAACCAAGAACCACTGCCTAGCGCCAATAAAACTTGATGGGTGTGATAAGCCTCAGCCTGCACATCTACATCGCTGCGGAAAAAACTCAATAAGCGCTCTCGTCGATAGGGTATTAATAAAATAGCAATTAAAGCAAAAGTAAAAAATCCAAAAACAACAAGCGCATAAGTTTTTAAATCTACTCCAGCTAAAAAATACATAACCATGGCGCTAAAAACCAAAACCAAGAGTGAACCAAAGTCAGGCTGCAATAGTAAAATTAAAGCTGGCCAAATCAAAAAGAAGACAAAACTTAAAAAATTAGTTTTTTTTGCCAATAAATTAGCGTAAAAACTGATAAAGAAGAATTTAAAGATTTCTACTGGTTGAAAAGTATAGCCAAGAATACTAATCCAACGACTCGCTCCATTTAGAGTTAAACCTAGTCCTGGCACCAATGGCAGAAGTAATAATACTAAGGCAAGAAAATAAAAGACTGTAGCCAACTTTTGAAAAATTCTCAAATTAAGAAAATAGGTGATACTGGCTAAAATTATTGATAAAACTAACCACTTGGCCTGCTGAGTGACGAAGTGATAGGGATGGTTAAATAATCTAACACTCTGAACAGTTGAGGCTTCAAATAAAAAAAACAAGCCAGTTAAAGACAAAACTAAAACTAGTACTAAAAAACTCCAATTTGCTTTTGACATTGTTTAAATAAAAGCCAACCACAGACCAAAAAGAGTTAGCATAATTTGTATTAACCAAGCTCGTTGAACAATTTTTGGTTCATCCCAACCACGCTCTTGCAGGGTAAGGTGTAGAGGTGCTGCTGGCAAAATTTTTCGCTTCAAATATTTTTTAGACAATAGCTGTAACAAAGAACTACTGATCTCTAAAACGAAAATAAAACCAATGATGAGTAGAGTAAAAACCTTGCCCAACAATAATCCAATAACAGCTAGAGTTGCTCCAAAAGCTAGGGAACCTACATCTCCCATAAATAAACGAGCTGGAAAAACATTGAAGTAAAGCATAGAGATTAAGGAACCTAGCCATAAAGCAATGAATATCGAAAGTGGTATATCTAAAATACTAGAAGACAAAATCCACAAACCAAACAAACCGATCATTAATAAACCAGACGCTAAACCATCTAAACCGTCAGTAATATTAACGGCATTGGTAAAAGCGATAATGACAAAACTAGCAAAAGGAATATATGCCCAACCTAATTCAAAAGTACCAACAAAAGGAACATGCAAAATAGAAATTCCCAACTGATAATAGAGCATTAAAGAAATAATCGAAGCCAAAATTAATTGTAAAATTAATTTTTGTCTCAACCTCAAGCCAAAAAACTTACTCTTTTCAAAAGAGAAAAGTTTTTTTAAATCATCATATAGACCCAAAATAGCAAAAGATAAAAAAGTAAAAAATAAAACATTGATCTCCACTTGGTTATTTTGGTGAATAGAAGTAATCTCTATCCCAAAATAATTCAGCAAAGGAATCATAAGGGCAAATAAAATTGAAACTAATAAAACAATCAATAAACCTCCACCCACTGGCACACCGGCCTTTTTGCCGTGAAACTTATCGAAAATAGGTGTTCTCTTACCAAAAGCATCCTTGGTTTCTTGTTTGGCTCGACGAAATTTTAATTTGTAAAGCAAGTTAATAAAGGGCACAACTGCCATGCTAGTTAAAATAAAAGAAAACAGTAAAATTCCTAAAAACAAAACAATTGATCCCATTTTATTTCCTTTCGATTACGGCACCCATAGAAATGAGTTTTTGTTCAATAGATTGATAACCACGCTCAATTTGCTCAATATTAGTCAATACAGTTTCACCTTTGGCTGCAATGGCTGCCAACATGATAGTTGCTCCAGCTCTTAAATCATGAACCTCAAATTTCCCAGCCTTAAAATCACAGGGACCAAAAATTTTAATAGCGTGGTAATCTTCTGCTCGATTATCTGCCCAATTAAAATTATAAGTTTTTTCTGGGTGCTTCACTTCAGGATTAAAGTATTCAATTTTAGCGCCCATCTCTCTAAGATGTTCCACATATTGAAAACGACTCTGCATAACAGTTTCATGGATAATGCTTTCACCATGACTGCGACAGAGCAAAGTGGCAAAGAGGGGTTGCCAATCAGTCATAAAGCCTGGATGAATCTCTGTTTCAATATCTGTGGCTCGCAGTGCACCCTTATAATAAAAACGAATTCCGTAAGTACCTATTTCATAACCAGCTCCGACTTCATCTAATTTTTCCAAAAAAGCAGTTAAATCTTGATGCTGAGCATTTTCAACAACAATATCACCTCTAGTAATAATAGCTGCGCAAGCATAGCTCACCGCCTCATTTCGATCGGGCATTACTCGATGAATGGCTCCATTTAAACGCTCCACTCCTTCAATCTCAATTTTACGAAAAGAGCGACGACGAATTTTGGCTCCCATAGCATTTAGAAAAGTTATCAAATCATCAATTTCAGGTTCCAGCGCCGCATTTTCTAAAACTGTTTTTCCCTCAGCCAATGCTGCTGCCATAATCAAAGTTTCAGTACCAGTGTGAGTGTTTTTTTCAAACTTATAGTGACAAGCTTTTAATCTCTTTTTCGGACCATTAGTATTAATTCTTGCTACTAACATTTCACCATCTTGTGAAAACTTCACTCCCATTTTTTCTAAACCTTGCATGTGCCTATCCAAAGGACGTTTACCAATTTGATCACCACCGGGTAGGGGAACAGCAGCCTCACCAAACTTAGCTAATAATACTGGCAAAAATAAAGACGAAGCTCTAGATCGCTTACCATATTGACCATCCACCCGACTAAAACGAAAGTTTTGAGGATCAATAAATAAGGTGTGTTCTCCAGCATCATAAGCTCTGGCTCCCAATTCATTGATAATTTTTTTTACCATTTCTACATCTGCAATATTGGGTAAATTTAACAAACGACACTCGCTACTCGCTAACAACGAAGCAATCATGAGTTTATAAGAAGCATTTTTAGCGCCACCTACTCTAACACTACCATGTAGAGGAGTGTTGCCCTTGATAATGAAAGCAGATTTGGATTTGTCACTCATAATAAACTTTCTATTAATCTTTACCTAAATAAAAAACCTCTTCTTCTAATTCTACTTGAAATTTTTCTTTAACTGTTGAGCGAATTAAGGCAATTAGTTTTTTTAAATCGCTGGTCTTAGCGGCCACTTTTAACTGTTCAGTCATATTAACTAAAAAAGCAGCATGTTTGTCACTAACCACAATTGCTCCTCGTTTTTGTTCTTTTAAGCCTGCTTGATCAATTAAAAAACCAGCCGGTATAAATTCTTGATTGGCAAATTGAGGAAATATTTTTTTTAAATATTCTGTGTTATGGGGATTGCGAAAAATACAACCAGAACTGGGATAATTGAGGGGCTGAGTATTTAACCGCCTAATCTGTGCCTCCTTGATTTTTTCCTCAATTTTGTTTGAATCATCTTTGTTCAAGGAAAATTCAGCAGACAAAATAACTAATTGACTATCTTCTTGAAAAATCGAATGTTCATAAGCAAATTTACAATTTTCATGTGAAAGTATTATTTCTTTATTGTTTTTCACATGAAAAACAGTGACTTCTTTAATATAATCTCCAATTAAAAAATCTAAATAATGAGCATTGTTATAAATAGCTCCGCCCAAAGTGCCTGGCACCCCGATAAAACCTTCTAAACCCGTACCGCTCAGCTTGGCAGCTTTCATTACCAATTGATTGGTCTTAATACCGGCCTCAGCCTGAAAAGTTACTCCTTGATCATCTTCTTGAATTAAAGAGAAAGTATCACAAGCCATTTGCAGAACCAAGCCCTTAATTCCAGAATCGGCAACCACCACGTTACTTAAACCACCAACCACAATCCAAGGAATTGATTGCTCGTCACAAAAGACTAAGATTTTTTTTAATAAGTCAATTTCTTTCACTTTATAAAAAATCTCTGCGCAACCACCCAATCTAAAATAGGTTTTGTTAGCTAGGATTAAATCAAAAGACCAGTCCACTGCGGGAAATTGTTCTTTCAACAATGTTTGGTTTTTTGTCATTAGCGCCTATTGTACTTGCTTTACTAGCAATTACTCAAGTTCAATATACAAAATCATTTAAAAATAAGGAAGAAGTAAAAACACTGATTAATTAAAAATTCATTGGATAGTCAGCTTTTTGAATTAGAGAAATCTCTTTGGGTGGCCAATAGCGCAAAAACACTCGTCCAACAATATCGTCTTTTGTGATTGCTCCCCAAGATCGAGAATCACTTGAGTGAGGTCGATTATCTCCAACTACAAAATATTCGTTTGACCCTAAATAGATTTCTTGATTGAGTGTTGCCCTGCCAGCCAAGATTTCATAATCTGCAGGAATATAGGGTTCTGGTAATTTTTCTCCATTAACCCACACAGCGTTATCTTTAACAGCAATAGTGTCTCCAGGTATAGCAATAATTCTTTTAATAAAATCACAGCCAGTTCCTTCAGCACAACCTGCTGCTGGTGGTGCATGAAAAACCACTATTTCACCCCGTAGTGGATCTCGCATTTTATAAGTAATCTTATCTGTCATCACGTGTTCACCATTTTGGAAGTTAGGTACCATTGATTGACCATTAACCTGATGAGGTTGCATCAAAAATAAATAAACTACCAAAAAAATTGATAAAGAGATAGCTATCGTTTCTATTAAATCTAGAAATCCGCTGCCAATTTTATGTAAAACTTTTGCCATAACTTTTTATTCTAACGCCGATAGTTACTAGCTGGCAAGCAGCAAAGATTACTTTATAATTAGATCATGGGCTATAAACACCATGCTGTTGCTGGTTTTTCTGTACAAAGCTTGCAAAAAGTCTTTGTTTTTGCACTAAATTTTGGCAAAATTATTATTTTAGCCAGATTACTTCAACCTAATGATTTTGGTCTTTTTTCTCTAGTGATGATTGCTATTGGTCTGACCGAAAGCTTCACTCAAACCGGTATTAATATCACTATTGTTCAATCTAAAAAAAGCATTGATTATTTTCTAGACACTGCTTGGGTGATTGCCATAGTTCGTGGTTTTTTCATTGCTTTAATTATGCTCTTATTGGGCTTTGTGATGAAAGATTTTTACCAAGAAGAGATTTTGCTCCCTCTAATTACCCTCGCTGCTCTCATTCCAATTATTAAAGGTTTTATAAACCCAGCCATTGCCAAATGGCAAAAAACTTTTCGTTTTGGTCGAGAAGGTTTTTATCATGCTCTGCATTTAGGCGCAGAAGTTTTAGTTCAAATTGTACTCGCTTATTTTTTACGATCTGTTTGGGCGCTGGTACTGGGGGTCATTTTTGCCGCTTTTTTTGAAGTTTTAATTTCCTTTATCATGAATCAAGAAAAACCCAAATTTCATTATCACTCAAAACGTGCTAAATACATTTTTTATAACGCCAAGTCCCTAATGTTGGCCAGTTTCTTTTCCTATCTTAATGATAATGCCGATGACTTTGTCATAGGTAAATTACTCGGCGCTCACCAGCTAGGTATTTATCATAATTCCTATTCATTGAGCCATAAAGTTAATTATGAACTTTCAAAATCAGCTCATCATGGTCTAATGCCAGTTTTTGCTAAGTTACACAAAGAAAAACAAGAAACAAGGCTTGGTAGGGCTTTTAAAAAATCAATTTTAACAACGCTGTTGCTAAGTTTTACCTTTAGTTTACCACTGCTAATTTGGCCAGAATTTTTTGTTAATCTCATACTGGGAGACCAATGGCTAGAAGCTGTTCAAATTATCCCAGTTTTGGTATTAGCTGGTTTGATCCATAGTTTATCTAATATCGTTTATGCTTTATTAATTAGTCAAAAAAAATATCTACCAATGAATCTCCATCTCTTTATTTCTTTAATTTTGATGGTGCTGGGCATTCTTCTCTTAACTCCTATTTATGGTTTGTTTGGCGCCTGTTTAGGCATTCTGCTGGCTAGATTAATCAGTCTACCTATTAGCTTACTGACTATTAAAAAGAACTAAATGTTAATTAAAGGTTTAAGCATTGTCATTCTCAATGATCGCCACGATCAAATTTTTCATGAAGCGCTATTGAGTGCAGCTATTGCTCAAGAATTAATTGTCTTTGAACAAGATATTAATAATGATTGGCCAAAGTTAGAAAAAAAACTAAAAAAAATTAATCCTCAATTAAAACTACGCCTAATCTTTAGAAAGTATCCTATTAAAGACTTCGCTGAGCTGCGCAACAAAGCTGTTAAAATGGTGAAAACCCCTTGGTTAATGTTTCTAGATAGCGATGAAATTCTCAGTTCTAAAAACTTAGCACAATTGCCCAACTTGCTTAAAAAGAAAAAGGTTGCTGCTTACAAAATTAAAAGACTCGATTTTTTCCATGGTCAAAAACTCCGTTTTGGTGAGGCAGGTAACTGTCAGCCAATTCGTTTAGCCAGAAGTGATAGAATTAAATATCAACGCAGCATTCATGAAATAGCTCTAATTAATGGTCGAGTAGAGCAGAGTTATTTACTTATTAAACATTTGGCCCATAAAAATCTGGAAGAGTTTTTAAAAGCAATTGATCGCTATGCCCAACTGGAAGCTATCTATCGTTTATCAAAAAAGCAAAAGCAGTCAAAATTAGCTTTGTGCCTGCAACTTTTTTTCTATCCTCCTGCTAAATTCTTAGTCAATTATCTATTTAAACTGGGTTTTTTGGATGGTTTTGCTGGGCTAAGCTATGCTGTTGTGATGAGTTTTCACTCTTTACTAGTTAGAATTTATCTCTATGAAAAATATTTTATTAATTAGCTTTTTATTACTTTTTGCGGGAGGAGAGTTGGGGAGAATCAATCCTAATCAATACCTCACTATTTATTTGCATGATATTTTAGTCATTGCTTATTTATTTTTCAATTTAACTCAACTTAAAAAAATTATTAAAAATATAAAAAAAATAAAAAATTTTAATAAAAAAATATTTTTACTTCTTTTTCTAAATATTTTTCTAGCCACAATTTATGCGCTTTGGCAAAAAGAATTTGCATTCACCAGCCTGCTATATTTAGCAAGAGCGAGTGCTTATTTTCTTTTTGTATTATTCTTAAAAAAAGAGTTTGGTCAAAAAAAAATAATTCAGGTTTTTTTGAATGCTTCTCTAATTATGCTTGCAATCGCTTTTCTTCAATACTTGTTTTTGCCAGATTTAACCAGCCTATACCACTTAGGTTTTGATGATCATTTCTATCGCCTCACTGGCACCCTGTTGGATCCAAATTTTACTGGTCTGCTTTTTGTTTTTAATTGGCTCTATTACGCCAAACAGCCAAAGCTTAATAAAAAAACTGTTTTTTTAGCCATCGTTTTTTTAATTGGAATTGCTTTAACTTACTCTAGAGCTGCTTATTTAAGTCTAATTTTAGCTTCCTGCTATTTATTGTTAAAAAGTAAAAAAACACATAAGTTGTTTATCTTGCTAACAGTGACTTTGTTTCTAACCCTCATTCCCTTTCTACCAAAAAAGAGTGGTGGAGAAGGAGTTAATTTACAACGCACTAGCTCCATTGAAGCAAGAATTGTCACTGCTAAACAATTTATCAACAAAAACCAGGGTTTAACTGTCATTGTCGGGCAAGGGCCTTTTACACCTCAATATCAAACAAACAAAGAGGGCTTGATTAGTCACGCTCGCTTTGCCGATAACTTTTTAATTTTTCTCTACAATGGTTTTGGTCTTTTTGGTGGAATTTTAATTTTAATTTTGCTAGCACAAGAATCTAAAAAACAAATTAGCAGCGACAATCATTTTAAAATCTCTCTGCTAATAGCCCTATTAACTCATAGTCTCTTCAACAACAACATTACTCAAGCTTTTATTAGCTTATTATTTTGGGGACTGTATCTTTAATTATTGAGAAACTCGACTTTAATTTCCAGCTCACTTTCATTTCCAGCTTTATCAATGGCCAAAAATTTTAAGACATTTTCACCTTCATCCAAGTAATAGTTGCTGCTAAATTGACCATCCTCATCAACTAAAATTAAGCGATCGTTTAAATAGACTCTAGAAAGAGGCTCGGTTTCTCCAACTATCTGCGTGTTGCGGTTGCGTTTTAACTCAATAACACTGTCTGGCTCTGGCTCAATAATGCTGATAATTGGCGCCTCATCATCATAAACAATTTGATAAGTTTTACTTTGCAAAGATTCCGTACCAGCCTCGTTAATAGAATAAACAGTCAGTTGATTTTCTCCTTTTTCTAAGCTAATTTCTTGATCAAATTCACCTTCATCATTAACTTGTTTTTCTTCTACTTGTTCGCCATTCAAGACAAAGACTACCTTTGATTCTGGATCAGCGAAACCTTCTAGCTTTAATTGAGCACTAAAAGTGGCCTCTGGAGGAGGTGAGGATAAAACTGGAGCTTGTGGGGGCAAATCGTCTTCAACATTAAAATTAACGTCATTATCAAAAAAATTAAAAAATAATCTAATCAAATTGGGAATAATAATGAAAATAAAAAACAATAATAAGGCTATTGATAAAACAATAAAAAAGAGGGTTTGCTTGCGCATCTCTTTTTCCTGCTTTTTTAACAAGCGAGAGCTACCCTTTTTTGAGCGACTTTTGCTCTTATAAACTGCAGAATAACGACGTGATCTTGGCATATTTATCAATTTAATAATAACATAAAGATAAAAAAATTAGATGAGCCAAAGGTGGGAATCGAACCCACGACCTGCGGTTTACGATACCGCTGCTCTAGCCAGCTGAGCTACTTTGGCTTTTAAATAACAGTGTGCTGAGCGACCGAAGGGAGTCGAACCCTCACCTCAAGCTTGGGAAGCTCGCATTCTACCGCTGAACTACGGTCGCTATCAGATTATATTTTAGCATTTTTTATTAATCTAAATATTTGAAAATTTTTAAGCAGATCATCTCTACTAAATGATACAATTAAACCGTGCAAGAAATAGACAAAAAATTAAAAAATAATATTTCTATAATATACATCCTGACTGCTCTCCAACACAGTTTATTTTGGATAGCAATCTGGGTGTTGTTCTATCTAAGATTTACTGATTACGCCGGTATTGGTCTTTTGGAATCGACTATGGTTCTAATTATGGTCGCTGGAGAAATCCCTACGGGAGCAATTGCTGATTTGATTGGTAAAAAAAACACATTAACTTTGGCATTTATATGTAGTTTTTTGGGAAATTTAACCATGGGACTTGCCCCTTCTTTTTCATTATTGATTATTGCTGTCACTATCATTACCCTAGCCAGCGTTCTAAGCTCTGGCACCATCGAGGCCTTAATTTACGATTCTTTACTGACAAACAATCAGGAAAAAAAGTATCAAAAAGTTTTAGCCAATATCTCTAGCATTAAGATGCTCAGTTTTGCTATAGCAAGCATAGCTGGTGGAATAATGTATAAGGTTTTTCCTGGTTTACCCTTTATCTTTGTAGCAGCTCTTCAATTGGTTGCTGTCTTTTTTACCTTCTACCTAAAAGAGCCTCCAATAGATAGCGAGATATTCTCTTGGAAAAATTACCGTCAACAAGTTAGCAGGGGTTTTCAAGAATTATTCAGCACAAACAAAAACATCAGACAAAATATTCTAATGGTCTTGATGGGCCTAGTTGTTATAATCAATGTTCACTCACTAATAGACATTCAGCTCGTGGCCCAAGGTTGGACAGAAACACAATTGGGACTAATCTTTTCAATTAGTTTTGTCTTAGCTGCTGCAATTAGCCAACTCAGCAATTATTTAAATAGATTGCTTGGACAATGGCTTAGTATTATTTTTTCAGCTCTTTTAATTAGTATTAACATGCTAATTTCTCCTTATTTGGGCATACTCGTCACTACAGCCTTAATCGTTCTGAGAAATGGACTCAATGAAATATTTTTTAATTCGGTAAGTAATAAAATCAATAACAGTATTTCCTCAAAGTATCGAGCTACCACTTTGTCTACTTATAATATGCTAATCAACATTCCTTATATCCTTTTCGCTTATGTGCTGGGTAGCTTAATAGACAATTATTCAGTAGCTAGAGTAGTTGGAGGCTTAGGTTGGGCTTTATTAATTGCAGTGATAATTAGTTTTTTAAAAACATTGAAATCAAAGGAGAATAAATAAAAAAAAGACCAAATGGTCTTTTTTAATTGCTTGGCGACCCCGATCGGATTCGAACCGACGATCTTCTCCGTGACAGGGAGACATGTTAACCGCTACACCACGGGGCCTTTTTAATCTGCGCTTGGATTATAAAAGGAAATCAACAAAACTGCAATAAACAAGCCAAAATTTGTAAAATAAGCTATAATGAAAAAATAATAGAAGAAAGGAACTTTTATGTTATATATCATAATCGCTCTAGTTGTTATCGCTCTTTATGTTATGAGCATCTACAACGGACTACAGCGCTTAAAGACACAAATTAAAGCCAGTATTCAAGAAATTGGCAATCAACTGAAGCGCCAAGCTGGTTTGATTCCCAGCCTAGAAACTGCGGTTAAGGGCCAGTTGAAGCACGAAAAAGGCATTTATCAGATGCTAACCGATGCTCGTAAATCAACTGTCAAAGCAGAAAAAACAGGCAATAGTAAAGATATTAATCAAGCAATTACTGACATTCAAAAACTTATTCCTCAAATTCAGGTGGTTGTTGAAAGCAATCCAGAACTTAAGGCTAATGAAGCGATCACAAAGTTTATGGATGAGCTAACTGACACAGCTGACAAGCTAACCTATGCTCGACGCAGTGTCATTGATTTATCTCAAAGTTACAATGAGAAATTAGTGGTATTTCCATCAAACATTGTTGCTGGACTCTTCGGTTTTAAAGAAGAAAAGGGTTTAGAAACAGCTATGACTGGCGAACACGTCAGTGTTAGTCAAGAAGAAATGAAAACTCCCAAGGTAGATCTTTAAATTAATTCTTCTTCTGCCAAAAGGCAGTATTAAAAACTTGAGAAACAAAATGATAGCCCTGCTTTTTTAAAAAGCGGGCTATTTTTTTAGACTTTTGCTGAGAGACATCAGTTACAAAGCTTAAGTCTTCAATCAAAATAAAATCGGGCGCAAAATTAGCAAAATCATAAGCTTGCAAAACACTCTCGTCCATGCCCTCAACATCAATTGATAAAAAATCAACTTTTTGTTCTTTCTTTAGATATTTTTTAAGCAAGTTCTTTAAATTTTGAGGCTTAATTTTGATTTTTTTAATTAGTTTGGCTCGCTTATTTTTTATCAACTCTTTAGCTAAAAGTGAATTACAAGTATTAAAAGCTCGATCACTAAAAACAAAATAAGTTAAGGCCTTGTTCTGAGTTGCTACTAAAGCCTGAACATTAATATCTCTGGGGCGAAAAAGTTCGAATAATTTAATTGCCTTATCATCAGCATCAATATTTAAACCCCTCCAACCTTTTTTGTAAAAATAATAAGTATTTGAATAACGAAAAGGGTGGTGAGCGCCTATATCAATATAAAAACCTGGCTTTTGTTTATTCTTTAAACGCTCATCTAAAAATTTTGCTAGCACTATATCTTCAGCGTTCTGACCATAAGCAATTTGCCCATAGGGAACAAGTAGAAAGGTCCAGCGCTCAATAATTTTTTGCCAAATTTTTATCCACATTTATGATTATTATACAGCTATGTAGATGCTATAATTGAAACATGACTCATTATCAATTGGTAGCCAGTAATAAGCGTCGCTCTTTCCTAGTAATGTTGGGCTTTATCGTCTTTGTCACTGTCGTTAGCTATATTATTGCTATTGGCTTTGATTATCCGCTTTCTATGGTTGGACTGGCTTTAATTTTCTCAGGAATTACCAGTTTTTTTAGTTACTTTTTTTCTGACAAAATTGTCTTAGCTATTTCTAGAGCTAAACCCGCTAATCGTAAAGAACATTTCGATTTTTATACTGTAACCGAAAACATTGTTAATGGCCAAGGATTACCGATGCCTAAACTTTATGTCATCGATGATAGCGCTATGAATGCCTTTGCCACTGGCCGTAATCCTAAAAATGGAGTTATTTGTGCCACCACTGGCTTGTTAACTAGACTTAATCGCAGTGAGATAGAAGGCGTTATAGCTCATGAAATTGGTCATATCAAAAACTATGACATTTTGTTAATGTCCATTGTTTCAATTTTGGTTGGTTTTATAGCTTTGCTGGGAGACTGGGTCTTGCGTACCTCCATGTTCGGCAAAAGAAGAGATGATCGAGATCGCGGTCAACTAGATGTTATTTTCTTTTTTCTAGCGATTCTTATGGCTATCTTGGCGCCAATTATTAGTCAATTAATCAAACTGGCTATTTCTAGACGCTATGAGTTTTTAGCCGATGCTAATGCTGCTGCTATGACAAAAAACCCTGAGGGTTTAGCTAGGGCATTAATTAAAATTAGTCAAGATCATGAACCCTTAGAAGCAGCTAATAAAGCTACCGCTCATATGTATATCGCTGATCCTCTCAAAAATACTAAGGGTAGCGTTGCCAACTTTAAAAAACTTTTTCAAACTCATCCACCAGTAGCTGAAAGAGTAGCAGCACTAAGAGCTATTGCTGGCTAAAAAAGTACAATTCCCCCTCAAAAAATAAGTAAATTCTGTTAAACTAATCCTTATTGTGTCAAAAAACCAAGTTAGTCAAGACCAGGTCAAACATATCGCTCAACTAGCTCACATTCCTATTAGTGAAGCTGAAAGTAAGCAACTGGCCAAAGATTTTGCAGAAACTCTAGATGTTATCGATCAGCTCAAAACTGCTGATGTCAGTCAGGTTGAAACTACCCATCAGGTAACTGGTTTCAAAAATGTAACTAGAGAAGATAGGGTAGACGAAAAACAAAGTTTTACTCAAGAAGAAGCCTTAGCTAATGCTCCTCAACAAAAAGATGGATTTTTTTTAGTACCACAAGTTTTAAATACCGAAGATTATTAACATTCAATAAAGACAAAATAAAATAATGACTCTTAATCAACTAACACTTAAAGAAGCTCTTGATGGCTTGAGCAAGGGTTCACTGGAACTCGATCATTTATATCGAGATTTAAATTTAGCAATTGAAGATAAAAATAAACTTTACAATATTTATGTAAATCTAAACACTCAAGCAACAGAACAAAGCCAACAAGCTAATTCTGGCTTGTTAAAAGGTTTGCCAATTGCTGTCAAAGATAATTTTTGTACTAAGAATTTACGTACTACTGCTTCTTCAAAAATATTAGAAGACTTTATTCCCCCATATGAATCTACTGTTACTAAGCGTTTACAAAAAGCAGGTGGAGTTGTTGTTGGTAAAACTAACTTAGATGCTTGGGCTCATGGTTCATCTACCGAAACTAGTGATTTTGGCCCCACTCTTAACCCTCGTAATCCCGATTATCTACCAGGAGGATCTTCTGGTGGCAGTGCAGCTGCAGTGGCAGCGGATTTGTGTTTAGCCGCTATAGGTAGTGAAACAGCCGGCTCCATTAGACAACCTTCGGCCTGGTGTGGCACAGTTGGTTTAAAACCCAGTTATGGCCGTGTGAGTCGCTTTGGAGTCATTGCTATGGCTTCTTCAACCGACAGTCCAGGAGTAATTGCTAAAACAATTGAGGATGCTTGCTTAGTGCTCAATACTTTTGCTGGACCAGATTCAAAGGATAGTACTTGCAATCAAGAAGCGGCTCCCGATTTTACTAGTTTTCTGGACAAAGATATTAAGGGTCTAAAGATTGGAGTCATTTATCATGATGTCAAGGGAGTAGAAGAAGCTAATGAAAAATTAGCACAAGAGCTAGCCATTTTGAGTCAGCTAGGAGCTAAAGTTGAAAAGGCTCAAGCCCTTGACCCTCATTATTCAATTGGTGTCTATACTGTGGTTCAGCGTGCCGAAGTCAGCAGCAACCTGGCTCGCTTTGACGGAGTACGCTATGGCAAAGACCGTTCACATTTTGGTGATGAAGCTAAAAGACGTATTATGCTTGGCACTTATACCTTATCTAAAGGATATGCCGAACAATACTATAATTTAGCGCAAAAAGTTCGTACCCTTTATTTAAATGATTTTAAAGAATTGTTCAAGAAATATGATGTGCTAGTTAGCCCAACCTCTCCTGGATTTGCTAAAAAACTTGGCGCTTCTGCTAATTCACCAATGTTTGGAGAGCTAGAAGATATGTTGCTCGAAGCTAGTTCGGTCACTGGTTTACCAGGCGCTAGTGTTCCTTATTATCGAGATCCCAAAACCAATTTATTTTTGGGTGCTAATTTTGTTGCCCCAATGTGGCGAGAGGATTTAGTCATCAAAATAGCTGATGCTTTTGAAAAAAATACTACTTGGAATACCTGGAGAAATCGCTAATGTCAAAAACTAATTATCAGTTGGTTTGTGGTTTAGAGGTTCACGCTGAACTCAAAACTCAATCTAAAATGTTTTGTGCTTGTAAGAATGATCCTTTTGGCGCCACCGAACCCAACATTCATACTTGTCCAGTTTGTTTAGGCATGCCCGGAGCTTTACCTTTGGCTAATAAAAAAGCAATTGAATGGACTATTAAAATTGGTTTAGCTCTCAACTGTAAAATTAATTTGTTTTCTAAATTTGATCGTAAAAATTATTTTTATCCTGACTTACCAAAGGGTTATCAGATCAGTCAGTATGATATTCCTTTTTGTTATGATGGTTGGCTAGATACTAGTGAGGGCAGGGTGGGAATTCATCGTATTCATCTAGAAGAAGACACAGCTAAGCTCATTCATCAGGGTAGTCAAACTTTAATTGATTTCAATCGCTCTGGTGTGCCACTGGTAGAAATTGTGACTGAAACAGATATTAAAACTCCTACACAAGCCAAAGAGTATAGCCAAAAATTAAGACAAATTTTGCGCTATTTAGAAGTCGCCGATTGTGATATGGAAAAGGGAGGGATGCGTCTCGAAGCCAACATTTCTTTAAAAAAAGATACTGACTCAGAAACTTTTTTACCCAATTATAAAGTAGAGTGTAAAAATATTAACTCTTTTAAATTTATGGAGGCAGCTATTAATTATGAGATGGAACGTCAAGCTAAATTACTTGATCAAGGTAAAACTCCTCAACAAGAAACTAGAGGTTTCAATGCCCAGCTTGGAAAAACCTTTAGTCAGCGCAGTAAAGAAGAAGCACAAGATTATCGTTATTTCCCAGACCCAGACCTACCTCCACTAGAATTTAAACCAGAAGAAATTGAAGAAATCAGACAAAGTTTAGTGGAACTGCCTGATCAGTATGCTCAACGCCTAAGTCAGGAATTTGACTTGGATCTTGCCTTAAGCAAGCGCTTGGTAAAAAGCAAAACTAAAGCTGAGTTTTTTGAGCAGATATTAATATTGGCACAGAAAGAAAAAATTAAAAGCGTGAAAATTATTAATGATCTACTTAATAAAAAAATTAGCTATCAGCTTACTGATAGTCCTGAACAAATAGTTGAGCGCTATCAACAAGCCAACAAAATCGAGGATGTTGATGATCAATTAATTGAAAAAACTGTTGACTCTGTTTTAACAGAAAATCAAGACGCGGTTAAAAAATATCAGGCAGGTAAAAAAGAAGTTTTAGCTTTCTTAATTGGTCAAAGTATGAAAAAAATTGCTAAAAAAGTTGATGTTAATTTGCTAAGACAAGCTTTGATTGATCAACTTAAAAGCTAAACCTGAGTCTAGAAAGCAAAATTAACACAAAATAAGATATACTAAAACCTAGTTATGGCTCTGCAAAAAAATGACTTTGTTCATCTCCACGTCCACACTGAATACTCAATACTTGATGGTCTAACTAAAATTCCTGATCTGATTAAAAAAGCTAAAAAATTTGAGCAAGAGGCTGTTGCTATCACCGATCATGGCAACATGCATGGCCATATTGTTTTTTATAACGCTTGTAAAGAAGCTGGTATCAAAGCCATTATTGGAGCTGAGCTTTACTTAGCCAAAAACTCTCGATTTGATAAACAGATTAGAATGGGCAGTGATCAATATCACTTAACTCTACTCGCTAAAGATTTTACTGGTTATCAAAACTTAATGAAGTTAATTTCCCTAGCTAATTTTGAGGGTTTTTCTTATAAAGCCCGCATTGATCATGAACTTTTAGAAAAATATAACGAAGGTTTGATCTTACTGAGTGGCTGCATGAGTAGTTACACTAGTCGCTTGTTGCTAGAGGATAAGGATCAGCAAGCTATAGAAATTTTTAAAAAATATAAAAAAATCTTTAAAGATCGTTTTTATCTAGAAATTCAAAGACACCCCCACATTCCAGAAAGTTATGATCTAACAAAGAAACTAATTAATATTGCTCGTCAACTTAAACTACCTTTGGTAGCTACCAATGACTCTCACTATTTAAATAAAGAAGACGCTGTTGCTCAAGATGCTTTACTTTGTGTACAGACTAGAAAACTTATTAGCGACACCAAAAGAATGAAGATGATTGATCAGCCTGATTTTTATTTTAAATCTAGTCAAGAAATGATTGAAGCTTTTAGTGATATTCCTGAGGCGATTAGTAATACTAAAAAAATTGCTGATCAGTGTGACCTGACTATACCTACTGGCAATTTAATTTTCCCAACTTTTGAATTACCAAAGGGTGAAACTTACGCTAGCTATTTAGAAAAAATGGTCTATCAAGCAGCTAAGAAAAAATTCAAGAAAATTTCCAAAGAAATTAAAGAGCGATTAGATTATGAAATTAAAATCATTAACGACAAAGGTTATCCAGCATATTTTTTAATTACTCAGGATTTTGTTAACTGGGCTAAAGAACAGGGTATTGCAGTTGGACCAGGCAGAGGTAGTGCGGCAGGTTCTTTAGTTTCCTATTGTTTAAATATTACCGCTCTTGATCCAATTAAACATGGCCTACCTTTTGAGCGTTTTCTTAATCCAGAAAGACCAACCCCTCCCGATATAGATATTGATTTTGCTGATATTAAGCGTGATGAAGTTTTAAAATACGTAGCTGAAAAATATGGTGAAGATCATGTAGCAGCAGTCATTACCTTTGGTCGAATGGAGGCTAGAGTAGCTGTTCGTGACATTGGCAGAGTTCTGGGCATGCCTTATGAGGAACCAGATAAAATCGCCAAACTTATTCCCAATGACCCTGGTCATCGTGTCTCTATCAAACAAGCCATTAATTCTGTGCCTGAATTAGGCAATTATTATCAACAAAGTAGATTTAGAAAACTACTTGACTTGGCCATGAAGGTTGAGGGCACTATTCGTCAAGCTGGTATGCACGCTTGCGCAGTCATCATCGCTGACAAACCATTATCGAATTACACTCCTATTCAAAAAGACTCTAGATCAGGAAAAACTCTTACTCAGCTCGACATGTACTCACTTGATTGCAACATTGATGATGATGCGATTGGTTTATTGAAGTTTGATCTTTTGGGTTTACGTAACCTATCAATTATCCAAGAGGCCTTGGTTTTGATTAAAAAATATAAAAAACAAGAAATAAAAATAGATGAACTTTCACTTGAAGATGAAAAAACTTTTAAATTGCTTTCAAGTGGTGACACTACCGGAGTTTTCCAACTTGAATCGGGTGGAATGAGACGCATTGCTAAAACACTAAAACCAAATAAGTTTTCTGACATCACCGCTATGGTTGCCCTGTATCGTCCCGGACCAATGGATCTTATCCCTCGTTTCATCGAAGGTAAACACAACGCAAAGATCATCGAATATCCTCATCCCTCACTTAAGCCTTTTTTGAAAGAAACTTATGGCATCATGGTCTATCAAGAGCAAATTTTAGAAATTGTTAATTATATGGCTGGTTATAGCTTGGGCGAAGCAGACATGCTACGTCGAGCTATTGGTAAGAAGAAAAAGAAGCTTTTAGATACAAATAAGAATCGCTTCATCAAACAATCTGTGGCTAAAGGCTATAAAAAGGCTACTGCCGAACGAGTCTGGGGCTTCATTGAAGCATTTGCCAATTATGGATTTAACAAATCACACGCAGCAAGCTATGCAATGATTGCTTATCAAACAGCCTGGTTAAAAGCCAACTACCCAGTTGAATACATGACGGCCCTAATGAGCATTGAGTCAAATTCACACTCAATGAATCGTGATGAAAAAATTTCTATTACTATAGATAACTGTCGACAAATGGGTATTAAAATCTTGACTCCAGATATTAATCACTCAGACAAAGATTTCACTATCGAAAAGGATTCAGAATCATTGGATGGATTAGCCATTCGTTTTGGACTCAACGCCATTAAACATGTTGGTAGTGCTGCTATTGAAAATATTTTAGAAGTTAGAAAAAAAGAAAAACAATTTAGTTCTTTTACCCATTTTTTACAAACTACTAGTAATCGAAAAGTTAATAAAAAAACCATTGAAAGTTTGGTAAAGGTCGGCGCCATGGACCGTTTTGCTAATCGTTCTTCAATGCTGGAAAATCTTGAACAGATTCGTCAAACTGCAGATCAGTTTAATTCTGATATAGATGGTCAAGACAATCTATTCGCTAATATTGAAACTAAAAGTGCAGAAATCACTGATAACTTTATTGAATTAGAAGAATATCCCAAGCAAGAAATTTTGTCTTTCGAAAAAGAATTACTGGGTATTTATTTAACGGAGCACCCTCTGGCTGACGCCATGCAAATTCTTAATAAAAGAACCAGTATGAAAATTGGTGAAATAGACCCAGAAACACACCAGGATCAAATTTTTCTTTTTGGTGGAGTAATTACTCGCTTCAAGGAAGTTATTACTAAAACTGGTCGTAATATGGCATTTGCTACTCTAGAAGACACGACTGGTAAAATTGAATTTTTAATTTTTCCCAAACTTTATCAAAAATGGATTGGTCAATTGGCCGAAGACAGTATTGTGTTGGTTAGGGCTAAAGTACAAAATAGAGATGGAGAAGTTAAATTAATTGCTGAAAAAATATCTCTACCAAAAAAAGACTTTTTAAAAAAAGTTGAAGAAAATAATAAACAAGAAATTTTTGTACCCAGAAAAACCAGTAAAGAAAGTTTAAAAAAGCTTGGGGAATTATTAAAATCTAATTTAGGAAACACAAATATTACTATCGTTATTCCTAATGGAGCCAAAGCTGAAAAAATTGATCTACCTTATCAAGTAAATTGGAATAAAAATTTAGCCAAAGAAGTAGACAACTTACTGAAATAAAAAATGAAAGTTACTCAGCCTGCCAAACTTCAAAAAATTGCTCTAACGATTAGACAAGATATTTTAGCTATGACCTATCAGGCTCAAAGCGGACATCCCGCTGGTAGTCTAGGTATGACTGACTTATTAGTCACTCTTTTTAATACAGGTATTTTACGACATGATCCCAAACGACCCGACTGGGAGAAGCGTGATTATTTTCTCTTGTCAAATGGCCACATTTGTCCAGTTCTTTATGCTGTTTTAGCCCAACAAAAATATTTTCCAAGAACTGAATTGGAAGATTTTAGACAAATCAATAGTCGTCTACAGGGTCACCCTCATTTTTTAATGAAAGATAACAAAATTGATAAAAAAACTCTACCGGGTGTAGAAATTACTTCTGGCTCATTGGGTCACGGCAGTTCTCAGGCGGCCGGCCTCGCTTATGGTTTAAAAATGGATAATCGCAATAATCATGTTTTCTGTTTACTAAGCGATGGTGAACAACAAGAGGGTCAAACTTGGGAGGCTTATCTTTTTGCCGCTCATCATCAACTAAAAAACTTAACTTTCATTATTGATCGAAACAATATTCAAATTTCTGGTAAAACCCAAGAAGTAATGTCGCTTGGAGATCTAAAACTTAAATTAATTGCTTTTGGTTTACATGTTTTTGAAGTTGATGCTCATGATTATCTAGACTTACAAAAAAAATTAGAAAAAGCTAAAAATAACACACTACAAACTAGCGTTATTATTGCTCATAGTGTCCCTGGCAAAGGAGTCTCTTTTATGGAAAATGATTATCGCTGGCACGGAAAAGCTCCTAATAAAAAGGAGTTTGAAAGTGCCATGCATGAACTAAGAATAAAAAAAGAAAAGTTAAAATGAATGAGAAAAAGTTATTAGCTACTAGAGATGGTTTTGGCCAAGGCCTGATTAAAGCTAAACAAAATAATCCTCAAGTGGTAGCCTTGTCAGCCGATCTAAGTGATTCCTTAAAATTAACAGAGTTCAAAAATAACTTTCCTAGTAGCTATGTTGAATGCGGAGTAGCAGAACAAAATATGGTCGGTGTGGCAGCCGGTTTAAGCTTAATCGGCAAAGTTCCTTTTGCTACTAGCTTTGCTTCTTTTAATCCCGCTAGAAATTTTGACCAAATTAGAAACATAGCTTATTCCAATTTAAACGTTAAAGTTGTTGGCGCCCATGCTGGCCTAGTTACTGGAGAAGATGGAGCTATGCACCAGTCCTTAGAAGACTTAAGTTTAATGATGAGTTTACCCAATTTTCAAATTATTTCCCCAGCAGACGCTAAACAAGCTGAGCAAGCGACCATTGCATTAGCCAAGTCTTTCGGACCAGGATATCTGAGGCTGAGTCGCTTAGCTGTTTCCAATTTAGAATTTCTATTAGAAGCACTACCTAACAGAGTGGAAAAACTTAAAACTTTTGAGTTGGGTAAAGCTCAATTACTTACCCAGGGAAAAGATTTAACTATAGTCGCTACTGGAATTTTGACTCATGAAGCCATTCGAGCCTGCCTAGTTCTTTATCAACAAGGGATCAGCGTTGAATTGATCAATCTATCTACTCTTAAACCTCTTGATCTTGAAACTATTCTTGAAAGTTGTCAAAAAACTCAAGCGCTGATTGTTTTAAGCGAAGAACAATTGGGGAGTGGTTTTAATGCCTATTTAGCTCAAAATTTATTGACAGCAATAGGAAAAGAATTAAAAAAACTTTTGGCCGTAGAATTTATGGCTACTCAAAACACTTTTGGTGAATCTGGCATAGCTCAAGAACTCTTAGTAAAATATCAACTAGATAGCCAAAGTATCCTTAAAAAATCATTGCTATTATTAAAAAAGAAAAAAAACCTGCTTTAAAATTTTTAGTGTTGGCAGTGTTCACAATAAAAACTACTACGTCCACCCAGTTTAATTCTTTTAATCTTAAAATTTTTACCACAATCTGGACAAGCTTCATCTTCTTGACCATAAGCTTGTAACTCATTCTGGAAAGAACCGGCTAAACCATCAACCCCCACATAATGTCCGTCAAAAGTGGTTCCACCAAAAGCAATTGCCAATTCTATTACTTGGCGCATTTCCAATAAAAGACGCGTCATTTCAATTTTGCTCAGACTACTAGCTCTGCGAAGTGGAGAAATCTTGGCTCGAAAAAGTGCTTCACTAGCATAAATATTACCCACCCCTGCTAAAACTTGATTATCCATAATAAATTGTTTAATACTAATTTGTCTATTTTTCGCTTTTCTTAATAAATATTTAACTTTTAATTGCGAATCATTAATGTCTGGACCATAATTGCTAAATTCCCCTGATAGCTCCTCTTGGTTCTTAACTTTCAGCCAACCAAATACTCGCATATCATTAAAAAAAAGCTTACTAGCTCTGTTTTTTTGATCAAGAAGATTAAAAATTACCCTTGTATGTTTACTTGGCAGCTCATTAACCCAATCAGCTGTTGGGTGACCACCTCCGAAACGCTGACCCTGATTATCTAAAAAAATTAATTGACCAGTCATTTTTAAATGAATTAATAGATGTTGGCGATTACTCAGCACTAAATCAAGAATTTTTGCCCGACGCTTAATTTCAACAAATTGTTGACCAATCAACAAACCCTTCTTCTTAGTAAAATTTGGAAAACTTTTTTGACGCAATAATTCAATGTCTTCAATCTTTTTTTCAGAAAGTACTCGTGAAAGATTGCTTCTTAAAGTTTCTACTTCTGGTAATTCTGGCATAAAAAACTAAACTTGGCCACCCACTTCACACTTACCAAGTAAGCCACATTTTTTATATTTTAAACCAGAGCCGCAAGGACAGGGATCGTTGCGACCAATCTTTTCTGCTTTAGCAGCAGGATTAATTTGTGTTTGGACTTGATTGTTATTACTAGTCATTGTACTTTTTCGACCACTTGCTAGGATTTTTGCTAAGTCACTGGTGTTGCCACTTGCTTGAGTGCTTTGACCAATTTTTTTATTTGATTCAAGGGGATTATTAGCTATTGCTTGAGTTAAGTTGCCAGATTGAGAATTTGCCTTACCCAAGTGAATGTTTTGAGGCATAGAGCTTTGCTGTCTCATTACCGGCTGAATTCTAAAAATTCTAGCAGCCACCGTACTTTGAATATTGCTAATTAAATCCTCGAACATTTTAAAAGCTTCTCTCTTATATTCAGATAAGACTGTATTTTTATCTCCACGCAACCAAATACCTTGTCTCAAATCTTCAATCATATCTAGATGATCCATCCATTTTTCATCAATGGTAGATAAAATTACAAATTTTTCTAACTCACGCATGAGCGCTTCACCAACTTTATCTTCTCTCAACTCATAACTTTGCTTTACCACCTTCATTAATTGATCAAGTAATAACTGGCTATCCATTTCTTTGGCAATTTTTTTAGTCAGTCTTTGCTGAGAAGCTTCATCAAAAGGAATGATTTTAATAAAGTCTTTAACTATTAACTCATGTGCGCTTTCATCTGGATTTTCCAAAGCTAAACGAGTATTAATAGCAAAATTTAATTCTTGACCAACGTAGTCTAAAATTTGTTCTTTTAGAGTTGTTTCTTGACCACTCTCATCAATCGTTAGATTGGCTAATTGGTCATCACTATTAGCTTTGCTAATTGCTACTGTTGCCACCTCCAATAAGCGACGTCTTCTTGTATAAATAATTTCACGATGTTTGTTCATCACATCATCAAAATCTACTAAACGCTTACGTTGGTCAAAAAAGAAGGATTCTACTTTGGTTTGAGCTGATTCAATAGCCTTACTAACCATTTTATTTTCAATAGCTTGTTGTTCTTCAATCTTCAAAAAATTCATCACCTTGGCTATTTGCTCACCACCAAAAATACGCATAATTTCATCATCAAGTGATACAAAAAACTGAGAACTACCCGGATCTCCTTGACGACCTGCTCGACCACGCAATTGATTGTCTATTCGACGTGATTCATGTCGCTCAGTACCAATAATAGCTAAACCGCCAGCTGCCACCACTCGCTCATGAGCTTCTTGCCAATTTTTTAGAGCTTCAGCATATTCTTTTAACTTATAATTTGCTGGATTAATAGAACTAGGTAGATCTAAATCTTTGAAAGAACTGGGTAATTTTGATTTTTTCTTGGTTAATTTACTTTTTCGATAATCTTTTAGTTCCGGCTTCGCACCACCCAAAACAATATCCACACCACGACCAGCAATGTTGGTGGCTACGGTGATTGCTCCTTCTTTACCAGCATCGGCAATAATAAAAGCCTCTTTTTCGTGATTTTTAGCATTTAAAACTTGATGAGGAATTTTTTTACGACGTAAAAAATTAGCAATAATTTGATTATGTTCAATAGAGCGAGTACCAATCAAAATTGGCTGACCAGCTTGGTGAATTCGCTCAACCTCTCTAACAATGGCCGAATATTTAGCAGCTGTGTTCTTATATATCTGATCAGCTCGATCTTCACGAACCACTGGTTCATTGGTAGGAATAGCTAAAACATCAGTGTGATAAATTTGATTAAATTCTTCAGATTCTGTTAAGGCTGTCCCTGTCATACCAGACAACTTGTGATGCATACGAAAATAATTTTGCAAAGAAATAGTGGCTAGTGTTCTCGATTCCTGCTGAATAGCTACTCCTTCTTTTGCCTCAATGGCCTGATGTAGTCCATCACTGTAGCGTCTACCAAACATTAATCGACCAGTATGCTCATCGACAATGATAATTTGATTATCTTTGATAATATATTCCTTATCTTTGTGATAAAGAGATTGTGCTTGTAAAGCTTTTTCAATGTGATGAATGGTGTCGAAATCTTCCTCGTAAAGATTACTTACTCCCAACTTTGCTTCTAGACGCTTAATACCTAAATCAGTTAAGGTAGCGCTTTTAGCTTTTTCATCTAGCTTGTAATCTTGTTCTTTAGTTAAAGAACGAACCATTTTGGCAAATTGATAATATTTATCAGTTGGCTCAGTATCTGGAGCAGAAATAATTAGAGGCGTTCGAGCCTCATCGATTAAAATTGAATCAGCCTCATCAACAATAGCAAAGTAATGAGGATTGACTTGACGCTGAACCATTTGACTTAGATTTTGCACCATGTTGTCTCGCAAGTAATCAAAACCAAACTCATTGTTAGTACCATAAGTAATATCAGCTAAATAAGCATCTTGACGACTGATTTCAACGAAGTGCTCTAATCGTTCATCACCTCGCTCTTCACTATCTACACTTGGATCATAGAGACGAGCATGATCATGAACAATAACTGCTGTTTTTAAACCTAGAAAATGATAAATCGGTCCCATCCAACCCACACCAATTTCCGACAAATAGTCATTAACGGTTACTAAATGAACTCCATGACCAAGTAGAGCATTAAGATAAAGCGGACAAGTAACGGTTAAGGTTTTACCTTCACCAGTTTTTTGCTCTGTGATGTTTCCTCGATGCAGGGCCACTCCAGCCAATAACTGCACATCAAAATGGCGCATGCCAATTAAACGCTGCGAAACTTCACGGACTGTAGCATAGGCCTCTGGTAAAATTGCTTCGAGGGCTTCTTTTTCTTTAGCTTTGATCGCTTCATCATAAACCTTTGAGTCCGCTTTTAAACTTCCGTCAACTTGATCTCGATATTGACTAATAATTTCCTTAAATTTTTTTGTTTGTTTAGCCAGATCAGCATCACTTTTCGCCTGCATATCAGCTTCAAAATCATTAATCCTATCAACCAACAATTGATATTCTTTAAGCTTTTTTTGCTCTTCATCGAAAAGATTTTTTATAAATTTAAACATATTTTTAAAACTTACTTTCTCTTACCCGAAAATCAGCTGCCTCCAATTTCCCCTCCGGATCAATTTCTGCTAATTTGGCTCTGACCTCTGATTCTGTCAATCCCTTGTAAACTTCACCACCAACACTTAAGTCATATTTCACCAAAGCGATTCTAGGATTTTGTTCTTCTGCTACTTTTTCTTTTGGCACTTTTATCTTTCTGGACAAGCTTTCTAATTAAAAGTACTTTTTTAAAACTTTTGGGATATCAATTGTAGCATCTTTTTGTTGATAGTTTTCGACAATGGCTGCTAATAGGCGAGGTGAGGCAGCAACTGTGTTATTTAAAGTATAAACATATTTTGTACTACCATCTTTTGCTTGATAGCGAATATTCAGCCTTCGAGCTTGAAAATCGTTAAAATAGCTAGCACTGTGAGTTTCGCGGTAAGTTTTTTGACTGGGAAACCAGGTCTCAATATCGTATTTTTTGCGTTGACCAGCTCCCATGTCACCAGTACACATTGCCATAACTCGATAGGGAAGAGCTAAATTTTGAAGTAATTTTTCAGAAAAACTTAAGATTTTTTCGTGCCAAGCTCTAGTCTCTTCCTCGTCAGCAACAGTTAGCACCACTTGCTCAACCTTGTTAAACTGATGAACTCGAATAATTCCCTTGGTATCCTTGCCATGCGTGCCAATTTCTCGACGATAACAGGGTGAAATACCACACAGCTTAATTGGTAAATCTTTTTCCCTGAGTAATTCATTTTGATGATAAGAAGTAAGAGCTACTTCAGCTGTACCAGCTAAAATTTGCCCATCTTGAGTATAATAGTGATCTTCTTCCCCCCAAGGAAAAAATCCAGTACCAAGCATTGTTTCTGGTTTGACTAAGGTAGGTACCGACATCACTTCAAATCCATGCTCAATCATAGAATCGAGAGCATAACTTAAAAGTGCTCTTTCAAGACGCAAACCATCGTTCTTGAGGAAAAATGCTCTAAAGCCAGCAATTTTCACTGCTCGTTTAGTATCTAACCAATTTGCTTTTTCCATTAATTGCTGATGGTCTAAAATTGGAAAATCAAAATCGGGAACTTTACCTTCTTCTCTAACTACTTTATTAAAATTCTCATCAACGCCAATGGGTGTATCTTTTGTGGGAATATTAGGAATTGCCAACATTAATTGATTAAAACGATCCTCTAATTCACTCAACTGAGGCTCCAGATTTTTTAATTCTTCTTTAATTCCTTTGCCCTTGTCTATCAATTCTTGACTGGGCTTATTTCCTTTTCCAACCTCTTGTTTAATAGCCTGAGCGTTTTGATTGCTCTGTTGGCGCCAATCGTCAACCCTGACTTGTAGTGCACGTCTATCTTCATCAACAGACAATAATTGATCGACTATTGAACTGTCTAATTGTTTATTAAGACAAGCCTCTTTAATTTGATCTGGATGTTGACGGATAAAATTGATGTCAAGCATAATTCCTTGCTTTAATTATTAAGTTATTTTTTATATGTTAATGAAAAATTAGTAAAAGCCGAGTTTTTGTCTTCCCAAGATAAACCTGTAGCTATCGCCGCTAATAAGCGCAGTGATGGCTCATCAACCATTTGAGCTAACTCGTCTAATTTCTCTTTGCTTGAATTTTTACGCAATAGTGCTTGAGCTTCTTCCACAGTATTTACTTGTATTTTTTCTGTCATTTTTTCTTTCTACCAGTTCCTAAAGACATTGATTAAAAACTCAATGTGCTCGGCTGGACTTTTATTAATTAACAAGAATCCTTGTTTAATATCTTCGCGACTCACATTAGCTGCAAAAGACTTGTCTTTTATTTTTTTTGTAACTGATTTAACTTTCATATCAGCAAAACGATTAGGCCTCATTAAAGCCGCTGCATTCATTAAACCACAAATTTCATCGCAAGCAAAAAGATAGCATTCAATTAGTGTCTCCGGCTGGACTTTGGTGATTCCTGGAGCATGAGTTAAAATTGCTTGTTTAAGTTCCTTGGGATAATCTTTTAACCAATCATTAACAGCTTTAAAAGGGTGTTCTTCTGGGTGGCTTTGCCAATCTAAATCATGTAATAAACCAGCAATATACCAAAACTCAATATCTTGATTTAGTTGTTTGGCATAAGCTCCCATTGCTTCAGCCACCATTAAACTATGATTGCGCAGCATTTCGTCAGAAATGTGTTTTTTCATTAACTCTAAGGCAGAAGCTTTGTCAATTTTCTTATTATTCATTGCCGAGTTCTTTAATCCTTTGCAGACGCAGTTCTGGATCTAAGTCTAACAAAAACCAAGCTGCTCTGGGACCAGATTTTTTACCTAAAAAAGCTAGGTAAATGGCACTAAAACCCTGTTTTGCGCCAACACTATCTTTAGCTAGCTCAAAAATTGCCTGTTGTAAATCTGCCGCTTGCCAATCGTTTCGCTCTTCAATTAATTTATTTAACTCTTGTAGAAAACTTCTTTGCTCACTGCTTAGTTCTTTAGCACGAGCAGGCATTTCTTTTTTAGCTCGCCATTGGAATTCTTCTGGAGCGTATTTTTCTAACCACAACTCAACGTAGTTTAAGCGTTCCTCGATAATCTGTTTTTCCAAATCACTCAACTCACCACCTTTAATTTTTCCAGCTTCCTCAAAAACATCTTTTTCAGGATATTGAACCCACATGGCTAAATCACGAAACCGAGCTAAAAAATGAGGTTCAGGAATTTTTCCTATTTGTGATAAGGCAAAGGCCCTTCCTAGACGCTGATCTCCATCTTCTAGACCCCAATAAATTTTAGCTGCTTGATCATAATCATCAAACAAATCTGGAATAGCCATCGTACTTGGATCAAAATCAATCACTTGACCATAATGTTTATTAATAAATAAGAAACGCCCCACAGTATCTGGGAATAGAGCAGTAAATTCACGAGCAGAAGTGCCCACGCCTTTGCTTGAACTCATCTTGCTGCCACGAATTAAAATCCACTCATAGGGAATATCAAAGGGTTTTTGGGTTTTAAAAACCTGTCGACAAATAGCATTAGCCATATCTCTAGAACCACCAGCACTAGTATGATCTTTGCCAGCCCCCTCAACAGTAACCCCCATTGTTTTCCAATGTGCTGGCCAATCTACTTTCCAAAGTAACTTACCATTACCTCCAAAAGGACTGATTTTAGCACTGTGACCACAACCTTCTGCCCAAGTCACTAAGTTTTTTTGACACTCAAAAGTTACTTCTTGACCATCCCAATCAGTCACTAGAGTAGTGCCAATCTTACCGCAAACAGGGCAGATTACTTGAAAGGGGTACCAATTTTCTGGCAAATTATAATCAGCTACCTTTTTATAAATTTTTCTAAATAATTCAACATTATCCAGCGACAAACGAATTACTTCATCCATTTGACCACTTTGATATAAATCATGACTCCAAATGATTTCTTGATCACAACCTAATTTACGAAAAGCTTGAATAAAATCTATTGCATAAAATTCTGCAAAATTTTTAGCCTCTTCTAAAGCTTTTCTTTCTGCAACACTAATTTTTTCTAGATTAATTCCAGATTGATCTAGTTTGGGAGCTGGAATGGTATATAGAGGTTTACCCATATGCTCTAAATAGATTTTTTCCTCTAAATACTGAGGTAAACCGTCCATAGGATCTACATCATTGAAAACATAGGTACTTACCACAGACTGAGCTTCAGTAGTCTTTTTATTTTTTACTAAATACTCCTGAAGAGCTTTTTCCACAAAATCATGGAGTAAAACGCCTCTAAGAGCCCCTGTGTGAACTCTGCCCGATGGAGTTTTCATGTCATCAACATGTAATTTTTTAATATTTTCTTTTTTTTGCCACTCTAATATCTCCAAGACAAGTTGGTCTAACCAATGTTGAGATTGTTCTATATTTTTTCTTTTCATAAACTAAGCCCTATTTTAGCCTGAATACTTGAGTTTATCTAGACTAAAAACCCCGCGCTTGGCGGGGTTTTTTGATTATTTTTTTATTTTTTAGCTGACATCTAATATTAAATATTCTGATTTTCCCGCCGGTGTTTCCACCACTGCTTTGTCATCCTTCTTTTTTCCCAATAGTGATTTGCCAACAGGAGACTCAATAGAAATTTTTCCATCTTCAGGATTGGATTCATATTGACCAACCAAAGAATAAGTAAATTGTTTTTTATCCGATAATAGACGCAGTTTTACTTTTGAACCTAAAGTAATCAGGTGACCAGATTGCTCTTTAACTACTTTAGCTTTACTAATAACGTTTTCAATTTGTCCTATTCGAGCATCCAACATTGCTCGCTCATCTAGCGCAGCATGATAATCAGAATTTTCACTTAAATCACCCTGATCACGAGCGTTAGCTATACGAGCCACTACTTTTGGAACTTGTACCTCTTGTAACTCCTGTAGTTCAGCTTTTAAATCTGCTAAACCGTCTTCGGTTAAAATAATATTATCTTGATTGTTCTTGACTTGTTTTGACATATTAGGCCATAAGTATAAGGTTTTTTTTATTCTTTGCAAGTCCCTAAAGGAACTTTAATTAACACATTTATTGAGCTAAAACTAAAACTGCCTGATAACTCCCATCGCTATCTTCAACAGCAATTTCATCGGATAATTCCCAATTTAATTCGGTAATTTCTTCAATTTCTTTGAGTAAGGCTTCATTGCTGGCTTCTTGCTCTGAACCCAAATCACTCAATAATAAATAATTACCCTCTTCATATTCGCCACTTGCATTACCAGCAGCAACATCAGTAAAACCCGCATCTTCCAATTCACTAGCAATATTACCAGCATAACCAGCTTTGGTTGTCGCGTTGACCACTAGAAGTTGATAGTCATCCTTATTAATTTCCACCAATTCTGGCTCAGGTGTCGGTTCGGGCTCTTCCATTATCTCAATATCTTCAATGCTTGGCTCTGAATCACTTATTTGTCTATTACTCAGTTGTAAAATCCCATAGCCAATCCCTATTCCCAAAGCCACAGTAATCAAAAAACTTAAAAAACCAATCATAATCATCTTCAACATACCGCTGGCTTCAGAAGAATTCTTAATTACTGGTTTAGAGTTCGACATTTTAGACTCCTTACTGTCGTTTTCTTTAGCAGACTTTTTAGATAATACTGATGGATCAACGGCTAAATTGGCAAATTGAGCCAAATTTATTTCACCAGGATCGCGCTTGGGCTCTGTTTCTTCAGAATCATTAGGGGCTTTTTCTTCAGTTTTTTCTTTCTCTTTTTCTACCTCAACTTGATTGACTTCTTTTAAATCAATTTTTTTTGGCGCAGGCAAAACCTCCTTTTTTAAATTTGACTCAGCTTTCTCATCAAGCTGCTCTTCAGCCTCTTGTTTTTCCTCTTTTTTATTATCCATTTCTTCCTCACTTTCTTTATTTTGAGCAAGTTCGTCTTTTTCTAATTGAGTTTTTTCTTCATCTTCTTCTTTCGACTTCTTAACCTCTTCCTCGCCGACAACAGCCGGCTTAGGAATATTGTTAGGATCTGAGTCTTCAATTTCTTCATCTTCTTTCTCAAGCTGCAATTCCTTATCATAACTCTCATCTATCTTAAATTGTGGCAACAAATAATCGGGAATAGAAAAAGTTTTTGCTCCTGCTTCAATAATCTTTTTGACATGGGGAGGAATTTTTGCTTCTTCAGCTGATAAATCGGCTAATTGCTGGACCGGTAAAGTTTCACTCAAAACTTCTTTAATTTTAGTATCAACCACACTATCTGATAAAAGATAAAGTGTTTGTAAACTTGGTTCAACACCTTTCAGGGTTTTAACCGTTTCAGCAAAGTCGCTGGCTTTATCTATAGAGGTATTAAAACACTGATCAACACCAATGTAATGTTGAGCTAAGTATAACTCTTCTCCCATTTGTAAAATCGAAACTGAAGGCTCCAAGCTGATCAAGGATTTTGCAGCAAAGCTCAAAGGGGAGAGTGCTGTAATTTTAATTTCTTTATTATTTTTTAGCGCCTTAACTAAAGGCAAAATAATACCTTTTTCTAATGCAGTAAGTTGCACTTTGAAAACTCCTCCATAATCACTTAAAACACTAGTGTCTATGTAGTAGTCTTCTTCAGTAATTTTTAAATCGGGCAACAATTTGTCTTTTAAATAATCTTTAACTTCTTCCTCAGTTTTCACTGAAACATTAACCATGGTGTTAGTAAAAAGAAAGTCTGGTAAAACTAAGTGATAGCTACCTGCTTCCAATTTATCCACCAATTTCAACACATTTTTTTCAATCAAGGTGTTTTCATCTAGAAATTGACCATTAAGTTGATGAAAATCACTAATCAAAAATTCATGGGCTTTTTTTGCAGGATTTAATTTAGCAATATAAGCAAGATCAGCAAGTATGTAGAGAAGACGTGTTTCTGTGGGCATAGTTTAAATTATAGCGATAAAAAAACCAGAGTGCAAGGAAAAGACAAGCTTATTAAAATTTGAGCCTTATTTTTAAATTATTTTTCTAATATCCCCCAGTATTGGAAGAGTAAGCTCTTCTTCATTAAAGTTTAATAAAACAGTGCTCATTTCATTAGCCCACTCATCATACTCTTTAAGCGTTGTTTTTATTGCGCTAAACCAAGCCTCTTTGGTTTCCTGTGGTAAGGTAAAAAACATTTCTTGGAGTTTTTTAGACCCATCTTTTGCTGTCTCTGAAGGCTCTATTTTTTCAGACAACCAGTTTGTCCATCTAGAGAGCAACAACATCTCTTCTTCTGGAGAAAGCTTTATTGGATTGTCAAAAGCTTCAATTATTCTTAATGTACGATCCTTATAAGCATCGCGCATTTTAGCCATCTCACCATAATCAAATTTTCCATAGGGTGAGTCGTTGCTCTGAGAATTAGCAAACATCGCAAGATGTTCTCTCATAGTTCTTCCTTTTGGATCAGCTTTTATTTCGTCATTGTTCCTTAACAGGGGTCTCATGTGATCAAAAAAGTTAACAGGATAATAAGTTCCTCCACCAAAATCTTTATGTTCTTCAATCATTGTAAGAAAATGACGTCCAACAAAACACGGACCATTTACATCAAATCGGTCTGCCCATCTCGTAAGCAAAATAGCCATAATAGGTTCACCCTCATTATTAGTGTCACGATAAGGTTGAATTTCACGTTCAACTCCATCCGAACATTCTACTTTTGACGGCTTTAAATAATTAGTGTGAGCGGCTATAGCATAATAAATAAGTAAAGCTTCGTTTTGATCAACCCCAATTTCTTCACTTATCTTTTGGAACAAAAGACCTCCTGCTTCAGCATGACGAACCGCTCTTTCGCTCTCTGAATATCTTTCAATCAAGGTACATCCCAAAATATCATGTAATACGCCACCTATTATTCCAATATAAGCTTGTTTTACATCCATTTCTGAAATCTCTGCTAATATCACAGCATGTAAATAATCTCGCACAAGATGTCCAAGTCCATGACCAGGATCAACTTCGCTAAAATTTATAACTTTTTCAAGAAAATTTAAGGTTTTTGAAATTACTTCGAAACTTTTTAATTTAGCTTCTTCGATTGACTCAATGGTTAAATTGGCAAAAAGAGTCTCATATGATTCTTCAAATTTTTGTCGCAAAGCTTGGGTCTCATTCCAAGCCCCAGCTTCATTTAGCTTCACAAAATCACGAATTTTTTTAAATTCGGCAAGAGTCATTTTTTGCTCTTCCTTAGGAATTGAAACCGCTCGATTTTCAGGAGAACTGTTTTTCACAATCACCTTTATTTTATTAATTACCACTTGATTGACAAAAGTGAGTCCGCCGGGACTCGAACCCGGGACGCACAGCTTAAAAGGCTGTCGCTCTAACCGACTGAGCTACGGACCCATTTCTTAATTAATTAACAGTTGTTTATTATATACCAAAAAATATTAATTGACCCTAGAAACATACTCACCACTAGTGGTATCTATTGATAAAACATCACCTACTTTAATAAATAGAGGAGCTTGAACAATTAAACCAGTCTCCATAGTTACTGGTTTTTTACCGGCAGTTTGTCGATCACCAGCAGTAGCTTCGTCTGCCTTCGTTACTTTCAATTTAACTTTTGGTGGCAAACTAACACCCAGGGCTTTATCTTCATAAAAAATTACGTAAATTTTTAATTCAGAAGTGAGCATTGCTACCTGATCTCCCACAAGTTCAGCTGGAACAGCAACTTGCTCATAACTATCTGGATCCATAAAAATAATTTCATCACCAGATTTATAAAGAAATTGCATTTCTTTGCTTTGAACATCTAGTTCTTCTACAGAATCATGTGATTTAAAACTAAATTCGACGTTAGCTCCACTACGCATATTGCGCATTTTTACTTTAGAAAAAGCCGAACCTTTTCCCGGTGAAACAAATTTTACATATAACACCAGATGGGGTTGATTTCTATGTAAAATATAGCTACCTTTTTTGATGTTGCCAGCTTTGATGTTTGACATAAGTTCTTTTTGATCGAGTTATTAAAGCTTAAAATCATTGACAAGTCAAGTTAAAGCATTTTTATTCTTCATAAATTATAGTTAATCAAATATTTCTCTAGCTGGAAAAAAGAGTACATCATTAATATCAGTTACTCCAGCAAAAAACATAATTAAGCGATCTACTCCTACAGCAATTCCCCCAGATTCTGGCATGCCTGTTTTCAAGGCCTTAATAAAATCCTGATCTAGATCATAGCTAGTTTTAGCTAGTTTTTGACGTAATTGTAATTCAGATTTTAAGCGTTGCTCTTGTTCTTCAGCATCCGTCAATTCACTAAAGGCATTACCCAATTCCAATCCAGCCAAATAAACTTCAAAGCGTTCAGCAAAATTTGAATTATTTTGTTTTTTCTTAGCTAAAGCTGCCTGAGATAGGGGATAATCATAAATGATAACTGGATGATCCAATTTTGCTAATTCTGGCTCAATTTCATTGAGAAATAACTGATAAAACAAATCATCCCAACTTTCTTTATTATTCAAGGGATAGTTGAGTTGCTGCGAAAGCTTATAAAGTTTTGCTTCATCTAATAATTCATTTTCATTTATTTTTAAATATTTATTAAAAGCTTCGGCCACCGTCATTTTGTGATAAGGCACTGTTAAATCATAGGTTCTAGATAAATACTCCACCTGATTATCTTGCAATCTAGATAAGATGCTCTTAGCAAATTTATCATCCTTTTCTCGATAATATTTTTGCAGCTCTTGGCTAATAAACAACATTAATTGAGCAAAGTCATCCATGATATCCCGATAATCGGCATTGCTACGATACCACTCTAAAATAGTGAACTCTGGATTATGATTTGATCCAAAACTTTCTTGATTACGAAAACTTTTACAAACTTGATATATCTTGCCCAAACCAGCCACTAATAATTTTTTCATGGCATATTCTGGACTAGTCAAAAGATAAGCTGCTTGCTCTTTTCCCAATTCATCTTTCAGTTTAGTAGCAAAAACCTCTAAATAAGGTTCACTACCTGGGGATTTAACCAAGAGTGGCGTTTCCACTTCATGAAAATGATTTTGGTCAAAGAACTTCCTAATCGCTTTAATTACTTGTTCTCGCAATAGAAGCTGATCAGTAAAAAATAGATCATCTTGCATTTTTTGCCAATTTTTTTGCATAAATCAAGGATATTATATTACGCTTAAAACTAAAAACCAGAGACTTTCAAAACAATGAAAATTGCATATAAGGCGATCATTAGCAATGATTCGTTACGCTGAAACTTATTTTTACTAAACAAAAATAAGACCGCAATAATCGATGTGAAGAGCAAATAGGGAATATCAAAACGCACCACTTGTCGACTAACCTCCCAAGTGCTAACAGTACTACTGATGCCTAAAGCTAGGAAGACATTTAAAATATTACTACCAATCAAGTTATTAAGAGATAGAGCAGTAGAACCTTTAAGTACGGCACTCATTGATACCATTAGCTCCGGCAAACTACTACCTAAACCAACCAATAAAATACCCACCAACATTTCGTTAACACCCAAATTCTCTGCAATAACAACCCCATTGTCCAAAACTAATTGAGAGGCTTTGGTTAAAATTATTAAACCAAGAATTAGCTGAGCAAAATAAATAAGTTTGACTTTTTTAGTTTTTTTAGAATTCTTTTTAATTTTCTTTTTACTGTGGGCCAATTGCTTTTTCAAATTTTGTCTGTTTAAAAAAATTAAATAGACCAAATAAAAGAGTATTAATAGAATTCCATCTTGGCGAGTGATCAGACCATCCTGACTAACTAAATAAAAAACAGTTGTCGATAAAACCAACATTAAAACATCAAATAATAGTTGGGTTCTTTTAAGTCTAATCACTTTGAATAAACCTAAAGTACCTAATACCAGGGCTAAATTGGCCATACCCGAACCAATAACACTACCTATCACTATCTGACTAGTATCTCCACCTTGCAAGTTCTGCACAGCACCAGTTACCGAAATTACAATTTCTGGGAAACTAGTACCAATTGCTACTATAGTCAAACCAATAAAACCTTCGGACAAGGCTAGAGATTTAGCAATTTTAAGTGCTGCTTTAATAACACATTCAGCTCCTAACCACAGTAAAAATAAAGCAAGAAAAAATAATAAAAAATTGAGCATTACTTCCATTAAAGCAGAAAGGATAGGAGAGAATCAAGAGAAAAGTGAAAATTTTAAACCTATAATTAAAGTTATTTTGTTGACTTTATTGTTGAAATTTTTTATAATACTCTAGAGAGAACCTTAACAAAATAGCTCAACTCAACCATCGGTTTATTAGATTTTCAAAGGAGGCTAAACATGGGCGACTTTCTAGTAGGTGCAGGAGCGATTGCAGCAGTAATCGTCTTCATAGTGGGGATAGGCATAACAGTCAATAACTCAGAAAAAAATAAAATTAAATCGGAAGGGTTGATAGTTGGGATAATATTAAGCGTGATCGCTGCGATCGCGGTATTTTTTATTGCTCAACTAGCTATTTTTTGGGGGATTGTTATTCTCTTAATAATCGCTGCTATTTTTCTTAAATAGTAAAATAGTCAGTGAACATCCCCTCCATGTTCTTACATGGAGGGGAATTCTCTTGATAAAAGTCTACTTTGCCAAACTTACAAATGAAATATTTTTCAAAAAATTATTTTGTTTTCTGAGCGGGCGACCAGAATCGAACTGGCCTCTTCTCCTTGGAAGGGAGATATACTACCGATGTACTACGCCCGCAATTTTAACAATTAATTATTATTTTAAACGATTGTTTAGCTAAATCAAGGAAGCAAATTTTTTAAGGCTTTTTTTACTGCATAAGCATGAATAGTTGGTCTTTCTTCTGCATCAAAAAAGCTAAAAGAAGCAAAAGGACCCGGTGCACCCCTCATTACAAAAGGCGTAACTGCCTTGACACGATCATCACTCCAAATATGTTGTAGAGCATATAAATAGTAATCACTTAAGTAAAAATTAATTAAATAATTAGAAACCCAACCCGTTTCAGTAATAAAAACTTGATAATCTTGATCAGTTTTGTTTTTCAAATAGTTCAACTCATAATCAAAACCACGAAGGGAGTTTTTTCCAGTTTTTTTTGGAGAAGCACTAAAACCAGGATTTGGATAAGAATGAGAGTTCCAATAGTCAACATATTCAAATATTTCAGCATCAATTAAATACATTGTTTCTAGATAATTAAAAGCCTCCATAGATGGAAAAACATCGCTAGCTGCTAAATCCATAGCTGCTGGTAAAACCTTATAATTTAGGTTTTCACTGCGCAACCAGCTACTGGTAAATTTTAAAATATGAGTATAAGTAAGTGGATCTATTTTCCCACCCCATTCTTTAGCATGATTAACCTCATTAAATACAATCACTAATTTTTCTTCTTGATGCCAATTAAGACTTGATAAAAAATCTACTAAAGCAACAATATCTTTACGAGTAGGGATGGTCCAAAAATCCTGCTCAGGATCATAATGAGTAGCTAAGCGAATAATAGGGATTAGTTTTTGTTGATGAGCTTGATCAAAAAATTTTTGCCAACGTCGCCAATTTTTAGTTTCTTCCAAAGTCAGTGGAATAGTCACATAACGCCAAACATCATCTTCAAAAATAGCTCTCACCTCGGTAATTTCTTCTGTTTGAAGAATATGCATGCCCAATTTGCCTCCATTAGCTAATATGGCTTTAGAGCTAAGCATCCAGCACAACACAGAACAAAAAATAAAAAACACTAATTTAGATTGATATTTCAACATTTTATTAAGATAATTTTATCAAAAATTCTTGTTAAAGTCAATTTACTGTTATATGATAGCAATGCGAGAAATTATAATATGAGTGATCAAAAAAAAACAAAAAAGTCTGCCTTTATCTATTTGTTTTATAGCTTGGCCTGGATTTGTTTCACTAGCGCTATTATTTTTCTTGCAAGCGCTAGCTACAATCACTTGTTAAAAATAAATAATGATTGGAACGAACAACTATTAGCCAACCAAATTCTTGATGGCCATCAAGCTAGCGACACTGGCACTCTCGGACAAACTGTGACCAGCGTTGTTGAAAGTGAAGATGCTAGAGCAGAACTAATTGCTAAGTTTTTGGAAAGACATAATTCTCCAATGACTCCATACATTTATTATGGTCAGAAACTAGTCGAAATCGCAGATAGACATGGTTTAGATTTTCGCCTATTACCCGCCATCGCTATGCAAGAATCAAATCTTTGTCGTGCTACTAATCCTAAGGCTCCCAATAATTGTCTTGGTTTTGGTATTCATAGTCGAGGAACTTTAGATTTTGAAAGCTATGAGGCTGGTTTCGAACGGGCAGGTAGAGAATTAAAACAAAACTATATTGATCAGGGTTTGGATACTGTCAGCTTAATTGAAAGTAAATACACTCCCTTTAGCAATGGTTCTTGGGCCAATTCAGTTAACCAATGGATGGCTGAAATTCGCTATAACGATCGAGATATGGGTCGTAGTGAAAAAGTTAATACTAGCGTCCTAGAATTCACTAACAAACAATAAAAATTCAATAATTTACAGATTTAATCAATTTTGTCTCCTAAAAACTTGACATCCTTATAGTTTTTGTTATAATAATATCATCTCAGAAGGTTCTTCCTCACCGAAGTCACGTTCTGAGCTCAAAAAACCCCGCAATTAAGCGGGTTTTTTTGTGACTAATTTTTCTTGGTGCCGAAGAGAGGAATCGAACCTCCATGAGTTGCCTCACACGGTCCTAAGCCGTGCGCGTCTACCATTCCGCCACTTCGGCTTTTAAGTTTTGCAAAACTAAAAGCTCATTATTATAACTGATCTCTTGAATTTAGATAAGATGGGAGACGATCGCTAATTGACTTTTGGCTGATTTTTCTTAAGCTAGGGCTGTGGCATTAAATTTTAATTATCAGTTGAAAAAAAACCCTAGATCAAGATCTATCAGAATCAGCATTGATTCAAAGGGCAAAGTTCTGGTCTCTGCTCCAAAACTTTATCCAAACTTAATCATTGAAAAGTTTCTCAAACAGCAAGAAACTTGGATCCTAAAAAAACAGGCTCAAGTAGCAAAACTACAAACTCAAATTGCTGACGATGAAATTTATATTTTTGGCAAAAAATTTCAAATTGTGGTTGAAGCTGATCAAAAAAAAGCAAGCGGCATCAGTATTGAAGGGCAAAAACTAATCATTAATCAAATTACACCTGGTTCTTATCAAACTAGGCTAGAGAGCTTTCTCAAAAACACAGCTACTAAATATCTAAGCCAAAAAACTGCTGATCTTGCCGAGAAAATGGATATTAACTATCAAAGAATTAGCATTCGTCAACAAAAATCACGCTGGGGAAGTTGTAGCAGTCAAGGTAATTTAAATTTTAATTGGCGACTAGTTCATTATTCACCAGCAATTATCAACTATGTCATTATTCATGAACTAGCTCATCGTCAACAAGCCAATCATTCTAAAAAATTCTGGTTACTAGTAAATAAATTTGACCCTCATTATAAAAAGCATAGAGCTGTGCTTAAAAAAAGACTATATAATTAAAGAAGATGCTAACTATTGTCCATGGTGAAAATTTAATCAAATCAAGAGAAAGGTTGTTTCAATTAAAACAGCTAGCTCAAAGCAATGGGCAGCAACTAAACACACTGCTGGCTAAAAAAATTAGTCCACAAAAATTGGAAGAATCTTTACTCGCTAAAGATCTCTTTGGCCAAGAGCAGTGTCTAATCATCGAACAACTACACTCTCTACCTCACAGTAAAAAAAGAAGCACCTATATTGAATCTATTCAACAAGCTAGTCAGTTTTTAAATATTATTTTGTGGGAAAAAAAATCCTTAAGTAAAAATAACTTAAAAAAATTTCCTCAAGCTAAAGTATTCTCCTATCCAATGGGAAAGGCGCTGTGGCAATTAGTTGATCAACTCAACCCCAAACCAAGCGCTAAAAAAGGCCAATTATTATTACTTCAGCAAGCTATTGAACAAGATTCTGCAGAATTTTGTCTGAGCATGATTAGTAAAAGAGTTAGTGACTTGATTGCTATCAAAGTTGATGCCCAAGTCAAAATACACCCTTTTGTTAAAAATAAGCTTGAAAAACAAAAGCAAAACTTTTCACTAAGACAACTGCTAAATTTTCACCAAAAACTTTATAACTTAGATCATAAACTCAAACACTCACATAATTTACTGAGCTTAGCTAGTGAACTTGACCTTCTTTTAATAACTCTGTAGATTAAACTTAGTACAAGAAAGGCATAAAAATGTACCAAATTGTTGACCACATTAACCCAAATATTTTTCGCGGCTATGATTTGCGAGGTTTAATTGACAAAGACCTTAATGAAAATGTTTATTATACTTTGGGCCGAGCTTATGGAACTTTTCTTAGTAAAAGGCGAATTAAAGAGGCTGCTGTTGGCAGAGATAATCGCCACAATGGTGAAAAATATACCAAAGCTTTTATTAGTGGGCTCAATGAAAGTGGTATTGATACTATAGATATAGGCCTGAGCTTAAGCCAAATTGTTTATTATTCTTCCTATGAATTTAAAACTAAGGGTGGAGCAATGGTTACTGCCTCCCACAATCCTAAAGAATTTAATGGTTTAAAAATGAGTGTTGGTTATTCTGACACCATGGTCACTGAAGAAATTAAAGAATTACAAGCCATAGCCAAAACAAAAGATTTTGTAAGTGGAGATGGCTCTAATCGTCAAGAAAATATCAATCAAGCTTATAATCAACAACTTCTTAAACTTTTTTCTCTCAAGAAAAAATGGAAAATTGTAGTGGATGCTTGTAATGGAGCTGGAGGAGCTTTTTATCCAGATATATTTAGAGAGGCTGGTTGTGAGGTGATTGAACAAAATTGCGAACTAGATTCAGATTTTCCCCTAGGACATCCTGATCCTACTGAATTAAGTGTGCTTAAACGCCTAGCCAAGGGGGTTAAAGAATCTGGTGCTGATTTAGGCTTTGCTTTTGATGCTGATGGTGATCGCATGTCAGTGGTTGATGAAGATGGACAAATTTTGTGGATGGATACCATAGTCGCTTTGTTTGCCAAAGACGTTTTGGACTTTTTGCCAGGTAGTAAGATCATTTATAACACTCTTTGCTCACGTCAAGTTCATGAGACTATTGAAAAGGCTGGAGGTGAGGGAATCATCTGGCTAACTGGTCATTCCTTTATCAAAGCTAAAGTAAAAGAAGAACGATCTCCTTTTGGTGGAGAATTGTCAGGTCATATCTTTTTTATGGATAATTTTTATGGACATGATGACGCCGCCTATGCTTGTTTGCGTTTATTAAGCTATTTAGAAAGAAAAGACATTAAACTCAGTCAGGCAGTGGCAGAATTACCTCAATATATTAGCAGTCCAGAAATTAAACTGGGATTGCCTGATGAAATTAAATTTCAACTCATTGATAAAGAAATTACTGAAGATTTCCAAAAACATTGGCCAAAAGCTAAATACACTAATATTGATGGTATTAGAATGGATTTGCCTGAAAAAATGGCAATCATTCGTGCTTCACAAAATGGCCCCTATGTAACTGTTAAGTTTGAAGCTAAAACTAAAGAGCAATATCAAGAATTAAAAGAAGAGTTGAAGTCGATACTTAAACAATATTCGACAGTTAATTGGCAAGAAGGATCTAACACTCATGCTTTGGATTAAATTCAATGAAGACTAAAAATTATTTAGTAAACAATTATCGTTATTGTCCACGTTGTAAAACTGAACTAGAAATTCTTGATGGAAGTTTAGAATGCAATCGATGTGGTTTAAAAATTTATAACAATCCTTCTCTGGCAGTAGCTCTACTTGCTTTAAATGACAAAGGTGAGGTCTTGCTTAATAAAAGAAGAATTCCACCACACCAAGGCAATTGGGATACAGTAGGCGGTTTTGTTAGTGTTGGAGAAACTGTAGAACAAGCCGTTAAAAGAGAGTTTGAAGAAGAAACCATGGCTAAATGTGAGATCATTAAATATTGGGGGTCTTATCCCGACACCTATGGCTTAGAACAAGCCCCTACTATCAATTTATTTTTTGAAGTGAAAGTGACAGCTGGAAAATTAATTGCTAGTGACGATGCTGCTGAGCTACGTTTTTTTTCATTTGAAAAATTACCAAAAAACTTAGCCTTTCAAAATACCAAAGTTTTTTTAGATTTATTAAAAAAAGAAAAAGGAAAAAATGATAAACAATGATTATTCTTCAATCTTAGAAGATCGTCAAGCAATTAAGAAACTAGATCCCAGTGGAGCACTGGCTAGTGCTGAAAGCCTTGCCGATCAAGTTAAACAAGTTTGGCAAGAAAGAAAACAGGTTGTCTTTGATTCAGATCAAATTAAGTCAATCTCTAATATTGTGGTAGCCGGCATGGGTGGCAGTGCTCTTGGTGCCGATGTCGTACTCAATCTATTCAAAGATTCTCTAACTGTACCAATGCTTATCAATCGAGATTACAAACTACCCGCCTTTGTTAATCAAAATAGCTTGGTTATTTTGTCTAGTTACTCTGGAAACACTGAAGAGGTTTTGGCTTGTGCAAAAGCTGCAAAAATTAAAAAAGCTCAAATCGCAGTTATTAGTGCTGGAGGTGAGCTGGCCGTTTTTGCTGAAAAAAACCAATATCCAAAATTTTTAATTGAAGCTAAGCACAATCCATCTGGTCAACCAAGAATGGCAATTGGCTATTCCATCATGGCTTTTATTGTGATTTTATCTGCAGCCAAGCTCCTAGACTTTGCTGAAGAGCAATTGTTGGAAGTTGTTGATACTGTTAACTTAGTTACTGAAAAATGTAAGGTAGAAGTTGAACAAGAAAAAAATAAAGCAAAATTATTGGCTTTTCTCAGCTTGGAAAGACGACCAATTTTAGTAGGAGCTGAGTTTTTAGAAGGGGCATTACACGTAGCTTGCAATCAATTTAATGAAAATGCAAAAATTTTTGCGGATTATAAAATTATCCCAGAAATTAACCATCATTTATTGGAAGGTTTAACTTTTCCCAAAAGCAATTCGCTAAATCATTTTTTTATTTTTTTCCAATCAAAACTCTATCACCCTAGAAATCAAAAGCGCCTAACCCTTACCAAAGAACTTTTAGAAAAAAAAGAAATTGATGGCATGATAGTCGATCTAGAAACTGAAAATAAAATTACTCAGGCTTTTGAATTAATCACCCTGACTTCTTTTACTAATCTTTATTTGGCATTTTTAGAAAAAATTGATCCTTGTCCGATTAAAAGCGTTGACTGGTTTAAAGCTCAATTAAAAAAATAATAATTGTTTGACAGGCTTTTAAAGCAGTTAAAAATTATATATACTGTTCTTGGAAACTATGGCCAAAATCTATGCTATTCAAGCTAAGGAGATCTTTGATAGTCGGGGACTACCCACTGTTCAATTATTATTGTGGCTAGATAATGGTTTTTCTACCATTACTACAATACCCACTCCAATTGATAACAATCCCAGTGATGCCCTATATTTAAGAGATAAAGATGAAAGGTTTCTCGGCTTAGGAGTAAACAAGGCAATTAATCATATTAATCAAATTATTGCTCCTCAAGTTATAGAAAAAGAAGTAACTGCTCAAGGAGAATTAGATAAAATTTTAATTGGTTTAGACGGCACTGCCAATAAAAGTCGCTTAGGTGCTAACGCTCTTTTAGCGGTCTCTCAGGCCGTTTTGAAGGCTGGTGCGATTAGTGTTGGACTACCACTCTACGAATATATTCAAAAAAAATATAATCTTATTCAAGAAATTGATTTACCAAACTGCATTGTCACTGCTTTTGACGGAGGAGAACATGGTGGCAAAAATCTCGATTTTCAAGAATTTTCACTTATTCCCGCTAGCCACTTATCCTTAGAAAAATCTTTAGAAATGATTGCAGTCATTCAGCAAAAACTAGAAGCTTTACTGATTAATAAGGGTGCCATCCATGCTACTGGTCTAACTGGTGGCTTCACACCAAACTTATATCGTAATTTAGATGCCTTTGAGTTATTAATTGAGGCAATTCGTACCACTAGTTACAACTTTGCTCAAGATGTTTTCTTCGGACTGCAGGCTTCTGCTTACAGATTGTTTGAGGCAAGTAAATATCGTATTAGAGATAGTAATCAAGGATTTACTGAAAAAGAGTTATTACAATTTTACGAACAAATAAGAGAAAAATATAAAATTATTTATTTAGAAGATCCTTTTATTGAAAGTGACAAAAAAAGTTGGCAGTTATTACAACGTAATCTAGGTAAAACAACTTCAATTGCTGCTTATCGTCATGTAGGGGCTAAGGTAACAGAAATTAATAAAATTAAAGAAGATGAAATGGCTAATGCCGTTGTCCTCAAGCCAAAACAAATTGGCACCATCAGTGAATTGATGGAAAGCATCAAAGCCATTAAAGACCATCAATTAGATTTAGTTATTAGCCATAGCACAGGAGAGACACTAGAAACTCTAATTGTAGATTTGGCAGTCGGAGTCGGAGCTAATTATGTAAAATTTGGCCCACTCAATAGAGGTGAGAGGGTAGCAAAATATAATCGTCTAATGGAAATTGACCAAGAACTAAAAGCCGAAAAATAAAAATCTTTTTATTCTCTTGTTTTCTTTTTTTTATCTATAAACCAACGATGCCAATTGTTGCGTAATATGTAAAAGATAAAACCCAAAAAACTAAGTATTATTACTATTTCTAGAACAGAATTTAAAGTATCCACACTGTCTACCAAGCCCTGGAACTGTTGTAGGCCATAAAAAGCTCCCAATAAATAAAAGGCATTACGCACCACCATTCCTAAGAAAGTACCCAAAGCAAAAATTTTGAACTTAATCTTAATTAGTCCAGCAACAACAGTAACTGGCAATGTAGGTACAAAAGGCAAGGCTCTTAGTATAAATAGAATCAAAGTATTGCTTTTGGTTTTTGAAAATATTTTGCCGTAGCGTTCAATTTCATTAGCCTCTAAACCTAAAAATTTGCCAAGTTTCCCATGGGTAATTAAATCTTCTAATTTATCTGCAATCCAAAAAACCACTGAGGTAGAAAAGGTTTTGGCTAAAGCACCAACCAATGCTAAAAACAAAACAAAATAAACAGTTTTATTTTGACTAATGGCTAAAGAACCAGCAGTCAATGGCACAAAAGGGGAGGGAATGATGGCAATAATTTCTTCAGCAATTGCACCGATAACAACAAAAAAGGGCAAGGACACCGAAGTCGCAAAATTAGTTAAATAGTTTAAAACTGTATCTGTAATTCCTGTCATAAATAAAAAGTATAACTGAACTCTAACAATATGTCAGTACTAATTTTATCTTATAACTGTTAAACTTATATTTGATATATTTTGATACATAAATTGCTAGTTGAGTTTTGGGACTAATTCGTTTATTTTATGGTTAATATTCGTTATAAATTAGTGAAAGCATCGGGTCTATGGCAGTTACTTTATACAAAAGACAAAGACAAATTGTCGATTTTATCGCTCAATATATTCAAAAAAATGGCTACGCTCCAACTCTTAGAGAGATTGCTGATTCTATTGGTGTTTCCTCACTAGCCACTGTTCACGAACACTTGCAAGCACTAGAACGCAAAAAAGTGATTCGTAAACATGAGGGGGCAGTTAGAGGTATTGAGTTGGTAGACAGAACCTTTTTAGATATTACTGATAGCGTTGATTTGCCTTTTTTAGGCTACATTGCCGCTGGAGCACCTATAGAAGCCCATGAAGATCCAGAAGCGAGCTTCAAGGTTTCACCAGAAATGATTTCTGGTAAAAAAAGAGCCTTTATTTTGCAAGTCAAAGGTAAATCAATGATTGAAGATCATATTGATGATGGCGATTATGTGGTAATCGAAGAAACTCCTGAGGTAAATAATGGTGATATCGTGGTTGCACTTCTAGACAACGGACTTGCCACTCTTAAACGTTTCTACAAAGAAGTAACCCGCATTCGTCTCGAACCAGCCAACTCGACTATGAGTCCAATTTACGCAACAAATGTTCAAATTCAAGGACGAGTAGTGGGGCTTATTCGTAAGTTTCGCTATTAAATCAGTTTGATAAAAAGTTTTTAAACAGGAATTTCTTTAATTTCTAGCTGGAAATTAATAAAGGATCTCAAAATATAGAGATAATCACTAGTTCTGTTAATAAATTTGACCAAAATATCTCGCAAATCTCTTTCTCCATCCAGAGCAACCAATTTTCTCTCTAACCTTCGACAAATGGTCCGTGACAAGTCTGTTTGAGCTGCTAATTGACTGCCGCCAGGTAAAACAAAATTACTCCAAAAATCTTTGCCCAATTTGTTTTGCAAATTATCAATGTTTTTCTCCATTTCATTTAAAAATTCATTGGGAAAAATAACCTTTGGTGATTTGGCTATTTCCGCTCCTAATTTAAAAAGTTGTCTTTGTAAATCAAGCAGAAAAGTTTTTTGTTTAACAAGCTCTTTAAGATTATTTTCGCTTATCTTTCCAAGCAAAGCCTCATCCCAATTTGCCACTAATAAACCTAAGCTGGCATTAAATTCATCCAGCGTACCTAAAACAGTAAAAACCAAACTATCCTTAGCTAGTCTTTCTCCATTTATTAAGGCTGTTTGACCCTTGTCTCCAGTTTTAGTATAAATTCTTTTCATACACTCATTCTAGTTTCTTTTTGTATCTTTTCAAATAAGCAAAAGCTACCTATAATAAAATCCCGTGATGGTTAATATTCGCGGATTTCTCCAACAGGCAGCTAAAAAGCATCCTACCAAATATGTTTTTGTTTCTGGCGGAGTTTTATCTGGCTTAGGTAAAGGAATCACGGCCGCATCACTTGGAGTAGTGCTTAAAGCACATGGTTACAGCGTCACTAACATCAAATGTGAAAACTATTTAAATTTAGACTCTGGAAATATTAATCCCATTGAACATGGTGATGTTTTTTTATGCGATGATGGTCTAGAAGCTGACTTGGACTTGGGTTCTTATGAAAGATTTCTAGGAGAAGAAGTTGGCTATAAAAACTTCACCACCATGGGCCAAATTTACAGCACCGTTATTGAAAAAGCCAAAAACCTAGAGTATGAGGGAATTACTGTAGATGCTATTCCTTATGTTCCAGAAGAGGCTATTCGTCGCATTCAAGCTGCGGGCAAAGGCTATGACGTTTGTTTAGTAGAGTTGGGTGGCACCGTTGGTGAATATCAAAATATTATTTACTACGAAGCTTACCGAATTATGAAAATGACACTGCCAGATGATGTCATTATTGTTCATGTTACTTATTTTCCCAATCCAAGTCACATTAATGAGCTTAAATCAAAACCGACTCAATTATCAGTTAAAACTCTTAATTCAATGAGTATCCAACCAGACTTCATTGTTGGTCGCGGCACCACTTATATTGACGATAAGCGTAAAGAAAAAGTAGCTTACTTTTGCAATATGGAAAAGGAGGAAATTATTTCTAACCCTGATTGCAAATCAATTTATGAAATACCTCTAATTTTTCAAAAACAAAACTTTGGTAGTAAGGTTTTAAAAAAACTCAAATTGAATGATAAAAAAATTCAACTCAATCAATGGAGAGAGATGGTAAAAAAGATTTATAGCAAAAAGGATAAAAAAGCCAACATTGCTATTATTGCCAAATATATTAAAAGTGGAGAGTTTGAACTAAAAGATTCTTACACTTCACTGTTAGAAGCCATTGATCATGCTGCTTGGCAAGAACAGCTTGATATAGAAATAACATTTATCAATGCTGAAAAGATAGAAAAAAAACAAGCTCAAGCTCTAAATGATCTCAAAAAGGCAGATGGTATCATCGTTCCTATTGGTTGGGGAAAACGTGGAGTAGAGGGGAAAATTCAAGCCATTCAATATGCTAGAGAAGAAAAAATTCCTTACCTTGGCTTATGTTATGGTATGCAACTGGCTTCGATTGAATATGCTAGAAATGTAGTGGGACTCAAAAATGCTCATACCGAAGAAGTTGATCTTCAAGCCAAAGACCCCATTATTCACGCCATACCTTTTGATAAAAAATATCAAAAAATAAAGGGTACTGGCGCAAGCATGCGTCTTGGATCCTACGATTGTGTACTCAAAAAAGATACTTTAGCGCACCATATCTATAAAAAACATCACGCATTTAAAAATGAAAAGTCAAATTTAATTTCTGAACGTCATCGTCATCGCTTTGAGTTTAATAACCAATACCGACAAATTCTAGAAGACAAAGGTTTTGTTATTTCTGGCACTAGCCCCGATGATTTTTTTGTAGAAATGATTGAACTCTCACCACAAACCCACCCTTTCTTTTTGGCCACTCAAGCTCATCCAGAATATAAATCTAGGCCATTAACTCCTCATCCAATTTTCATTGAATACTTAAAAGCAGTTTTACAACAATCAAAAAATACAAAAAAATAAATTCTTTCAAGCTTGCAAACTTGATACATATTCTGTTACAATACCCGCTTGTTATGTCAATCAATTTTATTTACAACAACAAAACCATTAGTGTCGGTGATTCGGTGCAAGTACACCAAGAAATTAGTGAAGGTGATAAAAAAAGAATTCAAATTTTTGAAGGCATAGTGATTGCTATCAAAAATCGAGGATTAGGTAAAAGCTTCACCGTTCGCAAAATTGGCGCCAATAGCATCGGTGTAGAAAAAATATTTCCTGTTGCTATGCCTAGCATTAAAAAGATTGAACTTAAACGTCAAGGAGATGTACGTCGTAGCAAACTATATTACTTGCGTGATAAAGTTGGTAAAGCCGCCAGCAAGGTTAAAGAAAAAAATCTTTTCGAAAAAACTGAAAAATAACTGGAAAATTCAACAAGGCTGTTTAGCAGAAGCGACAGCTAGTGCATTTTTAACAAGAAAAAATTACCAAGTTTTAGAACAAAATTTGAGCTTTGGAAATCACGAGCTAGACATTATTGCTCTAGATCTAAAACACAACGAATACGTTTTTGTTGAGGTAAAATGGCGAAAAAATGATAGTTTTGGTGAGGGCAGTTTAGCAGTTAATCATCAAAAAATCAGATCTATGCAAATAGTTGCTAAACAATGGTTGCAAAAACAAAAGTTCCCAAAAGCTTGGCGTTTTGATATCATATCTTTAGTTGGTAATTTGCAAAGCCAAAATTTAAAAATTAGACACTTTAAAAACATAACCTGGCTTTAGTAAAACCTGGCCCCATCGTCTAGTGGTTAGGACATCGGGTTTTCATCCCGACAACTGGGGTTCGATTCCCCATGGGGTCACAGCATTGACAACACTTCTTCTATTAAAATAGAATTATTCCTGTTTACGAAATATGGAAACAACTGAATATAAAAAAACAGCAAATGGCTTTGAAGCCATTAATAAAGATGGTGAAAAAATAGGTCAAGTAAAGATAAGGTACGTAAAAGACCATGTTGCAATTGACGACATTGGAGTTGACCAAAACTATAGAAGGCAAGGAGTTGCTTCTACCTTAACAGATTTAGTCATTGATGAAGCAAAAGAAAAAGGAGCTGTGTCAGTCAATGCTCTTGCTCAACCTCAATATGCAGATTTGCTAGAAAAAAAGGGTTTTTTGCTAGACGGGTTCTTTGCTAGACTTTTCTTAGGAAAAAATTAAGAAGCTAAATATTTTCAATAATTTTTCTCATCTTTTTCAAAAACAATTGGTTTGTTTTTTTATCTCTAATACTAATTCTAAAAAAAGAATTATCAAAACCGGCAAAACTTGAACCCATGATAAGAGATATCTCTTCTTGCTCTAGTTTTTTGCTAAATTTATCTACATCTAGAAAACTTGGCAATCTTACAAATAAATTATTTGTTTCACTTGGAAATACAGAAAATCCCATCTTTTTCAGTTCTTTTTTTAACAGTCCTCGTTGTTTTATCACAAAATTTTTTGTGGTTTCGATAAATTTCCTGTCTTCAATAGCAATGCTTGCGAGTCTCTCACTTAAACCACTAATTGGGAAGGTCATCGTTTCTTCTTCTATTTTTTTGATAATTTTTTCACTAGCCGCTGCAAAACCAACTCTAAGCGAAGCTAGACCAAAGGCTTTTGAAAATGTCCTTAAAACCACCAGATTATCTCTATTTCTAACTTCATCAATCATGCTTTCATCAGTAAATTCAATACTGGCTTCGTCAATAATTACTAAGGTAGTTGTAGGCATATTATTGAGAAATTTTATAATTTCTTTTTTTTCTATTACTAAACCAGTTGGATTGTTGGGGTTACAAATAAAAACCAAGCTTGTATTAGTTGAAACTAATTTTGTTATCTCTTTCAAATCGATTTCTAGCTTTGCTGTCATCTTAGATGAAAGCACTTTTTTCTTTGCTTGTTTGGAGCAAATAGTAAATAGTGGAAAAGATAGCGCTGGTACAATTACTTCATCACCAAACTTAGCAAATAATCTGGGTAAAACATTAATAATTGACTCTGAACCATTAGCGATCAAAAAATTATTTGCAGATAATGAAAATTTATCAGCGAGCTTCTTTTTCAAAAACCCAGCACTAGGAGTGGGGTAAGAGTTTAGCTTAATTTTTATATTCTTTAAAGCACTAACAACCAGTGGAGAACATCCAAGCGGATTCTCGCTCAAAGACAAGTCAATTTCTTTCTTTTCAGTCAGAGCATAAGTTTTTTGCGTCATGCTGACTAACTGAGTTTCTAATTTCTTTTTCATATTTTCCTTTTCACGCACAAAAAAACCTCCTTTAAGGAGGTTTGTGTTTATTGCTAAATAATTTATGAGTTTATTTCATCAAAAGCACATACCTCCTAGCAGGGGCGTAATACCAAGCGCTATGGCATGTGTTATTTAATAAAAACATTAGCGATATTGTAACTCAAGAATGGTTTTTTGTCTTTATCTTAATTAGATTTTAATTAAATTTATCATATTACTATAGCTTAATAGTTTATTTTTTTATAAAATACCAAGGTGAAAAAAATCTTCAATAAATCTTATACAAAACATCAATTGGTATTTTATATACTATTGTTTCTTGATTTATTAATAATTGCACTTCACCTATTGTTTGGCAAAGCACAATCTTTTTTTAATTTAGATCATGAGCGCAACCTACCTGCTATTTACCAGTCATTTAAACTAATTATTTTTGGCTTATATTTTCTACTTAACAGCAAAAAGGCAAATTTCTCTAAAAAAATTAAAGGCTTTGTTTTCCCCATTTCACTTTTCTTTATAGCTCTAGGCTTTGATGAGCTACTAGAAATTCATGAAAACGTTTATCGAATTTTTGAATTTATTCCTTGGCTACGCTCAGAGATTGTTGTAGATGTTTCTCTAGAAGTTGGTTATCGATCTTCTCTGTGGATTATTTATTATTTACCAATTATTTTCTTATATTTTTTTTGGAGCGGGTATTGGTTCCATTATTTTCAAACAAAAGTAAAAAACAACGCTTGGGTAATTGCTAGCACCAGCCTGCTACTTTTAATCATTATGATTACTGAGCTCCTTGGTTCCTCAGGAATTTATAGTGAACACATTTATTTTCAACTCATCACTATCGAAGAAATAGCTGAAATGTTATTTGCCACAATGTTAATTGGAAGCACTCTGCAACTTTTCAGCTCCAATAAAAAGCTCAGCAATTAGCTAATTTCTATAAATTAATGCTCATCAGCGTAATCTGGGTCATTGAGAGCATCTTCTTTAGTTGGGTGAATTTTTCCCTCTGGGTGTTCAGCTGGCGCATAAACTGTATAAAGCTGTAGCGCTTCACTACTTGAAGTATTAATCACATTGTGTTTTTGACCAGCAGGAATCACTATCGCTATACCATCAGCTAAATCATAAGTAGTCTCACCAATAATTGCCTGACCAATTCCTTTTTCTACACGAATAAATTGATCATGATCATCGTGTGTTTCCAAACCAATATCGTCTCCTGGAGCAATAGACATCACTACCAATTGGGTGAGAGGAGCAGTATAAAGCACCTCCCTAAAATTTTGATTCTGAATGGTTTTTTCTTCTAAATTGACACTATAACCTGACATAAAATCCTTTCTGCAAGTTTTGTAATTCAATTATTAGTGTAACACAACTATTAAATCAATTAACTAGACCAAGCTTTGACCAGTCATTTCTGAGGGTTGATTTATTGCCAATAATTTTAAAATAGTGGGAGCAATATCAGCCATGATACCTTCTTGTCTAAGAAGTTGGCCACCATTAATTAAAACAAAGGGAACTGGATTGGTACTGTGTTCAGTGACTGTGCTGCCATCTTCGTTAAGCATTTGTTCGCAGTTACCATGATCAGCAGTCACAATCAAAACGTAATTTTGCTCTTTAGCTGTTTGTTCAATTTTACCTAGAGCTTGATCTACAGCCTCTACTGCTTTTACAGCAGCTCTAATATCTCCAGTATGACCAACCATGTCACCATTACAAATATTGGTAAAAATTACTGACTGCTCACCCTTGTTCATAGTTTCTACCACCTTGTCAGCAATATCTAAAGCCTTCATCTCGGGCTTTTCTGCATGACTTTCTACCTTATTACTATTAAACATAAAACGCTCTTCTAAAGGGTAGGGCTCTTCGCGCTTGCAATTCATAAAGAATGTAAGATGAGCAAATTTTTCAGTCTCAGTTACCCGAAATTGCTTCACTTTGTTTTCTGCCAAAACCTCTCCCAAGGTACGTTCAACCTTTTCTGGACCATAAGCTACCGCCACCGGATATTTATCGCTGTATAAAGTCATGGTAACAAAGAAAATGTTTTCAGGACCTTTTTCTAAAAATCGCTCAGTCAACTGACGTGGTCGATCATTGCGAAAATTAGCAAAAATTAAGCTGTCAGTACTTTTAACTTTAGCTTCTATTTCATCATCAACTTTGATGGTACAGGGAACAATAAATTCATCATTTTTACCATTTTCATAAGAATGTTTAATTGCTTCTTTGGCACTGGAAAACTGAGGGGCTTGACGATCCTTAACGGCGCTATAAGCCAGATCAGTTCGCTCCCAATTATGATCACGGTCCATAGCAAAATAACGACCAGCAATAGTTGCTAGCTGAGCTCCTGTTTCTTGGCAAATTTCATCTAATTTTTCAAAACTAGCTAAACAGTTTTGGGGAGCCGTGTCCCGTCCATCAGTAATTGCATGAACATAAATTTTTTCCACTCCAAAGCCAGCCGCTTCTTTAATCAAAGCGAAAATGTGATCCTGATGAGAGTGAACGCCACCTGGACTCAATAAACCCATAATGTGTAGCGCTGTTGAATTGTTTTTGGCTCTACTAAAGGCTTCTTCAATAGCTGGAGCAGTATGCAATAAACCTTCGGCTGCTGCTTTATTTAACTTAACTAAATCTTGATAAATAACTCGTCCTGAACCAATAGCCGCATGATTAATTTCGCTATTACCCATTTGACCAGCTGGCAGACCCACTGCTTCTCCAGAACAATCTAAAAGGGCTTTAGGATTTTCCTGCCACATTCTATCCCAATTAGGAGTATTAGCTAAACTAATAGCATTGCCTGGATAATCTTTATAATGACCCCAGCCATCAAGAATAATTAGCGCTAACTTTTTTTGAGAAGTATCAGACATAAATAATCCTTTTTAATTTAATTTGCTTAATAAAGAGGGGCATATAGCCCCTCTCAATAAACAAACTATTGTTTAAAAGGAAACTTAGCAATTTTTGCCTTATCTCCTAGTTCTCGCTCAATTATCATTAAACGATTGTATTTGGCCACTCGCTCACTGCGACACATTGAACCAGTTTTAATCTGTCCGGTACCTGTACCAACTACAAAATCGGCAATAAAGGTATCTCCTGTTTCGCCACTGCGATGAGAAACCACACAGGTCCAACCAGCGCTTTGAGCTAATTTAATAGCTTGAATCGTCTCACTGACGCTGCCGATTTGATTAAGTTTAATTAACACTGAGTTAGCAGCCTTTTTATCGATAGCTTTCTGAATTCTTTCTGGGTTAGTTACTAAGAGATCATCTCCCATAATTTGAATTTTTTTACCCAAAACTTCAGTCAACTCACTAAAACCACTCCAATCATCTTCGGCCAAACCATCTTCTATAGAAACAATTGGATATTCTTCAACCCATTGTTGGTATTTTTTAACCATCTCGCTACTAGTCAGTTTTTTACCCTCGGTTTTTAGATCATAAAGACCAGTTTCACCCTCACCCTCATAAAACTCACTAGCTGCTGGATCAAGAGCAATGAAAACATCTTCTCCAGCTTTATAACCAGCCATTTCAATGGCTTGCATAATCAATTGTAAAGGAGCCTCATTGGTACCTAGTGGAGGAGCATAACCGCCTTCATCTCCAACAGTTTTTTGCCAACCTTTTTTCTGAATAATTTTTCCTAAATGATGGAAAATTTCTGCATTCCAGCGAATTGCTTCTACTACATTGGGAGCAGCTAGGGGAAAAATCATAAATTCTTGCATGTCAGCACTACCGATAGCATGTTTACCGCCATTAAGTACATTGGACATTGGAATAGGCATCACAAATTCTTCAGTGCTATTACCAAAGAGTTTAGCTATATAAGCATAAAGAGGCATCTTATTAACTATGGCCGCTGCTTTTACACAAGCCATCGATACTGCCAAAATAGCATTGGCACCTAAATTTTGTTTACCCTGAGTACCGTCTAAATCGAGCATCATTTGATCAAGTTTTTCTTGTTCTCTAACATCTTGACCAATGAGTTCGGGAGCAATAATATTATTAACATTGGCTACAGCTTTTAATACTCCCTTACCCAAATAGCGAGTATTGTCCTCATCGCGAAGCTCCAGTGCTTCATAAGCACCAGTTGAAGCACCTGAGGGAACTGCTGAAAAAACTTCAGTTCCATCTTCAAGCTTCAAAGTTACTCCAACCGTGGGGTTTCCTCGTGAATCCAAAACTTCTTGAGCCTCAATTGATTTAATTAGCATCAATACCTTTCTTTACTTTAGGTCAAAAGACATAAAGATTTATTAATAAAACTATTTTAAAAAATTAAAAATAGTTGGTTGAGGTGCGGGCGGGATTCGAACCCGCGAACGGAGGTTTTGCAGACCTCGCCATTGGACCACTCTGGTACCGCACCTTTTTTTAAAAAACAAAAACACTGTCAAAGAACAAAGCTTCTACATAGTTATTTTAATCTAATTAATATGAAAGTGAAGGGGAAAGACAATAAGGTGTTAGAATATGGACAGTTAAATGTCAAAAAAATACTTTATCAAAACTTATGGATGTCAGGCTAATAAAAGTGATGCTGAAAGAATGGCGGCACTTTTTGAAGAACAAGGCTTAAGTGAAAGTAACTCTTGGCAAGATTGTCAAAAATTAGCCGTAGTGACCTGTAGTATTAGAGAAAGAGCAGAGCAGAGGGTTAGAGCTTTTTTACTTAAAGTCGCTAAATATTATCAAGACAATAAACAAAGCAAGCCAGAAATAATTTTTTCTGGCTGCATGATTCATCATGGTCAAGACCATCTTAAAAAAATTTTGCCCATGATCGACAAAATTATTCCCAGCAATCAAATGGCTTTTTTAAAAAAAGCCAAACGCAAAGACAAAAAACATGCTTTTATACCGGTTTCTGTTGGTTGTAATTCCTTTTGTACCTACTGTATTGTCCCTTATGCCAGAGGCAGAGAAAAGTCTCGTTCTTTTATTGATATTATGGAAGAGGCTACAGAGCTGGCCAAACAAGGTTACAGTGAAATTACTCTAATTGGTCAAAATGTTAATTCCTGGGGTTTAGAAAAAATTGGTGTTAGTAATCGCAAAAAAATCTTGCGCTCTGAAATGGAAAGAGAGAATCTACCAAGCAATCAATCTCAATATTTTCCTGCAAAGGGCACACCTCCTTTTGTTGAGTTGTTGCAAACGATTTCCGCCTTAGATGAAATCAAGGTCATTCGTTTTATGAGTAGCAATCCTTGGGATTTTCATGATGAGTTAATTAAAGAAATTGCTAATAATCAAAAACTGGATCGATTCATTCACTTGCCCGTCCAATCCGGCAGCAATAGTGTTTTACATCGAATGAATCGCGGTTACACTCGTGAAGACTATCTAAATTTATTAAAAAAATTACGTCAAGCTGCACCAGATATTACCCTGGGAACAGACCTAATAGTTGGCTTCCCTGGAGAAACAGAGCAAGAATTTGAAGACACCCTGGATTTAGCCAAAAAAGCCAATTGGCAACTAGCCTTTGTTAATATTTATTCGCCTCGTCCCGGCACTAGCGCCAGCAGACTTTATCAAGACGACATTCCTCATTCAATTAAGAAAAAACGCTGGCAAATTTTAGACAAATTAATTAACAAAAACAATCTAAAGCAAAGACCCAAGGTAGTTTAAAATGCTAAAAACAAAGATTCAAAATCAAATAATTTCAATTACCGGAGCCACAGCTACCGGTAAAAGCAAACTTGCCTTAGATTTAGCAGAATCTTTAATTGAAAACAATCAAGTTCAACGAGTTTACCTTCTTTCTGTTGATTCTCGCCAGGTTTATCAAGGCTTAGAAATTTTAACCGCTGCAGATCTGCCTCATGGCTGGCAGCTAATCAAAAAGAAACCTTATCGTCACTTTGCTCATTCACAACTACCCATTACTCTTCATGGAGTTAGTATTATTCCTATTTGGCAAGATTGGTCACCCGCCCATTTCAAAAAATTATACCTAAGCCTTAAAAAGCAGTTGACTGATAAAGAAGTTTTAATATTAGTCGGTGGCACTGGTTTTTATCATCGCCAAATTATCCAACCAGCAGCCACTCTTTCTATTCCACCCAATCCAACCTTGCGCCAAAAATTAGACAAAAAATCGCTTCAATTTCTTCAAGAAACACTTAAACAAACTGATCCAGAAAAATTTGAAACAATGAATCAATCAGATGTACAAAACCCTCGAAGACTAATTAGGGCAATTGAAATTGCTCAATTCACTGATACAAAGAAAACAATTAAAAAAAGCAAAGAAGAAAATATTTGTTCCATACATTTAACCCTGACCCAAAAGGAGCGGGAGGAAAAAATTAAAAGACGTGTAGCAGAACGTTTTAAACATGCTGTTCACGAAGTCAAAGCCTGTCTTGACCAATTTAAACTTAGTTCAGAATTACCAGCTGCCAGTAGCATTGGCTTTACACAAGTGGCAGACTATCTCAACCACGAACTAAACAAGCACCAGGCTCTTCTACAATGGCAACGTAGCGAAATTCAATACGCCAGACGTCAAGATACTTGGTGGAAAAAAACTGAAAATTTAAATTTTTTAGAAGCAAATGATCAGAAACTTTTGACTAAAACCCTAGCTCTTGTGCTATAGTATAAGCACTATGTCAAAGCCTAAAAAAGACGAATTACTTGTCAAAATTTCCCCCTCAATTGTTGTTTTTATTTTTCTTTTCTTAGTTGGTATTTGGTTTATTCAAAAAATTAAAAACATTCTGTTTATTACTTTTATCGCTTACATCATAAGCGTTGGTCTTAACAAACCAATTTGCAAAATTCAAGATAAATTTAGTTGGAAAAGGTCTACTAGCAGTATTTTTGTCTACTTTATATTTTCCATTATTCTTGGATTGTTTTTAGCCCTAATTCTCCCTCCCCTAGTTAGTGAATTCTCAATTATGCTTGGCACTCTTAAACTCCCTCCAGAAATTAACATCATGCTTGATACTTTTGAGCTTAATTTACAAGATATTGGTCGAATCAGTGAGCAGTTGGGTGGTTCGCTATCTGCCGTAATTAATGTAATTAGTTCTACTTTTTCTGGATTTCTGACGATTATTATGACTTTAGTAATTTCCCTCTACATGTCTATAGAAAAGGGGCAGGTAGTTCGTGATTTTTCCTGGCTAACAAGAGATGATAAAAAAATTAAACAATTTGAAGAAGCTATTCGTGAAATAAATATCCAACTAGGCAACTGGATTAGGGGAGAATTCATAACAATGATTATTGTAGGAGCCTTGGTTTTTATTGGCACAACCCTAATAGGCCTGCCTTATTCTTTGCCATTGGCGCTTCTAGCTGGGATTATGGAAGTTATCCCCAACATAGGCCCCACAGTTTCAGCCATTCCCGCCATTTTGATAGCCCTAGCAACCCTGGGCTGGCCAGGAGCAATTGTCACTTTAGTACTTTACGTCATCATTCAGCAATTAGAAAATAATCTGATTGTTCCCAGAGTCATGCAAAGAAATATTAATGTTAGCGGCCTAACCGTAATTTTGGGTATTTTAATCGGTGGTACTATTTTTGGAATAGCAGGAGCACTGCTGGCCGTACCAACAATTATTGTACTTAGAACAATCTTTGAGACCTGGGTTAAATATAAACCCAAGGGAGATTTGATTTAGTTTTTTGGAAAGTTTTATTTTTTGTAGAGAGCGAGAGACGGGATTCGAACCCGCGACCTTCTCCTTGGCAAGGAGACATTCTAGCCACTGAACTACTCTCGCTTGTTTATTTACACCAAAACAAATTATAATCTTTTTATGTCTAACTATTCATCAGATTTTGAAACTAAAAAAAATCAGACTTTTGCTAAAACAAAAGATCAATTAAATTATAGAGCAACAATAATGATTCAAGACATCTTTAGAGCTCTATTTAAATTCATTAAACAGATGCTAGCCTCTGTTTTGGGAAAATAATCTCTTAAAGAACGTGCCAAGCCTTGGAATCGAACCAAGATCCCATGTTTTTCAGACATGTGCCGTGACCAACTTGGCTAGCTTGGCGTTATTTTTTAACTTCTGTATTGTAAACGATTTTTATTAAGAAGCAAAGTTGAGTGTGGGTAATATAGGACTCGAACCTATGACCTCATCGATGTAAACGATGCGCTCTAACCAACTGAGCTAATTACCCGTTTCTTTATCATAGCAAAAGAAATAAAAAAATGTGCCCGGGAGAGGTGTCCCAGAAAGCTTCGCTTCTGGACACATTTCTCAGGTTTCACCTGATGTGCAGACTTTCACCTGCGGTTCAAGTGTTATTTTAAATAGCAACTTTTTATTCTACCTCAAAAACATTAATAAAAAATGTGCCCGGGAGAGGACTTGAACCTCCATGAATTGCTTCACAGCCACCTCAAGACTGCGCGTCTACCATTTCGCCACCCGGGCTTCAATATTAAAGAACACTGATTCAAATAGGCTTTTATTATAAACGACAAGTTCTGTGCCGAGAAGAGGACTCGAACCTCCATGAGCTAAGCTCACACGCTTCTGAAGCGTGCGCGTCTACCATTTCGCCATCTCGGCTTACAGAGCGATTATACTATATTTTGGACCCTGTCTTTTTGCTTTGCAAAAAGCAGCTGGTACAAAAGATACTGTGTTATATTTTGGACCCTGTCTTTTTGCTTTGCAAAAAGCAGCTGGTACAAAAGATACTGTGTTATATTTTGGACCCTCCTTTTTTACTCTGTAAAAAAAGCAGCTGGTATGAAAGATGCCGTGCTATATTTTCGATATTTTTGGATTATAATATCTGCAGAACCGAGCGCCCCCATAGCTCAATGGATTAGAGTAATGGTCTTCGGAACCAGTGATGGAGGTTCGAATCCTCCTGGGGGCACATTGTTTGTTATAATCATGTAATTAAAATCGGGTCGGTAGCTCAGTTGGTTAGAGCATCTGCCTCTTAAGCAGAGTGTCGAGGGTTCGAGTCCCTCCCGACTCACAAAATTATAAGTAATTATTTCAATAGTCTTTTTTGATAGTTTTAGATAAGTTTAAAATCAGTTATCATCATTTTATGGGAGAAACTACAAATTCGTTTATAAAATTATCTAAAAAAGATAAAAAAATCCAAGAACCAAGACAAGAACTTAACCCCAAACCAGATTATAAACTGAAAGAAGCAAAAGAAAAACAAAACATGATCTCTCAATTTATTGAAAAACATCAATTGGTTGGGAAAGTTATTGAAATGAAGGGAAAAAAATTTTTACTTTTAGAACCACAAGATACACCTAATATCAATGAAATAAAAGTTGCTCAATATCTTGCTCAACACATCATCGCTGAAAAAAATGGGATCTTCAATAATTGTTTTTCTATTGCTAATGATGCTTGTAAAGCAGGTCATGCTACAGGCAGAGTTTGTGCTCGTACTGGAACTTCTGATTTTGTGGGTTGGGACAATCATTGTATAAACTTTGATGAACTAAATGATAGCGTAGTTTCTCTTGATCTTACGGCCTCAAGAAACATAGACAGAAATCAAGGATTTGTCAATGTATTGGCTATTAGAGCAAAAACCTTAGAAGAATTACTTGCGCAACTTGGTGAGTTATATGGTGGTCAGTGGCAAGTAATACAAGTAGATTAAATTTTCTTCTGTCGTATTCATAATTAGATTTTTTCTTAGCCAGATAGCTCAAAATATGTTAAAATTTCCAGAGTAGTATTATTGATAAAAAAAATTAAAACTAATTAATCCAAAAACAAACAACATATGAACATCATTTCTGGTTCCTCTAATTTTGATTTAGCCAACTCAGTAATTAAAAACCTCAATCAAATTGCTAACAAGAAAGTATCAAATTTGATTCCTATTGAAATTTCCAAATTTGCCAATGATGAAAAAAGAGTCTGGATAAAGAACAAAGAACTAGTACGTGATCAAGAAGTTTGCCTAATTCAAAGTTTTAACACTCCGGTCGATGAACACATTGTTGAAACCTTACTAATTGTTGATGCACTTGAGCGTCTTGGCGCCCGAGGCGTGACACTGATTATTCCTTGGTTGGGTTATTCTCTTCAAGACAAGGTTTTTCGCCCCGGAGAGGCTATTGCCGCCAAGGTTGTAGCAGATATTATTTCCAACCATTTTGTGAAAAGGGTTTTTTTGCTTGACCTACATAATTCTAGTATTCCTGGCTTTTTCTCAGTACCAACTTACCACTTGTTTGCTGACGATGTTTTTATCAAATATTTAAAAACAGAAATTGGTTTAAATCAAACTGTCGTGGCTAGTCCAGATTTTGGTGGCATTAAGCGTGCTCGAATTTTTGCAGAAAAACTAGGATTAGAAATGGTTAATATTGACAAAAGTCGTGATTTAAAAACTGGTCAAGTGACAGCGAACGCTTTGCATGGACCATCAATTAAAAATAAAAATGTAATTATTTTAGATGATGTCATTATTTCTGGAAGCACTGTTGTAGAAAGTGCTGCTTTGCTAAAAAAAGAAGGTGCAAAAAAAGTTTATTTCTTAGCTAGTCATGGAGTTTTTTGTCAAGGTCTATCAACAATTGAAAAAAGCGAAATTGACCAAGTAATAGTCAGTAATTCTATTCATCAAACCCAACAAGAAAGCAAAAAATTAAAAGTGTTAGACATTAGTTCTGTTTTTGCACAAGAACTACTTAATAAATCTCCTTAAAACTGGTAAAAAAGAGCATTTCCCTTTAGAATAACTGTATTGTTTATGAAACTTTCTCAATTGGCCTTTTCCACTAGTAAAACTACACCCGCTGACGCCGACACTGTCAATCACCGACTCTTAGTTCAGGCTGGCTATATTCGACAACTGATGGCAGGCGTTTATACTTACACCCCACTTGGTCTTAGAGTACTGCGTAAAATTGAAAGTATTGTTCGCCAAGAAATGAATGTGCTGGGAGCTCAAGAAATACTTATGCCAGCTCTTCACCCCAAGGCCAATTGGTTAAAAACTGGAGGTTGGGATAACATTGATGTCTTATTTAAACTTAAGAGTCGTACCAACCGCGAATATGCACTTGGTCAAAGTCACGAAGAAATTGTAACTCCACTCGCCAAAGAGTTGATCAATTCATATAAGGATCTACCTTTGGCTCTTTACCAAATTCAGTGGAAATACCGAGATGAACTGCGTTCTAAGTCTGGTATTTTGCGGGGTAGAGAATTCTACATGAAGGACATGTATAGTTTTCATAGTGATCAAAAAGATTTCGAAAAATTTTATCAAAAAACTAAGGAAGCTTACTTAAAAGTCTTTAAAAAATTATCTTTAACAGCTAAAGCTACAGAAGCCAGTGGTGGTGCTTTCAGTAATAAAATTTCTTATGAGTTCATGGTATTAACTGACGCCGGTGAAGATGACATTTTATATTGTGATGCTTGCAACTATTGTATTAATAGTGAAATTAGCCAGGTTAAAGTGGGCAGTCCTTGTCCAAAATGTGGAGTAGAGCTTAAACAAGCGAAAGCTAGTGAGGTGGCCAATGTCTTTGATCTAGGAAAAAAATTTACCAAAGCTTTTAACCTGAAATATCTAGATGAAAACGGTCAACAACAACACCCAATCATGGGTTGTTATGGCATCGGCATCAGTCGAGCTATGGGAGTTATTGTTGAAAAACATCATGATCAAAAAGGTATTATCTGGCCTAAAAGTGTCGCTCCTTTTCCAGCACATTTAATTAGTCTTCAGGGAGGAGAAGAGTTAGCCAATAAGCTCTACCAAACTTTATTAAAAAATGGTGTAGAACTACTCTGGGATGATAGCCAACGCTCAGCTGGTAAAAAATTTGCTGACAGTGATTTAATTGGTTTACCAGTTCGATTAGTTGTGTCAGAACGCAATAAAAATAAAATCGAGTGGCAAACAAGAAACAATCAACAAACCGAACTGATTGAATCAAAAGAGTTAATAAACCGTCTTAAGCTAGATAAATAGCTAAAACCAATCCTTTTTTGCAAAAATTGCAAGAAATAATCAGCCTATATTTAAAAAAATAATTAGTCTAGAACAAAATTATAAGCCCAATGATCAATCTTTTTTTCTTATTTGAAAAACTGAAAAAAAATATATATTAGTGTTTGTATATCGGTGAGGAAGACCCCCACTGAAATCTACCCCTAAGGCGATTTCGGTGGGTTCTTTTTTTGTCAGCTGTTATAATGATTTCATGTCCGAAAGAAAACTTTTAGTTACTCATCACGCCCCAGATTTAGACGCTATTGGCAGCATTTGGTTGTTTAAAAGATTTGACAGCGCTCGCTACGCTGATGCCAAAATTGCTTTTGTTGATCCAGGAGACACAATTAGTTTAGAAGACTGTGAAAAAAATTTTAATTGTCAACTTCACGAGGTAACTCACGTTGATACAGGACTGGGAGAATTTGATCATCATCAACCCGAAAAAGCGGGGAGAGACGTCTCGGCCAGCTCGCTAGTCTATGACTACATTTGTCAACGCTATCCAGATAAAAAAAACGACCAAGCTTTGGCTGCAGTAATTAAGCACATTACCGCTATTGATCATTTTAGCGAAATTTATTGGCCCGAAGCAAAAGAAGACCGTTTCATCTTTAGTCTTCACTCTCTGATTCATGGTCATGAGTTTGTCAATCTACACGACGATCAATCACAATTAAATTTTGGTCTCAAAGCTTTAGATTATGCTTATGCCGCTATGACCCAGCGCTATAGTGCGCGTGAAACTATTGAGAGTAAAGGACAAGAGTTTACTATTAAAATAGGCAAATGCTTGGCTCTGGAAACTGGCAATGACGACACCATTAAATTAGCACAAATTCAGGGCTATCAATTAGTACTTCGTAAAGATCCAGAACAGGGCTTCATTCGCATTAAAGTTAGGCCAGATGCAAAAAATCCTGACGGCGAAGATTTTAATCTGAAAGAATTAGATGAAGCTATTCGCGAACTAGACCCATCGGCTAACTGGTTTTATCATGCTAGTGGTAAAATGTTGCTCAATGGTAGCAATAACTGGCATCATAAAAAAGCCAGTAAACTCAGTCTTGAACAAGTTATTGACTTAATTAAAAAAATTTACAGTTAAGAAAATAAAAATTGTAGGGAATAGAAAAATGAGCGAGTCAGTTTTTAGCAAAATTATACAAAGAAAATTACCAAGTACCATTCATTTCGAAGATGATGAGTTTATTGTTATATCCAGCAATGATCCAAAAGCGCCAGTCCATCTACTAATAATTCCTAAACATCCTTATACTAGTTTGGAAGAAATTGAATTAAGTAATGAAAAAATTCATGGGCAACTACTACTTTTATGTCGACAAATGGCACAAAAAATGAAAATAGCAGATAATTATAAAATTCATATTAATGTCGGCAAACAAGTTCAACAAATTCAACACTTACATATTCATTTACTAGGAGGTTGGAAGAATATTCAAGAGATTAAAAAATTACTTTGAATCTTTCAATAAATAACCATCACCTCTAACAGTTTTGATTAGTTCTTTTCCGGATAAATATTTAATTTTTCTTCGTAAACTAGATATATGAGTAGCTATGCTATTGCCATAAACAACCTCTTCATTGTCCCAAACTAAATTAGCTAACAAAGCTTTTGACAACAATTGATTAGGTTTTTTAAAAAATAATTGTAGTAAATAAAATTCTTTTCTACTTAAAAATATAGTTTTTTTGCCAAAAGACAAACTATGAGTTTGATTATTCAACAATAATTTTTGATTACTTAAAGTCAGCTGCTGATTTTTTATTGGCAATTTAAATAATAATAACTTTAAACGTAAATTTAACTCACTAAGACTAAAAGGTTTGTGTAAAAAATCAATTGATCGCTGGCCCAAAAAAGTAAAGTCTTCTTTTGATAGTCTGCCACTAGTCATCAAGAGAACAGGAGATCCTGAGTTTCTAAAAACTTGGCTTGCTCGACTTCTTAGTTGCTCACTGTCGAGAACAAAAGAGCTGAGTAATATTGCTTGATAAAAATTATCTTCAAGTAAATTTTGAGTTTTAGATAAATTACTGGCTATATCAACCAAATAATCTTTTAATAAACTGTCCAATAGTAGATCTAATAAAACTAAATCATTTTCAATGATTAGTAAGCGCATTTTCTTGATTTTGATTTTTAAAAAACTTTTTCAAAACTAACACTAAAGATAAAAGCTGTCAATTAGAAAGATTTCCAAATTAACTCTGGTTTTATTGCTTTCGATCACTTATAATAGCGCTCTTAATCGTACTAATAAACTCCAGAGAGGGGGTGATACGCTTGCCAGTTATTATTAAAGCAAAGAAAAATCAGTCAACCGGAGATGTTATTCGCCAATTTAAAAAAGCGATTGCAGCTGCTGGTGTGGTACAAATTGCCAAAGATCGACGTTACTTTGCTAAACCCTCTAGAATTAAAGCTGATGTTACTGCTGATATGAGTCGTTTAAAAAAGCGAGCTCAATCTTTAAAAAAGAGAAAAAATGTTTCTCCAACAGCCATCGCTAAAATTCAACAACGTTTGGGTTCTTAATTTAAAACTTAAATTAAAAATTTAAAAACCCGCTTATAAAGCGGGTTTTTTTATAAATCATTTTGAACTACTTCGTTTTTGTTTTAATTTTTGCCTTAATTACAAATTCCCATTGATCACCTTCGCTCATATCAAAGCTCGTTGAATTAGTTAGAGCATGATAGTTCACTAGGTGATTACTGAGGGTTTCTTCCAGTTCTTTCTTTTGTTGATTGAGGTCACTTACATCAACTTTGAGAGCTATTACTTGAGGGTCATTTTGCAATTGGCTTTTACGCTCTTTATATTGTTGATTGTATTTATCTACTTCTTCTTTTTTTTCAAGCAATTGAAAATCATTGTCAAAAACATTCTTAACTGCCTGTCTTTTTTCTCTCAGCTCCCCACTAAGTCTAGTTAACTCTAAAGCATGACGTTCAATTAAATTCTGCAGAGAAGTTAAAGTTTCAGCTAGCTGATTAGAGCGTTCCACTTCCTCATCTTCACTCATTACTGTTTCTTTGGCTTTTGCTACTACTTTTTCTATCGCTTCATCTTCGTTTTCTGCTAGGGCTTTTTTAACTAAATCGTCACTCATATGATCCTTTCATTACTAATCTAGCTGACAGATTAGCAGAATTTTTAGTATAATACAAGGGAACATGGCCGAGTAATGGGTCATCAATTAACATTTTTGACAGGAAAGTCCGGACAGCCGAGTAGAGGGTGTACAGTGAAAGCTGTGACTAGTGTTAAAGCTAGCTAGTTAGAGCAACAGAGACGAGCTGGGTAGCGCCAGTTGAAACGATCAAGCTATTGGATAGATAATCGGCAACGATTGTTTGGCAATCCTCCCCGCTGCGAGCAACGATTTTGACCTTAATGGACCTACTCCCTATATTTCCTTTTGGAAAGATGGTCATAAAGTTGTGCATAGATAAATCATTACTTTCTAAACAGAATCCGGCTTACGAGCCATGTTCACTTTAAAAAGTCCTCAATTATGTCTAGAATAGTGCTATGAGTTTTTTTCAAGCAATTTTATTAGGTTTAATTCAAGGAGTTACCGAGTTTCTACCTATTTCTAGCTCTGGCCATTTGTTTTTAGTCCAGGAATTTTTAGCTATCAATGATAACTCGCTTAGTTTTGAAATAGCCCTACACCTAGCAACATTGTTAGCGGTAATCGTTTACTTTTGGTCAGAAATTAAAATAATTTCAAAGAAAACTTTAATTTATTTATTAGTGGCTAGCATTCCTCTAATTCCCGTTGTTTTTTTTGCCCATCACTGGGTTAATGTTTTTAGTCATTCCACCATTATCATTGGTGTTTTGCTTTTAATCACTGCTGGATTTAACTATTTGAGTTTTTTAGCACTAAAAAACCAAAAACAGGAAGAGCAAGTAAAGCAATTGAAAAAAATTAATATTTTGACTGCTATTAAAATAGGTATTTTTCAAACACTGGCTGTTTTACCTGGAATTTCCAGATCAGGAATCACTCTTTACGCCGCACTGAGTAGTAATATTAAACACAAGATTGCTTTTCAATTTATTTTCCTGCTATCTATTCCTGCGATTGTTGGCGCCATTCTTTTTGACATTTTTCAATCTAATGGACAGATTTTAGAAATGGCTAATTGGAAACTAACTTTACCAGCTATGTTTGTTGCCTTCTTAAGTGGAATATTTAGCTTAAAAATTCTCAAAAAAGTATTAAGTCACAATCGTTTTCTCTTTTTTGCTACCTATTGTTTAATTTTAGGCTTTGGTTTATTGCTCTTTAGCTAAAATCAAACATCGCTTGACGAAAACTAAGAGATTCAGCAATCAATTGAGGTGTAATTATTTCCTCTTCTTGCAAATCAGCAATAGTTTGAGCTATTTTAATGGTTTTGAAATATCCTCTAATACTAAGCTTAAGTTGGCTTCTTGCCAAATCTAGAGTTTTTTTAGCATCCTTACTCAATTGACAAAAGTGTTTCACCCCTTCGCTACTTAAGTTAGCGTTTGAGGAAAAACTTGTTTTACTAAAACGCTGATTTTGTCGAAGCTTAGCAATAGTCACTCTCTGACGAATTTCTCGACTGTTTTGAGCAGAACGAGGGCTAAAAAACAACTCTCGTTGACAGTCAGCACTGAGACGAACACTCAAATCTAAACGATCCAAGATTGGTCCAGATAATTTTTTTTGATAGCGCAACAAATCATAAGTGCTACAACGACAAGGCTTTTGACTACCATAAAAACCACAAGGGCAGGGGTTAGTAGCGGCAATTAAAGTAAAGTTAGCTGGATAAGTTAATTCTTGCTTAGCTCGATTGATTTTAAAAAAATGATTTTCTAGTGGTTGTCGCAAGGCCTCAATTAGATCACGACGTAATTCTATAAATTCATCTAAAAATAAAACTCCTAAATGAGCTAAACTCAACTCTCCAGGAAAATCTAAACCCCCAAGAAAAGCTGCTTTACTAACACTATGATGAGGAGAACGAAAAGGACGCTCTTTGATCAAGCCGTCTTTTAATGGTGCGAGTAGAGAATAAATCTGACTAATTTCTAAAGCTTCTTCTTGATTTAAACTTGGCAAAATTGACAAAATACTCTGGGCTAAATAGCTCTTTCCAGCACCAGGTTCACCAAAAAGCAAAAGATGATGCCCGCCAGCAGCACAAATACTCAGGGCACGTTTAGCCTGATCTTGTTCTTGAAATTCGGCAAGATCTGGCACCGACAAGACTCTCTCAACAGACTCAATCGATTGAAAATCTCTTACTTTCTCTTTTAGATTAATTAGATTACCTTTTCTGACTAAGCTAATTAGTTCTTTCAAACTTGCCAAAGGAAAAAGCTCTAGATTTTTGATTAAAGATAGCTCTTTCAAGTTTGCTTCAGGAAAAAAAATTTGCTTAAAGCCTAAACTTCTCGCTTTGAGAGCAATGGCTAGGATACCCTTAACTGCTTTGAGTTGACCAGTTAGTGATAGCTCTCCTAAAAATAAGGCTTTCTGACAATCTATCTCTATTTCTCCATACTGACGAAGTAGTGCTACCGCAATAGCTAATTCCAAAGCGCTGCTAGTTTTGTGCAACTCAGCTGGAGCTAAATTAACCAGAGTACGTAAAGGTTTAATTCTAACTCCACAATGCAAAAGAGCTGAGCTGACCCGCTCTTTTGATTCTTCAACCGCTCGGTTGGCCAAACCAATTAAAATAAAACTTGGTTTACCAATGACCGTATCAACCTCTACTTCAATTTTTTTAACGCTTAAAGCCAAATTAATGGCACTAAAAGTTTTAACAAACATCCTTGATAATTGTCTTCAAGAAAATTGACAACAAGCCATATTGTTTTGAAAATCTTATTAAAGTGTTATCATATTGTCATCATGCTAAACAATTTTCTTTATCAAGTAAAAAAACCCTATCATTTTATAAAAACTGGCTTGTTTAAAGCTTTGCCTGCTCAATTACAAAACAAATTTCCCCAAAAAGAACTAAAAATCATTGCTATTACCGGTACTGATGGCAAAACTACAAGTACTACACTTCTTTATCATTTACTAAAAACTGCTAATTACAAGGTAGCTCTAGTTTCAACTATCGCAGCCTATATAGGTAAAAAGAAAATTGAAACCGGTTTTCATGTTACTAGTCCTGCTCCAGATGATCTTTATCGCTTAATGCGACAGATGCTTGACCAAGGCACAGAATACTTAATCTTAGAATATACGTCTCAAGGAGCTTATCAATACCGCCTGTTTGGCATTCGCCCAGAAATTGCTGGGATAACCAACATCACTCAAGACCATTTTGATTATCATTTAAACTATGAGAATTATTTGAAAGCTAAAGCCTTAGTTCTGCAAAAAAGCAAAACAGTTGTACTTAATGAAGATGACCAATCTTTTTACCGCCTTAGAAAATTGCTTCCGAGTAGTCGCCATCAAGTTCTAACTTACAGTAAAGAAGAAAAAATTGATCAAGAACTTGACCAAAGTCTCATTAAGCACTTTCCAGAAGAGTTTAATCAAATGAATGCTCGTCTAGCCATTACCATTGCCAAAGAATTAAAACTAAGCAATGAAGAATTAATTGAAGGTTTTAAGACTTTTCCTGGAGTTGATGGGCGCATGCAATTCTTAAACTTAAAAAAATTAACTGGTCAAAAACATCCCTTTCAAGTAGTGGTAGATTTCGCTCACACCCCACAAGGATTAACCGAGGCACTGACAGCACTAAGACAAAAAATGCAAAAAGAAAAAATGGCTGGACGCTTAATCGCTGTTTATGGCTGTGCAGGCTTGCGCGATCGAGCAAAACGCCCATTGATGGGTAAAATTGGTGCTGAGCTAGCCGATCTAGTGGTTTTTACCGCTGAAGATCCTCGCACTGAAAATGTTTGGACCATTATTAGACAAATGAAAGAATCACTAAACAACAATCATCACAAGGTGATTTCTATTATTAACCGTCAACGAGCTATTAACTTTACTTTACAAAAATTAGCTAAAAAAGGTGACTTAATTGCTTTATTGGGCAAAGGGCCAGAACAAAGCATGTGCTATGGAAAAGTTGAAAAACCTTGGAGTGAAGTAGAAGCTGTAAAAAAGGCACTTAAATAAGTTAGCCTATGTCTAATAATTCAAAAAATTCAATTTTAGATTGTCAGCACTTTTATTTAGTTGGAATTAAGGGTGTGGCAATGACCTCTATAGCTCAATGTTTAATTGATGCTGGTAAAACTGTGTGTGGCAGCGATCTTGATGAAGATTTTGTCACTGCTAAAATTCTAACTGAAAAAAACATCTGTGTTGAAAATTTTGATGAAAATTTTTTACAAAAAGAGTCTAATAAGAAAATCGATTGTCTAATTTATACTGCTGCCCATCAGGGTGTTGATAACCCACAGGTCCAAGCTGCTATCCAAGCTCAAATTCCTGTTTACTCACAAGCAGAAGCACTAGCAGACTTATTTAACCAAAAAAAAGGTATTGCTGTCTGTGGTGTTGGTGGCAAAAGCAGTACCAGTGCTATGTTGGTTTGGGTGCTTGAAAAATTAAATATCCCCATCTCTTTTTCGGTTGGAGTAGGAGAAATTATTGGTTTGAAAGCTACTGGTTCGTGGAAGAGCGATGCAGAATATTTTATTGCTGAGGCTGATGAATATGCTGTTGATGCTAATGCCATTAAAAAGGGTGAAAAAATGATTCCACGTTTTAGCTTTTTACAACCCTCAATTCTTGTTTGCACCAATCTAAAATATGATCATCCAGATGTTTATCCAAACTTTGATGCTACTAAAGAAACATTTAAAAACTTTTTTTTACAAATTAAAAAAAACGGCTCCTTGATTATTAATGCTGATAATCCTGAGCTAGTAGCATTAAGTGAAGAAGTCAAAAAAGTTCGAGAAGACTTAAAAATTATTAGTTTTTCTTGGCAAGGACCAGCAAACTATTCTTTTGACAACTGGCAAATAAAAAATGGCCAAAACCTAGCAGAAATTAATCAAGAACTAGAAGATAAACAAGATCACTGTCAACTTAGGCTAAAAGTGCCAGGCCAATTCAATCTCATGAATGCTCTTGCGGCTATAGCTGCTTTATCTGAATTAAAAATAAGTCTTCCCAATATTTGTCAAAAGCTCTGTCAATTTCAGTCAACTAAACGTCGCTTTGAATTGGTTCATCTAAAAAGCAATCAACTTTTCTTTGATGATTATGCTCACCATCCAAGTGAAATTAGCGAAGTAATTCGTACCTTAAACCAATACTTTCCTGAAAACAAAAAATTAATCGCCTTTCAACCTCATACCTATAGTCGTACTAAATCCATGTTTAAAGATTTTGTAGATGCTCTGGGCAGCAATATTAGCAATCAAGACCAACTTATTATTTTGGATATTTTTGCTTCAGCCAGAGAAAAGTTGGATGATTCTGTTAGTAGTCAAAAATTAGTTCAGGCAATCAGTGATAAGTTTCCTCAAGTTAAAGTTTTATATTTATCAGACATAAATCACTTGGCCAAATACTTAAAAGAAAATCAATTTGATCTTACAATTACGGTTGGAGCAGGGGATATCTACAAGGTTTATCAGCTCTTGTCTTTTACCCAATAAAAAATGGTATAATTTGAAGGTTAAAAGTCGCCGTGGTGGCGGAATTGGTAGACGCGCGAGACTTAAAATCTCGTACTAGCAATAGTGTGTGGGTTCGATTCCCACCCGCGGCACTTAGACAAAATACAGGTATTGACCTGATATCGGGGAATAGCTCAGATGGCTAGAGCGTACGGTTTGGGACCGTAAGGCCGCAGGTTCGAGTCCTGTTTCCCCGACAAAGTTTAGTCAATTTTTTAAGAAAGCATAAGATGAGCGCTGAAAAGCCAATTGACAATGAAGCTGAGGATACAAATTACTTAGGTAAATTAAAAGAAATTAATAACGCAACAAATCTTTCCTTTGATGAAAAAGCAGAAAAATTTCAAAGAGCCATAGAAGATGCTAAAGAAGCTGGCATACCTTTAGAAGAAATCATTAAAACCCTAAAAGAGTTAAAAAACAATAAATCTAATAATTAAAAATTAAAAAACCTTGTTATGAGTAAAATCAAAAACATCATTAAGATTCATTTTCTAGAAAAAAAAGCTAAGCAAAAAATTAAGTTAGATCAAGATTTAATATTGTTAAGTATTATTTCTAGTTTAATTGCTGTTTTTGGCGTCAAATTAAATAACATATACATTCTTATTGGCTCAATGCTGATTTCACCTCTGTTTAACCCTGTTATTTCTAGTGCAGTTTTTTTAGTTTCAAAAAATTATAAAGCTTGGCTTAAATCCTTAAAATCTTTATTAATAAGCTTGACTATTTCTATTCTCAGTAGTCTTATTTTCTGGTTTTTATTAAAATTCTCCAATCAACTAGAAACTTTTGATTATTTATTACCAAACATTACTTTGCTTGATACTTTTGGCGTGGCTGTTTTAATGGGAGTGGTTGGCACTTTATTATGGATTTGGCCAAAAATACCCAACACTAGTGCTGGCGTTTCTATCTCTATTTCTTTAGTTCCTCCTATTGCAAGTCTCGCAGCAGGCTTAGTTTTCAATCAATATGATATTGCTATTAAACACTCTCTAGTTTTATTACTTAATTTACTGGGAATATTAATTGGTTCCATTCTTACTTTAAAATTTTATTTCCAAAGAAATCATAAAGATAAAATTTAGTAATTTTCACTAAATAAATCTCATTTAAATTCTAGACTCAATTCTGTTGTCACTCTTGTCATTTTTATTACTAATAATAATTAAGTGAGTGATCAACACTTATCCAAATTGGCAAAAAACACCCTCAAGCAACATTTTGGCTTTGAAAATTTTCGACCAGGTCAATTAGAAATTGTTTTATCGATCTTGAAGAAAAAAGAAACTTTGGCCATATTGCCAACTGGGGGAGGAAAGTCCATTTGTTTTCAGGTGCCCGCTCTAATTTTTGACGGCCTAAGTATTATTATCTCTCCCTTAATTTCTTTGATGAAAGATCAAGTTGATCATTTATTAGCTAAAAATATTAAGGCCACCTTTATTAACAGTCAGCTAGAAAAAAAGACAATTGAAAAAAGATTAAAAGAATTAGCCAACAATCAATATAAATTTTTATATTTAGCTCCAGAGCGCCTCAATAATCCTGCTATTATCAAACTTTGTCAGCAAATTAAAATATCTATGCTTTGTGTTGATGAAGCTCACTGCATCAGTATGTGGGCCCATCAATTCCGGCCAGCTTATAAAAAAATTCCAGATTTTTTAAAAAAAATTCAAAAAAAACAAGAAAAAATTGTTATTAGTGCTTTCACCGCTACAGCCACTCCATTGGTTAAAAAAGAAATTAAACAATTTTTAAATTTAAAAGACTGCCAAGAATTTAGTTCCAGTTTTTTGAGAGAGAACCTCATTTTTCATAATTTAATTTGTCATAGCGAAGCAGAAAAAAATATTTATTTAATCAAAATTTTAAAAATGCATCAAGATAAAAATGCCGTTATTTATTGTAGTGCGCGCGCAGCCTGTGAAAAACTATGCGCCCTACTAAAATTACTTAATCCAAAACTAGCTGTCGCTTATTATCACGCTGGCATGGATCAGGCAGCGCGCCAACTAACTCAAGAGCAATTTTTAACTGGCCAATTACAAATTATTATCGCTACCAATGCTTTTGGCATGGGGGTAGATAAGGCTGATGTTCATTTAGTGGTTCACTATCAGGTGCCTGCTAATTTAGAAAATTATTATCAGGAAGCGGGTAGGGCAGGTCGCGATCATCAAACTAGCTATTGTTATTTACTCTACAATTCTACAGATCTAGCTATTCAAAAGGGGTTGTTAGACAAAAGCTATCAAAGTAATCTTAAACATCCCCGCCGAGCAATTGAAATTACTAAATTATTAAGCATGAAAAAATATGCTTTAAGCAAAAACTGTTTAGAAAATTTAATTAAGGAATATTTCACTGATCAAATTAATCTAAAAACTAAAAACAATGAACAAAAAAATTGTCAGCACTGTTTTTTATGTCTTAAACTACATCTTTATCTTGATGATGATGAGTTATACACCATTAATCAAATGCTTAAACTTAATCAAAAATTATTAGAAAAACTTAGTAAGAAATATTCATTATTTAATAAACAAGCTTTTCTTCTACCTGTTGTTTTTCATCAGCAAAGTATTGAGGCTTTAGCTATCACTAATCAAAAAATTGAGCAAAAATCAATCCTGCCTGGTATTGGTTCTGCATATTTTCGATTGAAAGCCGATCAATGATATAATAACCAGTTATGCAATTGAAAAAAATCATCACTGAATATCAAAAAATTGGTAAATTTTTAAATGAACGCTGGCCTCTGAAAGATGAAAATCAGCGAATTTTTGCCAGAACCATGAAAATTGTTGAAGAATTGGGAGAATTGTCTGACGAAATTTTAACCAGCATGAATTTACAGCGCAATTCAAAAATTGCTAACTTTTCAAGAAAAAACCTAGAGGATGAATTTGCTGATGTTTTTGGTTCTTTAATCCTTTTGGGGAACGAATTAAATATTGACATTGAAGAAGTAGTAAAGCGCAAAATCATCTACACTCGTGAACGTTTAGAAATAGACGAGGAGAATTAATTTTTTTCTAATAAAGATAAAAATTGATATAAATCGCCGTCGCTGAAACCTCGACTTCGATAATATTCTTTTGTTCCAATAGCCGAAATCACCGCTAATTTTTCAAATCCAGATCGCTGACTAATTGTTTTAGCTTCTTCAATCAAGCGGGTGCCTAGTCCTAAGTGTTGAGCCCGACCTTTGGCCTCAGCTCCAAGAGCTAAAGCTTGACCATAAACGTGAATCTCACGAATCATGGCGCTGTTGCTGAGTTCTTTCCACCAATGATTTTTTTTCTTAGGCAAACTAAGGCGCAAAAATCCGAGAATTTTTTCTTCACCACCTTTAACAGGTACAGTGAATTGTAAAAAATATTCAACACTTAATTGAGTTTGGTACTTAATCTTACTCAACTTGATTTTTTCTGGATCAAATTCTTGACGTCGTATTTCTCTAGAACGTATTTCCTTAATTTTAATTCCTTCTTTTTTAACTTGAGCTTCAGCAATTTGGCGAAAATTACTTTTAATATTACCGCTTACAATATCTTGAGCCGGAATATCTCTCAACATCCGAGTAATACGACAATAAGCAGGTGTATTTTTTAGAGTAAAAGTGGTAACTTGTAGCAGTTCTTCATAAGAATAGGGTTGCCATTTACCTTCCTGGTAATACTGCATTAGTGGTGCACTAGCAATCAAGGAGCAAGGGTAAATTTTTAACTCATCAGGCCTAAAACTATCATCTGCAAAAAGCTTGGCAAAATCTGCTTGGTCTTTAGAAACGCTGCTACCATATAAATTAGCCATCCAATGCACATGAATTTTAAAACCTAGTTCACGCAATATTTTAAAAGCTTGTATGGTTTCTGCTACACCATGACCTCGATAGTTAAGTTTTAAAATTTTGTCATCCAGTGTTTGCACCCCCAACTGAATTTTGGTAGCACCAAGCTTGCGCAGTTCAAGCGCGCTATCCTGATTAATTTCGTCTGGTCTAGTTTCCAGTACCAAACCTATGCAACGAGCCAGTGCTGTTTCATTTTTCTTATGTGCTCGTGATAATTGGCTAAAACTAGCCTGTTGCCAACGATCAATTCCAGCTTTTTTTTCTGGCAATAAATAATGTTGTGTAATTAGTTGATTATAATTTTGTCTAAGTGCTTGCTCATCTAAATTCAATCCTTCTAAAATAGCTAAGTTTTCTTTAGCTTCACTACTCATATATGGTTGATCTAACTTTGCTAAGGCTTGTTTATATCTTTGGCGAATTTTCTCTGACTGATCACGCTTGCCAAAATCATTAAGTGCCTTGAAGGACTGTTGAATAAACCAGAGTCGGTAATTTTCTGGATAATTAGTCCAGGTGCCACCCAAAACAATCAATTCCACTTTGTCTATCCTATGACCCATATCCATCAAAGCATTTAAACGACTCATGACTTGTAAGTAAGGATCAAAGTAATTTTTTTCTGCTCGTTGTGCACCGGGCTCTTCTGCTAAATAACTTTTGGGCATGCGCAAATCATTTGGACAAAATAAACATTTTCCAGGACAAGGATAGGGTTTAGTTAAAATGGTTACTGGTGCCACTCCAGAAGCGCTGCGAGTTGGCTTTAATCTTAGTTTTTTTACTAAAGCAGCATAGGGTTCATCTGGATATAGTTGACGATGAGCCTCAATAATTTCAGTTTTACTAAAAAAACCACCGTCTTCTTTGGGGTGTTTTTTAATCAAAGATAGTAACTTGGGCCACGGTAAGTCTAAATTGTTTCGCAAAAGCTCAACAAGTTGAAATAAACTTTTTTGTTCTAACTGTTTTTTCATCGAAGCTTTATTATACCTTTAATTAGCTTTTATTTGCTAAAATAGGGCAGCGTGCAAAAAAAAACCATTAAACAATTAAATCAGCTTAATAAAAACTTTTATCAAATTGTGGCTGATGATTTTAGTGATAGTCGACAATACTCGTGGCAAGGTTGGCAGAAAATTCCAAAGTTTCTTGAAAAAAATCTAAAAAAATCTAAAAAAATTAAGGTTTTAGATATAGCTTGCGGCAACGCTCGTTTTGCTCAATTTTTACAAAAAGAAAAATTTGATTTTGACTACTTTGCCTTAGATAATTCTCAGAAACTAATTGATATTGCTCAAGAAACACTCAATAAAGAAAATATTACTAGTAAATTATTTAACTTCGATTTAATTGATAATTATTTAGACAATAAAAAAATAATTTGGCCAGTTGATGAAAAATTTGATCTAATTGTGGCCTTTGGTTTAACTCATCATCTACCAAGTCATGAATTGCGTCTAAAATTTTTAAAAAATTTAAAAAATTTACTGACACAAGATGGTTTATTAATAATTAGTAACTGGCAGTTTGCTAACGATCAGCGCTTTCAAAAAAATATTTTAAACTGGCAAAAAATTAAAAAAAATCAAAAATTAAATATTTTTCAAAAATTGCGATTAAAAACACTATTAAAAAAATTAGAAAAAAATGATTTTTTCTTAGATTGGCGAAAAAGCAAAGAAAAAGAATTAATAAAACCTGCTATTCGCTATTGTCATTTTATTAATGAAAAAGAAAGCTTATCTCTTTCGCAAAAAAGTGGCTACAAAATCATTAAAACATTTTTTGCTGATGGCAAATCTGCTCAGTTGAATCAATATTTTGTTTTGAAAAAAGATTAGTAAAGAATTATAATAACATCTTATTAACATTGCCCGATCGTCTAATGGCAGGACAGAAGCCTTTGAAGCTTTCAATCTAGGTTCGAATCCTAGTCGGGCATCATAATTTTAAATATTTAATTTAGACAAATATTTTTCTATAAAAAATGAATACAATCAATAAATCAGAACAAGCAATAGCAACGGAAGAAAAATCAAATAAGTCTTTTAAAGATTGTTTACTAACAACTACAGATCAAGAAAACAATCCGATTGAACATCGCCCAGAGTTTTTAATTTCTCCTTTTCAAAAAGAACTATCAATTCGTGTTAAAAAAATGCCCAATATTGCTGCTCTTGCTGATCCCCATATTACGGCATCACAATCATCTCTAGAAAAAGTTGATGGCTTAGCTTCTTATAAAAGAAGATTGCTTGCTAATATTACACCGGTTCGTAATCGAATTCGCTTGATCGATGCGATCGCTAGATTTAGTTTTCGCCGAGCTATTGAAGAAGCTGAAAAAAATATTTCCGATGGAGGTCTCTTTATTTCCCTGGGAGACACAATTATAAGCACAGAGGCGTCCAATACTTTTAGTGCATTTAGTACTTTAGAAAAAACTTTAAAAAATTTACAAAACAAACTACAACTCAACAATCCAAACGAACAAAATCCTCTCACAGTATTAAATTTAGTTGGTAATCACTATGACTTCACGAATGTTGAAAAAAAAGATTATGACCAAATGGCAAAAATTTATTCAACTCTCGACAATCAAACATTCGAAGAACTGGTTTCTGCATTAAAAAAAGGCTATTCTTGGGACAATATTGTTCAAGCTTGGAACACTTACAGAAATATTTTAGAGAACCCACACCTAGCTATCCATCCATTACAAAAATGGTATTTGGAAAAACTAACCTTCGGATCTCAAGTAGGACGCTATCTGACTGATGAGTCTGGTAAAACAACTAGTCAAGCGGTCTTTTTAGATAATTTAGTTGAAAGAGGTGGCACTAAAGAAGACCTATTAATTGCTTTAAATGAATTAGAAATCACTAAAAATTCACCCGTTTATTCAGAGATTATTAGTTGTCAGCAACTAGAAGAACAAAAACAAAAAGAATTAATTAAAATTATGCTTGATGACTGTTTACAGGGCGTTAAAACGGTAGTTTATACACATTGGCCAGAATTAATTCAAGACAAACTAGTGCTATATACTCAAGAACAATTTACCTGGGATGAGGAAAAAAGTAGAAAATTTATTGAAAACAATATTCAGATTTGGGGAGGGCATCGTCATCTTGCAGAACAAGACTTAGCAAAAGAAAGAAAAGGAGTGACTTGGGTTAAGGCTGTTACTCGTGAATTTATTTCCTTTTTAGTACAAAAACCTTTCGATCCCAAAAAATTAATGTTTCTACCATTTACTTTTAAAAAGCCTTTTGACAAATCAGACGTAGATTTTCCAGAATTAATTATTGGTCCAGCCGACAATCCTCAAAAAATTGCTGTAAAAGAAATTATGACCGAATTCAATCAATTATTGGAGAGTATCAAACAGTCTTAAATTAATGGTGAATTTATAACTCTAACAATTGTGTTAAAAAAGCTTCCGTTACTAAAATATAATAGAAAAATAATTTTTTTATCTTAGCTACTGTGATATACTTATATATATTAAAATTTATTGAAGAAAGGTCCTATGAATAAAGAAGATTTGGGTAAAGTTGTTGTTGCTGCTAAATGTACAAATATTGAAGAAGAAATGATTTTTAATCAAAAGATTTTTGATTTTAATCGCCAAACAGAATCAGATGCCATCAAGGGAACCAGTGAATTAAAAAAAGATCTTCCTTATGTCCTGGAAGTTTTAATTGAAAAAGATAATATTGCAGCTTTTATCGCCTATCTTGGTGAATTCCTTCCAGAAGCCAGTATCCAAGAGAAATAGTTGCTAACAACAGGAAATTAAAAATAAATAAATATATTATCGTTATAGTTTAATGGGCAAAAATAACTTCTTTTATTACAATTGATTAATCGACTCTGTTGCAAATAAGCATTTTCACCATTAATAATATATAGTTCATTGTCTAGCACATCAAGTGTGCTCTGGAATTCAAGATTTAGATTGGGTAAAAAATATTCATACTGTTCTGCATAATGCAAAGTGGTAAATTTTTCATAATTCTTTGGAGAAACTAAAAGTCTCAAATTATCGTTAGTTTTAGCATCATATTGATTCGAGTTTATAAAATAAATCATGTGCATTGACAAATAATCTCCAATATTTTTATTTTTGTTAGCAGGCTGGTCTTCAAAAAAATAAAAAATTTTAGTTAGAAAAAATAAAAATAAAAAAGCAGACAAAACACACTTTATCTTTTTATTTTTCAATTTTTCAAAAATAAATCCCAATCCATATCCAATAAAAATTACTCCAATGGGTAGTAAAGGACTTAGTCTGTGATCACCATTCACCATGTCAGTTAATGCAGAGTTTGTCAGATGTAGACTTAAAGCAGTAAATATTATAATTAAGAGATAATAGTTTTTTTTAAAAATAGCTGTAGCTAGCCCCATTATTAATATTGAAAACAAAATAGGAGTTAAAATTGGCTTCTGATCTGCATACCAGGCAGTAGTTGGCTCTACAATCCACACCAACAAACTTCTTAAATATTTTTGACCCAAAGATTGGCCGCTTAAATCACTTCTAGAATATTGAACTTTACTCACAAAGGGTAATCTTGATGTGTTAAAAAAGATATCGGGTCCAGAAGTTTTTAATATTCTTGGACCAAATCCAAGCAAAATAAACACTAGAAATATTAACATTCTTTTAAAAATTGTTTTGTAATTTTTTTTCTGTATTAATTGAAAGAAATTAATACAGAAAACAATTACTATCAAAATTAGAGACATAGCTTTTATACTTCCATGCAATCCAAAGCTAAACCCAAAAAGAGTTCCCAAGAAAACATAGTCAACAAGACTTCTTGACTTTCTTTTTAAAAAAACAAATAAAGCTATTAAGTTTAAAGTAGAGAAAAGACTACTGAGTATAACTACTAATTCTGTACGAGAATAATATAAATGTAGCGGTAAAGAAATAAGAGCCATAGATCCTAGAAAGGACGCTAATACGTTTTTTGTCACGAAAATAAGCAAGAGATAAATACAGACTATATCTAAAATTGAAACTATCGCGGCAGGAATTCGATAAGTTAAAACTGATCCTCCAAAAATCTTATAGAAACCCAAGGTTGAGGTGGAAATAATTAAACCATAAGCGTCATATTGACCATAGGCAAATATGTTTTTAACTTTTCCATTTTCAATTCTTTGCGTATTATATCCTGGCTCTCTGACTTCATCCCCAACACTAACAAAAGGATAATTAGCTAATAGAAAAAACCTTGTTGACGTAGCTAAAATAAAAACAACAATTAGTCCAAGTAAAAACTTTTTTTCTTTAAAAAATTTTATGTCGCCCAAAGACTTTAAATAAATAAATAAAACAAGAAATAAAGGAATAAGTGATAAAACTAAAGCAAACCAACGATAAAAATAATTTCTATCAAAATAAACAAGTAATAAAGACAAAAAATATAAGATAACTGCTAAAACTAAAAAAAGATCCCTTTTCTTTTTCATTACTTAGTTAAACCAATATTTAAGTAAACGAAACACTCTTTAACTTATCGTTTGATTTATTTAGTTTGCGAGGCCAACTTAAGTTCTTGTATTTTGTCAGAAACCTGTTGGTAAACTTCAGGCATCTGATCATTTTTTTCTCCCGCTAAAAAATCACCAAGCCTCTGTTCTAAAATTTCTAAATTATCTATACCAGGATGCATATTGAAAAATTGCTCAACCATTTCAACTGGAGATTTACCCTCGAATGGATTTCCATAAGGATCTAATGTTTCTAAATCAGACTTATCATCTTGTATTGCTTCCAAAGAGCTTAACAAATCATGCACATTGCCGCCAAAAGAAGGAGTTTCTACTTTATTGTTTGTCATATGCCTTAATTATACCTTTATTAAAAATAAAAATTAAGTGTTTAATAAAGTTCACCAAGATCTAGCTCTTGACACTCAACATAATTGTATTCATAAACAATGGCTAATCTTTCATCCTCCCATTCATAAGTGTTCTCAATGTCTATTCGATGTATTTCTTTAAGACAGCTCTCTTCCAATTGATTATTAAAAACATTAGCACCCATTTCGTTTATTTTAAACTCAGTTAAAATTTGACTGTCTGCCGTTTTAACTACCCATAAATTCCTGATAGTTTCTTTTCTGTCAAATTCTGCTCTATCCACAATACAGCGAACACTATTACAACCCGTTAAATATTGCAAATAAACAACCATAGGATTTTTATTAAAATAAGGGAACATGTTGAAACCAACAATGTATTGTTTTTCGCTGAATTCTTGCTTTGCTATCCACTTGATTACAGCTTTAATTTCTGCATGTTGATTATTCATTACCTCTTTATTTAATTTATTTTCTCTAAAATTAAATCTAGAAATAGAAACACTTAATGAAAAAATTAAAATCAAGGCCGTAGTTTTAAATAAAAGATCATGTTGATTGGTTTTAAATTTGCTTAAAAAAAGATCTATTAAATAGAAATGACAAATTAATACTGGAGTCAAAATTGGAAAAAAATAACGATAACTAGCAGATGGGAAAAAAGTATGAATTAGTAGATAAAAAGTAGTGAAAACTATATAACTCAGAATAACCTTATTTTTCTTTCGAAAAGAAATTAAAAAAGAAAAAAACAAAGATACAAAAGAAATTTGAGTTAATAAAGAATTGATTAGGGCACTTTGATCATCCCACCACCAATCTTTACCAATAAATAAATTGCTAAATTTTAATAAATACTTTAAATTGGGAATAGATTTACTACGAGAAAACACCTCGTGGACATAATAGACGCCATAATGATGATCATAATATTTATTCCACAAAATAACGAACAGAAACCAAGATGCAGTTATTGCAAAGCCAATTGCCGCATATTTAAACCATGTTTTTTTTATTAGGTTTTTTAAACAAAGCTTAGTACATACTTTTTTATTTCCAAAAAAACTAAAATAAAAATCCATTAATAAAAAAGTTCCGAGCAGGGTTATCGCCTCATAGCGCACTAAAATCAAAATAGCACTTAATAAATAGGCTATTTTTTTATTCTTTTCATATACAATTAAATTAAGAAAAGCTAATAAACCAAATAGAGCATTTGAATTACCAGTCAACATTGCTCTCATAGCAACCGGATTAGTAACTAATAAAATAAAAAAAGGAATTAACAAAAACTTGTGTTTAATTTTTCTTTGCAAATAAAATAAAAGCAAAAATAAAAGTATAATATTAGACCAAGTACTAATTAAAAAAGCGGCAATAACTTCAGGATATTCTTGTTTTAGAAAACCAGCTAAAATATTGGTTAAAATAGGATTTGCTGGAGGAATAAAAATTGGCTCTGGCAATCGCCACCGAGCATAAATTTTACCATCAGATATAAACTGGAAAATGTCACCCACAGGTATTCTTGTTGAAAAGGCGTCCTTCAAAAAAGAAACGCTGAAAAAGGAAATTAATATAATAATAAGAAGATTTATCAAATAAGGGCTTATTTTTTTAAAAAAAGATAGTTTCATAAACAAGTTTAAATGCTAAAAAGACCAAAAAAATTTATATATAACTAATATACAACAATTTCAATAATTTGTTATTTGTTTATTAGAAATGTAAAAGCTTTAGTTTTGTTGTAACATTATTTTGTGATAAAAAAACCATTTAAGAAAATCAGAAATAAAGCTTTTTTTCACTATTTTGTCCTCGCTATTATTTTAATTTTTGCTACTTATCTGCGCTTTAACAATCTTAATTGGGATCAAGGTTTAACCCTACACCCAGATGAGCGTAATATTATTGCTGCGGTTACAAGACTTAGTTGGCCAAAAAAAATCAACCCAGAATTTTATGCTTACAACGGTTTTCCTCTTTTTCTCATTGATATAAGTTCTCAGCTTGTAAGTAAATTAACTAATAATCCTTCTTATTTAAACGATTGGGGAAAAATTAGCTTTATTGCTCGCTTTCATTCTGCTTTATTTTCTTTGTTTAGCGTTTATCTCTTTTATTTAATTTCAAAGCTAGTTTTTAATAAAAAAATAGCTCTAATAAGCGCTTTTTTAGCCGCCACTACTGTTGGCTTTATTCAACATGCTCACTATGGAGTAACAGAAAGTCTCTTGGTTTTAGAATTACTAGGATTAACCTACCTATCAATTAAATTTTTAAAAACAAAAAATCAAAAATTCTTTTTATTAATGGCTATTGTTTTAGGAATTAGTATTGGTACTAAAACTTCTGCATTAAGCTTTGCCCTAATTCCTTTTATTTCAGTTCTCATGATTCACAAGTTAAAATTAAAAACTCTAATAAAATTTTTTATTTTCTTAGTCTTTACTTTTTTAGTATTTTTTATTGTTTCTCCAAACACTATCATCTATTTTGATGAGTTTTTAACATCAATGAACTACGAGAGGGCAGTGGTTAATGGCAAACAAACAATTTTTTACACTATGCAATTCATTGATACCATTCCTTATCTTTTTCAAATTAGAAATTTGGTTTGGCTCAGCTCTCCAATCCTTGTTTTTACAGCTGGTTGGGGCATCTATTTGTTACTAAAAAATAGAAAACGATACTTAGTAATTTGGCCATTTTTAATTTATTCTCTTGTCTATTTTATTTATATTGGCTCATGGTATGCAAAATTTAATCGATATTTATTACCTTTTATTCCAGTTATGATTTTATTAGCAAGTTTAACTATTAATCATCTAAAAAATCATAAGTTTTATAAATTAATTCTGATTATTCTTTTATTAGTTAATGGTGTTTGGAGTCTGTCTTTCTTAAAAATTTTTAGAAAAGAACACACGAGAATTACTGCGTCAAACTGGATTGAAAAAAATATTGCTGATCAAAGCACCATACTTGTTGAAGAATGGGACGAGCGCCTCCCCAAAACTACAGGCTCTAGCATTAGTTATCAACATCGAACTTTAAAACTCTATCAACTTGATAATATGGAAAAATTCAAAACCTTGACATCACAGCTAGCTGAAGGAGATTACTTAATTATAGCTAGTCGCCGACTTTATAAATCAATTCCTCGCAGTCCAAACCATCCCCACACCAAACAATACTACAAACTCTTATTTGAAGAACAGCTCGGTTACAAACAAGTTGCTCAATTTAATTCTTATCCGAATTTTTTAGGCATTGAAATTAAAGATGATGGAATAGAAGAAACTTTTCGAGTTTTTGATCACCCGACCATCATCGTTTTTGAAAATTTTGAAAAATTGTCGAGTGAAGAAATTTTTAATAAAATTTTTAAAAATTAAACAAACTATCTTTTTGATGAACGATAGTTTTTGACGGAACCCAAACGACTAATAAATACTCCAACTAAAATAAACAGCATAATTTCAAAATAAATTAAATATTCATAATGGAAATTAGATAAAATAAACCCACCAATAATCGGTCCAATGATTTGTGAAATACTGCCTAGAGAGCTAGCCACACCTAGTGTCGCTCCTTGTTCTTTTTCTGATGCTTGTCTAGAAATATTACCCAAAATAATTGGTCTAAAAAGACCCCAACCAATAGCCACCAACATCATTGGTAAAAAAAATAATTTTTTTTGATTAACAACTAACAAAAGTAAAAAAGAGGAAAAAATCGAAAAAAAGGAAAAATAAAATAAATTTGACTCTCTAAATCTTTTAATCAACTGGTTTAATAAACCACCTTGCATAACTATACTAACCAAACCAATACCCGTTAACACCAAACCCATGTCTTGAGCATTCATCCCAAATTTTTTATCACTATAAATGGCTATGTTACTGGTTAAAATGACTTGAGTGCTTAAAAATAAAAACATAATTAAAAATAAATCTCTTAATTTTTGATTTTTAAAATATTTTATAAAATCTTTGAACTTAAATATTTCCGAAAAAACTTTTAGTTGGGCTTTATTTAGAGCTTTACGCTTCACTGTTTCTTTTAATAAGAAAACAGTCATTAACATCGTTAAACCTGATAAACCAGCAGCTAAAAAAGCCGGTAGAGAATAAGAAAAACGTTCAGCCAAAAAACCTCCCAGTGCTGGTCCTACTAGAAAACCAAAACCAAAAGCCATACCACTAATACCCATAGCTACTGTTCTATCTTCTTTGCTAGAAATATCACTCAAATAAGCCTGTGCAATTACAAAATTACTACCAAAGAGTCCATCGATAATTCTAGATAAGATCAAAATCCAAACAGAATTGGCCAAGCCAAAAACTAAAAAACTAATTGCTGTCATTAGTTGTGAAAAAAGTAACAAGGGCTTACGACCATAAATATCTGATAGTTTTCCCATCACTGGAGACATAAAAAATTGAAAGAAAGAAAAAACAGCTAATATAAAAGATATTTGGAGTGGGTTTGCTCCCAATTCTTGAGCATAGAAGGGTAGAAAGGGTAAAATAAGAGAAAAACCAAGAACCTCAGTTACCTTGATTAAAAATAGGGTTAGATAGTCTTTTCTCAACAATAATTTCATTATTTACTTAAATAAGCTGTGAACTTGTCTTACTTTAATACAAGAGAAGACGAAAAGGCAATTTTACCAAAAAAAAGCTCTTTCATCAAAGTTTAATATCTCTATAAACTTGATTAATTTGATTAAAAACTATCAAAATATATCAAAATAATACAAGATATATCAATTAAAAGCCTTTTTGGCTATATCTAGCAGAGTTCTTTATTGATTGCTAAAAAAATCAAGCCAATAAGTCATTAAGCTTTATTAAAGCTTGGAATTAGCAGTTGTTTGTGACTATGATATACTAATAAACCTCAGTTTAAGATTATGAAAAAAAATACTTTAATTTTTATTGTTACTAGCACATTTTTGGGCTTAGCTCTAATTTTTAGTCTCAGCAAAGCTGAGCCAAAATCCCAAAATTTAGATGATATCGGCGATACTTCTAAAATAGAAATTAAGGACCTAGAACAACAAGTAGTATCAAATAAAAAACAAGAACAGGATTACAGTATGCCAGCCACTCTTTCTGCCAATAAAACTTTAGCTAAACCAGAAATGCTTATAGATTCAAACAAAAGCTACTCGGTTACCCTCAATACTGAAAAAGGATCAATAGTTATCCAACTAGACACCAAAAGAACGCCTATTACCAGCAATAACTTCGTGTACTTAGCTCAACAGGGTTTTTATGACGGAACTATTTTTCATCGTGTAATCGACGGTTTCATGATTCAGGGCGGTGATCCTCGTGGTGACGGCACTGGCTCTCCAGGATATCGCTTTGATGATGAGGATTTTAGTGGTGAATATCAACGCGGCACTGTTGCTATGGCTAATTCTGGACCCAACACTAACGGCAGTCAATTTTTTATCATGCATCAAGATTACAAATTACCAAAAAATTACGTTATTTTTGGCCAAGTAATTGAAGGCATGGAAGTAGTTGACGCTATTGCTACAGCTCCTGTAGAAATGAGCCTTTCTGGAGAAAAGTCTCGGCCAGTTGAACCAGTTGTGGTAGAATCAGTAGTAGTAAATACTGATTAATGAGCAAAAAAGAAAAAAAAGTCCAGCAACCTTCTTTGCTGGATTGGAATAAAAAACAAAGCGAACAAACAAGTGAGGATAGTGATCTAGAGTCTATAATTCCGGCTCAGGAACCTCTTAGCCATACAAGAATTTCAAAAACTATAAATCATGCTTTTAATGGTCATGAAAGCAAGGAAAGAAAACTATATTCTTTCCCACCTGGAACTCCAATTTTTTTAGAAAATCAAGGGGGAGTACTGTATGCTGAAAAAGAGTTTATAGCAAAAAGAATTAATGGTAGGATCAGAAATTATAGCGCTTTTAAGCTGACAGCCAACACCTTAGTCTATCGTCAACGAGGCTGGGAAGATAAAAAATACTTTCATCTTCATGCCGAAGACAGAGTTGGTCTTTCAACTTCCAGCCAGGGTTATCGCCCTAAAAAACTTAAATAAATTGTTTGATGGCCTTTTCTAAATTTTGCTCTAAGGGAAATTGCTCTACTAGGCTTTTTTCTTTTAATCGTTCTAATTCTTGATGATAAGCCAATCTTTCTTGGTCGAGATAAAACAAACCCAATTCTAAAGCATCCTTTTTCAATACTTGTTTCATGGCCTTCACCTGATCATTTAATTCATAATCAGCTTTTAGCGCTTGAGTATTTTCCATATACCACTTGTTGTCTTGATTCTTATTAAAAGTTGGACAAGGTTGCAAAATATCGACTAAAGAAAAGCCTTCATGATTAATGGCTTGTTTAATTAATTCAACCAACTCTTGAACTTGACCAGCAAAAGCTCTAGCCACAAAACTTGCGTTGGCGCTAATCGCCAAAGCCAAAGGATTAATTGCTTCTTCAATTACTCCTTGAGGAGTAGATTTAGCCTTTGTACCTTTTTTGCTTGATGGCGACACTTGTCCGGTAGTTAAACTATAGCGCTCATTATTATGTACCAAAACAGTAACATCATGATTGCCTCTAGCAGCCGCGAGCAAATGACTTAAACCTTCACCATATAAATCACCATCTCCACCGGCAACAATCACCTTCAATCGATGGTTGGCTAATTTAATACCAATAGCATTACTGATAGCTCGACCATGCAAAGCATGAAAACCGTTAATTTTGATAAAATCCGCCATATTACCACTACAACCAATACCAAAAACTATCACCGCTTCAGACAAATCTAGGTTCATTTCCACCAAAGCTTTTTTGAGAGCAGTTAAAATACTAAAATTACCACACCCCGGACACCAAGTGGGAGAAATAGGTGAGGCTAGATCTTGATTTTGAATAGACATAATATTTTATTTAATTTGATAAACCTTATCTAAGTAATCCTCTTTTAACCATCGTAGTAAATCTTCTGCATAAAAAGGCCGACCATCATAACGCAACAAACTTTTAATGTTTTGCAATTGGCTATTAGCTCTAATTAAACTTGCGAGTTGAGCCGTGGCATTCCCTTCAATGGTGTAAACTTCCTGATCACGGTCCTGAATCTTTTGCCAGTCGCAAAGTTCGTTAAAATCTTTAGTTAAAAAAGGTGCTACGCAGGGTAAATGAATAACTGTTGGTAACTCCAGAGATTCATTTTTCATCATTTTTAATAATTCTTGCAAAACATTAATGGTTGAACCAAAACTAATTAGAATTTTCTTGGCTTCTTGTGGTTTTGCTCCAAAGATAACCGGCTTTGGCAATTCGGGCAATAGTGTTTCTAGTTTTCGCAGACGCTTATCCATCGCTTGTTTGGCAACCATAGATTCTTCTGTAGCAAAGCCCTCTTGATCGTGTTCATAAGAATTAGTTAGATGTATTACAGAATCCAAGCCAGGAACAGCTCGTGGAGAAATACCACTGGGTGTCTCTAAATAACGCAAATATTTTTCATTTTTTTCTGAAGAGTCGCTATTTAAAACCCCCGATACAAGAGAGAGACGCTCGTTTTCCAATAATAGTTTTGGTTGAGGCATACTCTGTTGTGATTCTAAGATATATTTATCAGACAAAACAAAAACTGGTAGCTGATATTTTTCAGCCAAAACGAAAGCTAAACGAGTTAACTCATAATGTTCCATAACTGAACCTGGAGTTAGAACCACTTTAGGAAAATCTCCATGACCAGCATGAATTACAAAATTTAAATCTGCTTGAGAGCTCCAAGTCGGTAAACCAGTTCCTGGACCTGGACGCATTGCCTCCAAAATTACTAAAGGTAACTCAGCTACACCCGCCAAAGAAGTTGCTTCCACCATCAGCGCATAACCGCCGCCAGAAGTACCAGTCATCGCTCTCACACCAGCGTAAGAAGCACCTAAGGCCTGATTAATTGCTGCAATTTCATCTTCACTGTGCTTAATAACTAGAGAGTAATTTTTTTGTTGAGTTGCCAAATAATGTAAAAGTCCAGAAGCTGGAGTCATTGGGTAGGCACTAAAAAATTGTAAACCAGCACTAATTGCTCCTAAACCAACTGCCTCATTACCAGTCAACAAAATATCTTTATTTTCTTTTTCACTCTGATTGTTCAACCAAAACTTTTCTCTTTTATAATCAGTCAAATCTGTTTTCATGAATTGCTCAAGCTCTTCACAAGCCAAGTCTATAGCTTGAAGATTATTAGCTATCGATTTTTTGTTATTTGCAAACTCATTTTTAATGAGTTGACTTAATTTAGTCAAATCAAAAGCAAAAAATTTAGCACTAGCACCAATCGCCATCATGTTAGCTGTTAAAGGATCGGCTATTTTTTGCCTAGCCAACTGACTAAAGGGAATATTAATTATTTTTGATTTAAGTTGAGGATATTGACTAGCATCAAAATTCTTAGTATTAATCAAGACAACTGATTTTTCATCCAAAACCTCTAAATAAAAATCTAAAAATTTTTGATGAAAAAGCACTAATAAGTCTAAGTGACGACGTTGACAATGAACACTTTCAACTTCAGCGTAAACCTGGCCCGTTTGATGACCACCTTTAATTAGAGAGGGGTATTCGTAATAGTTAAAAACTTTTAAACCGTGTTGCTGACAAAGTTTAGCAAAAATTTTACTGGCCAACATCACTCCCTCACCAGCTTTACCAGCAATTTTCCAGTTAAGTGAAGTTTGTTCCATACCTCTTCATTGTAGAAGGGAAGAGGAAATTGGTCAACGGATATCTGAAAATAAATCTGTTAAAATAAAACCAACAATAAAGAAAGGTCTCTATGAAAAATCTTATTTTATATGGTACTTTAACTGGCAATACTGAGGCTGTAGCTCAACAAATTCAAACAAGAATGCAAGTGGCTGGAAAAGAACTAGAAATAAAAAATATTAATCAAGCTAGTATTGCAGACATTAATCAAGTTGAAAATCTATTAATTGTGGCTTCATCTACTTGGGATGACGGTTTACCTTGTAGCGACATGGCTGACTTTTTAGAAGAATACTCTCAAGAATTGCCCGATCTTAGTGGTAAAAAATTGGCTTTTTTTGGCTGTGGAGATAGTAATTATCCCAAATTTTGTGCAGCTGTAGATACGCTAGAAGAAGTTTTTACTGCCAAAGGTGGGCAAAAAATTAGCAACAGTTTAAAAATTGACGGATATATTGAAGATGAGAACAATCAAGAAAAGATCAATAATTTTACTGAACAATTAATGAATTCGCTGTAACTTTAAATTAAGGCAATTAATTTGCAGATTTTTTAGTACTAAATTTTGACTTTGCCTTGGCTTTTTTAATCGCTTTTTGACCAGCAGTTTTTGCTTTCGACGCCATTTTCTTAGCTGTTTTCTGAGCACTCTTAGCAGTTTTTTTGGCAAAAGCTTCAGGATTTTTTTTGGCTTCTTCCAAGGTTTTTTTTGCTTGAGCTCGATTCTTTTCATCAGAAAAGAAAATAGCTGCTGCACCCGCAACTGCTCCAACTAATAAGGGAAATAAACCACTTTTCTTTTTTGCCATAAAATAATTCCTTTTTTTCTAAATACTGTCTTTAGTTTAACGCTTTTTTAATAAAGATACAAATTAAGCTATTGTTACTAAAGATAGAGAGTCAGTTCTTCGTTTAGCAATATCCTTGGCAAAGGAAGCGATAATTAAAACTCTCTCTCCTTTTTCAACAATTTTCTGTTCTTTAAGGTTGTTTAACAACTCGTGTTCTGTTTGATAGTGAAAAAACTCCGGAGTGGTTAAAACTGGATCAATGCCAAAAGCTAATGATAATTTATTATAAGAGTGCTCATTTGCAGTTAATGCTTTAACTTGTACCCCTGGTCTAAAACGAGAAAAAGCTTTAGCTGTTCTACCAGTTCTAGTTAATAAAATCATTTTATCTACACTGTCTGGTCGGTTTTCTAAAAGATCAAAAGCTGCGCAACTAATAGCACTAACACAATCTTCACCAGCAAATTCCCATAAATAATTCTCTGCATAGGGCTCATTAAAAAGAGCAATTTTACTTTGAGTCTCTACACACTTAACAGGATATTTACCTAGAGTAGTTTCTCCAGAAAGCATTACTGCATCAGTGCCGTCATAAATAGCATTAGCCACATCACTCACCTCTGCACGAGTTGGTCGAGGACTAAAAGTCATGCTTTCCAACATCTGAGTGGCTGTAATAACTGGCTTACCTGCTGCTCGGGATTTTTCAATAATTAATTTTTGCCAAAAAGCTAATTGTTCAAAAGGCACTTCGACTGCTAAATCACCTCTAGCTACCATAATTCCGTCTGAAGCTTCAATAATTTCATCTAAATTGTCTAAAGCCGCTTGATTTTCAATTTTGGAGATAATATCAGCATGGAGATCGCGTTTCTTTAATTCATCCTTCAAGATAGCAATGTCTTTAGCATTGCGCACAAATGATAATCCAACAAAATCAATGTCTTTGTCAGACATGTTATCTAATTGAGTTAAATCGTTATCAATTAAGGAAGGCATATCAATCACAATCCCTGGAGTACTCATGGTTTTGCGATGCTTAATAACACAAGAATTTAGAGCTTTAACTGACAGTGATTTTTCGTCTTTATCATTAACTTCAAATTCACAAATTCCGTCGTCTACAGACACTAAATCACCAACTTGAATAGCATTAACCACAATTTCTGGAATATTCATCTCTTTTTCAGCTGGTTCAGAAATAACAAACTTAGCTTCTTCGCCTTTTTCAAGCTCAAAACTTTCTTCATTTTTTAGATTAATCCTAATTTCTGGACCCTGTAGATCTAAGAGAACGCCCACAGGTTTACCCAATTCTTTTGCAACTTTTTTAACTCGATGAATTCGCTCCAAATGCCATTCAGGCGTACCATGCTTAGTATTAAAACGAGCAATATTCATTCCGGCTAAAATTAGCTCCCTCATGATCTCTTCAGTCTCTGTAGCTGGACCAAGAGTAGCCACTACTTTGGTTAATTTAGGCATTCAATTCCTTTTCTGTTTTTCTAATTTATTAAATAATAATTACAATTACTATAAAAGAGTATTATCTCTTGAATCAGTCGGATAATCAAGAAGAACTTATCTATTTATTCTACTTATTTACCTTTTGTTAGACAGTTTTGTGGATTGTCACTTTGATTAACACAAGATTCTAGTACGTCAGGACCAGCTAAACGTTCAGATAATTTATTATTATTGAGTAATTTAGGAATTTTTTTAAAAAGTCTTTTTTTAGCTAAAAACCAACGACGCCCTAAAACTCTATTTTTTTGCTGACTAGTCATAAGCTATCCTTTCACTAAAATTTTTATATTTAATCTTAAAATAGTCGGTTAAAAAAACCAGCGAATGATATATTCACTGGTTAACTATCATGTAGTTTAAAATAACAAAATTTAACTAAAAAATCAAGTACAAATTTTACTCATACTTGACTTTTTACTCAAGAAAAAAACAAAAATCAATTTTTAAGATTTGGAAAAATACTTTTTAAAAATTCTTGCAGCACCGGTTGTTTATTTCCAGCATAGGGTTGAGCCTGCCATATTAGGCGCGGGGAAGAATTAAGTTCTAAAATTGCATAATCATTGTCTTTTTGCAAAGCATAAATGTCTTTACTTAAATAATCGATACCAGTCCAAGTCAATCCTGGAATTGCTTGAATGGCACGAATGGCAATTTTTTTAACTGAAGAATGTACTTTGTCAGTAATATCAACAGTATCTCCTCCCAGTGAAATATTTAAAGTGCTGTGAGCTCGCAAAAATACTTGTTCTTTATTCTTCACTACACTATCTAGACCCAGCTTAGATTTAGCTAAAAAATCTTTCATTTTTTGATCAATTCTAATTTTAAATAGGGCTTTATCATCTTTTTTACTGCCTCTTCTAGGATCCTGATTTTTTATTTTGATTAATTCTTTAATTGTATGTTTTCCATTTCCAACTACATTGGCTGGTAAACGTTCAATAATGCTAATCACTCGCTCTCTATTAGCTAAAATTCTATATTCTTTGCCATTAAACATTCTTTCTACCAAAGCCCTCTTTTCCTCGGCTCGATCATAGGCAAAACTTTCTTTTAGAGCATCTAAGTATTTTTTTTGACTTTTAATGTTAGTGGTAACTGCTATTGCTTCCGAACCATCAATGGCTTTAACAACTAGAGGTTTTTTTAAACTATTAAAAACTTTTAACTGATACTCACGACTATCACTATCCTTGAGTAAATAACCCTTGGGTACTGACAAGCCAGCTCTAATCAATAAGTTTCTAGTAATTGTTTTATTACGACAACAAATATGAGCAGTAGCAGTAGTATGAGGAGGAGTACGATGATAAAGATATTCTACTTGACCCTGATAATTCAGCCTAACGAGTTCCGTATAAGGGATACGCTCAATTTCCATCCCAAGTTGCTTGGCTGTTTTAATAATAGCCAAGACATCACTAATTACCTTTTTTGATTTTTTATCTTCCGCTAAAGATCTTCTTTGATAATAAACACTCATACAATTCTTTCTCTGAGAAATGCAACTAAAA
>CAYMSV010000001.1:95726-168481 GCA_964393205.1 uncultured Pseudomonadales bacterium | reverse complement strand
TCTTCTTTGATAATAAACACTCATACAATTCTTTCTCTGAGAAATGCAACTAAAATAAGTCAACAACTACTCTGTAAAACAATATCTCATTGTAACATAAAGGCAAAATCTAAATAAAAAATTTTACTTCACTTAATTTTTGTTATCGACTTTTGCCTTGGGTTTTAATTTAGTAAAAATCACAATTATAGCTACTGCTACTAATAAAACAGCCAAGCCAATCAATGGTCGATATAACAACCAAGCCACACCAATCGTTATTAATGATAACACCAAGGCAATTGTGCCTGTCAGTAATTTAGTACCAAAACGCAGTATCTTGGAAAATAATGGAACAACTCCCACTAATACAATTAGAGGAGCTAAGAAAGTATTCAACCCCATAGACATAAACAAAAACCCTAAAACTCTAATAAACCAAGTCATAAAATAATTAGTTTGAACAGCTCCTTCAAACATTTCTTCAGCAGAAACTTCACCCAAACGTATCATTTCAATACTTCGATCGTTTTTAGTTTTATAAGCTTGAAGAGTTTCTCCTTGTTGTCTCGCCATCACACTAACTATACCTGGCCTTAAAATCTGATACCATACTCTCACATCACCAACTTTCGGGTTACTTGGATCTTCACTTTGATAAATATAATTATTAAAAACTTGCCATTGTTCTTGTTGGGTGTTGGGCAAATCAGCTAACAAATCATTTGCCAAAGTCAAGCGCTCATACTCAGATAAAGAACCAATTAAACGATCGGGAAGAGTGTAGGCTCCAACGCTGACTGGGCTAGCGATTTGCTCTTCGTTTTCTAGAGGCTTACTTTGAGGGTTACTATAATTAGTCTGTTCTTGAAAGTCTTGTGTATTAATTAAACGATCACTCCAGACTTGTTTATAAGAATAGGTAGTTGTACTCTCAGTACCACCACCTATCTTTTCTACTCTTTCTGTATTTTGCTCTTCTGACCATTGATAAAGCTCAACAATTCTTCGTAATTTTAAAGCACTTTCACTTATAGCAAAATTGTTATCAGTTAGGGTGCTAGGAGTACGAGCTTCACCAATAAAATGGATTAATTTTTCATCTTGTTCAGGATTAATACTATCAACCTCAGTACTTTCTACGACACTAGCTCCCTCTTGTAAGCTGCGATCAATCTGAATACTTCGCCCCTCATTCCAAATTAAAATAGGAAAGGCGATAACAAAAAGCAGTAAACCGGTTAAAACACCTCTGAGCGAACTGCCTAAACGTTTAAACCAAGAGCGTTTATCTACCTTTGTAACTTGATGGGGAAATTGACTTTGATCTGTCATAGTAAGAATAGTGTAACACAATTTTGCTTGAGCTGTTACGGGTCGGGCTATTATATAATTAAGTTGTGTCAAAATTTAAAAAAAAGCTTCTCCCGATCTTCATCTTATTTCTAGCTGCTAGCTTGAGATTAATCAATATTAATTGGGATCAAGGACATTTCTTACATCCTGACGAAAGATTCCTAAATATGACCATTAAGGAACTAGAAATCCCAAATAGTTTGAGCGAATATTTTGACCCACAGCTTTCTAGACTCAACCCCCGAAATCATGAAAGAAGCTTTTTTGTTTATGGTAACTTAGCTCCTTCACTAAACAAATTAGTCACTAGTTTATTAAAACAAGACTCCTTAGAGGAAATTACTATTACCGGTCGATTATTATCGGCTTTGGCCGACTTACTAGTCATTCCCATCATTTATTTGACAGTTTTACTACTGGAAAAAAACTTAAAAGATAAAAAACTAAAAATAGATCCCAACACTAAGTTCTGGGCCATCTTTATTTATGCCTTATCAGTTTTACCAATTCAACAAGCCCACTTTTTTACCACTGACACTTTTTTAAATTTATTTGTTTTTGCTAGTTTTTATTTTAGCTTGCAGTTTTTTTTCAAAAGAAAACTTTGTTGGCTAATTGCAAGTGGAATTTTTTCAGGATTAGCAATTTCCAGCAAAATATCAGGCGTCTTCATTTTGCCGCTTAATTTGAGCCTTTTAGCTTTAAGCTATTTTTGGCCAATAAAAAAACAATTTGCTAAACAATCTTATAAAAAAAACCTAATTAAAATCTTTCGCATAATTTTTATTTTTTTTATTAGTACTTATTTATCTTTACGTATCAGCTCACCATATATTTTTGAAAATACTTCTTTTTTTCAAATTAATTTAGCCAACAATTTTATAAACAACTTAAAAGAACTTAGATCTTTAGAGGGGAATGAAGTCTGGTTTCCACCAGCTATTCAGTGGATAGATCGCTCAAGATTTTTTGGTTTAAAAAATTTAGTGTTTTTCGGCTTCGGCTTAGTGGCTAGTATGTTAGCCATCAAAGGGATTACACTCTCAATTAAAAAAATTATTTTATCTTTTAAAAAACCAAAGCTAGAAGCTGAATTATTAGCATTAACCTTAGTTTTATTTTGGTTATTTTGTTTTTTAACTTATTATTCACAACAGTTTGTCCAATCAATTAGATATTATCTAATTGTTTATCCATTCTTAGCTATTTTTGCTGGATTCGGAGTTAGTAATTTTTTAAAAGAAAGAGCTAATAAATTACTTTATACAACTATTCTTATCTTTACACTAAGCATCTGGCCACTAATGTTTATTTCTATTTATATTAAACCTCATTCTCGTATCCAAGCATCTGAGTGGATTTATGAAAATATCCCAAGCAGAAATTTATTAATTACCGAACATTGGGATGATACTTTACCAATCAAAAAAGATTATTCTCAATATTATGAGAACCAAGAGTTAGCAGTTTTTAGCCCTGATAACGAGAGTAAATGGCTGGAAATGCAATCAATTCTATCCAAAGCTGACTACTACATTTTGTCTTCAAATCGAGCTTGGGGGAGCATTATAAGATTACCAGAAAAATATCCACAAATGAGTAAATTTTATCAAGACCTACTGAGCGGCAAAGGCAATTTTAAACTTGTGGCTCAATTTAAATCTCATCCTAGTTTAGAATATTTGGGTATCCCAATTAGTTTTAATGATTCTTGGGCCGATGAAGCTTTTACAGTTTACGACCATCCAGAGGTGCTGATTTTTAAAAGAATAAGTAATTAGTTTTAGCTAACTGTATTTAAAAAGTCTAACAGAGCTTTTTGAGATTTTTTATAATCAAAATATTCCAGAACTTTTCTAAATTTATTGTGAAAAGTTTGCGATGCATTCAAATATTCTTCAATTTTTTTTGCCAAATCATGTGAATTTTCTGACTCAAATAATAAACCAAAATTGCTTTGTCTAACTGGATCTCTAGCTCCAGCTATATTGGAAACTAAAACTGGAGTTTTTTGTGCCATAGCTTCTGCCTGCACCAAAGCAAAACATTCTGAACGAGAGGGTAAAATAAATAAATCTAACAACTGATAAAAAGCCTTCAATTGACTGTCATCTAATAAACCCAAAAAAATCAGTTTATTTTCTAAACCATCAACGAGAGCTTTATTTCTTAAAAAAGTTTTTTCATAAGCAATATTGGTCTCACCAGCAAAAATTAGAACAAAATCCTTTCTTTTTTTACTGAGCTGTGTAGCTGCTTTCAATAAAACATCAAAACCCTTTTCTTCAGTAAATCTACCGGCAAAACCTATTAAAAACTTTTTCTTTTTTTTGAGTTTTAATAATTTTTTTTCAATTTTAGGATCAGCCTTTTTCTGTTCCTCATCTTCAACAAAATAGGGCAGAGGTGGCACAAAAGCCACTGTTTTATTAATAAACTTTTTTAATAGTCTAGAATTAAAAGCATAATCTTGGGTGTAAGTCGCCAGTTTTTGAGCTAAGTAAAAACTTATGAGACTCGCTAAGTCAAAAAATTTCTCAATCAAATAATTTAGCAAGCCTTTGGGTAAAATTAAATCGCCCTGATGAAAAATTAGCAATTTTTTTCCAAATAGTTTAGCAATTAAACTAATCGGTAAAATATGAATAGAGGGAGAATTAATTAAAACAATATCTGTTTTATTAATATTTTTTAAAAAATAGAAAATGAGGGAAAAAGAAAATTTAGCTCGACTCAAAGAAAAAAGATATGGTCGACGAATTATTTTTAAGCCCGCTTCTTGTTCTTCTAAAGGAAGCTTTTTTTTAAACTGCACAGTTAAAACAGTTGTCGCAAATTCTTCTTTGATTGCTCTAGCTAAATAAGCAATTGATTTAGAAATTCCAGTCCAATGAGGAATATAAAAATCACTGACAATAGTGACCCTTTTCATCAGTTTTCTCGCCTAAAATTAATAAGTGATAGGGCTTGTTTTAAATTATTTGCTTTTGCGTGATAATTAATTTTGAAATCTAAGATATTACTCAACCAAATAATTTTTACCAAATCTTGATTGTCCTGTTTTTGGCTAAAAGTTTGATCTAAATATTGAACAATATCCCAATTATCTTCAATAAAAACATCTAATTTCAATTCCTTAATCATTCTTTCTTTGAAGAGATGTGGTTGCTCATCTCGGTCATTCATATAACAATTAAGAAAAAGTTGGTCAGCTCTCATTTTCTGTTTCCATTTTAAATAATCTTGTTTTAAATGACCAAAGCGCCCAGTGATTAAATAAGGCTCTATCAATTTTTGATTCTTTAACTGCTCAATTTGCTCAAAACCTGGAGCCACCCACACACTAGATTTGTGCAGTAATTCCCAAAAAAATTGACCAACTCCTGGTTTGGGAACATAAAACTCAAGCTCCTCACGATCGATCAACACCTTCTTTTTTTTCATTAAAGAAATAATGGGGCGCACAATTCGAGCTGGGTTATAAAGTAAAACCCCATCTAAATCAAAACCAACTCTTAGTTTTTTTCTTTTCATTTCTTAGATTATATAACCTAAAAACTGGATAAACAAATAATTTAGCGACTAATCAAAAAAGAAGTACAAAATGTTTCTAAATCTAACTTTTCAATGGCTAAATAATTTTGTTTAAGGTTGACATAGGATTGAAGTGAAAACTGAGAACAAAGCTGATCATTATATATAGAAAAATGAGTGCCGCCGTCTATTAATGAAACTATCTGGCTATTGTGTGTTGGCTTTTTTTCTAAAGCACAAGGTTCTTTTAAGCGATCAACTATTAGAATTGTATCTTTATCAACTGTTGTATTTAAATTTTCGGGACAATCTTCAAATATTCTAATCCTTCCCTTATCAATTTTTTTATTACTTTCATTAGCAAATTGATTAATCATTGATTCCGGTTCAGTTTTAATATATTGATTATAAGTTAGCAGGTAATCATAGCTGGCAGTTGTTAAATCAGTCACCAAAACAAATTTGCTATCAGGATTTCTGTCTACATAGTTTGCCAACAATCTATGATAAAAACCTCTATTTAAAGTTTGAGTGATTGGATAGCGAAAAAAATAAGTATAAAAAAATGAAGAAGTAAGTAAGAAGTAAAATACAATTAAGAAAACTTTCCCTTTTTTAGTTTTTAATTGATTGATCAATGAGCCTAAACCAATACCACTCATCATCACTAAGCCCAAAAAAGCAAAAGAACCTCTAAAAGTTATCCAAGTCTCCTGATTTTTAATAAGATTGGGAAAAGTCCCTATTAGGGTAAAAGACAAAAAGAAAAATAAAATCAAAGAAAATCTTTTTACAGATTGAGCAATTAATACAAAAAATAATAGAAGTAAAACTATATCTATTCGATGAAAAAAACCATAATCGGTTACTGCAAAAGTATCAACCACCAAATCACCTCTCAGGAAAAGTAGATAAGGATCAAAAGACTTTAGTAAACTCCGACAAACCAAAGCTACGTAAGCCGTAAGCTTATTATCAAAAATTCTTGCTAGAGGAGAATCAAAAGCCAATCTTCTTTTTTCAATAACCATGTTGGCCAATGTTTCTTGGTTAATTAAAGAAAACTCTTCACTTCTCATCGCTGAATTCATTGTTTTTAATCTAAATAAATAGTTAGTAGTTAATAGAAAAATAAAAATGAGGACTAGTAAAGTCGGTAAGGTTTTTATAAAAATCTTTTTTAGTTTATCGCCAAACCCAAACTTCTTATATTTAACAAACTCTTCAATAAAAAACATTAAATAAACTAGCCCTACTAAAGGAATCAAAATTATTTTATGACCCTGATATTGGAAAAATCCCCAAAAAAACGGCGCGGCTGCCAAAAGCTTCCACCATTTGTTTAAATATAATAAAGAAACTATACCAAATAAATAAAAAAATATACTAAACAAAGAATCAAAGCCCATTCTGGAAAATTGAAAAATCCAAGGATTAAGAGTAGCAAGCAAAGCAACACTGAGCAAATAAGTTTTGTTTTTAAAAAAATAAAAAACAATTAGTGCTAAGAAAACCGGAATTGAGCTACCCATTAATACTGGAACTATTTTAATGGCCAAAAGTGGATTGTTGGAAAAAAGCAAAAAACCTGGAATTAATGTCGTGCTAGTCAATTCAGAATATAGAGGTTTAGAAGGTGAAAAACTCCACGGTCGCCAATCACCACTCACATCAGTACCATGTTTTAAAATAACTTGGGATTCGGCAACATAAACAAGCTCATCATAAGTCAATCCTGGGGGAATCGAGCTAATTTTAAAAATCTTCAATGCAAAATTAGCTAAAAAGATTAAAAATAATAAAATTAAAAGATTTTTTTTAGTCTTAATTAATTTCAAAATTTTTAAATTTTTTTTAGTCATGTTTTTTAATTATATAGACTAAACTCTTGATAAACAAATAATTTTATTTTTTTGACAACCACTTCACGCCCCAATAGGTAAGTGGGGTTTCTACCACCGACATAAAACACTTAAGTAGCCAATAGGGAATAACAATGCTAAAAATAAAACTCAAATTAGAATTTATACCATATTGAAAAGAGTAGAAAGCAATACTGATAAAAATAAAGGTATCTACCAATTGAGAGATAAAATTAGAGGCATTGCTACGCAACCACAACATTTTTCCTTTAGTTTTAACTTTGATCCTATGAAAGATGGCTACATCCAGTAAACCCGAGACCAAAAAGGCCACTAAGCTAGCAAAAGAAATTCTAGCTGCTCTTGAAAAAATTAGATTATAAGCTTCACCATCATTAAATCTTGCTGACTCGGGCAACCAAGTCACAAAAATTGAATAAGCCATAATAATAGCCACCATAATTAAACTACTGAAAACTAATTGTTTAGCTCTTTCTTTACCCTTCACTTCAGTAATAACATCATTGATAGCAAATAAAATCGGAAAAACAAAAATACCCACACTGACATTTAATTGATAATTAAAAACTTTGAACAAAGGAATGGTCTTCATACTCATAATTTCAGCTAAAGCTAAACAGGTAATGTAAAGAGCAACTAAAAAGTCCATTTTATTGATTTTTGTTTTCATAATTAGTATTAATAATAATTAATGATAATGAAATAGTTTAACATAATTCATAACTTACCAGTCATAATTAGCTACTGCCAATAAGTCTTCGCCACTATCTTCAGCTTTAATCACCTCTGTGCCAAAAGCAGAGACCATGTCTTCTCGATCATCAAACATGAATGGAGTGAGACGCAAAAAAGCGAATTCATTTTCACCAGTCATTGTAAACAAACTACCTTTGGGTAAATTAACACCATTAAACCAAATTGGTCGTAAATTAATCAGGGTTCTCGCACCATGAGTTTTTAATAAAAATGGTTTACCATTAATCAATTTCAAATAAAGTTGACCATACCTCAAAGCCTGACAATAATAGGTACTAACATCAAAACAAGCCCCATCACTCACATCAATTGCTGTCGATAAGACTTCAATGTCACTAGTATCATCATCTACCTCTCTGTCGAGTAATTGTCTCAAGATATTTTGTAAACTAGAAAAAGCGTGATCAGTATTTGGATAATCAGCCAATAAATTTAATTCTTCCAAGCTAGCTTTATCATTGTTTTCATTAACAAATATATTTGCCATTTTATTTAAATCTCTGGACCACAAAACCTTGGCTAATAAGCGACTAATATGAGTATAAGCACCCCCATAACGATCATTGAATGCGGGACTTCTATTCATCGTTAAAAAATTTTCAAAATTAGCAGAAAATTTCAAATTAGCATGCTTAAGTGCTTCAATTAAAACCTGACCAGTTGGTCGTTTAATAAAGGCTTCACAACGAGACTGATAACTTTGATTAGCTACCTCCATCGTTTGTTGCTCAACTTGGCTCGTAATTTGTAGTTGCCAATCTGTATCAAACAAATTTTCTGCTGTAATTTCTTGATTACTTGGTAATAAATTAAGGCTAATTCCCTCATCCAAAGAAAAATTGATAAATTTTAGTTTACCTTGATCATCTAAAACCATGTGTTGTCGACAACTATCAAGTAAAGCCTTTGTTGCTAATCCCTCAAGGGACTCTCCAGTTTGATAACTGTAAGGACGACAAACACCTTCTAAAATATTAAGACGAGAAAAAAGCGCTGCGTTAGCTACAAGATCGTCTTGAAATCTAAAATTTTTTGTATTTATAGAAGTTTCATCTCCCGGGGAATGGAGTTGAGCCGTTTCAACAAAAAGTTGCCAAAAAGGAGTGTTCTTCAACTCTTGCAGTAAGGCTTCTTTTTTTTCTTCCAAGCCCTCAATGTTTAAAAAAGCCAAACTAAAACCCATGCTTGAGTAACGATTAATAGCAACACTAATATCCTTAATCTGTAGTTCTTCTTTATCTCCAGGCTGAGTTTTAATTAAAGCATCTAGTAAGCCTAATTTTTTTAAAATAAACAAAGTGCTAAAAGAAAAACTTTGATCTCGCTCAAGACTGGGAATAGTGTCTGGTAACACCCCTTCAACAACGAAATTAATTGAATTAGTTGCTCGCTCAATGTTATCGTTAATTTTTTCTTCAGCGCTAGTGCGTAACTTATTATCTAAATAATCTTGATAATCCGTATTCGGAGTAATCAGTTTGTCTTTTTTTTCTATAAATTCTTTTTTTGAAATCATCATAGATATTGGGTTTCAAAAGTTCACAATCAAAAATTTACTACATCGCTATTTGATAAAAAATTTGCCTTAGTATTACTATTTCCTTACAAAAACCACACAAACACCCTCTACACTAGACTTAGTGTGACTCATAGTATTGATATTACAATAATTACAGAACGATTAGTAGAATAGAAAATTTTAAATTAATTAAGGAAAAGATGATAAATAAAAAAGAAATAGTTAAGCCCTATATAAATTTATTTATAATGCAGTGTATCTCCTTTGTAACCATGTACAGTGTAATGTTTATGAATGTATCCAGCTTTGATCATATTTATCTGAGTAATAGTAGAACTTATATGGCTTTTTTGATGACTGCGCCGATGGCACCAATTATGCTCATCTTTATGAAAAAAATGTATAAAGATGCAAAACTTAATATCTTAGTGAGTGTTTTAAGCGTAAGTATTTTTATTTTTTCTTTTTTGGGTCTTCGAAATCAGTGGTTTATATCTGATGATCAATACATGAAAGCAATGATCCCTCATCATTCATCTGCCATACTTACGAGTGAGCAGGCAAGTATTTTAGAACCTGAGGTAAAAAATTTATCTGAAGAAATTATTAGGGCACAAGTCAAAGAAATAAATGAGATGAAGAAATTGTTGAATCAGTAGTCCATAGAGACTAAAGAATTTTGGGGTGGCTGACGAGACTTGAACCCGCGACCTCCGCTTTCACAGAGCGGCGCTCTAACCAACTGAGCTACAGCCACCGATTAGACTTTGTATTATAACAAAGCGTACGTCGGGAGGGATTCGAACCCACGACCTACTGCTTAGAAGGCAGTTGCTCTATCCAGCTGAGCTACCGACGCTTATAAACCAATTAATTTATCTCTGGTCTATTTAGCTCTTGCATTATACTAAAAGCCCAAGTATTAGACAAACTAAAAATCAGCATTTATGGGCTGATCAATAATTTTTCCTGGGTAATGTTTATTTATTAATCACCAAATAAAAGCGATTGGTGTAAGAAGAATGTTTCTTTCTAAATAAAAATGGATAAAGAAATACATTACACAAAGCATAAAAAAACAATTTACAAAAAAAATATAAATGACTCAATCCCTTAATTTTTAATTGGCTAATTTGCAACTTGTAAAGAAAATTTGACCAACGACAATTACCACTAAATATCAGTTCTGCATTAAAACTATCCTGCCATTTTTTTATCTCTGTTGGAGAGGGAAGGCCATGCTTAATATGATCTTGCAAAAAAGCTACCTGTTTTTTGTCACTCACAGCTTGGTAAAGTTCTTTTTCAGCCGCAATGTGTTCTTTAGTTCCCAAAGGAGCAGAGCAGATTAACTTTTTTTTGCTCACTCGCAACATTTCTTTAATTAAGTCCATTCTATCTTTCTTAGATACATGTTCTAAAACATCAACACAAACTATCACGTCAAAGCTTTGGTTTTTAAAAGGCAATTTTTTGCCATCATAATACAAACTTTTAACATTATTTTTTAAATACTTTGGCGACTGATTAATTTCATCAGCAATATTAACCTGATAATAATCCTTAGCTTGAGCAATTTCTTGCAAAATTGCTTGTTCGCCACCCACATCTAGAATCTTTTGATTTCGAGAAATTTTACTAGCAATGAAGCGTTGCCGTTCATGAATATCGGGCGGAAGCAAATAAAAACTGTGTACTAATTTTTTCTCTAAATTAGATATAAAAGACATCTTTGTCATTATATTAGAGAATTTATGCGAGGCAACAAGCAGCTTTAAAAGTGAGGTATAATGGAGGGTTGCCTTAGTGTTAAAAAAACTAAAAATAAAACAAATAAAATCAAATAAAAAATGAAATTTAAACTAGCAGCTAAATATCAACCAACCGGTGATCAGCCTCAAGCAATTGAGAAGTTGAGTGCTGGAATTGAAGCAGAAAAAAAACACCAAGTTCTCTTAGGTGTTACTGGTTCTGGCAAAACCTTTACTGTTGCTAATGTTATTGCTCAAACTCAAAGACCAACCCTTGTGATTGCTCACAATAAAACTTTGGCTGCTCAACTTTATCAAGAACTGCGTGATTTTTTTCCAAAAAATGCTGTTTCTTATTTTGTTTCTTATTATGATTATTATCAACCAGAAGCTTATTTACCCAGTAGTGACACCTATATTGAAAAAGAGGCAATGATCAATGATGAAATTGATAAACTGCGCTTAGCTGCTACCACCAATTTGCTAACTAGACCCGACAATATCGTAGTTGCATCTGTTTCTTGTATTTATAACTTAGGTTCTCCAGCTGAATACGGAAAATTTATCTTAGAAATAGTTGAGGGAGAATTGATTGAAAGAAAAACCTTGCTTTTGCAATTAAGTAGTCTGCAATATGAACGCAGCAGCACTGATTTAGAACGTGGCACCTATCGACTCAGGGGAGACACCATCCAAATTTGGCCAGCTTATAGCGACACTGCCATTAGAATCGATACCTTAAGTAATAAAATTAATAAAATTGATGAAATCGATCCTATCTCTGGTCAAAAACTTCCTATAGCGCCTGGACAAAAAGCAAGGAAACATTTTGTCATTTATCCAGCCAAGCACTACTTACTCAATCCCCAAACTCAAAAAGATGCTCTTAAAGAAATCCGTCAAGATACCAGTAAAAGAATTGAAGAATTAACAACACTTGGAAAAACTCTAGAAGCTTATCGCTTGCAACAAAAAGTCAATTACGATTTAGAAAGAATTGAAGAATTTGGTTTTGTTAATGGTATCGAAAACTACTCAAAATATTTTGATGGTCGCCAAGCTGGAGAACCACCCTATACTTTAATTGATTATTTAAACTTCAATCAAAAGAAATTTGCTAAAAAATCTTTTTTAACTGTCATTGATGAAAGTCACATGACCATCCCTCAAATTAAGGGGATGTTTTTTGGTGATCGATCACGCAAAGAAACTTTAATTGAATATGGTTTTCGCTTACCCAGTGCCATGGATAATCGACCACTCAACTTCAATGAGTTCTTAAAAAGACAACAACAAATAATTTATTTATCTGCTACTCCTAAGGAGTGGGAAATTAATAAAAGCCAAGGAGAAGTTGTTGAACAGCTAATTAGACCAACGGGTCTAGTTGATCCAAAAGTTGAAGTTAGAAGCAGTCAAAATCAAATTGAAAACCTAATTAAAGAAGTAATTAAAAGAGTAGAGTTGGGAGAAAGAACTTTAGTTACTACTCTCACTAAAAAAATGGCTGAGGCTCTAACTGATTATTTAAACGATCCAAAAAAAGTTAAAAAATTAGTTACTAAAAACCCTAAACGCCTACCAAAAGTCGCTTATTTACATTCCGACATAGAAACCCTAGATCGCAGTGATATTTTAGATGATTTACGCAGTGGCACCTACGATGTTTTAGTTGGTATTAATTTATTAAGAGAGGGTTTGGATTTACCAGAAGTTAGTTTAATTGGTATTTTAGATGCTGATAAAGAAGGTTTTTTGCGCAACGATATTGCCCTCATTCAAACCATTGGTAGAGCAGCGCGCCACCTAAATGGATTGGCAATTTTGTACGCTGATAAAATGACTAAATCAATGCAAAAAGCTATTGACGAAACTGCACGTCGCCGCCACAAACAACTAGCTTATAACCAAGAACATAATATCGATCCAATTAGTATCAACAAACCAATTAGAGAAAAATTACTGCAAAGAGAAAAAGATGGAGGTGAGTGGGAAAAAGAGCTAAATCGAACAAAAAAATATAATAATAAAAAAGCTATTTATTTGCAAATTAACAAAAGCACTAGGCTTAATTTAATGGCCATTGATGCTCAAAATTTAACTCCCGATGAAAGAGTTAAATTAGTTAAACAATTGCGCCAACAAATGAACAGAGCTGCTAGCGATTTAGATTTTGAACTAGCTGCTATTATTAGAGACAAAATTGCCGAACTAAAGCTGCTATAATACCCATTCACAAAAATGTCACAATCAACCATTAAAATCACCGGCGCTCGCGAACACAATCTCAAAAATATTGATTTGGAATTACCAAAAAATAAATTAATTGTTTTTACTGGACTTTCTGGATCGGGTAAAAGCTCCTTAGCTTTTGACACCCTTTATGCCGAAGGACAACGACGCTATGTTGAATCACTCAGTTCCTATGCTAGACAATTTTTGGGCGTCATGAGCAAACCCGATGTTGATCAAATTGATGGTCTGTCACCAGCTATTTCTATAGATCAAAAAACCACCTCTCACAACCCTCGCTCTACCGTCGGCACTATTACTGAAATCTATGATTACCTGCGTTTATTATTTGCTAGAGTTGGTCATCCTCATTGTCCCAAATGTGGTCAAGAAATCTCTACCCAAAGCATTGACCAAATTATCGAGCAAATTTTTCAACAAATTGAGAAACGTTTCCAAAGTAATTCTGCTGATCCTCAAAAAATTCTTTTATTATCTCCGGTGGTCAAAAATCGCAAAGGTGAGTTTGACGGCTTATTAAATAATTTAATCAAAAAAGGCTACACCAGAGCAAGAATTGATGGTCAAATTTATAATTTAGAAGAGCCCCTAACCTTAATTAAAACTAATAAACATAGTATTGAGGCTGTAGTAGATCGTTTTGTTCTAAGTCATAAACAATTAAAAGATGAAGAAGAGAAGCGCTCGCTTCGCTCGCGCTTCAATCAATCTGTAGAAGATGCGCTACGTTTAGCTGACGGTTTAGTTTTACTAGTCTGGGTTGAAGATACTGGTTTTGACTTTCCAGAACGTCCGCAAAAAACTAGTGAACAATTGTTTAGTGAAAATCTAGCTTGTAGTGACTGTGGCGTTTCACTTAAAGAGTTAGAACCAAGATTGTTTTCTTTTAATGCTCCAGAAGGTGCTTGCGAAACCTGTAATGGTCTAGGCTCAATTTTAAAAATAAATCAGCAAAAAATTATTGCTCCTGGTCTCACTCTTAGTGAAGGGGCAGTGATTCCTTTTGCCCGTACTATGAGTAATGACACTTGGTTCTCTCGTTTAGTTAAACAAGTTGTTGAAGCAGCAAATTATGATTTTCGCAAAACCACCTGGGAAGATATGGACGAAAAATTTCAACAAACTTTACTTTATGGTAGCGACAAAATTTATGAAGTAGTTGGAGAAAATCGCTTTGGTCATGAAACTAGTTTTGAAACTAAATTTGAAGGTTTTGTTAACAATCTAGAACGACGTTATGGAGAGACTGACAGTGAATATATCCGTAAAGAAATTGCCTCATTTATGCATAAGGAAACCTGTCCTAGTTGTCAGGGTGACCGTTTAAAAGCAGAAGCCTTATCTGTACATATTGATGAAAAAAACATTGCTGAAGTTAGCCAATTAACCATAGACCAAGCTTTAGAATGGATTGCCAAATTACAAAAAAACCAAGAAAAAATTCTCAGTCAAAAAGAAGTGAGTATTGCTGAAACAATTCTCAAAGAAATTTACAGTCGTTTACACTTTTTGAGTGCAGTAGGTCTCAATTATTTAACCATTTCCAGAGAAGCAGGCAGCTTGGCTGGAGGAGAGGCGCAGCGAATTCGTTTGGCCTCACAAATTGGCACTGGACTTACTGGAGTACTCTATATTTTGGATGAACCAACCATTGGTCTACATCAACGCGACAATCATCGCCTGATTAAAACCTTACAAGAACTGCGAGATAAGGGTAATACGGTGGTTGTCGTTGAACACGATCGAGATATTATGGCTGCTGCTGACTTCATTGTTGATTTTGGTCCTTTAGCTGGTCAAGAAGGTGGCAATATCGTCTTTACTGGCACTTATCAAGAACTACTCAAAGAAAAAACTTTAACGGCTCAATATCTATCTCGCCAGAAAAAAATCCTTCGCCAAGACAAAAAAGAGCAAAGACAAGTAATTGATCCAGAAGCCACAGTGGCTAGTGTTTTTGAACGCTCAAAAATTTCATTTCGTGGAGCAGCTCATCATAACCTCAAACAAATTGATGTCGATTTTCCACTCAACACTTTCACTTGTATTACCGGTGTTTCGGGATCGGGCAAATCAACTCTTTTAGACAATGTTTTGCACAATCACTTAGCCAAATATTTGGGTAAAAGCTACGATGGTCAGTTAGCAAAAATCGAACAATTAATTGTTCCAGAAAAAGTTAAACGCTTGAGTTTAATAGATCAAAGTCCTATTGGTCAAACCCCTCGTTCCAACCCCGCCACCTATACTAAAACCTTTGACTATATTCGGAAAGTGTTCGCTAATACTAAAGATGCTCAAATACGAGCTTATAAGGTTGGTCGCTTTAGTTTTAATGTTAAGGGTGGTCGTTGTGAAGCTTGTCAGGGAGAAGGACAAATTAAAATTGAGATGCAATTTTTACCAGATGTTTATGTAGAATGTGATGTTTGTCACGGTCAACGCTATAACAAAGAAACACTACAAGTACGTTATCAAGAAAAAAACATAGCCGAAGTTTTAGATCTAACCATTGATGAGGCACATGATTTTTTCAAAAATCATTCATTAATTCGCCACAAACTAGCCACCCTCAAAGCGGTTGGACTGGGTTATTTAAAACTTGGGCAAAGCGCTCCAACTCTCAGTGGTGGTGAAGCTCAACGAGTCAAATTGGCGAAAGAGTTAAGTATTAAAAGCCATGATCACACTATCTATTTATTAGATGAGCCCACTACTGGCTTACATTTTGCTGACATTCAGAAACTACTCAATGTATTACATAAATTAGTTAAACAAGATAATACAGTAATTGTTATCGAACATAATTTAGATGTTATTAAAAACGCTGATTGGATTATCGATCTAGGACCCGGAGGTGGTGATGCTGGTGGAGAAGTGCTTGCTACAGGCACAGCTGAACAATTAAGTCAAAAAAAACACTCCTTAACTGCTAAATATTTAAAAGCCGAATTAGCTTCAAACTAATTTTTCAGCTACAATTAATTTAATGTCTATTAGTAAATTATTTAGTAGAATAATCTCCAAAAAAAGATTTCTGTTTTTGATCAGCTTATTTTTTTTAACTGTTCTTTTTAGCAACCATCTATTTACTAAACCAATCTCTGCAACTGATGAAGATAAAAACTTCACTATCAATCTAGACAGCACTTATCGAGTCAATGCTAATGGAAAAACTTTAGTAACTCAAAAATTTACCATACGCAATCTCACTCCTGAATATTTTATTAATAGATACGGAATTATTGTCAGTTCTACCAACCTAGAGAACATTAAAGTTACTGATAATGGAACTCCATTGGAACCGCAAGTTAGTAAATTGACAGGCCAAACCAGCATTGGTGTTACCTTCGAAGAACAAATACTGGGAGAAGGAAAAAGTCGAGAATTAATTATTAGCTACCTTGATAGTGATATTGCTAACATTAGCGGTAAAATTTTAGAAGTTAACATTCCTGCTTTAGCAGATCCAGAGCAATATGATCAATACCGACTAAATTTAGTAATACCAAATATTTTTGGTCCTGCCAATCGAATTAGTCCCAGTGATTTTACTATTAAACAAGCTGGAGATTTTGATACTTTTCATTATGACAAACTTGAGGGACAAGCAGTTAGCGCCATCTTTGGTGAAGAACAAGTTTTTGATCTGAAACTGAGTTATTATTTGGATAATCCAAATAGTCAAAACGCTCTTACTCAGATCACTTTACCTCCTGAAACCCCTAAACAAAAAATTCACTATCACCAATTAGATCCTTTACCGAAAAATATTAAAGTAGATCTTGATGGTAATTTTATAGCTACCTATGAAATTCCAGCCAATAATTCTTTTAAAGTTGAGCTTTTAGCCCAAATTTTATTAAGACTAGAGGCAGATTCTGGTATCAAACCAGCTCCAGTTTTACCAGCTCACCTCACTGCTCAAAAATTTTGGGAAATAGATAGCCCAGATTTAAAAGAAGCCGCTTCGACATTAAATAGTGCTAGTGATATTAATCAGTTTGTAGTAGAAAATCTTGAATATACAGAAGAAAATTTGAACGCACAATTTTATCGCCTAGGCGCTGCTAATAGCTTCTTACCAGAAAATAGAATTTTTGCCACCTGTCAAGAATTTACAGATCTATTTGTTACCTTGGCGAGGATTAAACAAATTCCAGCTAAAAGAATTGTTGGTTATGCTTATAGTAGTAATGAAGAATTGAGACCAATTAGTGTGGTTGGTGATGTATTACATGCTTGGCCAGCCTTTTATAACTTTGAAAACAATAGCTGGCAAGAAATTGATCCAACCTGGCAAAATACCACTGGTGGAATTGATTATTTTTCTAAATTCGATCTCAATCATATTACTTTCGCAATCAATGGTGTTTCTAGTGTTTTGCCTTACCCAGCGGGTTCTTATTTAAGCGAAAAAGAAGCTCAAGAAAAAAAGATCTATGTTGAATTTAGTCAGAATGATTTTCCAAACATTCAGCCAGAAATTAATATTGAGTTAAAAGAACAACAACTATTAAACTTTGATATTCCTGGAAAATATTCTTTAGTTCTTAGCAATCCAACAGGACAAGTTTGGTATTTTGCTAAATTTACTTTTGACAGTGATGAGCTAATTGTTAGTCAAGAAGAAGACTGGCCAAACTTAATTGTTCCTTTTCAAAATTTAGAAATTCCTTTAAGCGTTTATAATAAAGATGGTTTGATTAGCAAGAAATCAAAATTAAACCTCAACATTCAATTACAAAAAGGAGAAATTTTTAATCATGAAGTCGAAGTCAAAGGGTTCGGAAAAATCACTGTTGAAAACCCAGAAAAAATACTTTTCCTGGGCGCAGGACTTGTCGTCCTTGCCCTCGCAGCCGGGAGTTTATTCCTTTTTGGACGCAGACTCACAAGTACTTTACGTCGGCAAAGCCAAAAACTTGAAGAAAAGGATCAAGAGTTACACTCGCTATCCTCAGCTCTCAGCCAAGATCCAACAATTAGTCAAAAAGGCCAAGACAGTCAGAACTCAGATTCTAAAAAGCGAACTTCAAGCTCTGCTGATTGAGGCAGAATTAATTAGAGCTCATCAACCTTTTTACAACAGTCTACTCAAAGACGATAAATCTCGACTTTATCTTTTTTTTACTCAAGAAGATTATCCAAAATTATTACGACTGCGAAAAACTGATTTAAAAAAGAAACAGTTTCAAAAATCCATGGCCATTTTAGGTCCTTTTGCTAGTAGTTATAAAGTTGATGAATTATTAAAAATAGCTAGACAAATCTTTCCCTGGTGTAATAAAAAAAACAAAAAAGAAAATAAAGCTTGCCTTTATTATCATCTAGAGCTTTGTCCTGGAGCTTGTTGCAATAAAATTGATTCATCATCTTACCAAGATAATATTAAACAACTAATATTACTTCTTCGTGGTCAAAATAAAAATTTGATTAAACAATTGACTCAAGAAATGAAAAACTTGGCAAAATCTGAAAATTTTGAAGAAGCACAAAAAATTAAAAATAAAATTGATTTAATTAATGAAATTACTCAAGAACAGTATCGTTTAAAACCTGATTTAATCTTGCCCAATTTAACCAAGAAAATCCAAGAAGAGGCATTGGTGCACTTGCGCCAAATTATGCATCAGCAGGGCATAGTTGATTTAAAATATCGTTTTCAACGCATAGAAGCTTATGATGTTAGCAATACTCAAGGACAACAAGCTACTGTTTCCATGGTTTGTTTTATTGATGGCCAGCCTGAAAAAAGTGAGTATAAATTCTTTAAAATTCGTCAACAGGCCACTCCTAACGACTATGCTATGTTGCAAGAAGCACTATTGCGCAGGCAAAAACACCCAGAGTGGGGTAGACCAGATTTAATAGTCATTGATGGAGGTAAAGGACAGTTGCGCAGTGCTCAGCGTGTTTGGCAAAAAAATCCTCAATTTTTCAATTGTCCAATTGTATCTGTAGTTAAAAATCCAGATCGGTTAGTTTTACTTCGTCCAAAAAATCAAGAAAAACCCAATAACGGGTGGCGAAGCATTGAAATCAAGTTGCCCAGCAACCATCCAACTCTTCACCTAGTTGTTCGTTTAAGAGATGAGGCCCATCGTTTCGCCAAAAAGCAGCATACTAGACTAAGAGAGCAAAATCTTTTACAATAACAAGAAGAAAAGCTAAATATAGAGCTATTTTATGAAAATACTTAAGCCAGTTATTGTATTAATCGCCACCATTGCTATTTTAGCCTGGGCTTTACCTAATGTTGGCTATAGTAGCTATTTTACTCTTATTTTAGCCGCTATCGTCCTGACTATCCTTGAAAAAATTATTAAACCAATTTTAAAACTTCTTTTTTTACCTATTAATATTGTCACTCTTGGCTTATTTTCTATGGTTATTAGTGTTTTTATCCTTTGGCTGGCTACTTATTTTGTACCAGGCTTTAATATTGCCCCAATGATTGTCTTTGGTTTACGCCTAAATCAATTTTTTAGTCTACTTTTAGTTTCCAGTCTAATTAGTTTTTGTCAAAGAACTATTAATTTCATCTTATAAAGTTGTAACACGAACCATTATGAATTTTAAAAAAATCTTACCCACTTATTTATTGATTTTTATTTTTGCCTTTCTTGTTCTGGCTTTTTGGCCAAATCTAAAACAGCAAAAAATTTACGCTCAAACCATTAATCCCATTCAATTTGAAGGAGAAGATCTAGAAAATTTAGAAGTAATTGAAGAGGCAACTGAAGAAGCAGAGGCAAGCGATAGTGTTAAATTATCCTCGCCATCAGCAGAAATAGTAGAAAAAATTCAACAAAAAACTGACGAAGACATTACTGAAACTACGGGCAGACAAAAAAGTGTTTTAGCAGCACATTTAGATGAAAATCCTATTGGTCCACTTAGTCCAACTAATTTTCTACAAAAAGCTATTCGTCTTGCTGTTGCTCAAGGTTTACCAACTAGCTTAGTAGTAATTATGCTAATTTTTCCAGTCATTGCTTCAATTGTAGCCTTAGCTAGACATGTAATTGGTTTTAAAGGTTTTGGTATTTATATTCCAGCAGTTTTATCAGTAGCTTTTGTATCTACTGGTCTACTAGCGGGCATTATTTTGTTTTTAGCTGTACTTTTATCAGCAACTTTAGCTAGATATCTAGTAAAGTTTTTAAAAATGCCACTCTTGCCAAAAACAGCTATGCTCCTACTCATTGTCTCGATGTCAATATTATTTTTATTGATTATTGGTTCTTTATTCAAAATTGATTTAGTGCTTAATGTAAGCATCTTCCCATTGCTTATTATTATTTTGCTTACTGAGAACTTTATGACCACTCAAATGTTTGCTAGCAGAGGAGAGGCTCTCAGCGTAACTTTTGAAACATTGATATTGGCAATTGTTGGTACTTTGTTGGTAGATAATGAAACCGTCAGGAAATTTGTTATTTTAAAACCTGAATTAACCATTCTACTGGTAACAGTGATTAATCTAGCTATCGGTCGCTACACCGGACTAAGAATCTTTGAATATTTTCGCTTCAAAGACTTGCTTAGTAACAAAAGTCAGTCCCAAAAATTTAAAAAATTTATGACTGATGATTTTTCAGGACTAGAAGAATAAGAAAAGTCAACTATGACTAAACAAGCCACAGCCAGCGACCTCCTAGGCATCAATGCTCGCAACAGTTTATATGTGAGTCGTAATTCTCGTAAAGCTAAAGCTATCGCTCGTTCTAAATACGCCACTAAAATATTATTAAACGACAATAATATTCCCTCTGCAGAAATCTATGGCATTTTAGGCACCGATGAAGACGTTAATGATTTTAATTGGCAAAAACTAGAGGGTGATTTTGTTATCAAACCCACTAATGGTCATGCCGGCACTGGTGTTATTGCCTTTAGAAATAAAGTTAATAGCCAGTATTGGTTAGATGTTTTAGGAGAAAAGTGGGATGAAGACGACATCAAATTACATTGCAGAAACATTTTGGCTGGACAATATAGCATTCACGGCACCAATCATAACGTTATTATTGAAGAACGTATTCCAATTCATCCTAAGTTATTAAAATATTCTTATAAGGGCACACCCGATATTAGAGTTATTGTTTTCAACAGTGTACCTGTTATGGCCATGTTACGTTTACCTACTGAAGAGTCTGCGGGTCGCGCTAATGTTACACAGGGAGCAATTGCTGTAGGAATTGATATTGCTAGTGGTATTACCACTCATGCCGTTGCTCATAAAAAACAAAATATTCAATATTTACCAGGAACCAAAAAAAAGCTTAACGGCATTACTATTCCCAATTGGTACAAAGCCTTATTAACCGCCGTCCAAGCCAGCGAAGTCGCAGATCTGGCCTTTTCTGGAATCGACATTTTCTTACATAAGACTAAAGGTCCAATGGTGGTTGAACTTAATGCCACACCAGGATTATCAATTCAAGCTGCCAATCGTGCCGGCATGCGTCGTCGATTAGAAAGAGTAGAAGGTCTAAATGTCATTAATCCCGAACATGGAGTAAAAATTGCCCAGGCTTTATTTGCCAGTGATTTTTCAAATCGAGTTAAAATAAAAAATGAAATTACTAAAATTAATTTGCGAGAAGAAATTATTCTGTATGGTGAAAAAAAACAAGGAATTTCCACTTCAGCTTTTATTAATACTGGACGACTTCATAGTGCTATTGCTCGTGATTTGGCTGGTGAACTAGGTTTATTAGACCTAGAAGATTTATTGTGGTTTCAAAAAGAAAAAGAAGAAGGTAGTTTGCCTGTCGTGGAAGTTAAATTTAAATTAAAAGGTCACATTGTTAAAACCACCATGTTAGTTAGTAAGAAACTAAATCATCGTCAACATAAGCTAGAACTTGGCCGCCAAGATTTAGATGGTTTTCTAATTGATCCTAATAGTCAAAATGCTTAAACTTAGTGAATTAGTACCAGTTAATTTGTTAGCAGAAAAAGAAAAATTTTTTGCCAATAATACTAACTACAACCCTCAATTTAAATATCAAACAACAATAAAACAAAGCGATTTGGATTTTTATGGTAGGTCTCGTTGGCGCTATTCTCGTTTAGCTAAAAAAATTATTAAACAGGCTAAAAAAGAAAACCTTTTTCAAAAAAACCAACTATCAAATGAAAAATTAGATACTAAAACTACATCTCAAATCATTGAGAAATATTTAGCTGAATATTCATTGAATAAAAAATATCAGCTAGTCTTTGATAAAGATTTTACTAGTCGATTTGCTGTTAATTTCAAAAATAATACGATTAAAGTTAGATTGCCTGTTGCTTTTTCTAAACAAAAATTAAGTAATACTCTAGATCATGAAATAGGCACCCATATCCTGCGTCAAGAAAATTATGAGAAACAAGACTGGTACCGTCGTAAAAAACACTATGGATTTAGCAATCATTTGCGTACCGAAGAAGGATTGGCTGTTATTCATCAATATTTAAACAGCGAACAACAATTGATTTTTAAAACTGCTTTATCCTATTTGGGCGCTCAAGTAGCTCAAAAAAAAGATTTTAAAACGGTCTACGCTTTTTTCTACGAATATTTACAAGATTCTCAAAAATCTTGGTCTTATGCTCTAAAAAATAAAAGAGGCTTAACAGACACTAGTTTGCCAGGAGGCTTCAGCAAAAGCTTTGTTTACCTAGAAGGTTTTGAGCAAGTTTTAAAATATTTAAAAAACCACCAATATAATCCCAGTCTCCTATATTATGGAAAATTAGCCATTGAGGATATTGCAAAAGCTCAAAAAATGAATCCAAGTTACCAAGCTCTATTACCCAAATTTTATACCTATGATCCATTAGCTTATCAAAAAAGAGTTAAGGTTTTGGCTAAACGTAACTTTATTTTCTAACTATGTCAAAAAAAATTTTACTTGCTCTTTCCGGAGGAGTTGATTCCAGCACTGTTGCTTATTTATTAAAAAAAGAAAATTTTGATGTTAGTGCAGTTTATTTAAAACTGTATGCTCGTAATCAAGAACAAAAAAAACGAATTATTCAGGAAAGTAAAATAGCTAAACAAATTGCTCAATCCTTAAAAATTCCATTTATTACTCTAGATTACTCCCAAAAACAGAAAAAATGTGTGGTTGATTATTTGCTGAATAATTATCAAAAGGGACATACTCCTAATCCTTGCACTGTTTGTAACAAGCTTCTCAAATTTGGCTACCTGTTTGATTGGGCTAAAGAACAAGGCTTTAGTCATTTGGCCACTGGTCATTATGCCAAAATTATTAAAAAATTGGATGCTTATTATCTAGCAGCTGCTGAAGACCAAGATAAAGATCAAAGCTACTTCTTGTATCAACTTCAAGAAAAACAATTAGCCCAACTTTTGTTTCCACTTGGTAATTTAAAAAAATCAGAAGTCAAAAAAATTGCTAAAAAAAATAATTTGGATTGTTTGAACCGAGAATCTTTTGACATCTGTTTTTTAAAAGACAGTAATTTAAAAGAATTTTTGAATGAAAATTTACAAAAAAAATCGGGCGATATTATTGACCAAAAAGGCTTAATCATTGGTAAGCACCAGGGATTAGCTTTTTATACATTGGGCCAACGTCGAGGTTTTAATATCGATCATCAAGCCTTAAAAAATAGTCAAGCAATTAGCTTTTCCAAAAATAAACCCCCGGCTTTAGCTGTCATAGATAAACTGAAAAAAACTAATCAATTGGTGGTAGCAAAAGCAAACCTTTGTTTTAAAAAAGAATTTACAATTAAAAACTTGGTCTTTATTAAAGAACAGGATCAAAAATCATGGGAAAAAAAGGAAAAATTTTCTGCTTTAGTTAAAATTCGCAACAGTGGTCAATTAATTTCTTGCCAAGTAAAAAAAATTAAAAATGAAATCCTTGTAAGAACAGATAAAAAAATCTTTGCTCCAGCCAGCGGTCAAGCCGCAGTTTTTTATAAAAAAGATAAGTTAAATTTGTTAGTTATTGCTGGTGCAATAATTGACAAAGGGGTTGCAAAATCCTAAGGCTGTGATTAGAACTTTCAATTAGATGTAATTTAAACTCACCAATTGATTCTCTTCTAAGACTATATTCCATTTCACTAATTGCACGCTGACTATCCCACAAGGCATAATCCTTTGTTTGTAAGCTAAAAATAAATTCATTTTTCACAAATTTTAATTTAGGACTCAAAGCCTCATTGATATTTACTATTTGAGCTTGAGAATATCCTTTTATTAAATCATTAGTGATAAGTATTAGGTTTTGATTAACTTTGTGGCCATTGCTGGTTAATACTCTAAACTGCCAAGTCTTTTTTCCTAAACGATTAGCGTGTTTAAAGAATGCTACTATAAAATAATAAACAAGTGCTAAATAATTCAAAAAGCTTGGATACCTCAATACTAAAATTAACACAGGAAACAAACTTAGTAGAAAAAACCAGCTTGGATAGGTCACTAAATAGGCCAAAACAACCCTGAGGCGCTCAATTAGGGGTAGGTTATGTTTGCCTTGAGCCAAAAGCGTAGGGATCGCTAGAGCTCGTCGACCAGCAAATATGTTTGCAGCAACTTTTTTATTTTTTGAGGCTTCTTGATAATTAAAAGTTTCTCCCTGATAAAAATTGTGCCAAGATAAATAAAGTGGCTTACCACCACCTATTGGAAAATAGAAATTATGATCTTTCACTCTCAATTTGAGAGAACGTCCCGTCGGCCAATCAAAGTTAATAAATCGTCCTAAATAGTTAGTTATTTGCCAATCTAAAACTTCATTCGTTTCAGCGTCTATTAGTTCCACTTTCACCAAAGGAGCAGCCTGACTATTGCGATACTCAAATACTAAATTTTTTCTTTTTTTAGACCAAGGCCATAAGGCCATCAGAACCTCTTGAAAGGTTTTTATTGAAAAAGATTGATAAAACTTAAATAACACAAACAAATAACTGGCAATTGGCAATAGCAAAGCTAAAGCTATGGCTGAAAAATTATTTACAGCTTTCCATATAGGCGATCCACTAAAATCAGTCATTAAGTTGGCTATTCGATCAGGCAAACTTCTTTTAACGTCTTCAACTAAATCATGAACTACTTCCTTTGGTGGAATAATTGGCACCCTAATACCTGGTGAGGGCAATGGAGTTACGGGCGCTGGGCTCGCTTGAGTAATAGACGGAGTAACAGTTGGATCTTGAGTTGGTGTAATAGAAGTGGTGATACTGGGAGTAATACTGGGAGAGATAAAAGAAGTTGGAGCGGTTGTTGGAGGAGTTTCGGTAATTGTCGCTGTTGGTATTGCGGTGGGGGGCCAATAATGCCGATTAATAATAATATAAAGCTCACGAATATAGCTTTTGTGTCCAACTACGTCAGTAATAGTAAAGTCTAATCGTACTATCTCATCTCGAGGTAAAATACCTAACTGTAAACTCCAATTTCCACTACTATCGGTCTCTTGGCTAAAAGATTGGTCAGCACTGTTAGGTATGATAACTGTTAAATCTACCTCTAAATTAGGAGCTCCTAGAGCTATAATCCAAGGTTCATTAGCAAATGGATCAGTTGAAAAAAGAGTAATGGGTTCCTCAGGAACACTTGAGGGATTGGTGGAGCTTATACTAGTATTAACATCCGCAATTTTCCTAATTGTAAACTGCGGTTCATTAACAAAAACATTAAAATTCCAAATAGTAGAGGCAGCACTATTGTTTAGCTGATCATAAGCAATAATTTGCCAACGATGAGTACCATGACTTAAATCTTGATTAGCTACAAAAGTATAAATTCCCGATCCGGCATCATAGTTTAAACTGTAATCTTCATTAGCAAAACTAGATAGGGGAATATTGTTAAACCAAGATCTTCCATCTAGACGAAATTCGTAATGAGACATGCCCTTATTGTCTGTACTCTCATACCACTGAAAAACCGGACGGGCCGTATCAACGTTAGCTCCATCTTCTGGAGTAATCAAAATTGGTGTTGAGGGAGGAATCGTATCAGGAATACTAGCTGACACTATTACATTTCTAGTTACAGGATCTACAGTTTGCGCAAAACTTGCTTTTGAAAATATAAAGAATAGTAAAAGAAAAAATAAAAGCTTTCTACATAATTGATGAGTAATAAGAAAGCTTTTATTTTTTTTAAATCTCAATAATCGTTTTTTATTGTTGATCTTGATCATCCATTGGCTGAGTTTCAGCTTCTGGCATCTCTTTAAATGGTGCCTTCTGACTTTGTTTCTTCTTAATTGCCAAAACTATAGCCACAATCAGTAAAATACTAAGCAAAACAATTATAATAATTGTTACTGGTATTAACCAGATTACTGCTTCAGCACTTGCCACCTGTCCTTGAAATCCGTAGACAGCTTCTAACCTAAGAGTGTAGGGACCAAAACCCCATTTTTTCTGCCAAACATCACTAAAATCTCGCTCGGTTAAAGGAAAAACATTTTTCTGATCTAGTACCAATCTATCTATTTCTTTACCAAAAATGTTAAAAACTTTAATTTGCGGGGTTGGTGTAATGTGAACGTCTGATTCGTTTCTAATCTTAATTTCCATAGGCACTGGTCCTTTTTCTAAAAATCCAGGCACTCTAAAAAAGTTAACATAGGCTAATTCATTAATTGGACCATCAATTATCACATAAATCAAAGTACCTGCTCGCTGAGCAATACCAGCTCCAGTTTGGTCTTCAACTCCTCCTACATCAGGACTGTGTAACACCATAGCATAACGACCCCCAGGAAGAGCATCCTCGGGCACTTCAATTAAAACATTAACGGTTGCTGACCCACCAGCTTGTAAAAAATTACTTGCTGGTGCCAGAGTCATCCAACTAGCTAAACTCCAGCGGTTATCTTGTTCTTCTGTAACAGGAATCGGGGTTGTTCCGTCTTGAGCCACAATAAAATCTAAAACTTGACTCTCTATTTGTAAGTCCATTTGAGAGTTGTTTTCTACCTTCACTTGAATTTGTTTTTTTTCACCAGGACTTAGAAGTAAAGAATTATCATCTCCAATTCTGACCGGCTTCACTGTCAAGGACAAAGCCTCCTGGGCGATAGCCACCGATTTCAAACTGAAAGTAAATATAAATAAACTTAAAAGAAAAATAAGAATCTTAATATTCTTTTTTGGGCAGGTTAGTTGCATTCTGTTCCTTGATTTTTAAACTGTTTCTTATTATTAATTAAATTTTAAATCTTAAAAAGTAGCTGTTGCTATGTACACAATGTAGTTCTCATAGTCTCCAGCTACATTGAGTGCAGAGGGTGTTAGTCGATAACAAACATCTACTATGTCTTCCAGAGCTGCTGTAGAGCGAGAGAAAATCGTTTCAGGATCAGTGGATTCAGCTAAATCTGAGAAATGGCGAGCACTGTAAGTTCTGCCGGATTCATTGTAGTAAAAAGGTCTGGTTATTCCAGCAGTGGCCGAACCTATAGTGAAACCAAAACCATATTGATCTCCAGTAACTACAGCCCAATCTGCTGAAACAGTATTGCTCATGCCAGTAACATTAGCATCAACGATACAAGCAGTATCGGCCGAACCATCACCAGCACAAGCCTGTCCATCCTTACCCAATTGATCACTTTCTGCCGCTGTTACTTGATAGCCATTGGCCGCGTTAGTAGTTACAGTTAAAACCTGAGCCAAATCAGAGAAAGTACCAATGGTAATATCTCCAAAAGGAACGGCCAAAGGTGTAGTAGTAGCATCTGTAGTGATGCCACATTTACTTTGACCGGATGCTACGCCCTCAATGGTAAAAGTTAATTGAGGTAGAATAGTAGCCGAAACACGAACTGCATCTATCACTCCTACTTTAGCTAAAGTTTCATCAATTATGGTATCGTCACTCGCCAAATGCCTAATTATGATCGTATAAGTATCTGCTTCTCCTAAAACGCTCGAACTACTCGGCGAAGGATTAATTAAATTAGCAATTGTAAAAGCTGGATAAGTTGTCCCATCAAAAGCAGCACTAACTGCTCCAGTGCCCGTGTAAGCACAGTCAAAAACATGATAATCAATACCATCTATCTCAACTGAGCCATTGGCATAACTACTCGTTCCAGTAAATCCTGTAAATCCAGCTGGATAGGTGGCTGGACAAGTAATAGCTGCGTTTGCGCTACCTCCAAAATCAAATCCATCATCATCAGGCAATCCATCTCGATTAGTTGCCGTAGCACTTGTAGCCGGAACCAAAATACGAATAGTTCCATTCTCCAGTGCACTCACTGTTGTTAATTTAACCGTCAAAGTTGAAGACTGGGTAGAAATTAGGGCGGTTTCATCTGCTATGTCGCCAGTTAATAAACCGGAAGTTAAACTGACTTTGTCATCAGTAGCGTCATCGATGGTAGTGGCTACATTGTAATTATTAACGCCACCAATTCTTAATACATCACCAGATTGTAGTTGCAAAACCGAAGTCGATGGATAGTTAGTTACATCAATAGTAATTAAAGAAGAACCAAGAGTTTGAGCACCTTCGAGAGCACTCCTAAAAGAGAAACGCGCATTATTCAACAGGGTTGAAACATTGTTTAAACTAGCTGCTTTTATCTGATTAGGGCGAATTCCGATAAAAAATGAGCTTATAATTATAAAAAGGGACAATAAAAACAAAAAACGATTTTTTATTTGCATAGTATGTAATCTAGTTTATAATTTTTTTTGCCAGAGAGTCAAGGGCAGTTTAACTCAGTTTTTTTTATGTTTAAAATCTAGTTTCTTTATTAGAATAATTAATAAACGAGACAAAATTGGCAATGAAATAAGGGCTATAAGAATTGAGAAGGGTAGAGCTATCACTCTTTCAGTTTGCTCTTCATCTCCAATTTCCAGATGAAAATCATAAGCACCTAATAAAAAAGCTTTCTCGTAGCGAAAATCACTAATTAAAGTTTCTTGCACCAATAAACTTTGTAATTCAAAATAATCTTCATTATTGGCCAATATAATCTCCTCTTGCTCAGTCAACTCTTGTAAACGAGCCAAATTTCCTTCACTCATTCCTCGTACTTGTCGCTGACTATCAGCCAAAACCATATCTGGATAAAATTCATAAACTTCTTTTTCAGGAGATGGCCAGTGACTAACACTTAGTTTACCCCGAATTGGACTGGCATTTAAACCAATATTTTTTACCCAAATCTTAAAATTAATTCCCATTAAACTATCCACTATCTTAGGTAATTGAAAATCTTTAATCACAATTTGACTACGATCAGCTTCATCTAAGCTAACCATCACTACTAAATGACTAGCAACAATACCAGACAAAATAGTGTTACTGCTTTTTTCATAATCAGAAAAAAGCATTTGTTCGACATTAAATAATACTGATAAATGATATTCCTCTTGAGGAAAATCTGCTGGCACAGCAATTGTCAGGGGTAGAGTATAACTTTCTCCTGGCTTAATGATAAATTCTTCGCCCCAACGCTCCTGATTGCCTGCAATCGATAAGTGTTTAAACTCACTAGTTTGTTCTAAAATAATTTGCCCGGTTTGTTTATGGGTTCGGAAATCAACTAATTGTGGAGTTACTCTAATAGTATAACGGCCCTGATTTTCCAAATTAATTGGTGCCCCAATACCAGCGCCAGGCTTTATATAAAGATAGGAAACTGGTGGATTAATATTTACGGATAAAGCATCAATTCCTTGAGCTCTAACTACAGACAGCTTGCCTGACAATAAGCTTACAAAAAAAATAAGAGTAAAAATTATTTTTTTAATCATTTTAATAACCTGGTACTGCTACAAAAACCACAAAAGTTTGATAATCACCAGCCGCTTGCATTACTGATGGAGCTGCTTGATAAGTCATAGTGGCTGTTTCATCAAAAGCCACATTATTACTACTCATAATCAGCTCCATGTCTTCACCTAAACTATTATCAGCAAAGGGACGAAAGTAACTACTATTAATAAAATCACTCGGTGTATTGTCACCAGTCACATGGTAGCCAAAACCATCATAAATTGGGTTGTCCCAAATACCTGCTAAACTTTTTGTACAACCAGTGTTACATGTGGTGTTGGGAATTTGTTCAGTTGGCTGACTGACATGAGTTAGAGGACGATTTTCAAAAACATAAACCTGATAACCACCGGCACTACCAGTATTAATAGTTACAGTATGACTATCACTAGCAAAAAACCCTGGATTTAACTCACCAAGATCAATGCTGAGTTTGGATAAACTAAAACTAAATTGCCTAATTTGATAAATATATTGAAAACCACTACCTATAAAATACTGGCTAGTACCATATTCGCCATAGGGACCAATAGCAGTGCCGCCCAAGGTATAAGTCAAACCAAATTGACTACCAGTATCAAACTCGCCACTCCCCATATTAAAATTGCCAAATTGCAAATAATAAGAGTTTGAACTCATATTATCAGCCCTAACCATTGCTGGCTTTAAAAAAGAAAACAAAAAAACCAGTAAAAAGATTGAGCTAAATTTCATCATCAATAGCTTTGATTAAAACTTCTGCTTCTTCTTCTATTAATATTTTTTCTTGAATTGCCGACTCATTTTTAACAGTTTTGTGATTAATTTCTTTCATCAAACTATTTAAATCTTTTTTTAAAGATTGCATTTCGGCCTGAATCATTACCATGTTTTTTTGGGGAAAGGTAAGCAAGTATTCCAACATCGGCAAACGCTTATCTAGTAAATTATTAATAAAAATCGATACAGCTTGATCGTCTGCTTGAGCCTGAATCTTTTCCTGTTTTTCACTATCAAGCAACAAAGAATGATAGTGCAAACGTTGGTATTGAACTTTGCCGAATAAATAAAAAATAGTTACTAAAGGAATAGCTATTAAATTATTTAACTCAGTCATACTTATGTTGTTAGACAAAATTAAACCATAACGATTCAAAGCTAAACCCAAATAAAATAAAAATAATTCTAAAGACAATAAAATTGCTAAACGATTTTCAAGTGCTAAGGTTACAAAAAAAAGCTGGATAAAGCTTAGAGCAAAAAAGGCAGAGGCTAAACCCTGAGTGTTGCCAATCAAAATTAAAAAAGCTAAATTTAAAACTAAGACGTTGCTGGAGCCCTGCTCATTGAAGAGATAAAAAAAGTGTTTTCCTTGTTTTTTCTGTAGCCACCAATAGGCGAGACAAAGTACAGCAAAAAATTGCAAAGAATAAACCGATAATTCTGGCGTTTGCAAAAATACGTAAGCAAAGACGACCGTTAAAGTCATAACGATCGCCTGTTTGATTGCAGGCATTGCTTCTAGTATAAAAGAAAAAGTTGGCTTTGTAAAAAGCACAAACTTGTATTTAAAAACATAAGTAAAAAAACAAATTTTAATCTGGTTTTCGCTGTTGACTTTAAAAATTTTTGACCATATAATACTCCCACTTCAGGCAAAGAGAGATGATTAGAGAAAGCTAGAAGTTTTCTCCTTTCTTTTTTTTGCTTAAAAAGAAGTTTTTTTGATCTTTAACAAGTAAAGACAGCTATTTTTTTAACAGCAAATATAGTGATAGAAAGTGCAAGAGAGATTTTATCTTTGGTTTTTAAAACTAAAGATTGCATCTCGTCAATTTGACTTTTATTTTTTTATAGAGCAAATCAAACTTTTTTAAGAGTTTGATCCTGGCTCAGGATGAATGCTGGCGGTGTGCTTTAAGCATGCAAGTTGAACGGTAAGTTAGTCTTCGGACTAACACAAGTAGCAGACGGGTGAGTACAACATAGGAACTTACCCCTAAGTGGGGAATAGCCAGTCGAAAGATTGGGTAATACCGCATGTGATCTCCGGATCAAAGCCTTCGGGCGCTTAGGGAGAGGCCTATGTCCTATCAGGTAGTTGGTGAGGTAATAGCTCACCAAGCCGATGACAGGTAGCCGGTGTGAGAGCACGACCGGCCACAAGGTTACTGAGACACGGAACCTACACCTACGGGTGGCAGCAACTGGGAATATTGCGCAATGGGCGAAAGCCTGACGCAGCGACACCGCGTGTGGGAAGACGCTCTTCGGAGTGTAAACCACTGTGGCAGGGGAACAATTTTTGAGGGTACCCTGCTAGAAAGCACCTGCTAACTACGTGCCAGAAGCCTCGGTAATACGTAGGGTGCAAGCATTATCCGGATTTATTGGGCGTAAAGCGTCCGTCGGCGTTTTATTAAGTTTTGACTTTAATACTGGAGCTCAACTCCAGATACAGGTTGAAATACTGATAGAATTGAGTTTACTAGGGGGAGCTGGAATTCTCGGTGGAGGGGTGAAATCCGTAGATATCGAGAGGAACACCATTCGCGAAGGCGAGCTCCTGGAGTACAACTGACGCTCAGGGACGAAAGTTTGGGTAGCAAAAGGGATTAGAGACCCCTGTAGTCCAGACCGTAAACGATCCTTGCTAATTGCTTGATTCTTTGAATTGAGTGATGTAAGCTAACGCGTTAAGCAAGGCGCCTGGGGATTACGACCGCAAGGTTAAAACTCAAAGGAATTGACGGGGGAGCGCACAACCGGTGGAGCATGTGGTTTAATTCGATACAAAGCGAAATACCTTACCTGGGTTTGACATGTAACTGCACGGTCTAGGAAACTAGATCTTCTTCGAGAGTGTTACACAGGTGTTGCATGGCTGTCGTCAGCTCGTGTCGTGAGGCGTCCACTTAAGTGTGGTAACGAGCGCAACCCTTATCCCGTGTTACAAGTGTCACGGGAGACTGCCTTGCTTTTTGCAGGGAGGAAGGAGAGGACGACGTCAAGTCAGCATGACCCTTACATCCAGGGCAACACACATCCTACAATGGAGCCGACAACGGGTAGCGAAGCCGCAAGGCGGAGCCAATCCTTTAAACGGCCCCTCAGTTCAGATTGTTCTCTGCAATTCGAGAGCATGAAGTCGGAATCGGTAGTAATCGCAAATCAGCAGGTTGCGGTGAATACGTTCTCGCTCCTTGTACACACTGCCCGTCAAACCAGCAAAGTTAGTAGCGCCCGAAGCGGGTGACCGTAACTCGCAAGAGAACGGCCCTTCTACGGCGAGATTAGCGATGAGGGTTAAGTCGTAACAAGGTATCGGTACTGGAAGGTGCCGATGGATCACCTCCTTTCTAAGGAGAATGGGTAGGAGTTTTCACGACCTCCTTCTCCCGTCTAAGGCAACTTAGACGAAAAACTAAAATCCTGTGGACATAGGTGCCCAGGTCGCTTTCTGTCACTGTATTTACTGTTAATTAATTCAATTTTAATCAAAAAATAAAACGAGCTACTGGGCTCGTTTTTTTAATTAAAAAAGCCTACATGTTATAATTGACTGTGTTCTATATACTTAAATATAGATAAAAGCGATACAAATTTATGTCTAAAGAAAGAGAAAAAAGAGGAAAAGAATTAAGAGAAAAACATGCCAAAATTGGCCCGCAAGCTCTTATTAAAAAATTACTTTCATCAGATTCGCCACAAGACTTAAAAGCTCTTCTTAGTTATCTTCATAGCTTTAATGAGTCCATGCAAAAGGTTTTTGCCTATGATTTCGAATTGAGAGAATTTGCTATAAAAACTATTATTACTAAGATCAAAGAAGATTCTAGGTCAAAATCAAATAAAAATCTTCGCTCTGCAGAAAAAAACAATGAAGATCTTACAGATTCAGAAATTGAAAAAATTTACGAAGATATAGCAGATTTTTTTCATGTTTGTTATGGTAAATAAAAATTAATTTTTTTGTATTTTTTATTAGTGATGAGTTAAAATCAATATTTTTATTGTTTTAATCTATCAAAATGTATCAAAATATATAAGAAGTATCAAGTAAAAATCAACTTTTAGTTAATTAGCAGAGTCCTTTCTAGTCTGCTAATTGACTCTATGCAAAATATTTCAAGCGCGCTAAAATAATATTGCTTATAAACACTAAAGCCTTTAATAAACTTGAAAGAATACTTATGAACTTTGATCGCTATACCACCAAAGCCAGTGAAGCTGTACAAGACGCTATGCAGCTGGCTGGCAAACTCAAACATAGTCAAATCGAAATTTGGCACCTATTATTAGCCCTAGTTGAACAAGTAGGAGGCATCATTCCTAATTTGCTTGAACAATTAGATAAAAATCCAGAAACAATTGCTTCTTTAATTAGAAAAGAACTTAAACAATTACCTAGCACAGATGCGCCCACTCAAGCTTACGCTTCCCCAGAACTAAGTAAGGTTTTAAGTCAAGCAGAAACAGAAGCAGTAAAACTTAAAGACGAATACATTAGTACTGAGCATTTGTTTTTGGCACTATTAAACCAAAAAAAAGTTGTCCAACTTACCGAACTTGATCCCAAACAAGTCGTGCAAACTTTAAAAACAGTACGTGGTCAACAACGAGTTACTGATCCAGAACCCGAGGGCAAATATCAGGCTCTAGAAAAATATTGCTTAGATTTTACCAGTCTAGCTCGTTCAGGAAAAATTGATCCTGTCATTGGTCGCAATGAAGAAATTCGTCGTATTACTCAAATTTTGTCGCGTCGCACCAAAAACAATCCGGTTTTGGTTGGCGAACCAGGCACTGGTAAAACTGCCATTGTCGAAGGTTTGGCCAAAAAAATTATTGATGATGATGTCCCAGAAGCACTAAAAAATAAAAGAATCTTAGCTTTAGATATGGGTTCTCTGATAGCCGGAGCTAAATATCGTGGAGAGTTTGAAGATCGATTAAAAGCCGTAATCAAAGAAATTGAAAAGAGTGAAGGACAGATCATACTCTTTATCGATGAATTACACAGTATTGTTGGCGCCGGAGCCAGTGAAGGATCAACTGATGCTGGCAACTTACTTAAACCAGCGCTAGCTCGTGGTACCTTGCGCACCATTGGTGCAACCACTCTAAAAGAGTATCGCCAATATGTTGAAAAAGACAGTGCGCTAGAAAGACGCTTTCAACCAGTAATGGTTGAAGAACCTTCAGTAGATGATGCTATTTCTATTCTACGAGGTATTAAAAGTAAATATGAAGCACATCACGGAGTGCGCATTTTAGATGGCGCTATTATTGCTGCAGTTAAACTTTCTCATCGATATATTAGTGATCGTTTCTTGCCAGATAAAGCTATCGATTTAATGGATGAAGCTGCCTCAGCACTACGCATCGAAATTGATAGTAAACCCAACAGTATTGATCAATTGGAGCGAGAAATTCGCCAATTAGAAATTGAAAAAGAATCACTTAAAAAAGAAAGAGGTCAAAAAAGTGAGGATCGCTTAAAAAACATTGAAAAACAAATTGGAGAACTAAAAGAAGAATACAAAAGCTTGGAGCTGCGCTGGCGCAAAGAAAAAGAAATTTTAGATTCAATTAAAAAATACAGTCGAAAATTAGATGAACTTCGCGAAGAAGCAAAAAAAGCTGAACGAAATTATGATCTAGAACGAGCCGCCGCCATTAATTATGGAGAAATTCCTCAGTTGGAGAAAAAAGTAAAAGAAGCTCAAGCGAAAATGGCTGATATTGACCCAACACAAAGATTGCTCAAAGAAGAAATTGATGAAAGCGATATTGCCACTATAGTTTCTAAATGGACGGGCATTCCGGTTAGTCGCATGCTTACTGAAGAAACCGAAAAACTCATAAATTTGGAGAAAGAACTTGGTCAAAGAGTTGTTGGGCAAAATCAAGCTATTGAAGCAGTGGCTGGCGCTATTCGTCGTAATCGTGCTGGCATTAGCGAAGAGGGCAGACCTATTGGTAGCTTCTTGTTCCTTGGACCCACTGGTGTGGGTAAAACAGAATTAGCCAAGGCTCTTGCCGAACAACTTTTTAATGATGAGCGTCTGATTACCCGCATCGATATGAGTGAATATATGGAAAAACATAGCGTGGCTCGCCTCATCGGCTCGCCACCAGGTTATGTTGGCTATGAAGAAGGTGGTCAATTAACAGAAGCTATTCGTCGCCATCCCTATACTATAGTTTTACTAGATGAAATTGAAAAAGCTCATAGCGAAGTATTTAATATTCTTCTACAGGTTTTGGATGAAGGTCATTTGACTGATAGCAAAGGTCGTACTGTCAATTTTAAAAACAGTATTATCATTATGACTTCCAATTTGGGTAGTCAAATTATTAGCGAAACCAGTAGTGATCCAGTTGAACAAAAGAAGGCTTTAGATGGTTTGCTAAAGGTGCATTTTCGCCCAGAGTTTTTGAATAGATTAGATGATATTATTATATTCCAAAGTCTAGATAAAAAAGAAATTAAAGAGATTGTACAACTGCAACTTGATCTAGTTGCTAACCGCCTAGCTGAACAAGAAATCAAATTAGAATTTAGTGAACAATTAATCGAACATTTAGCTGAAACTGGCTATGATCACGTTTTTGGAGCCAGACCACTAAAGCGCCTCATTCAAAAAGAGATCTTAGATGAGCTAGCTAGCCAAATGATTAAAAACAAAATTCAGGCTGGTGACAAAATTAAATTAGATTGGACGAAGAAAAAGCTTGATTTGGTAAAAGCTTGATTTGTGCTAAAATATGGCTTTGTTAAAGTAAATTTAATAAATAAATGGGTGTGTAGCTCAGTTGGTTAGAGCGCAGTCCTGATAAGACTGAGGTCCTTGGTTCGATTCCAAGCATACCCACTTTTTAAAAACTCCTATTTAGCAGTCAAAGTTTTGGACTGCCAATTGCTCACCATTTTTGCCTAAAATTAGGGTATAATTACTTTATCAAATATGAACAGTAAAATTATTCAACTGCCTAGCAACTTGTTAAATTTACCAGTGGTACCAATCCGCGAAGGAGTATTATTTCCTCAAACAGAATCAGTGCTTGGTTTTGGCCGTGAGTTGTCGGTTAACGCTATTCGTCATTCTCAAAAACAAGGCAATCATATTATTTTACTAACCCAAAAGAATCCCCGAATTGAACAACCTCAATCTAAAGACCTCTATCAAATTGGCACCTTGGCAGCAATCGAAAAAACTTTAAAAAATTCTGCCAATATTAGTGCACTAGTTAGGGGAGTGAGCCGTATTAAAATTCAAAAATTTGTCCAAGAGCAGCCTTTTCTACAAGCTGTGGCTGAAAAAGTACCCAGCTTTATTGAGCGTGACGATGAATTAATTGCTTTGAGCAACCAGTTGCAAAAACTGTTTCGCCAAACTGTCCAAATGGGCAAACAAATTGAATTCCTTAATTTTATTAAATTATTAAGCGGTGTTAATGAGGGAGAAATGGCTGACCAAATTGCCAGCACTTTGAAAATTCCCAGTAATAAAAAACAATTGATTTTAGAAACCACCAATGTTAAACAAAGAATTCGTTTAGTCATTGAACACTTATCTAAAGAAGTCAAAATCCTAGAAATTGAACAAGATGTTAATACTAAAACTCAAGAAAAATTTGATGAGCACATGCGAGAAAGTGTGCTGAGAGAACGACTACGCACTATTCAAAAAGAACTAGGAGAGTTAAGTGATGGGCAAGAAGGTATCAACGACTATCGTGATCTTTTGAAAAAGAAAAAATTACCAAAAGAGGTAAAAGAAAAAGTTGAGAAGGAAATTGCTCGACTTGAACAAATGTCTCCAAATAATCCAGAAACTTCCTACTTAAGAAGTTGGTTGGATTTAGTTTTTGACTTACCTTGGCAAAAAAACAAAAAAACTAATATCAACATTAAACGAGCCGCCAAAACTTTGGACCAAGATCATTACGGACTAAAAGAAGTCAAAGATCGAGTCCTGGAACACATGGCCGTTATGCAGTTAAAAAATAAAAATGATAATCAAGAAAAAAACTTGCCTACTATCTTATGTTTTGTTGGACCACCAGGTGTTGGTAAAACCAGTATTGGTCAAAGTATTGCCAAAAGTCTAAATCGTCACTTTATTAAAATTTCTCTAGGTGGAGTCAGAGATGAATCAGAAATTCGTGGACATAGACGCACTTATGTAGGCGCTATGCCTGGTCGTATTATCAAGGGTTTACAAAATGCTCGAAGCAATAATCCAGTTTTCATGCTAGATGAAATTGATAAACTAGGTCGCGATTTTCATGGTGATCCCAGTAGTGCCTTGCTTGAAGTTTTAGACCCTGAGCAAAACTTTAGTTTTGAGGATCATTACTTAGATGTACCTTATGATTTATCTAATGTTCTCTTTATTGCTACAGCCAACACTTTGGACAGCGTACCACCAGCACTATTAGATCGTTTAGAAGTCATTCAATATTCTGGCTACACTCTTAACGAAAAATTTGAAATTGCCAAGCGCTACCTACTTCCCAAAGCTGTCAAAAAAAATGCCCTCAAAAAAACTCAAAGCAAATTAAGCGACACGATTTTGAAAAAAATCATCAGTCGCTATACTCGTGAAGCTGGAGTGCGCAATTTAGAAAGACAACTTAATAAAATAATGCGCAAAACTGCGAGAGAAATTTTAGAAAAAAATAGAAAAACCATTACTGTTACTAACAAAAGACTATCAGAATTCCTTGGTCCTCCAATATACGATGAAACTATTACTGAAAAGAACGATCAGGTTGGATTGGCCGCAGGTTTGGCTTGGACCAGTGTCGGTGGCGATATATTATTTGTCGAAGTCGCTCTTTCACCAGGAAAAGGAAAAATTAAATTAACTGGTAAATTGGGTGACGTCATGAAAGAATCAGCGCAAGCAGCTTTAACTTATGTTCGTTCTCATCATAAAGAATTAAAAATTGATATTGAAAAAATTAACCAAACTGATGTTCACATTCACGTGCCAGAAGGAGCCGTTCCTAAAGATGGACCATCAGCGGGAGTAACCATTACCACCGCCATTGTTTCTGCCTTTAAAAAGAGAGCTGTCCGTCGAGATGTTGCTATGACTGGCGAAGTAACCTTGCGAGGTCGAGTGTTGCGCATAGGTGGTTTAAAAGAAAAAGCCATTGCTGCTCACCGAGCTGGAAGTAAAATAGTAATTATTCCCCAGGATAATAAACGTGATTTAGTAAAAATACCCAAAGAAATTAAAAAAGACTTGGATTTTCAAACAGTTAAAGATGTAAAAGAAGTTTTAAAAATCGCTCTCAGCTAAATTTTGAGCAAATTTGCTATACTAGCAATAATCAATAATGACAAGTAAAGCAATAATTAAGCGTTTTTGGCCACTTTTTCTCTCGATAATTATTTTAAGCACTGGAGTTTTTCTTTATTTTAATCCACTGATAAAGCTTAAATCAGCAGGTCTACAAGTTGAATATAATGGTTCCGATCAATACGCTAGTGTTTTCCTTAATAATCAATATTTGGAAAAGGCACCCTTATCCGAAAAAAACATTCAAAGTGGCGACTATATTTTAAAAATTGTGCCAGACGATCAAGATTTAGCTGAATTCAGCATTCCTATCACCCTAACCGAAGGAGCGTTAACCGTTGTTACCTACAATCCTGGGCCAGATACCAAACAAAGTTCCGCCACCATTTATGAAGTAGAGGCTCAAAATGATTTGAAGGAACTAGGTACAATTAGTTTTGAGACCTATCCAGAAAACGCTCTTTTGAGTTTTGATCAAGCTCCCACCCAATATACTCCCATTACGATTGAGGCGTTATTGCCTCAAGAATATAGTTATTCAGTGAGTTTACCTTCCTATGAAATACAGGAGCATAAAATACAAGTACTAGCAGGCCACCAGATTAAAGTTACCATTAAATTAGCAAAACTCTTAACAGATGAACAATTAAGTATTCAAGCTGATTCTAATGTAAATACAGAAAATAATACTAATCAAGCAACTGCCAGTACAGAGCTGGCAGAAAATCTGGGGGATTCAGAATTAGAAAATGATAGCTGGGGAGTAGAGGAGATCGATCAAATAGATGGCAAAAAAGTGCTAATTAAAAAGACTAATTTTTTCATTGACAATCAAGAGGTTTTACGAGTTAGAGAAAAACCCAGTTTAAGTGCAAGAGAATTGGGTTTTGCAAAAAGTGATTATTATTATCCTTATATTGAAAATCTTGGTGAGGACTCTGAGATTGATGAATCTGGAAATTGGTTAAAAATTAGATTCGAAAATCAAGAAGGATGGATAAATGTTAATTTTGCCGAATTAATTGCTAATTAAATACACGTTGAAAGCTGTCTTATAAAAAATTAAATCCTTATATAAAAAATATAAAACTTATGGAATAATTAAAAATATGAATAAAACATCCACTTACCGAACCATTATCTTCTTGTTTGCCATGTTAATTGGCTCCGCTTTATTTTATTTATTGCAGAATTTAGTTAATTCTGGAAAACTAGGATTTCTCGCTGGACAAACAGCCACTGTTACCGTCGTTGGCTCAGCACAAAAAACCATTACTAATCAAGTCGCCGAATTCACTGCTGGCATTGAAGTAATTGCTGAAGAAAAAACTGAAGCTACCGATCAAGCCGCAGAGACTATGAATCAACTATTAACAAGAATTAATAGCCTTGGTATTGATCCTCAAGATATACAAACTTCTCAAGTAAGCGTTTATCAAGAAGATGAATTTATTGATCAACCCCTAATGGAAACAGAGTTAATGATGATTTATCCTCCGAGACCCACTCAAAAGGGTAATTGGCGAGCTGATATTAACACTATTATTACTTTACGTTCTGAAGACGCAGAAGAGTTAAAAAATAAGAGTGAATCGCTATTGGCAATTCTCAACGAGAGTGGAGCCAACTACATCTATGGCCCTAGTTTTCGCCTTGATAATCAATCCATTGATGAAGCTGAATTAATCAATGAAGCAGTCAGCGATGCCCGCAAGAAAGCGGAGGCTATTGCCTCGAGTAACAAACAAAGGGTAAGAAAAGTTTTAGAAGTAGTTGAAGATCAAGTTGGACCACAACCTTTTTATAGAGATCAATTCGCAGTCACCAGCGCAGGGGATGACTGGACCAGTACTTCTTTAGAACCAGGCAGCAGCATGCTTTCTAAAACAGTCACTGTTACTTTTCAATTAAGATAAGATAATCTTGATTGATGTTGTCTTCGCTACCGGTCCAAACGACCTGACCTAGTTTTAATAACTCAATTTCATTTAGTTGCGGATATTTTTCTCGCTCCCGATTAGTAATCAGTAAATATTTAATTTGATATTCTTCAAGTAGGGCGCGGCTCTGCTTGCTTGTCGGATCAAGATAAATACTTTCAATTTCTTTTAAGCGTTGAGCGGGAATATCCCAAGAGCCGCGCCACAACCATTCATGCGCCTGCCAACCCAAAATTGTTGGCATTCCTGAAAAGGCAGACACTAAAGAATATTCTGTAAAACTTTCTCCACTGGCCTCCAAAATATTAATCTGTCTTGGTTCTTCAGCTTTAAGATAATTAATAACAGCATAAGAGCTAGAATATTTTCTGGCCATCCACTGCAAACCATCTAAACCCTGATAATTTCTAAATTCACCATAATAGGTACTAAAAGCTAGATAGGGATAAGCTCCTAAAGCAACAAGTAAAAAAATAATGGGTAAATATACAAAAAAACAAGTACGAACAAAAACTTTAATAATAAATAATTTTGATTTATTCCAAAGCAAAACTTCACGCAAATCAATCAATCGCCAATTAAACCATTTTTTACGCCTAACCTGACTTATAAAAAAACTAATTGCCATTGCCATTAAAAGAGCAATCCACATAAAACCCTGAAACATTAATTTAAACATCGTATTAGCTCTAGGATGACCAGTATAAATATCTTGAAAATAGAAAGTTTCAGTAAAAATTAACAAAATTAGAAAAGCAAAAAAAAGAGCCATCACAAAAAACCAAGATGTTTCTTCTTTCTTTTTTAATTGACGTCGATCAATTAATAAAAAGATAATAAAAATTAGTGTCGGCAATAAATGTGCTCCCCATAGTGCCAGTAGCTGCCATAGTGGTGAGTGCTCGGTAGCTAAACGTATACCATCTGAAATTGATTCAAAAGTTAAAAACCAAGGAGCACTAATTAAACCAGCTGTTAAACCCAAACCTAATGCTGAACTCACTAGTGGCCAAAAAAAGTTAGTTTGCCAAATTAGCAATAAGATTCCCAAAACTAACAGTAGTAAACCATAAATTAAAACATCCCAAGTATTGGTCATGACCAATACTCCAAACAAAACCCCCATTGCTAAACTTAAAGCAAAAAAACGCTCTCCAAAAAGCCGTAAAATTTTCTGTCTCTTTACCTCTTCAATTAATTGGCTGAGCCACAAAAAAATAATCATCAACAAAGCAATTACTATTGGCATCGAAAAAACATGAGCATGTAGATCACTTACCACAAAACTATAAACTGGAAATTCATGAATGGTTCTTTCTATAAAACGAGTTGCTTCTGGATACCAATAAGCATCAAAGCTTGCGTTGCTTAGTAAATACCATAAACTGTGACCGTTACCAAACAAAGTTAGCAAAAAACTAGCTAAAATAGCTGTCCACACGCTTGCTCTAAAATTGTATTTTTCCTTAGCTTTAAAATCTTTTCCAGGAACTTCACCCCAATTAAAATTCGCCCTGATGTTGAAAGCTAAAGAAAAAACTCCAGAACCAAGTAACGCCATAATGCTAGCCAAAAGTAAATTGTAAGCCCAAGCTAAATCAATCATCCAAACTTGCACTAAAATAGCACCCATGAAGTGACCAAAACTATAATAGTTAACAGTCTCTCCAGCTAACCAAATATCTTGAACCGGTAAAGTAGGAGATTTTAGATAAGCCTGAATAAAGCCTGCATCCATGAATTTTTCCAAACCCAAAATCTCTGGTTGAAAACTGCGCACCACTAATAGAAAAATAAAAAAGAACAGGAATAATAACTCCTCAATAACAATTTGTCGACGAAACAAGCGCCAATAATTTCTAAGCAGTCGAAGCCAATGAACTGTTTTTTTACAGAAAAATAACAAATAGATGTCTGCTAAAAGAAAAATAAACAAGAAAAAATAAACTCCCCATAAATTATTAACTGGCAATTTAAAGCTAGCCATAAAAAAGACAACTAAACTTAAAAACAACCAAGTAAAAAAGCGTCCAAAGGCCCACAAACCATCCTTAATTTGTGGAAAACGTTTACTAAGCCACGCAAATACAGGCAAGGCTAATAATTGTAAAAAAAGTAACGATAAATAAGCTCTAAAAATCATCTCTAACACTATAGCAAAATTAACTAAGCTTAGCCAAATCTTCTTTGATTATTTCAAACAATTGATTACTGCTATGAACTGCTTGATTAATGCCTCGATCATAAGGATAAATGTGTTGCATTGACACCCAATAGATACTAGAGTGGCTAGTGCGCATACTAGGTAAATGTTCACTGTGATTAATAGGCACCAGTGGCTGAGCAAAGGCATCTTTACTCAGACGATAATCAATAATTGATTGATCAATTTCTGGATTTATTTGCCGCAAAAATGGCAAATAAAATTCTAAAACTTCTTTGGCTGTAGATTTGAAAAAATGATCTGTAGCTGGCAAATATTTACCCAAATACAAGAGAGACTGATTGTTATAGTGTTTTTTATCAATAAAATTATTGTGTTCAACTGCAGCTACAAAAGGCCAATTCTTTTCATTAATATTTAACCAATAAGTACCATCCTTTAAAAAACTCTCTTTAAGAGACAGAACTAAAGTCATAGCTGCTAAACCTTTTAAATTTTTAGATTTAAGTTCTGGTAATTCAAGAATTTGCTTAAATTTAGAAGATGGTAAAGTGCTAATTAACAAGTCAAATTTTTCTTTTTTGATCTTACCTTGTCCTTTAACTGAAGATTTAAAATCTAAACTTATGTGAGAATTATTTGAAGATTTTTTATCATTAATATTGATCTTTTTAATCTCTTGATTGAGGTGAATCTTGACTCCCTTTTCCAATAATTTGGCTTGAATTTGATCGATTAAAACTTGAAATCCTCCCTCAACATAACCTAATTTAGGAGTTCGAGGTTGGATTCTTGCCCAAAACCATGCCATGTTTATCTCTTCGGTCCAAGCAGCAAACTTAGATTCAAATAGAGGCTGCCAAATAATCTGCCAAGATTTATTGCCCATGCCTTTTCTTAAAAATTGACCAGCTTTATATTTTTCTAAAAACTGTCCGTTAGGTAAAACTTTTAAAAAAGCTAGAACTAAACCGGTGCGTAAACGGTCAATAATACTTAGTTGCTTGAAAGTTAATAAACTAAAAATTGAATCCAGTTGATAATTTACGCCAGATGAACGAGTACGAGATATCGTTTTTTTGTAAAAAAGCTGATTTTCTAAACCAAGACTTTTTAAAAAATCCTTAAAAGCCTTATCTTTGGCAAAAAGGTGATGATAGTGCTTTTCTAAAGTCCAGTCCCAATTCTTATTTTTAAAACCAGCCGCCATTCCACCTAAATAGTTTTCCTTTTCAAAAATATTTATATCTAAATCTTCATTGATAGAAGAATTACTTAGCCGCCAAGCTAAATTTAAAGCACTAAATCCACCACCAATAATTGCAATTTTTTTCATAAAATTCACAGTAGTTTAGTACTATTCTATTGAACTTCTTGAATTATACATTATTGCCAGCTTGGTAAGAAAAAGTAGAGGGAAGCGGCAGCTGATTCTGGCACCGGCAGGGCAACCCAATGAGGATAAAAGATTAGGGCTACTAAGATTGGCCAAAATAAAAAGTTAAAAATTAAAGCTCTTTTTTTATTCAAAGACTTAAAATTTAATGTGTAAAAATATACTGGCCAAGTTATCAACAAAATTAAATAGGGTAGGGCTGGCAAAAAATGATAAAAAAATAATGGTCTATTAATCAGCTGCCAAGGTAAAAAAGAAAAACAAAAAATAGCTATCAACAAATAGTAAGGGGCTTGAAAAATCATTTGTTGATGCTTTTTCATTAATCGACGGTTTTTCAAATTTCTTAAGTAAATCCACAAAGAGACTGGTAAAAATAAAAAATATAGAAAAATTATTGGATTGCCCTGGGCATAAATGTCTCTTCTCCAATTTAATTGAGAAAAATCTGCAAAATACCAAACTGGTCGCCAATTAAACATCCAAGTCAGAGGTTTTGACTGATAAGGGTGCGGACTAGCCCAATTAAATTGAAAATTCACAATTTGCTGCTGTAGCTGAATAAAATCCTTAATACTTTTACCACTGAAAAAATAGGGAACAAAAGCCACCAAATAAATTACAATTGGAGTTAAAACAAAAGAAAATAATAAAAAAGGCATTTTCTGCCAACTCTTATTTTTAATAATTTTTACAAACTCTAAAATAAAAAAGAAAAGTATTAGCCACAAAGCAGACCATTTAGTCAACAAAGCTAAAGATAAAATTAAAGCACTAATAAATAATAAAATTAAATTTTTTTGTCGAAGATATAAGAAATAAAAATAGCTAGCAAAAAGAGTAAAAAATAAATAAAAAATATCATTCATAGCCAAGCGACTTTGCACTAAAAACAAACCGTCACTGGCTAGTAAAATACAAGCAATCAAGGCAAAATTAATACTTAAATCTTCAAGATCTTTTCCTTTTAAAAAAGAGCTTTTTATCTTTTTATTACTCAATAAAATATAAGCCAATTCTTTGGCTAAAAAATAAAAAACTAATAAACTAGCCATAGCGAATAATACTGATGGTAATCGCCATGCTACCACTGCTGGCAAAAAAGTTAGATAACGTAGAAATAGCGCCTGAATATATTTTGCCAAAGGAGGATGAAGCCAATCAAAATAAATTGGCCATTCAGCTCGATGCCACCACTCAAAAGGAGTTTGAAAATCACCTTGAGCCAACATTTTTATTGCTGGCACATGATAAATTTCATCAAAATACATTTCTGATGGAAAATCTAAGCGCCACAGACGCAAAATTAAGGAAAACAATAAAATTAGGCCCAAAAAAATTAATTCTTTAATCTTCACTATCTATCAGAATATATATAAATAGTACAAATTTGCAAGTCTAATCAGCAATTGCTTGAATTAAAACAGATAAATCACTTAACTCTAAGGCTGCGCTAGAAACCAGCACCCCATCACTAACAGCTAAAAAATCATTGATATTATTAGCGTTAACACTGCCTCCATAAATTAAAGAATTGTGAGGAAAATATTGGCGAAGTTTCTTAAAAAAATTTTTTACCGAAATTGCTTTTACAGCCTGACCAGTTCCAATGGCGGCTACTGGTTCATAAGCGACACTAATCTTAGCTCTTTCAGTTTTGGTAAGCAATTTAGCTTGTTCTGGAAAATCTGTTTCATCTAAGCATAAAACTACTTCCAAACCAGCTTGGATAGCTTGTTGTACTTTGCCCACTATTAACTGAGAACTTTCACAAAAGAGGCGTCGTCGTTCACTGTGACCAATAATCGCTGCCTCCACTCCTAAAAATTCTAAATTTTCTGCTGAAACCTCACCAGTATAAGCTCCAGAACCATAAGCACTAACATCTTGAACTGCTAAAGAGATTGGCAATTGTTGATGGTCAATTAAGCGCTTCATTTGACTTAAAAATGGATAAGGTGGAGCAAGTAGTAATTTAATATTTTGCTGTTTTAGTAACAAGTCTTTGGGAAAATTATTAATCCAATATTCAGCCTCAATAATATTTTTATTAGCCTTCCAATTAAGCAAAATAGTTTTTTGCATAATTTCATTTTAGCCAAAAGCTAGTGACAAAGCAATTCTGCCGAGTTTTATGTTAATATGATTGGACTTATGTTCGAGAGCCAGACTCTTCTTGACCAACTAAATTTAGAACAACGTCAAGCTGTTTTGCACAAAAATGGACCAGCTATCGTTTTAGCGGGAGCTGGTAGTGGTAAAACTAGGGTTTTGACTAGTCGCGCCGCCTATCTAATCCAAGAAAAGCTCGCCACTGCAAAAGAAATATTATTGCTGACCTTTACCAATAAGGCTGCTGCAGAAATGAAGAGAAGAGTATTAAACTATACAGGTCAGCAATTACTTTTTTCTGGAACTTTTCACAGCTTAGGTGTCAAAATACTTCGTTTAGAAGCCAATAAACAAACTCAAAAAAATTCTCAATTGCAAGTAGCTGGAAGATCAATTAGTCCTCAATTTACAATTTATGACGATCAAGATCAAATCAACCTTTTCAAAAACATTTATAAAAATAATGGCATCGACCGTCAAGAATTTAAAATTACAACTACAAAAGCTATTATCAGTCAAATTAAAAATCAATTGATTAGTCCTAGTAATTATATGACTGATGCCAATAATTCTTTTAAACAAACTGTTGGCAAAATTTATAAGATTTATGAACAACGTCTAAAAACAGAGGATGCTCTTGATTTTGATGACTTGTTAATCTTAACCTACCAACTACTCAAAAAAAACCAAGATGTGCGTCAAAGATATCAAGAACAATTTAAACATGTTTTGATAGATGAATATCAGGACACCAATAAGGTTCAATATTTGCTAAGCAAAATATTGGCTAGACCTCAAAACAATCTTTTTGTGGTTGGTGATTTTTCTCAAAGTATTTATGCCTGGAGAGGAGCAGATTATAAAAATCTCAAACAACTGAGTTCGGATTTTCCCGATATTACCGAGTATCGTTTAGAGCGTAATTATCGATCTACACAAAATATCTTAGATGCGGCCACTCAAATTATTCAACAAAATCAACTTCACCCCATTCTAGAACTATGGACTGATCAAAAAGATGAAAAAGATCAAAAGATCCAACTTTATGAATTAAATAATGCTGAATTAGAAGCAGCGAAAATTGCTCAAATTATTAATGAAAAGTTTTTGAATTCATTAGATCAAATAGCAATCTTATATCGAACCAATGCTCAGTCTCGAGCTTTCGAAGAAGCATTTATTCACCGTCAGCTTCCTTATCGAATAATAGGTGGAACCAAATTCTATCAGCGTAAAGAAATTAAAGATCTTTTGGCTTACTTGCGATTGTGTTTTAATGATCTTGATAGCCCCAGTCTCACTCGAACCATTAAACTTGGTAAAAGGCGGTTTAAGGATTTTCAAAAATGGTTGCGAGAAGTGGAGGATCAGATTTTAGACAATCCCTCTTTAGCTCTACAAGGAATTTTAGAGGCCACTCATTACTTAGACAAATTTAATAAAAAAGACCCAGAGGATCAAAGCCGACTAGATAATATAGAAGAGTTGTTGAGCGTTGCCAGTCAATTTGAAAATAGCCAATATTTTTTAGAAAATGTAGCTCTTGTTCAAGACGGTTACCTACTAGAACAAAAAACTGGCACTAAAAATACCGGCATCAGTTTAATGAGCCTACATTCAGCCAAAGGGTTAGAATTTGAAATAGTTTTTATGGTTGGTATGGAAGAAGGCCTGTTGCCTCACAATCGCTCAATGCTTAGTGAAGAAGACTTAGAAGAGGAGAGACGACTGTGTTACGTTGGTATCACTAGAGCTAAACAACAATTGTTTTTTAGCTATGCTCGTAATCGTTATACTTTTGGTAACCAACAACAAAATTTACCTAGTCGCTTTCTAGATGAAGTTAGTAGCAAGCTCATCAGCGTCAATCGTCATTTTGATGAAACTATTAGTAATCGACACCAATCTTTTTATGGCAGAAAAGCTAAGAAAAAATCCCTCAATAAAGGCTCGAAAAAAAGGCGCTTAATAATTGATGAGGACCAACTTGATGCATTACTAAAAGACGACATTGACGTAAAGGAATTTCTAAAAAGCTAAAGACCTGACTGACAAGATCGGTTTTTTCTCATATAATAAAGAAATATAAAATATGCTAATTCGCGACATTCGTCCAGAAGAACAAGAAATATATAATCGCTGTGTTAATCATCCTATCCAATCCTATGAGTGGGGTGAGTTTCGCAAAAAAACTGGACAAAAAGTTGAAAGAATTGGCTTTTTTAATAATGGTCAGCTTAAAAAAGCGATGACCATCACTTTTCACGAACTGCCTCTTTTAAACAAAACGGTCGGCTATTTCCCCAAGGGCTTTGATCCAGATAAAGATCAGGTTGCCACACTAGAGCAACTAGCCAATAAGCACAAAGCTATTTTTATTAAATTAGAACCAGCTGTACTTAAGAGTTTAGAACAAAGCCATGACGAACATAAAACTGTTAATTTTTTAAAGAATTATCAGGTAGAAGAGGGTCGATCCCTTTTTACACCCTATACTTTTCAAATCGATCTTACTCTTTCTGAAGATAAACTAATGAGTAATATGACTAGCAAAACTCGTTATAACACTCGTTTGGCAATGAAAAAAGGAGTGACAGTTTTTGAAGATAGTAGTGAAAAAGGTTTAGAAGATTATTTGAAAGTTTTAAACGAAACCACCAGTCGACAAGCATTTTATGCTCATACACCAGATTACTTTCGCCAAATGTGGCAGGTTTTTAAAGACAGCAATATCATGCATATTTTAAAAGCAACTTATGAAAATCAGGTAATTGTCACTTGGATTCTTTTCACCTTTAACGATGTTCTTTATTACCCCTATGGAGCTTCTAGTAGTCAACATCGAGAAGTTATGGCTAGCAACTTGATGATGTGGGAAGCCATTCGTTTTGGCCAAAAACATAATTGTCAACTTTTTGACTTGTGGGGTGCGCTCGGACCAAATCCTGATCCAAAAGATCCTTGGTTTGGTTTTCATCGTTTTAAAAAAAGTTATGGCGGTCAACTCATTGAGCATATTGGTACTTATGATCTCGTGTACAACTATCCAACCTATAAACTCTACGCCTTGGCTGAAGATTGGCGATGGAAATTCTTGCGTTTGAAAAAAAAATTTATTAAGCTATAAATAAAAGAAAAGGAAATAACTATGGGACAAAAACGTTTTAAGCGAATCATGCTCAAAATTGGCGGAGAATCGCTACTTGGAGATAGAGAGTTTGGTATTGATCCTAAAGCTGTATTGATCATGGCAGAAAAAATAAAAACCATTGTTGATAAAGAAATTGAAATTGTCATTGTTATTGGTGGCGGCAATATTTTTCGCGGTCTAGCTGCCTCAAAAAACGGTATTGACCGAGCGACAGCCGACTACATGGGAATGTTGGCTACCGTGATGAATGGCTTAGCACTCCAAGATGCTCTAAGAAAAGTTGGTGTAGCGGTCAGAACTCAATCTGCACTTACTATGCCTGCTGTTAGCGAGAGTTTTATTCGTAACAAAGCTATTCGTCATTTAGAAAAAGGCAGAATTTTAATCTTAGTGGCTGGCACAGGTATGCCTTATGTTACTACTGATTCTGGCGCTGCTCTGCACGCTCTAGAACTACACTGTGATGTTTTAATGAAAGCCACTAAAGTTAATGGTATTTATGAACGTGACCCAATGAAATTTCCAGATGCTAAACGTCTAAAAACCATGACTTTTAAAGATGCTATTGAGAAAGACGAAATTCAAATTATGGACACTGGTGCTTTGGCAATGTGCAAAGAAAACGACATGCCAATCATGGTTTTTAATCTCTTCAATGAACATGATTTAAAAAAAGCAATTGATGGAGAAGATGTTGGTACTTATCTAGCCAATGATGTAGAAACAGAACTAGCTTAATTAATTAAAATCTGTGAAATATTAAAAAGGAAACTGCCTATGAAAAATTTTGCCATCAACGGCCTTGGTCGCATTGGTCGCTTAGCCTTTCGAGTTTGGTTTGAAAAACATCGCCAAACTCTAAATTTAAAAGTCATTAATACCTCTGGTTCCATGGATTTGGAGGGCTGGGTGAGATTACTCAAATATGATAGCGTTTATGGCACTTTTCAAGAACCCATTTCCTTTGAAGAACAAAAAAAAGTCAAAGAATTGGCTGAAGGAGAAATAGAATTAGGATACATTGTGGTGGGCGAGCACAAGATTCTCATCACTGCTGAACGCGATCCTGCTAAAATCCCTTGGGAAAAATATGAAGTATATAGCGTCCTTGAATCAACTGGTGCTTTTAACAAAGCTAAACAAGCTGGTTTACATTTAAAAGCCGGAGCTAAAAAAGTTTTGCTGTCTGCCCCCGGAAAAGAAGATCCAGATAAACTGATTAGCACTGGAGTGATTGGCATTAATCAACTGGATCTAAATAAAAATATTTTTTCCAATGCGTCTTGTACCACTAATTGTGTTGCGCCAGTCGTTAAAATTATCCAAGATACTTTTGGTGTTGAGAAAGCTATCTTAACCACCATTCATTCTTATACTAGCGATCAGAACTTGCATGACAATTCTCATAAAAAAGATCTTCGCCGTGCTCGAGCAGCAGCACTAAATTTGGTGCCTACTTCAACTGGCGCCGCTAAAGCAACTGCCGATATCATTCCTGCTTTGAAAAATAAATTTGATGGCTTAGCTATTCGAGTCCCAACTCCAACTGTTTCACTAGCTGATATCACCTTTATCCTAGGTAAAAACACCACAGTTGAAGAAGTAAAAAAGACTTTTATCGAGGCTGCTCAAGGAGCATACAAAAACATTCTAGCAGTTAGTAGCGAACCTCTAGTTTCAAGTGATTTTATTGGCTGTGAATATAGTGCCGTGGTAGACTTACCACTAATTCAACTCATCGACAATAATCTATTAAAAATCATAGCCTGGTATGACAACGAGTGGGGCTATACTTCTCGTTTAATGGAGCAATTGGCTCTAATCTAATTTAATTAAAAAAACATGAAAAATAAAATTACTAAGTTTTTTACAAATTGGCGAAAATTTGTTGAGAAAAAATTTACTCAATTTACTCTCATTGTTATTTATTTTTTGGGCATTGGTTTGAGTGCTGTGATAGCTAAGATTGTTGGCAAAAAATTTTTAAATAAAAAACATAAAAATAGTAACTGGCAAAAGATTGAAATTAAGAGTAATACTCAAGCCAGTTTAGAAAAAATGTACTAATGATTATTTTAGGTATCTCTTGCTACTATCACGATAGCGCAGCTTGTCTAATTAAAGATGGCAAAATCATTGCTGCGGCTGCAGAAGAGCGCTTTTCTAGAATAAAACATGATAACCGCTTTCCAAAACTAGCCATTGATTTTTGTTTAAAAAAAATAGGTATAGCTGCCAAAGAAATTGACTCTGTAGCTTTTTATGAAAAACCTCTAGTTAAATTTGAGAGAGTTATTAGTCAACATCTTGAATATTTTCCCAAAAGCCTTGGTCAGTTTATCAAATATATGGCCCCCTGGTTTAATGAAAGACTCAATCTGAATAAAACTTTTAAAGAAGAGCTTAATTACCACGGACCAATCCGCTATATCAACCATCATCTTTCTCACGCTGCTAGTTCCTATTATTTATCTGGCTTTAAAAAAGCAGCTATAGTCAATATTGACGGGGTAGGTGAGTGGACCACTACCAGCATTGGACTCGGGGAAAATAATAAAATCAGGCTGGATAAAGAACTACATTTTCCAGACTCATTGGGTTTGCTTTATAGCACCTTTACTACCTATTTGGGTTTTGAAGCTAATGACGCTGAATACAAGGTCATGGGCCTAGCTTCTTACGGAGATCCAAAACCTTTTAAAAAACATTTTGATCAAATTATTAAAGTTTTTCCTGATGGTAGTTTTAAATTAAACATGAAATTTTTTGATTTCGTCTGGCGAGAACAAATGCCTAGTAAAAAACTAATCGATTTATTTGGCCATCCAATTCGTCAAAAAGAAGCAAAAATTTTCAAGCATCATGAAGATATTGCTGCCGCGCTACAAAATAAATTACAAGAAGTAATTTTTAATTTACTCAATCAAGTACAAAAAAAATATAAAACTCAAAATTTATGTTTGGCTGGTGGCGTTGCGCTAAATTCAGTTATGAATGGCAAAATTTTACAAAACACTAGTTTTAAAAAATTCTTTATCCCACCAGATCCAGGTGATGGTGGTGGAGCCATGGGAGCAGCTTTAGAGTTGGCAGCTAGCTTAGGCGAAAAAGTCGCTAAAAATAATCGTGATTTTCATCCTTACCTTGGCCCGAGTTATTCCTGGTATCAGGTTGAGCACGCTCTAAAAAAAGCAGGATTAAAATATCAGTTAATTAGCAAAGAAAAAGAGTTAATTAAGCAAGTCAGTGATTTAATTATTCAACAAAAAGTTATTGGCTGGTTTCAAGGTCCTGTGGAATGGGGGCCTCGCGCCCTTGGTAATCGAAGTATTTTAGCTAGTGCTAAAACTGAGGAAATGAGAGATATCATCAACGCAAAAGTTAAAAAAAGAGAGCTATTTAGACCATTTGCACCAGTTATTATTGAGTCTGAAGCCAATAAATATTTCCACATGGACAAATATTTCTCTCCTTCATTAAAATGGATGCTCACCGTTCATCCTTTTAAAGAAAAAGCTAAAAAACTAGTGCCCGCCGTTGTTCACGTAGATGGTAGTGGTCGTCCAGAAACACTCGCTCGCAATGACAACCCCCTTTATTATGATCTTTTAGAAGCTTACTTTAAAAAAACGGGTATTCCCACTTTTATCAATACCTCTTTTAATGTGCGGGGTGAACCTATAGTTTGTACTCCACAAGATGCTATTAATTGCTTTTTGCAAACTGATATTGATCATTTGGTGATTGACCAATATATTGTGAGTAAATAGATTTAAAAAATAAAAGGACAATTATTATGTTTAAAGAACTACTCGAATATCTCTGGCAAAAACGCAACTGGTGGTTAATTCCTCCAGTCATCATTTTTATTATTTTTGGCTTTTTAGTTATCTTCTCAACCACCTCTCCAGTCAGTCCCTTTGTTTACATGCTTTTTTAGATCTTGTCCAATAGCGACCCTAATCAGAGTTTGAGTCATAAGGTATAATGCACACCTATGGCAAAAACACAAACTAAGAAAAAAACCAATTCTAAAACAAAAACTTCAGACAAAACTAAGTCTGCTCCAAAAACAAAGACTACACAAAAACAAGAAAAAAAATCACTAATTGCTAGCAATGATAGCCTACGCATCAGCATTCCTTGGTCAGAACTAGAAAAACCCTATCGTTCAGCTATAGCTAATTTGGCAAAAAGTGTGAAAATTGAGGGTTTTCGCCAAGGAAAAGTACCTTTAGATATTGTCGAAAAACAAGTTTCCTTAGAAAAAATTGCAGAAACAGTTCTACGTGATCTTTTACCAAAAAAATATATAGCAGCCCTTGAAACTACCAAAAAACAACCTGTCACTGCTCCTGAATATCACTTAGTATCGATCAAAAAAGGCGAAGATTGGGTTCTAGAAGCTCATTTTTGTGAAGCTCCTAAAATCGATCTAAAAGACTACGAAAAATATCTAGCTACTGGCAGAAAAGCCGCTGCTAAATTTATCAAAGAACAAAACGATAAAAGCAAAAAAGAAACTACAAAAAAGGCTACAAAAACTCAAAACAAAGATAAAGAGCAAAAGCCTCAAGCTCAAAAACTATCTCCTGATCAAGAAAAAGAAATCTATTATCAACATATTTTACGAGAATTGGTAGTTAACATCCGTCCAAGCATTGGTGAGTTGCTACTGCGTCGTGAAACTCAAGCTGAATTTGAAAAGCTCAAAGAACAATTAAGTTCCTATAAAATTTCTATTGAAGATTACTTGAAAAAAAGACAGATTAGTCTTGAAGAGTTAAGTAATGAATTGGCTGGAACCGTGCTCAACCGCCTACAAATTGATTTTATCTTAGCAGCCATCGCTAAAGATCGAAAAATAAAAGTGGAGGATAGTGCTCTCAAAAAAGCCTTAGATTCCATTGAAGATGAAAAGCTCCGAGAACAAATCAGCAATCATGAACAGTATCTCAGTAGTTTCAAGGCTCAATTACTGCGCCGACAAACAATTGAAAGTTTATTAAAGAATTAATAAGTTCTTTATTAACACTTTTCCAGAGGTAAAATTTGACTTTGTGCTACTTTGATCTTATAATATATACTCCAAAATTGATTAAAAATTAATATTTCTTGTCCTTTTTTTTTAATCACGCTACAATCATGAATAACTTGAATCAAAATAATACCAAGTCCGCTGGCAGCAAAACAATGGCTCAGCGAAATCAATCTCTCGCTAGAGCTCTTCTGGAGAGCGAAAAAAATCCGGGTAGTTCGCCTGCGGCAAACGCTAAGCAAGATAAAAAACAACAATTAAATCCTTTTGCCCAAGCTTTAAGTCAAGCTGGTGGAGAATTTTCTCCTCAAGAAAATGAACATCTTTCCCTAAAAAAACAAGCAGAGTTACTTGCTCAACAAAAGAAAGAAGCTTTACGTCAAAAATTCCACGATCGTGTTAATCCTGTTGAAACTCATGAAATTTTTTCTGCTCAAGCTGAAAAAAATCTAGAAGAATTAAAAGCTACTAGAGAAGAATTAAAATTGTTGGCTCAAGACGTTAAAAATTTAGACAAAGAAATTGATTTAGCACTTACTAGAGAAGTAGTAGATCCCGGCACCAGTGGTATTGGTTTTTTTAACTTTTTTCATAAATTACGCGAACTGATTATGCTTCTACGTAAACAAATTCATAGCGCTCCAACTTGGAAATCACAGGTTGCTGGTAAGGGAAAACAGGGAAGAGGCAGCGCTTTTAGCTTTAAAAATAGCAAAAATGTTCACGATGCTATGGGTAGCGAAAAAAACTTTGGTATGAATATGGGTGGCTAAAAATTAGAATTGTTTAATTTTTTAACAAAAAGTAAAAGTAAATCTTGTTGAGTTTCTCTCAGTCTATCTCTCTCCAAATCAATTTTTTTTCGTAATTCTCCCATTTCCTTTTCAATTTCCATAACTTCCCGATCAGACATTAACACTACTGCTCTTTGAGCTGATATATATTCCTTAACAAAGTATAAAATGGGCAAGAGTTTCTCTGCACTAGAGCTATTTATTTTTTTAACCAATAGATTGAAGGCTAAAGTACTAATTTGATTTTTTTGCTCTGCACTTAGAGAATTGTTAGTTTTTAAATTGATTTCCCCGTGACTGGCTTTATTGATTAAAAGCTTTATAGTCTCATCGCTGGGTTTTTCTAGCGCCTCTATTAATTCGTTTAAAAAGGGAACAGGACAAAAAGTTAGAACTTCTCGGATTATTAAAGCTCTTTTTTCACTTAATTCTGGGTTGCCATTTAGTTTTGCCAAAGCATCGACTCGATCAATAACTGTGTCTGGATGACCGTTGTAATAATAATTGCGAGGCAATTCTTTAACAACTAAATCGTTTTTTTCGCTCATAAATTAACCCAATCAATAAATAAAAAAGTGAGCTTGAGGGGACTCGAACCTCTGACCTCTTCGATGTCAACGAAGCGCTCTAACCAACTGAGCTACAAGCTCGATCACTAAACGTTGTGAATTATACTTGATGCCTACCTACAAATCAATCTGTTTTGTAGTCAATAAGTCATGCTATAATAGCCTTGAAGTTTACAGAAATAGCTAAAGTTCGCAATCTTTCCAGAGATTACTTACTGGCTTTTTGTTTAATTTATAGTATAATTCTAAACCTCAGGTGATCAGAAGAAAATACAACAAACATAAAAAAGACAATTTATTTGTGAAAGCGAATACCAATATTCGTTTTCCTGAAGTGCGCGTTTTAACAGAACATGGAGAAATGGTGGGTGTCATGTCATCCAGAGAAGCTTTTAAAAAAGCAATGGATGCGGGTAAAGATTTAGTTTTAATTACTGAAAAGGCTAAACCACCAATCGTTAAGATTATTGAATTATCAAAATTCAAGTATCAGCTTAAAAAGAAAGAAGCTGATAACCGAAAAAAGTCTAAAGTTCAAGATCTTAAAGAATTACGTTTCTCACCAGTCATAGGGGAGGGTGACTATCAAACCAGACTCAAACAATTGCGAGATTTTTTGAATAAGGGACATAAAGTTAAAATCACTCTCTTCTTTAAAGGAAGACAAATTGCTTATAAAGAAGCTGGCTATGAAATTTTTGCCAAAATCTTTAAAGACACAGAAGATCTTGCAAAAGTTGAAGTTGAAGCCCGACTGCTAGGTAAAAAGCTTCAAGCTCAACTCGCCCCCCTGGGCAAAGAAGTTAAAAAATAAGGATAATTATGAAAAAAATTAAGGTTAAAACCAGAAAGGGCGTCGCTCGCCGTTTTCATATTACTGGTACCGGAAAAGTCATGCGTCGTATTCAAAATCGTCGCCATCTGCGCCGTAATAAAAGCAAGAAAGCCATTCGTAATTATCGTATTCCAGTCGAAGTTAAGGCTCCTTACGCTCGAAAAATTAAAAGAATGCTAGGTCTCAAATAAATTCTTAGAAAGCTATTATGCCAAGAACAAAAACAGGCGTTATTAGACGTCGTCGCCATAAAAAAATCCTTAAACTAACCAAGGGTTATCGTGGAACTAATAGTCGTTTATATAAAAGGGCTAAAGAAGCTTCACTCCATGCTGGACAATATGCTTATATTGGACGTAAATTGCGTAAGCGTGACATGCGTAAGCTCTGGATTATCCGTATCAATGCCGGACTAAAACAAATCAATCAACAGTTTAATTATTCTCGATTTATCAATAATTTAAAAAACGCCAAAATTGCTCTTAATCGTAAAATGTTAAGTGAATTGGCCATTCGTGATTTCGATACTTTTAAAGAAATTGTTGTCAAAACACAAAAATAGGTATATAAATAATTGTCCATGAATTCGTCACACATACTACATTACCATTCTCTTATTCAAAAGTTCTTTAAACGAAGAGTGGGGTAATGTTCTTGTAATTATTATAAAAACAAAACCCCGCTACCAAGCGGGGTTTTTTAATTTGGATATGTCAAAAAAAGAAAAAAACACAACACTAAAACAGATCGAAAGAGACACACAAACTCTTAACTTACTTGAGGCTAAATTGCTCAAATTATCACTGCCAGAACAATATGATCCGTTGTTGCAACAAAGTGGCCCCAAACTCCATCGTCTGGCAAAAATTTGTCGCCTGGGTTTGTGTAATTTTAAGTAGTTTGGTCAATCTCTATGAAAACTGTTAAAATACAGATACAGAAAGTTTAAAAAACATGTCTAAATATCAAGATTTAGTTAAACAAAGTCAAGAACTTCTGGTTCAATTAAGTAAAGAAAAAAATAATAGTGATTTTGATAAATTAAATATTAAATATCTTGGAAAAAAGGGGCTTTTTAATCAATTAGCCGGTCAAATTAAAATTCTTAAAAATGAAGAAAAAAAAGAATTCGGCCAAATACTTAATCAACTAAAAAAAGACTTAGAAAAAGAACTTAAAAGTCGTCAACAAGCAAAAACTGATTCTCAACAACACCTTGATCTCACTCTTCCCGGTATCAAACAAAAAGTGGGTCATGTCCATCCAGTTTCACAGGCTATTGAAGAAATTAGTCAAATTTTTGAAAAGATCGGATTCATTCGTGGTCGTTATCCTGAAGTTGACTGGGATCATTATGTTTTTGCTGCACTCAACATGCCAGCCAACCATCCCGCACGAGATGAATGGGAAACTTTTTTTGTCGACACTCCTCCTCATTCTCAATTAGGAAAAATGGTCTTAACCACCCACACCTCTAATGGTCAAGTTAGAGAAATGGAAAGAGTAAAAGGGCAACCGCCTATTCGCATGATCAATATCAGTCGCTGTTACAGACGACAAAGTGACAACACTCACACTCAAATGTTTCATCAGTTTGAGGGACTAGTAGTTGATAAGAACATCAATATTCAGCATCTCAAGGGAACTATTGATTATTTTGCCAAAGAATTCTTCGGACCCAAAACTAAAAGCCGTATTCGTCCTTTTCACTTCAAATTTACCGAACCTTCTTTTGAGGTTGATTTTAGTTGTCAAATTTGCGGTGGCAGCGGCTACATCAAAAATGAAGATAATAAAAAAACTAACTGTCGTTTTTGTAAGTCTGGTTGGCATGAGGTTGGTGGGGCAGGTATGGTTCATCCCAATGTTTTAAAAGCAGGCGGCATTGATAGCGAAAAATACCGAGGTTTTGCTTTTGGTTGGGGAGTAGAAAGAAGCTATACCCTTAAACAGGGTTTAAATATTGATGACATTCGACTTTTTTATTCAGCTAATAAAGAATTTTTAGAACAATTTTAAAAAATACTAAGAAAATAAAAACAATGAACATACTAATTCCACATAGCTGGTTAAACGAACATCTCTCCAGCAAGGCCACACCCAAAGATATTCAAAAATATCTGTCTCTCAGTGGCCCCTCAGTTGAGCGTTTCACTACAGTTAAATTGGCTGATGGAAATAAAGATGTTGTTTACGATATCGAAGTGACCACCAATCGAGTAGACATGATGTCAATAGAAGGCATCGCCCGTGAAGCAGTTACTATTCTAAAAAGAGCTGGTTTTAGCGCTCGCTCCACCAAAAAAAACTATCCAGAGATTAAAAAACATCCCCAACATAATTTAGCTTTACCAGAAATCATTTACGAAACAGATCATATTAGAAGAGTAATGGCCGTTGTCCTTACTGACTTCAAACAACAAAGTAGTCCTCAATATATACAAAATCGCCTACAAGCAGTAGACATCAATATTCATGATGTAGTGGTTGATGTTAGCAACTACGTCACCCACGAACTTGGTCATCCCTGTCATGTTTTTGACTACGACAAAATTATGAGTATGGGTGGCAAAATTATTATTAAGGAAGCGCGTCCAGGTAAGAAATTCACTACCTTAGACAAAGAAGTACATGAAACTGTGGGTGGAGAAATCGTTTTCGAAAATAGTGCTGGTGAAATTATTGATTTGCCCGCAGTGAAGGGTACCTTAAACACCGGTGTTGACCAAAATACTAAAAATATTTTATTTTGGATAGAATCACTAGACCCGCACAAAGTGCGTTATGCCTCAATGGCGCATGCCATTCGCACCATGGCTGCCCAACTAAATGAAAAAAAAGTTGATCCACATTTAGCTCAAAAAACTCTAAATTATGCGGTCTACTTACTAGAAAAACTAGCTAATATTAAAGTGGCCAGCTCAGTTTATGATTATTTTCCAGATAAAAAAATGGGAAATAAAGTTATCATTAACACTGAAACAATTAATAAATATTTGGGAATAAATATTCCTAAATCAGAAATTATTAATATCTTAGAAGATTTAGATTGCCAAGTAAGCACCCTCAAACAAAGTAAACAGGAGAAACTAGAAGTCATCGCTCCCACGTACCGATCAGATTTGAAAATTCCAGCAGATATCATTGAAGAAATTGCTAGGATTTATGGCTATCATAATTTACCTAGTAAATTAATGAGCAGCGCTATTCCTACAAATCGACCGAATCAAGATATTTTTAAATTAGAAAATTGTCTCAGAAATTTTTTAGCCAATTTAGCTTGGCAAGAAATTTATAGTTATTCTCTAGTTGGAGAAGAAGAGGCTTTAATGTCTGGTTATTCTCTAGCTAAACATTTAAAACTACAGAATCCACTTAAAGAAGAAAATACTTATTTACGTCGATCAATTTTGCCATCGCTGATATCAATCATTAAAGATCATCCTCAAAACAAAGACTGGCAACTGTTTGAAATTGCTAATCTTTATCATCCTCGCAAGAATGATTTACCTATTCAAGAGAGCTACCTCAGTATGCTTAGTCAAAATAATTTTCGCCAAGTTAAGGGCGTTTTTGAGCTATTATTAGAGAAATTTTTTGTACTCAAAAAAAATGAAGTTGAGCTTTTGGTTGAAGAAATCATGGTCAAAAATCATCCAATTTATACTCAGAGTGCTAAACTCGTAATTAAAGATCAGGGACAACGAGTCTTTTTGGGCTATCTACACCTCTTAGACAAACAATTAGTTGGCATCGAAATTAAATTAAATAATCTATTAAAAGTAGCTAATTTTCATCCTCAATATCAAAAAGCTAGTCAACAAGCTGCCATCATCGAACAATTAACTTTTACCCTGAGAGAGCAAGTGGCTGTTGGAGACTTTATCAGAGCCCTAGAAAAAACAAATAAAAAAATTAGGGAATTTAGTTTACTTAGTATTTATCAAAACAATTATACTTTTCAAATTATTTATCAAGATTCGAAGAAGAATTTAAGCAAAGAAGATGTGGAACCAATTCGTCAAAAAGTGGTGGACCTGGCCCAAAAAAAATTCCAAGCCCAATTGGTGGGTGAAATTTGAACAGCTACTACTCTTTGTTACCATCCTTAGTTTGAGCAGCAATCTGTTTTTAAAAATAGCTTTAGAAACAGCTTATGTTAGAGGTTTATTGCTCGATTATTTAATACCTAAAATTTATCTGTTTGATTGTTTATTATTAAGCAGTGTGGCTATTTTTTTCTTTCAAGAAAAAAATAGAAAAATTTTCAAAAAAAATAAAATAAAATTAAATAAAATTGATATATCAATCTTAATAATGGTCAGTCTTATTTTGTTTAATCAATTTCTAAATCCTAGTCTTAGTTCTCTAATTTTTCATTTTCGATTAATCCTGCTCGGACTTTTTATACTATCAATTTACTTAGATAAACTACGTTTGCGCACTTTTTATCAAGCTCTTTTGGTCTCTGTTGTTTGGCAGAGTTTTTTAGCTTATTATCAATTTTTCAACCAACAATCTTTCGCTCCTTATCATTTTTTTGGTGAGAGCAACTTACAACAATTTGCAAATATTAGTCGAGGACAATTCCTAAAAGCTGAAAAAATACTACCTTATGGGAGCACTGCTCATCCGAATATTTTGGCTGGTTTAGTTGTAATTTTTAACATCATCTTATTTGGAAATACTCAATTAAAAAAAAGCATTAAAAGCCTGCTTTTATTTAACAGCTTTATCATTATTGTTTTAACTCAATCTTTTTCCGCTTTATTAACTTTTTTAATATTTTTAATTTATTTATTTTTTGAAAAATTGAAAATAAAAAACAAACAATTAAAAAAATCAATTTTATCTTGGCAAAAATTATTAAACTTTTTACTTATTTTATTCTTTCTTCTTAGCCCTTTTATTATTCAACACTTAGATAGTAATCTTAAAAAAAACCACCTATCTGTATCGCGAAGGGAAATACTTAATGAAGCAGCTTGGCAAATGTTCGCCGATCAGCCAGTTTTTGGAATTGGTTTAAATAACTTTGTTAGAGAACTTGAAAACTATAGTCAAAACCGAGAAGTGGTGCGTTTTGTTCAACCAGTTCATCATTTGGGTCTATTAATTCTCAGTGAGGGTGGAATCATCACTTCTGGCTTACTACTACTTATCATTTGGAAATTAAGAACAAAGCTGACCTGGTCAAAAATCTTACTTTTAATACCTATCGCTAGTCTGGACCACTACCTAATTACTCAAGTTGCAGGACTAACTAGTCTCACACTAATCATCTTCTTCAGTTACCGGAGTAGGAGTCGGACTTAATTCAATAACTGCTGTTGTTGGTTCTGGGGTGGCAACTGGCTCTGGAGTTGGAGTTGGCTCTACATAATCCCAATCAACTCCTCCTACACCAATTCTGACTTTACCACTAGTTTTAGTTTCACCACTTTTAGCATAGGCTTTTGCATAAAGCTCGTGCTTACCTGTCTTTAATTTAATTTTTCCCCTATATTCGCTACGACCCTCAATGGTTTCCAAAAGCTCACCATCCACATAAAGTTCTAGCTTTTCAATGCCATCATCGCTACCAGCCCTAATCTCAACTTCAATCTCCTCATCTTTAAAATTTTGTTTATCATTGGGTTTTCTTAACCTGACACTAACATCTCCAAAATCACCACAATAATCATTCGGTACTCGATAACGAGAATCATCCTGTGCCTCTATCCAAGCATTTATACCAATCTGCCATCTATTCACTCCATCCTCACTGAATGGATCTTCTTCTAAAGCATAGATAAACTCGCGCCTATCATAATCTCCCGCAGCAATTTTTGCTTCAGTAGCCAACTTATCATTTTCTCCTTTACAAACTTCAACTAAACGATGGATGGGGTCGGGGAGAGCTGGGAGTGTTCCTTTAATTGCATAGTCAAACTTACTGGGGAAATCATCATGTTTGGGATAGCCAGAAATTGCATCAACTTCAACTCTTTCAACATTACTAGGCATTTCCCATTCTGCTGCAGAATAACCAAAATTGAGCGCTCCCAAAATAATTCTTCGCCAAATGGGTGAGGCTCCAGTAATACCAGAAGCTACATAGCTCATCGAACTATTGTCATTATTACCTACCCAAGCGGCCACCAACACATCACTACTCCAACCAATAGTCCAGTTATCTTTCATGTCATTAGTAGTTCCAGTTTTGACAGCAATTGGTCGTCCCGTATTTAACAGAGAGTTAGCGCCAAAAGCTAAAAGCCGAGCGTTATTATCAGATAAAATATCATTAATTAAAAATGCTTCTGCTTCATCAATGATTTGCTTGCCCTGAGTTTGTTTATGTTCATAAAGCACCTTGCCCTCGCTGTCTTCTACTTTCAAAATAGCTACAGACTCAATTTTCTGCCCTCCATTAGCAAAAATGCTATACGCTCCGGCTAAATCTAACATATATACTTCACCACCACCCAAAGTAAGAGCTAAGCCAAAACGTTGTAAATTAGCCTTGTTTGGTTCAAGGGTTTCCAGACCCATTTCATAAGCTAGGCTTAAAAAGTCTTCTAAACCCACTGTTGCTAAAGACTTCACTGCTGGAATATTTAAAGAGCTGCCTAAAGATTGACGCAAACTCACTGGTCCACGAAATTGCCCATCATAATTACGAGGAGTATAGGGTTTTTCTGCCTCATTTCTCGCAAAAGTAGTCGGCACGTCCATAACCATCGTGGCCGGTGTAAAGCCACGCTGAAGCATGCCCAAGTAAGTAATAGGCTTAATCGCTGATCCTGGCTGTCTAAGACCGTCTACTACCACATTAAATTGACCACCTATATCATCATTAAAGTAGTCTCTGCTACCAACCATCGCTAATATTTCTCCAGTTTTAGGATTCAGAGCTAATGCCGCTCCATTGCTAATTTCATATCTAGTGACTGCTTCGACCTCCTCACTAACAACTGTCTGTGCTAATTCTTGTAACTGCCAATCCAGGGTAGTAGTAACATTTAAACCTCCTCGCATCAACAATTCCTCACCAAACATTTCTTCAAGTTCTCTTTGTACATAAAAAACAAAGTGTGGGGCTTTAATTTCTGACATCACTCGCTCAAAACTTAAGTCTTCTAATCCAGTTAAAGCCTCTTCATATTGCTCATCGGAAATATGCTTATTGTCTTTCATCGCCTTCAACACCGCTCTGGTGCGCATTTTCCAATAAGGCTCGCCATCTTCATCCAAACGAGTTGAATAAGGAGAATAGACACTGGGGCGTTGAGGTAAACCAGCCAAAAAAGCACTTTCCAAAATAGTTAATTCACTCATCGGTTTATTAAAATAGGCTTCAACTGCCGTTGCCACTCCCCAGAGATTACCTCCATATGGAGCTTCATTCAGGTACATTGTCAAGATCTCATCTTTGCTAAATCTGCGCTCAATCTGAATAGATAAAACCAATTCTTTAAATTTACGAATAATTGTTCGCTCATTAGTCAGTAGCGCATTTTTAACTAATTGTTGGGTGAGGGTAGAGCCACCCACCACACGACCTCTAAAAATAAAGTTATAAGGAATACGAACAATAGTTAAAAAATCAAAACCACGATGCTTATAAAAATCTCTATCTTCAATAGCTATGGTCGCATTTTTAAGTACTTCTGGGATGTCTTCAATTTTACTGGGTTGGCGACGCTCCTCTTGAAAGAGATCGTATAACAATTCACCTTCGCGATCATAAATTTTACTACTAAAACCTTCTCTTCTAATCACTTGTCCAGGTTTTGGTAAATCTCTAGAAAACCAAGCAAACATTATTAAAAAACTAATGATGCCAAAAACCACCAGGCCGCAAAAAACCAAAGCCAAAATCCGCCAGTTTTTAATTCTTCTGAGCTTCTTTTCACTAGGACTTAATTGTCGCCGACGAGATCGATATTTTTTTGGCATAATCGAACACAATATTTTCTCCCAAAAAATACTTAATTTAACCTTAGTTCTTCTTAATAACCATTGTAAACGTCTCCACAATGAAATTTTCTTTTTTGGATTAATTTCTCTGATGATTACTGGCTGCTGAGGCAGTTCTTGCATGCCGTCATTCTACCAAACTTGTCATCATGCTACAATAAAACAATCTTATGTCAACTACTCTAAACACTAGCCCCCAAGATATTGATAAAGTCCTTACTCGTGGCGTAGAAAACGTTTTACCAAAAAAAGAAACTTTGGCTAAAATCATGAGTGAAAGATCAATTACTCTTTATCTGGGCATCGATCCCACTGGCAATGAATTACATCTAGGACACAGTGTTCCTCTGCGCAAATTGCAAGACTTCGCTCAACTGGGACACAAAGTCATTTTACTGGTTGGCAACGGTACAGTTAAAATTGGTGATCCAACCGGTCGCGACGAAAGCCGACCAGTACTAACTGATGAAGAAATTAATGCTAACTTTGCTAACTGGCAAAGACAAGCTAGTAAAATTTTAGATTTTTCTATCATTGAAGTTCGCTACAATGCCGATTGGCTAGATAAGTTGAGCTACAGTGAAATGTTAAAGTTAATGGCTAAAACCACCGTTCAACAACTGCTAGAGAGAGATATGTTTCAGGATCGGATGGCAAAGGGTTTACCTATTCATGGACACGAAATCATCTATCCACTAATTCAAGGTTACGATTCGGTGGCCATGGATGTTGATTTAGAGATTGGTGGTAATGATCAAACCTTTAACATGATGATGGGTAGACACTTGCAAAACATCTATCATCAAAAGGAGAAATGGGTCTTAACTGTTCCTTTGATTGAGGGAACTGATGGGCGCAAAATGAGCAAATCTTACAAAAATTATATTGCTCTAGAAGACGAAGCCGTGGATGTCTATGGCAAAATCATGAGTATTAGCGATGAGTTAATTGTTAAATATTTTGAAGTCTTAACTAGGATTGATTTAGCAAAAATTGAGGAAATTAAACAAGCTTTAGTTGCTGGTGATAATCCCATGCAATTTAAAAAAGAACTGGCACTAGAAATCACTAAAGATTTACATGGCCAAGAAGCTGCTCAGCAAGCTAGTGAGCATTTTCAACAAAGCATTCAAAATAAGGCTGTGCCTGAAACTGAACATTTTGCTGATTTAATCTTAGAAATTCATGAAGCTGATGGTAAAAAAACTTCAAACAATAATATTTTTAGTAACAGCGAACTTGGCCGTCTTTTAGAACAAGGGGCAGTCAAACTCTTACCTGAACAAAAAGTCGTCAAAAATTGGCAAGAATTGTTAACCTTAAGTAACAACAGTAAATTAAAAATTGGCAAACACCGATTTTATCAATTAAAAATTAAATAAAAATTATGTCACTCAGTCGTCGTAAACGAGAAAAACTTATTCGCTTTTTTGTGATTTTTGCAATTGTCATTATGGTTTTTAGTAGCCTGGCTAGTCTGCTTTTTGTCTTTATTTAATGACTACAAAAAGCGTTTAAACTATGTACCAACTTCAACAAGCTCTTAGCACAGTTCGCGGCATCGGGGATAGTTGGACAGCAGCCTTAGCTAAAAGAAGCATTCATTCAATTTTGGACTTATTACTCAATTTACCCCTGCGCTATGAAGATCGCTCAACAATTCTATCAATTGCTCAATTGCAACGCTTCAACAACTCCAGCTTAATTCCTGAAAGCCAAAGTTCAACAAATACTGAAAAGAAAAAAAATAATTACCAATCTAAACAAGAATTTTTTACCCTAATTGTTCAAGTCAAAGACTATCGTCAATACTATAAGGGTCGACTATTAATTTCTAGAGCCACACTTTTTGATGACAGTGGTGAATTACCAGCCATCTGGTTTAATAACAAATTCATCAAAAATAAATTAAAAACAGGGCAACAATATTATGCTTCTGGTCAATTAAAAAATAATAGCTTGGTTCAAGCTAATCTAGAACCACTCGGCTCAGATAGCCCTCATACCGCTCGCTTAGTACCAATTTACAGCAAAGTTGCTAATTTTAAACAAGGTAATTTAAGGCGAGTGCAAAAAGAGATCATTGATAATCTAAGTGAACAAGAAAAAATCGCTCAAAGAAATCAGTTGGCAAAAAAAAGATGGCAAAGTTTTACTAATCCTCAACAATTTTTCCAAGCCCTCCATTTTCCTCAATCCATTGAAGAGATCATTAAAGCTAGAGAACAACTTGCCTTAGAAGAAATCATTTATTTAATCAACAAAGCCAAAGACTTAAAAAAGGCTTGGCAAGAACATAGTCTAGCTCCTAGCATCAACATCAAAAAAGACAATTTAATTCCCAAAACTCTACCTTTTACTTTGACCAAAGCTCAAACAAAAGCTGTCAAAGAAATCACTGGTGATATGGAAAAATCCATAGCCATGAATCGCTTGCTTATTGGTGACGTTGGTAGTGGTAAAACAGTAGTGGCTGCCATAGCGGCTTGGCATGCTTGTTTGGCTGGCCACAATGTTGCTCTAGTTGCTCCCACGCAAATTCTAGCTCAGCAACATTATCAAAGCTTAAAAAAACTGCTACCTCAACAAAAAATAATTTTAATCACTGCTCAAACTAGCAAAAATTTTAAATTAAGTGAACAAACTCTCTATGTCGGTACTCACGCTTTAATCAATAAACTTGAAAAAATTCAGCCAGCTTTAATTATTTATGACGAGCAACATCGCTTTGGCACTAAACAGCGTCAAAGCTTGGGAGCTCACCTGTTAAGTATGACTGCCACTCCTATTCCTCGCAGCCTAATGTTGAGTATTTTTGCCCATCTAAAAACTAGTATTTTGGATGAAATGCCTGCCAATAGAAAAATTGCTAAAACCTGGCTGGTGCCCAAACATAAAGAAACAAAAGCTGCTGAGTGGTTAGCTAAAAAATTATTAGAATCAAATAATCGACAAGCCCTAGTCATTTGTCCCTTTATTGATCCCTCACAACACGGCGCCCTAGAAAATGTCGCTGCGGTTAAAGATAGCTTAGAAAATTTGTCAGAATTACTAGCTAACTATTATCAAAAAAACAATATCCCAAAAACTAAACAGCTAAAACTAGCCAGCCTCCATTCTAGCTTGAAGAAAAAAGAGCAATCAGAAATTATTCAGCAACTCTATGATAAGCAAATACAAATTTTAATCAGCACACCTATGGTCGAGGTTGGTGTCGATTTACCCAATGCCGACATTATTTTAATTCAAGCCGCAGAGCGCTTTGGCTTAGCTAGCCTTCATCAATTGCGGGGTAGAGTGGGACGAGTCGGTCAAGAAAGTTTTTGTCTATTATTTACTACCCAAGAAAAAAATAGTTCTAGCCAAAAAAGATTAAAAATTTTTTGCCAAGAAAAAGATGGTTTTAAATTGGCTCAATTAGATCTTAAACAAAGAGGTGCTGGTGATATTTTTGGTAATATTCAAAGCGGTTTTGATAAATTACAGTTTGCTTCTTGGGCAAACTTAAAAATTATTGAACAAGCCAAGAAAATTAGTGATGGTGATGAAAATTATCAATCACTTCTCACTCCCTACTTTGACAAACGAGAGTTTTTAGAAACAGTTAACAATAATTAACGGTTAAAACCGCTTGTTCTTCTTTCTTTTTTACTTTATGATTAAATATATGCCTAAAATTTCTTACCGCCAGATCAGCGGTCAAATTGGAGTGGTAGTGATGTTAATTACCGCTATTGTTTTAATCTTTGGTTTGTCAGTGGCTAATCGTGTCGTTCAGGAAAATAAATTGGTTGTCGATCAAAGTGACGCTACCAGGGTTTTTAACACTGCTGAAACTGGCGTTGACGAAGCTCTCAATCAAATTTATCAATATGAGGCTGGTCAGATAACAGATTTACCTACTGGCGATATTTCTAGCAGTGATTTTAATCAAGTATCCATTAGCACCGATCAAGGTTATGAGGGTTATCTCAATCAAGGTGAAAATTTACAAATTGATGTTGCTAACACAACCGGCACTATTAAAATTAATTGGTCTAAAAATACTTGTAATTCTAGTTACAAAACAGCCGTATTACTAACCCTTAATCATTTAAGCGGCGCTGAATATCAGAATCACTATTATTTAGTTGGAGCTAGTGACTGCCTCTACAACACTAACCAAAATTTTATCAATCCTAGTAGTGCTGACTCACCATTTCAATACGCTTATAATTTGACAATTGATAGCAATAACAATAATGACGCCACTTTATATGTGCAAACCATAGGATCAGGTACAGATGTACAAATCAACGCCACTGCTAATCTAATTAGTGCTGGTCAATATAAGATTGAGTCTTTAGCAAAAAGTGAAAGTGAAATTAGTAATAAAACAATCGAAGCTAATAAAAGTTTGCCTAGTGCTCCCAGTTTTATGACCTTCGCCTTATTTAGTGGAGACACCATCGTAAAATAAAGAACAACAACTATGTCAATTACTGCCCTAGATATTGGTACTCACAGCATCAAAGCTATCTCAGCTAAAAACGGTAAAGAAATTAATATTATCCAGGCTGTTGATGTGCCTAATGTTACTAATTTAGTGATTCCCCAAAGCGATCAAGAATCTGCCCAATTTAGCGAAATGATTGCCAATCTAATCAATGACTATAAGCTAGATGCTAGTGACGTTCGCCTCAGTCTGCCAGAGTCAGTCATTGCTAATAAGGTTATTGAGATTCCAGTTTTAACTGATGCAGAATTGGCCAGTGCAATTGGCTGGCAAGCAGAGCAATACATTCCCATTCCCAAAGAAGACTTATTACTTGAATATCAAGTTTTATTTCGTCCAGAAAAGAAAACTCCTGAAAATAAAATGAGAGTCTTGCTGGTCGCTTCTCGAAAATCATTTATTGAAAAACTTAATAGTATTTTTCTTGGTTTTGGCATTGAACCTACAGTTATAGAAACTCAAATGTTTTCTGTTATTAGAGCACTAGATCTACAAAGTGACGATCCAGAAACCCTCATTGTTCATCTAGGAGCTAATAACCTTGACTTGGCTGTAGTGGCCAATGGCATGTTCGACTTTGTTTTTAGCAGTAAAAATGGTTCTCAACTTATCACTAATGCCATTGCTCAAACTTTTGGCCTAGACTTACAGCAAGCAGAAGCTTACAAAATTACTTATGGTTTAAACCCAGAACAATTAGAGGGAAAATTGGTTCAATTAATCTTACCCATGGTTAAAAACGTAGCAATAGAAATCCAAAAAGCACTTCGGTATTTTAGCCAACTCCATCCTGGTCAAACTATTAAGAGGGTGGTCCTCTCTGGTGGGCCAGCAGAGATGATTGGTTTTAGTCAATATTTATCACAACAACTCAGTAATGTGGAAATTTTGTTAATGGCTCCTTTTGCTAAAGCTAAAGGACAAATTCCAGAAAACAAACATCTTCAATATACGGTTTGCATGGGTTTGGTAATGCGAAAATTATCATGATCGAAATTAATTTTTTGTCTAGTCAAACTAGACATAAGCAAAAAGAAAAGCAACAAGACAAAAAGCTATTTAAAATAGCTACTATTGTTTTGTCAGCGATAGTTTTTTTACTGATGCTTGTTGTAGGACTAAGATTATTTGTAAATTTAAGGATAAAAAACAAGGTAGAAACAATCTCTAAATTAAAAAAAACCATTCTAGATCAGGAACAAATAGAACTATCTTATTTAATTTTTGTTAACAAACTTCAAGTTGTTGGTGAAATTTATTCCGCTCGTAGTGATAAACAGGAGGCTATGAATTACTTTGCTGATTTAATGTCTGATGCAGCAACTATTACTGGTATGGCTTATAACGAAAATAGTGGTGGCTTAATCCTCCAATTAAATCACAGCAATGTTTTCCCACTAGAAGATAGCATGGCAATTATTGATTCATCCTTAGTCAAAGATGTCTACAAAAACATTGAAAAAACTGCTCTAAAAAGAGAAGATCAGGGAAATTATGAACTGAGTTTAAAAATTCAACTCAAAACTGTTGAAGATTTGGGTCTGCTAAATAATGACGAGAATTTAATGAATGAGGAAGAATTAGAAAATAAGTTAATCGAAGAAGCAAACAATTAAATGTCAGTTAATACACAAGAATTTAACTTCAAGCTGATTTGGAACACTCGCAAAGAACTAGTGTTGGCAATCTTATTTTTTGTCCTATCTTTTATAATTTTGACTATGGTCGTTTTGCGTCAAATTAGCCCCATTAAAGCAGTTTTTGCTGAGTTGGCGGCAACCAATCTAGAATTAGAAAAATTTCAAATTAAAGCTGATGAGTTAGAAAGCATGGCTTTTGATAGTGAATTTAGAAAAATGAATGAGATAGATGAGGTTTTACCATCACACAAACCTCTTTTAGAATTGCTTGATAATCTCAACAGCGTTTCAGTTCAAACTGAAACTTTAATTGAAAATTTTTCTCTCTCTCCAGGTGAAATTGCTACCGACAGCACACTTCTAACTAAATCCAGAAAACAAAAAAACTACGATGAACTAGAACTAGAATTTGCTGTTTCTGGAACTTTAAATAACGTGCAAAATTTCATGACACTTATTGAACAGGTGACTCCTATTAGCACTATTACTAGTATTTCTTTAAATAGAGACATCAATGAACTTGGCTCTGTCGAAACTACTGCCAACCTAACCCTAAAAACCTTTTATTTCACTCAACCTATTACTGTCACTATTACCGAGCCTTTACCACCAATCGCTAATGATCAATTAATAATTTTGGAAGAAATTAAAAAATTAATTCCTAGTAATCTACCTATTCAAGAGGAGGTAGTTAAAAACGATCGTGGTAATTTATTTGGACTCCAAGGCATGACTATTGAAGAATTAGAGGCGCAACTGGAAGCTAGTCAAACTGAAGCGGAAGATGTAGAGTGGCAAACTTTTGATGAAGACGGAAAACTGATCGAAGAAGAAGTTAGTAATTAATTTTTATCCTCAACCAAATCAACTCGGACTCGAATTTGCTCTTTGATAGCACGAGTTTGGGCCAATTTACGAATGGCTCGAATAACTTTACCACCTTTGCCAATCACTCGACCATAGTCTTCTTCATTTAAATCAATTAGATATTTGTGATAGCCAAATTCTTCGATTTCATCAATCTTAAGATCCTCAGGAAATTTAATTAAACGCAATAAAACAAATTCTAATAAACTTTTCATTTTGCTCTTTATTTTTATTAATTATTAAGCTTCAGTTTTTTTAGCTGGTTTTTCCTCAGTTTTAGCTACTTCTTCCTTAACAGGCTTTTCCTCAACTTTAGCTGATTTTTCTTCAACCTTAACCAGTTTTTCTTCTGCGGGTTTTTTCTTTTCTTCCTTAGCAGCTTCTAGCTTAGCTTTAGCTTTTTTGGACAATCTAGCTTTCTTTTCAGGAAAAGGTTTACCAGATTTAAAACGCTTGTAAAGAGCGGCTACTGTATCAGTCGCTTGAGCTCCTTTAGCAATCCACTCATCATAAGCTTTGACATCAATTTCCAAAACTTTGGGTTGGTAGCTTGGTGAATAGTGGCCAACTAGAGCTACATATTTACCATCTCGGCGATCACGAGCCTCATTAACTACTATTCGGTAGTGGGCTTGATTTCTTTTTCCAAATCGAGCTAATTTAATTTTCAACATATCGG
>CAYMSV010000001.1:0-95626 GCA_964393205.1 uncultured Pseudomonadales bacterium | reverse complement strand
TAGTGGGCTTGATTTCTTTTTCCAAATCGAGCTAATTTAATTTTCAACATATCGGAGAATTCTACAAGAAAAAGACCAATATCTCAAGGGCAAGTTTAAATTTAATCAATTTTCCTGTTTTTATTATTCCTCATTTTTAATAATTTTTTTTAAAGCCATGCTAGCACTGGCTTGTTGAGCGCGCTGCTTGCTCTGACCTCTGCCAAAACCCCAAACTTCATCGCCTATTAAAACCTCAACGGTAAACAACTTATCATGATCCGGACCCTCTTCTTTAACCACCCGATAAACGGGTGTGGGTAAAGAACGAGCTTGGACTAATTCTTGCAAAGCACTTTTTTGATCACGATAAGCTTTGCTGGCTAAAATTTCGCTAAATTTGGGAAATAAAACTTTTTCTAGAAAAGATTGAACCACAACAAAACCTTGATCCAAATACAAGGCACCGATCACCGCTTCTACTAAATCAGCCAATAAACCTGGATTGTCCCGTCCACCACCAGCCTCCTCACCTTTACTCAGATACATGCGCTGGTCTAAACCTAATTCCTTAGCTAATCTTGCCAAGGTTTCTGTGCGCACTAGGGCACTGCGATAAGTAGTTAACATTCCTTCTGGATCACTGGGTCGTTCGCGATAAAGAAAAATAGTACTAGCTAACTCCAGCACTGCATCACCTAAAAATTCAAGTCGCTCATTAGATTCACTGGCAGTAGTACCAGATTGTTCTTTTTCATTGAGCGCACTGCGGTGGGTGAGAGCAGTTATTAATAAATCTTGATTCTTAAATGTCGGTAGCATCACTTATCTATTCTAACCCAATTCGTATTCATCGTGAATAAGTTTAGCTAATTCAGCAACCGTAGCTCCAGCTTCCGTTAGTTCTTTAATCACTGTTTCTGAATCTAGATCAATCTCAAAATGACGGTTGATTGTTGTTACTAGTCTTGGTAAATCTTCTTCCAAACTTAAGCCTAAGTCTTCTTCTAAATTAGCTTCGGGAATAATTTCTTGACGACTATTGACAGTCACTGTTTCTAAAAGATCTTGTACTTGAGAAAAAAATTGTATATTAAGATTCATTTCTTCTTCTTACTAGCTGCTTTTTTCTTAAACAAGATTTTTCCCAACACTCCATTAATAAACTTGGGTGAGTTTTCTGTGCCAAACTCTTTAGCTAATTCAATTGCCTCATCAACCAAAACTTTCTTGGGAGTATCTTGACTGCGACCTTCAAAAACAATGAGCCGCAAAATTGCTAAATCCACCTTGTTAATGTCTGTTAGTGGTCTCTCTGAAGCATAAATAGCCAACTCTTTATCAATGTCTGGCAATTCTTTAACTAATTCTTCAAACCACAAACGCTCAGGCATCGGCAAAATCATTGGTTCCATTTCTGGCTCCATGGGCTTTAAAAAAGTCCTAGCAAATAAGATTTGCATGCGCTCAAGGCGCCGACTGTGACGTTTATCCATAGCAGTAGATTAGGGGAAAAAAGCCAAACTTGCAAGAGGGAAAAATGATCTCTTTTCAGTCAAGACTAGGGCTAAAAAAATTAGTTTAAACCTATTTTTTTGAAAATACTAGCTACCAAACCCTGTTTGTGGGCTGGGGTAGTAGCGCGTTTAGCATCTTTTTTGAGACTAGGTTTGTTACCAGCTCGACGCTTACCCTGTTCAACTCTAGTAATTTTATTCTTTGGTACGGCTCCCATGAGTTTCCTTTTTATTTGTTTTACGTATTTTATCCTAAATGAGGGCTTTATTCTAAGGGCAAAAGAGCTAAAAGGCAAGGGGAGAGCTGAGGGTTTATGATATAATTAAATCAGTTTCAAAAAACTAAAAAAGGATTAATATGGCTGGAAAAGAATTTGGTAGAAGAGAATTTCTTAAATTAGGCACTACCATAATTTTAGGTGCCGTCTTAGCTGCTTGTACCCCAGAGGGACAAGCTCAAGAAACTAGACCAGCCGTCACTCAAACTGTTGATAGTCCAGAAAGCACTCTCACTAATGAAGAGATCTTGGAACTGGTTACTAAGCCACTTACACCTACCCCCACAGAAGAGAATACAGCTACGCCAGAGTCAACTGCCACACCAGAAGCAACTGCCACGCCAGCAACACCAGAATTTCCGAGTGATTTAGTGTTTGATCCTAGTGAACAATTTAACAGGGGTGAGTTTGCTTTTATTGACTGGGGAGGAGGATATCGCACAATAGCAACTAATATTAAAATTAGAACTCAAGATGTTCACTACAACGAACCTTTTACTATGTTGAATGGTCGATATTATGTTCAGGCATGGGCTGACGCTTGGTTTCAAGAAGAAGACAATACAGGACATCATGTCAGCATACCGTTAGTAGTTTTTGATACTGAAAACTATATGTCCTGGCAATTTATTAATCCTTTTATAATTGATTGGTCACAATCAGAATCTGAAACTAAAGACATTTTTAAAAAAATTTATACAGGACCTTGGAGCGAAAATGATTTTGCTCCACTACAAGAAGAAAAGATGTGCTTTTCAGAATCTGGGAATCGAACCTGTACTAATGCAGCAGCTTGGATGGCCATAGGCGCTATTCCTGTTGGAGATATAAATAGTGATTTTTATCAAATTAATATCGAACCCAACATTAATTTTTGGAGAGACTTAATCAAAGACATATATACTCAAGAACAAATTGAAAATTTTCATCAAACTCTTGATCCTACTTTACTCAAGTTAAATGAACCCGACCTGCCAATTAATTTCTTTATTCCCTTAAGAATAGATAATTAAAGATTTCTATTGCTCATTTTATTGCAAAAGAATTTTTGCTATAGTAGCATAGATTGACACCAAAAATGCTAAACGAAGAAAGTTCATCAACCACGCCAAATAATGATTTTTGGCCAAAAAAATTTCTCCAAAAGAAAAATGTTCTTATCATTATAGTTATAGCTGTAATTATTATGGTTGTTTTTACTCTATTTTATTTATTTAAATCAAGAAAACCCAAACCGACTCAGCTGACAACTCTCGAAAAATATCAAGAAACTATTAATGACCAAACAAATGATAACGCTGTGATCTCTAATCTTGGTGATTACGGCCATGAACTAAACTGTCAAATCTTTATGGAAGAGATTAACTATCCTAATAAAGTTTTTGGTAATTTTATTATTCAGGCAGCTGCCCCTTGTTGGTTCTATGATGATAATCAAATTTATGATGATAATCGACTTTCTAGTGTTGACATCCCAATTGTTATTGAGGATATTTCTGAACAAAGATGGTATACCATTACAACATATCAATTCGTACCAATTTTCACCAATATGGATAAAGAACTTGCAGTTCAGTCTTTTTCCCAATTTGCTTTTGCTCGTCCACCTGAAGAATTAAGCTCAGCGATTACATATGATTCTATCGTAGTTAAAATTCTCTTTGCTCAAAAAATACCATATCAAAACTACCACGAGCCTCACTATCGAATTGAGGGAGAATATATCCCTAAACCAGAATATGATAGCGAGCGCTTTTTGCAACAACTAGCTGACCAACACCAAAATAGTGAAGCTATCGATAATTTTATTCAAACTAGGCAATGGAACAAAAATCTAGATGAATATCTTTTTTATTATTATGCAGAAAGAAAACTTGCCCAGTGACAATCATACAAAAATCTCTAGAATAATTAGATCGTTTGTTTTTATCTGTTTTTTACTTTTTGTTTGTTTGAGTGCTTTACCCATCAAACAAGCAAAAGCAAATATTTGTGCAAGTGGGTATACTGGGGGGCTGCAAGCGCTTGGTTGTCTGCCATTTGGTGATCCACCATCATATTGTGGGTGGTATCCAACTGGAGAAAGAGGTTGTACTTGTCCCGGACCTAGTGTTGCAGATGCTGATTGTAATTGTCAAACTACAACTGTTACTGTGGGTTGTACTTTTAATCCTGGTTATAACGTTTGCCTTTGCTCAGTGGGCGGCCCTTGCACCAATCCAGGAGGATCTTGCTCGAATGGAGCATATACTGGTACTTGTTCTACTACTATATGCAATCCAGTTGCTCCAACTTGCACAAAAATAGAAGGAAAAAGAACACTCTGGTGTTTCACCTCTGATCCTGAACCAACTGATGGTCCAGGTCCAACTTCAGGAGGACCAAGCCCAACTCCCACACCTCCACCGACACCAGTGCCTACCGGTGGTAGACAAATTCAAGTAACTGTTAATTTCTACCAATCAAGTAGTGCTATATACAATGCTGCCAGTAATAGTTGTAGTCACACTAGTGCCACTAATTATGGTGATGGAGTTTTCTTACAATCAAAACTGAGAAGTGAACCTAGTTGGAATTATGGTTTAATTCCTACTCACAGTTATACCTTTCCGGTAGATAATGTCTTTACTGGAGATCCTTTAACTGTCACTGCTAATGCTCAAAACGGCGAATTTTCCTGTGCCTGTCCAGTTGGCTGCAGCTATGCTTTGCAAGTGCCTTCAGGAAATACTCTAACTCGCAATTTTTATTTTGATAATTATTCAGAGGCTTGGTTTCAAATCTTTGGCACCAGTATTTTTTCTGGAGATTCACTAAAATCAATAGTACCTAACCACGTTTGTTCTTCACCTGCTTGTCAAGCTGGTGTTTTCGTTCCCCAGCCCGCTGGCAATAATTTGTCTAGTGGTTTTCCGCTCTTAAGCTCTACCAGCGTTAACTCAATCCAAACTCATCGAAGCTATGGAAGCTACCTCAATAATATTCATCTAACTGGTCAACGAAGCAGTAGTTTAAATCAAGACGCTTTTGTTCTTGGCTTTAACGCACATGCTTTAAGTTTTGATTACTTCAAAAAGTTAGCAGTTAGCACTGGCCAAACCATTCACAGCCAAACTCCAGCTCAAACTGATTTGGCTAGCTGGCGCGCTAATAATTGGCTAACAAGTTCGCAAACAAATTTTTTCGAAATTAGTGGCAATTTAACTATCGATCAGAGCAAAAACTTTGCGCTTAACCATGAAGAAAATGCTGTAGTTTTTGTCAATGGCACCCTTACCATTAATAACACTGGTGCTAGTGGCGATAAAATTATCAGTGTCGCTAGAAAAACCAGCACTAATGCTGGCGGCTTCTTGGCATTTTTTACTACCGGAGACATTATCATTCGCTCTAATGTCGGCACCACTCTTAACCCAGCTACCCTCAATAATCCAACAGTTAACTTTATTAATGCCCATCTAGAGGGAGTTTTCTTTAGTAATCAAAAAATTATTGTTAATGGACGAGAGCAAGACAACGCTATTGCCAATTATCCAGATCGAAAACTCATTGCTGCTGGTACTTTTATTGGTGTTGAAGGTGTAGAACTTAATCGTCGAGCCGATGATGACACCTCCGCTACAGCAGCTTACAAAGCGCTGAATAATATTCAGGCTCTAGAAAATTTCCTTTATCGTCCCGATCTTTTAATTAATTGGCCAGACGAGCTTAAGGTTAGTATTATTAATTGGCGAGAAATTGCTCCTCGAAGTTTTGACAACTAATCTCTTATTAAGCAAATAAGAAACCAGCATAATGAGTTCTAACAAGCAGTTTCAACAACTAAGCGCTTTTACCCTAATTGAGCTTTTAGTGACTGCCAGCCTCACTGTTTTAGTAATGATGGGTATGACTAGCTTGTTTATTAGCTTCATTGTTTCCGCCGGAAAAGCTCGCCTCAGTCAAAGTATTAGAGAAAATGGTAGCTCAGCCATGCAAAAAATGATTGAGGAACTGCGTAATGCTAAGAGCATTACTTCTACTTGCGATGGTAGTCCCAGTTCTACCTTAGAATTCACTAACGCAGATGAGGTAACTAGTACCTTTAGTAATATAGATGACAAAATAGCTTTAGTTTCTGATGCTAATACTTATTTTTTAAGCAGTAGTCCTGGTACCGGTAGCAACCAGCTCAGAGATCTAGAATTTACTTGCCACAATATTGATTCTGGAGCCAGATATGTTGAAATCAGTTTCACTCTAGCCAGTAGTGCTGCTAGTGATCCTAGCGCTAGTCATAGTCAACTAGATTTCAGCTCAGGAGTTAGTCTGCGTAATTAAAAATTTTATTTAATATTGTTTGAAAATCTGATTAAGAGTGAAAAAAGCTCCGTTTCCCAACAAGGTTCCTCCCTTGCTGTAACGATAAACATTTACTTCTAGTTGAACACTTTCTGCACCAACAGTAACGTCCTTATTAAGACTAGCTTCAATCTTGTAGTAAAAATGGTTAAGAACCGTAAGAGGTGTGGGGCAGGGAGCAGGACTAATATTATCAATACTATCAGGCAAAGGGCTAAGACAATAATCTCCATTATCTAAACTACTAAAAAAAGTATTCCAACCTTTAACCAAGCGTTCCTTACGAATAAATTCTAACACCTGTTGGGCTTTGAGCTGGGCTAATTGCTCCATTTCATTGGCTTCAGCCACTCTCATTGACAAAGCCATCATTGAGCCTAAAGCAGTCAACACCGTCGCTACCACCACCATGGCTACTAAAACCTCAATAAAGGTTGAACCTGCTTGCTTCTTCTTTCTAGCTTTGTAAAAATCTTTTATATTTTTCATTGCTAATTTAATAATAACTAACTCTAATACCACCTCCCTGATCAATATCAAAAATCGCATAGTAATTACTACGGGAGGAATCCAGCCTAAGACTTGTAGAATTAGCCAGATGATTATATGGTCTAAAAGTAATGTCAATTGGAGAATCTATTACTAGATCTTCATCTAAATTAACGACAGGCATCACATCCGACCCAGATGGCTCACATAAAACATTAATCTGATAGGCTATACCACTAGCTCCATAAGAACTTGTTGTTAAATTAACCCCAGCTAATTCATCACAACTACCTAAATAACCAATTCTGGCCATGTTTTGTGCCTCTTTTAAACCAATTTCTAGTTTTTCTGCTGCTGCCATTAAGCGCTGTTTGTCGCTGTAGCGAATATAACCTGCCAGCGCACTTGATATTAAAACCAAAACAATTGATATTGAAACTAAAAGTTCAATTAAAGAATAAGCAGAAGATTTATGGCGTAAAAATTTCATAGGTCGAACCATCGCTCTCAAGAGTAACACTAAGCCTTACCTTGCTACAATCTGGATTATTAGCAGCTGAACACAAACTACTATAAAAATAATTAGGATCATCTTTAGGATCAATCACTGTAGGAGTAGTTAAATATTCTTCGTTGTATAGAGTGGTCACCAAATTGTTAAAACCAGTATTGTCCGAGCCAACATTACCATAACTACCATTGTCCTGTCGATAAAGAATTAAACCTTGACGCACTGTTTCTAAATCTGCTTTGCGCCTAGCATCACGCGATTTTCTCTGAGCATTAGAGAAAGAAACAACAGCAATAGATAAAAGTACACCTAAAATAGTTGCTACCACTAACACTTCAATAAGTGTAAAAGCACTTTGTTTTTTTTTCATAAATATTTTCTCTAATTTTCTAATTACTGCAAATTAGTAACACAAAAATAATTTCCATTAGCAACGAAACTGCCACAAGTCCTAGAGTTAGAGTTACCTGTACCAGGGTTTTCTAAGAGAGCACATAGACAATAAGAACTACTATTGTAGCTGGCTCTATATATATAAGGGTTTTGGCCTCTGGGATCCATTGGCGCTCCGGCTGGAAAATATTCACTGGGACTATTTAAACCAGATAACAACCCTATTAAATACTGCTCATCACTGTTGGACAAATTAGAATAACTAGTATAGTCGGCATAATGCTGCTCTAAACCATTTTGCATGGCTTTTAGATCTTCACGACGACGAGAATCTCGTGATTTCTTTTGAGCGTTGGAAAAACTAGCCACACCCAAAGAGATTAAAATCCCAATGATTGCTATTACTACTAATAGCTCTAATAGAGTAAAAGCTTTTTGTTTTTGTTTGTTCATAAAATCCTCTAATCATTTATTATTACTGTTAAACGATTTAGTTCAGTCAGAAGCGACGGTGTTAGTCTTGCATCTTGAGCTTCAATCCAAGCATCAAAATAACATGCTTGCTCACTGCAAGTATATATGTGATCAACTGCTCCTTGCAAATCTTGAGTAGTATAACTTTGACCATCACCAAAAAAAATAGTGGTGGTAATTGGCATCCTGGCTTGTTGTATTTGACCAGAGTCAAGTTTACTAAAAACTCCAATAAAATTTTTCAAACGTGCTTTTAAAGCAGGTAAACCACTTAGATTAGAATTAGACATAACTTGATTAGCAAATAATTCTTGTTTACCATCACTCACTACAAAAGTAAAAGTATTTTTTCTTCCTGAATTAGTAACCAACATTCTATTATTAGCTAAACTCAAACCAGCTGCATTAAAAGACAAAACTAAGGGTCGCGGCAAACAAGATTTAAAACAACTTTTAGGACAATCGGTTGCCATGCTTTGTACTTCTCCTGTACCTTTTTCTACTTCTTCTCTACAACAAAAATAATTAAAGGCTTGACAAGAGCTAGCAGGCCCGATTGTATAACTCAGTTCGGGAACTTTGCCAGAATAGAGTTGATTATTTTCACTATAAACTGTTATTGCTTTACCGAAGCTGGAGAGAGTAATTTGACTGGGGTTTTTTTCTTGATTAAAAATAAATCCAGAAGCCCCAGCACTTTTTTTAACAAAAACAGGTAGTTGGCGCTCTTCAAGAAAAACTGGTTTTGTGCTAAAACTACTGCAAACAGTTTCTAGGTGATAATCACGCTCATTTTCAAAACGCAGTTGCCCCCAAGCATCAGGAGAAATAGAAAAGCCATCTTGGCAATTAGCTAAATGTCGCTCTTCTCTTAGAAAAACATTGGCTCTTTTCAAATCACTTACAGCCATTGTTAATAAAATTTCACGACCCAAAAAAATACCCATTAATATAAATAATAGAAGAAAAATGAAAGTTGAGAAAAAAATACGAATAATTCTCATAAAAAAAGAGCTAAATACCAAGCCCAAATTGGCTCTGCCCAAAAATAACTAAGTATAAAGCCTACAACTAAAAATGGACCAAAGGGCAGACTTTGACCAATTTTCTTTTGTTTAAATAGCAATAAAAGTGTAGCAAAAAAACCGCCAACAATAAAGCTCAGGAAAATGGCTAAAAGCACAGCGGGCCAGCCTAAAATAAAACTTAAAGGTAACATTAATTTAATATCTCCCAAACCCATTGCTTCTTTTTTAAAAATCCAAGCAGCCAAAAAGTAGAGTAGAGTAAAGAAAATTAAAGAAATAACAACTGCTATTAAAGCACTTAAATAATTTGGCCAAACTAAAAAGATCGCTAAAGCACTCAATAAAATAATAAAAAAATCAGGAATAATTAAATATTGAAAATCAGCAATTACCACAAAAATTAAGAGTAAAAAGAATAAAAACTGAGCTGCCACAACAATTGGATTTAATATTTGTCCAGTCGTGACTTGCAAATAAATCAAATAAGCAAAAATCAGGGCATATGCTCCAGACACCAATTCACTAACAAAGTGTTGCTTGGCTATTTTAGTTTGGCAATAACGACAGTGACCTTTCAATAATAAAAATGAAACAAGGGGAATATTATCAAGAGCTCTAATGGGACGCTGACAACAATCAGTAAGCGATCGCCCTCGCCAAAAGGGAGCAAGCTTCAAGATTTTTCCTTTTTCATCCTTTATTAATTCGCATTCAGCTGCCGTCCGATAAATGACCACATTTAAAAAACTAGCCAAAACAGCGCCAAAGAAAAACAGAAGTAAAGCAAATAAAAAATAATAAATAAAAAATATAATAATCACCATTCCATCATAACAAAAAAACCCGAGTACTAGGACTCGGGTTTTAATTTTAAACTAAATTAACTATGGTAAGCAAACACAGTTGCCTCCTGGTCCACAGTGTCCATCCACTGGCTGACCATAAGCATCCGTTGGATAATCATCTGGTAGTCCAGAAGGAGCGTTGACTCTGTCATCAGCTTCTTGCTGAAAAGAGTTAGATTTTGGTGCAAAACAAACGTAAGTTGAATCATAGTTTTGTGCATCATGAAAAACATAAAGTTTGTTATAGGAGTCGGCATCAACCTTGTTGACAAAACCAATTTTTAATTCTTGGGTACCAACCTCTGTAGCTCCACATCCTGCTGGTGGAGTAGCCGGCATATCACTTAAACGATATAGCGCTGGACAACCACCAGTACTTAGAAAAGTAGGAGCAGCTAAAAGATCTGTTAAACCCACCATCGTCCATGGATAAGCAACCGCATCGGCAGCCGTATCCATCCATGGATAAATACCCTTCATTGCATAATAACGATCAATTGCTGTAACTAATTGTTCAGCATCAGAACGACTACCTGTGTCTCGACCACGGTTAATTTGCTCAATTGGATTAATTGCCGATAACACGGCCACCGCCAAAATACCTAAAATGGCAATCACAATTAATAACTCAATCATGGTAAAACCTAATTGTTTTCTCAACCTTGGGCAGAAAGATTTAATTTGCATAATTTGTCTTTTGATAACTACTAATTGCAAGTAATCCTTGCTTTTCGTGTATCCAGTGTAACTTATTTTTTAACAGCTTTTCAAGTAGCAATTTAAAATTGACTAGTTAAACTGTAAATCGGCATAATAATTGCCACCACCATAAAACCCACACCCACTGCTAAAACTATCATAATTAATGGCTCCATCGCAGTGGTCATATTTTTCACTGCATATTCACTTTCTTTTTCAAAATATTCCGCTAATTTCTCCAAAATTTCATCAAGTTTGCCGGTTTCCTCACCGACACTCATCATTTGATGCAAAATCGAAGGAAAATCTTGATAGCGAGATATCGCCATTGATAGAGAAGTACCTTTTTCTACTTGCTTGGCTGCTTCTGCTAGTTCTTCACGATAAACAGCATTGTCGATTGCATTAGCCACGATGTTAATTGACTCCAATAAAGACACTCCAGCTCCCAGTAATAAAGAAAGAGTACGAGTAAAATCGGTCAAAATAATTTTTTGACGCATTTTGCCAAAAATAGGTAGCTTTAGTAGCCAACGATCAATAACTAGTTCACCTTTTTTAGTTTTTTTATAAGAACGAAGCGCTGCACCAGCTGCTACTCCCAAAAACAACATTAACCACCAAAACTTAACCATAAAACCAGAAACTGCCATTAAAGCTTTTGTCATACCAGGCAATTCCGCACCAAAATCAGCATACATTTCCGTCAATTTAGGAATGACAGCAATCATCATTACCGCTCCCACTGCCAACATCGCTATCAGAATAATTACTGGATAAATCATGGCACTCTTTGTCTTTGCCTTAAAGTCTTTGTCTTTTTCTAAAGTAATAGCTAGGCGCTCTAAAACCTCATCTAACACACCACCAGCCTCTCCAGCCCTCACTAGTTGCACATAAATTCTTGAAAAATTATCTGGATATTTTTGCAGTGCATCTGAAAAACTCAAACCACTTTCCACATCCTTGAGCAAATTGCCGGTTAACTTAGCTATTTCATCTTCACCCTCTTCCTCTAAAATTGATAGGGCACTGGCCAAAGGCAAACCTGCATTGATCATCGTGGCTAACTGCCTAGTAAAATTAACTAATTCAGCAAATTTAACTTTTGGCTTAAAAATTTTTGAAAAAAAACCTGTTTCTTGACCCAGACTAGTGACGTCTATAACAAATAGATCTCTAGAAAATAGGGTAGAAACAGCCTGCATTTTAGAAGCAGCTTCCACCTTGCCTTTGATGTTTTCACCACGTTTGTTTTTAGCTATATATTTAAAAATTGGCACAATAAACCCTAATTATTTTCTAGCAAACGAAGCATATCTGTTGGGCGAAAAGAGCTACGGATAGCTGTTTCTTTACTAATAATTTTTTGGTTATAAAGATCAAATAAGTGGTTTTCCATTAACATCATGCCTGCATTGAGACTGGTTTGAATAACACTATCTATTTGAAACACTTTGGCATCACGAATTAAATTAGCTATCGCCGCATTATTAAACAACAACTCAATTGCTGCTATTCTGCCACCATGAATTTTTGGCACCAAACGCTGAGAAACCACTGCTCTCAAAACACTAGCTAATTGTTGACGAATTTGACCTTGTTGGTGGGCAGGGAAAACATCGATAATACGGTCAATAGTTTGACCAGCTGTGTTGGTATGAATAGTAGCAAACACCAAGTGTCCAGTTTCTGCCAAAGTTAGAGTTGCCGCAATTGTATCTAAATCACGCATTTCACCGACCAAAACTACATCTGGATCAGAGCGCAAGGCGCTTTTGAGGGCCAAATGCCATTCGTGGGTGTCTTTGCCAATTTCACGTTGAGAAACAACACTTTTATCTGGTCGATAAATAAATTCTACTGGATCTTCTATAGTAATAATGTGTTGACTTTGATTGTGATTAATTTCATCAATAATGGCGGCTAGTGAAGTTGACTTACCCTCACCGGTGGGACCAGTAAACAAGACCAAACCTTGATTGTAAGTAGTGAATTGATGAAAAATTTTAGGTAAAGCTAATTCATCAATGCTTTTAATTTCTTGAGGAATTAAACGTAAAGCTGCTGCATAATTACCCAAATGCTGATAAACACAGATACGAAATCGAGCATCATTGCCAAACTGATAAGCTAAATCAATTTCTTTATCTTTCTGTAATTTTTGCTGTTGTTCTTCACTTAATAACTCAAAAATCCAAGCTTGAGTTTGCTCGGCAGTAATAGGCTGAGGGCCTGCGGGAAAGCTCAGAACTCCATTAATACGAATAGATAACGGAGAAGAAGGAATAATGTGAACATCAGAGCCTTCATTATCAATTAAAAATTGCAATATCTCTTGAATAGTCATTGACTAAATTTCCTTGCTTAGTTCATTATATATAATTTGATTAGACTTCATACAAACTATTCTTTTTAAGTAACTTCAGCTACTCGTAAAATCTCCTCAATAGTAGTGACTCCATTTAAAACTTTTAAATAACCATCTTGTTTCATCAACAACATTCCTTGTTGAATAGCAACTTTTTCCACTTCGCTAGCTGGTTTTCTGTTAAGAATTAAACTGGCTATCTCTGGAGAAGTAGGCATTACTTCAAAAATACCAACTCGGCCTTTGTATTCTGGTTCAGTACCAGGACGCTTGCTACTTGGACGAAAGAGGGTAATTTCATTGGGGTTTTTACCATTATCTTTACACCAACGGTCAAAATGTGTGCCCAAGACTTTTTTAATATCTTCAAGCACCACTGCCTCAGGCTTATATTCTTCTCTATATTTTGGATTAATTTTTCTAACTACTCGCTGTCCCATAGCTAGGGTAATAGAGGATGCTAATAAAAATGGTTCTGCTTCCATATCTAATAAACGAGGTAAAGCACCAGCAGCACTATTGGTATGCAAGGTGGAGAAAACTAAGTGACCAGTTAGAGAAGCTTGCAGTGCCAAATCAGCCGTTTCATTGTCACGAATTTCTCCAACCATAATTACATCTGGGTCTTGACGCAAGAAAGAGCGCAGCCCCGAAGCAAATGTTAGACCTGCTTTGGGATTGGTTTGTACCTGACTGACTCCAGGAATTTGGTATTCGACTGGATCTTCCAAGGTCATGATGTTCACCCCAACCTTATTAATAATGTTCAAAATTGAATAAAGCGTAGTAGTTTTACCAGAACCAGTAGGACCAGTTATTAAAATGATACCGTAGGGAACTTTAATCGCTTCTTTAACTCTTTGCAGTCCTAAACCCATCATTCCTAAATCTTCCAAAGAAGGAACAGCCATGTCTTTTTGTAAAAGACGCATCACTATTTTTTCTCCATGCACCGTTGGTAGAGTAGAAGTACGTAAATCAACCTCGGCATTATTGGCTTTGTAATTGAAGCGTCCGTCTTGTGGCAATCTTTTTTCATCAATTTTTAAATTGGCCATAATTTTGATACGAGAAACCACAGCATCGTGAACATTTTGAGGTAAAATCAATTTTTCCGCCAAAATACCATCAATACGATAACGAACACGAGTGCGATTAATCTGAGGCTCAATATGAATGTCAGAAGCAGATGACTTCATGGCAAAATCTAAAATATTTTCTACGATTCGACTAATTGGAGCATCTCGTAAAATTGCTCCAGCTTGTTGGTCAAGCTCTACATCTTCCTGGCCTTTTTCCTTGTACTGATGAGTGCTTTTCAAAGCCTCAGTAACTTCGCTAGACAAACTTTGAGAGTAACGCTCATCAATCATTCGAGAAATTTCACTGCTTTCACTATAATGAGCATCTATTCTGTAACCCGTTTTCTGTTTCAAGAATTCAATAGTTGCCAAATCTAAAGGATTGACCATTGCTACCTGCAAGCTTTTGTTTTCTTTATCTAAACCAAATGGTAATGCTTGATAGCGCTTAGCAATACCCTCATCAAGAAGAGTTAAAGCTTCTGGATCAACACCAGTTGCTGACAATTTAATGTAGGGTAAATTGTTAAATTCTGCCTTGGCTTGAACAATATCTGACTCTGTTGCTAATTGCTTACTCAACACTAATTCTTCATAACTGCGACCAGTACTCAAATTTTCTTGTCTTAATTCTTCTGCTTGCTTCGGCGAAACAATTCCATTATTAACTAAAATATCAAAAAAAGAGTTGGTCACAGAAAAATTAAAGCCTCCAGCAGTATTATTTGCTGGTACTGTTGCTTGATCAAGTGGTGATTGTTGGGCTGTTACTAGCACCGTATTGTCTGTACTAGGTGCAGTGCTTATGCTTGATTCATCAGAAGCTTGCAAACCAAGACCATTGCTTTCAGTTGTAGCTACTTCGGCCGGACTTATTTCCTTTGTAGTTTGCTCGCCGAGCTCACTTAGATTTTGATCAGTAGAATCATTTGCTAAAGTATTCTGTTCAGGTTCACTAGTATTAGCTGACACAGTGTTAGTTTCTACTACAGGCGGTTGAGAAAAAATTGGTTCCGCAATGTTTAAATCATCTGCTTGAGGCTGAGATTCAACAGGAATTTCACTCAAACCAATATCAATTTGATCTTCCGCTTGTTTTTCACCCGGCTGATCAGAGGCAATATTAACTGGATCTAATTTTGGAACCTCAACCGCAGTTGATTCTAATTGTTGCTCTTTAAGTTCTAATTTTTGATCGTTTTGAGAATCCGTCTTGGACGGAGCTTGATCACTACTCTCAGAAGAAACTACATTTAAATCTTGTGTTAAACCATCAATTGTTTGTTGTAAATTAGGATCAATTTGGACCACAGCTTCAGCATCTTGTTCTGCTGTTGTTTCTTGAGAAACGGTCGGTTCAGCCACAGGCTGACCCTGACCCACATCATCTGGTTGATTATTTTGGGCAGTTAACATAATCGCTTACTCCTTTTATAATGCCATAAAATGACAAACTTTTACATAGCTGAAATTTTAAATTTAAGAAATACTGTGGGCTCAGTTAATCAATCCCAATTAGATTTAAAAGATATTAAAAAATTGCTTATAAAACACCTTGAACAAAAAAGTAAGACTAATAAGGTTTTTCAAAATCCCAATATTTTGTGGTATAACAGCGAGCTTGCTAACTTTAAAATAGATCTAGCCAGACAAATCATTAAAGAAGCACAATATCTTAATTGGGATCAAGAAAAAATTAGGGTTTTGGTTTTGTTAAATTTTGAAAGTGCGGGTTTAGCTGCCCAAAATGCTTTATTAAAATTAATTGAAGAACCTCCAATAAATACCTTGATTATCTTACCAGTCAACAACGAAGAACATCTTTTACCAACTATTAGTTCCCGTTGTTCAAGCTGTCAAATCATCTCTCAAACAGTAAATAATCAAACTCGACAGGAAAAAATTTGCAATTTTCCAAAAAACTTAAACCAAGCTTTGGAATTGATTGAAAAATATAAAGATCGGGAAACAGCCATAAACTTAATAAAAAATTTATTAAATCAAAAACAGTTAAGCCATCAACAAAAAAAGTCCTTAAGCCAAGCCTATGTGGATTTAAAAGATAATCTCAATGTTCGCTTGGCCCTAGAACATTGTTTTTTTAGCGTTTTATAAAAAAATATCTAATTTCCCAAAATATTTTTAAAGCTATTTTTGCCATTCCACCAGGCTTACTAATCTGGCTTTAAAAAAAATAAAGCCTTTAAAACGCCCAAAATCGGCTTTTTTTAAATCCTAGTGAGCTTTTTAGATCTTTCTTTTGTATAATAAATATGCTACAAATGTAGTTCTTATGGCAAGTCAGAGAGATGTAAATAACTACCAAGCTTCACAAATTAAGGTCCTAGAAGGCCTAGAACCAGTGCGTAAACGGCCCGGAATGTATATCGGCTCTACCGATGCTAAGGGTTTACACCATTTAGTTAAAGAAATTTTAGACAACGCTGTTGATGAGGCTATCGCTGGTTTTGGCCAAACCATTCAACTATTTCGCGATCCAGTCACAGACTTACATCGCGAATTATTTCTACAACACAAAGTTAACAAAAAACTGAAAGCTGAAGAAAAAGAATTATTTGATCAAGCTATCACTGTTGTTGATAACGGTCGTGGTATTCCAGTAGAAAAACACGATTCTGGTATTTCTGCGATGGAAGTAGTCATGACCAAATTACACGCTGGCGGCAAATTTGAGAGCAAAGCTTATAAAGTTTCTGGCGGTCTACACGGAATTGGTTCCAGTGCAGTCAATGCTTTGTCCTGTTTAATGCAAGTAGCTGTAAAACGCAATAATAAATATTACTACCAATATCATTCGCGCGGCGTACCAGCTGCTCCAGTTGCTGAAATTAGTGAAACAGAATTAATCGCTAAATTTCCTCAACAAAGTCGAGACTTCGTCAAATATGAAAGTGGCACCATCGTTCAATTTATTGCAGACCCCATTATTTTTAAACAAGCTATATATAACCCCAAAAATATTATCAATATCGTTAAGGATCGTGCCTATTTAATGGCTGGTATTTATTTTCAACTTTTTGATCGAATAACTGACATTGAACAACACTTTTATTTTGAAGGTGGTATTCGTTCCCTGGTCGAACACATCAACATGTCTAAAAAATCTCTACACAAGGTTTTTTACCTCAATGACCAATGGACCGATGAGGAAACTAAAAAGGAAATCGGTATTGAAGTAGCTATTCAATATAACGACTCATATAAAGAACACGTTGAAAGTTATGTTAACGTCATTAATACTCCAGATGGAGGGACTCATGTTCAGGGTTTTCGTTTAGCGCTGGGTAGAGTTATTCGCGATTATGCTGATAAAAACAGTTTAATCAAAGAAAAGGAAAATTTTACTGCTGATGATTTGAGAGAAGGTTTAACTGCTGTTGTTTTTGTCAAAATGCCTTCTAACGATTTACAGTTTGAGTCTCAAACCAAAGCGAAATTAAATAATGCTGAGGCTCAATCAGCAGTTTATCGAGTATTTAAAAAACATTTTGCCACTTATTTAGAAGAGCACCCCAAAGTAGGTAAGATTATTGTAGAAAAAGTATTGATCTCGGCACGCGCTCGCCTCGCGGCTCGCGCCGCCAAAGACGCCGTTATTCGCAAAGGTTTACTCGAAGGTCTTTCTTTACCTGGTAAATTGGCTGATTGCCAATCTAATAAACCAGAAGAAAGTGAAATTTATATTGTTGAGGGTGATAGTGCCGGTGGCAGTGCTAAACAAGGTCGCGACCGCCGTTTTCAAGCTATTTTTCCTTTGCGCGGTAAAATTTTAAACACTGAACGAGCTCGTCTAGATCGAATTGTTGCTAGTGACGAACTAAAAAACCTAGTGATTGCTCTCGGCTGTGGCATTGGTGAAAGTTTTGATCAAGAAAAATTACGCTATCATCGCATTATTCTTATGAACGATGCTGACGTTGATGGCGAACACATTACTACCCTTGGCCTAACTTTTTTCTTCCGTCATTTGCCAGAATTGGTTGAACAAGGTTTTCTTTATGTGGCTATGCCACCTCTGTTTAAAATAACCTATGGTAAAGATGAATCTTATGTTTATAGCGAAGAAGAACGAGAACAAAAAATGAAAGAAATTTTGACCAAAAATCCCAATGCAAAAATTGGTACTCAGCGCTATAAAGGTTTGGGTGAAATGAATCCTGAACAACTCTGGAACACGACGATGAATCCAGAAACTAGAATGCTGAAAAAAATGGATATAGAAGATGCTATAAAAGCAGATAATACTTTTGACACTTTAATGGGCAACGAAGTTGCTCCCCGTAAAAAATTCATTCAAAGCCGAGCCAAAATGGCAGAGCTTGATGTATAAAGGAAGTTTATGAAAACCTACATCATTGGTCACCTTAAACCAGATACCGATTCGGTCGTTTCAGCTATGGCTCTAGCTGAATTATTTAGGCAAACTCCTTGTTTTAATCGTCAAGAAGCAGAGGCAGTAATTGCTGGTCCAATTAATAATGAAACTACTTTTTTATTAGACAAATTTGAATTAAGTGCTCCTAAAATTATTGGGGCCGAAGACATTCAAAATGAGGATCAAGTAGTTTTAGTCGATCATAATGAAGCTAATCAGCGCCTAGAGGGAATCAAGGAAGAGCAAATTGTTGAAATTGTTGATCATCACAAAGTTAATTTATCGCTTAATCAGCCTATTTTTATGACTTTTAAAACTTGGGGAGCTTCTAGCACCATTGTCTATCATTTGATGAAAAACAATCAATTTGAACCAAATACAAAACTGGCTGGTCTGATGTTGTCGGCAATTTTGTCTGATACAGTTGGCTTTAAATCTAGTACTTGCACTGAAAAAGACATCGAGACAGCTAAAGAGTTGGCTAAAATAGCTAAGATAGAAGATCTAGAAGCATTAGCGCTAGAAATTTTTAAAGCTAAGTCAGATGTTTCTCAATTATCTTGCGAAGATATTGTCAAAAATGATTATAAAATTTTTGATTTTGCCGGCAAAAAAGTCATGATTGATCAGTTAGAAACTGTTGAACAAGAACAAATCATTAGTGATAAAAAAGATTGTTTACTACAAGCAATGGAAGCTGTTAAGAAAGAACTAGATATCGATTTAATTTTTGTAGTTATCTCTGATATTTTGGAAGCTAATAGCAAGATCTTACTTTTGAGCGATGTTGAGCAAGAAGTGGCAGAAGCAGCTTTCAAAACCCAAGCTTTGGATCAAATAATTGACATTGGAGCAAAACTATCAAGAAAAAAGGAGATCGCTCCTGCAATTGAAAAAGCTATACAAAATAATAATTAAGATATCAAAAGATTAAATAATATGACAGATAACTTGGAAAAGCAGAAACAAGAAGAAAATATGGTGGAAGAAAACAACGAAGATCCCAGTAGTAAGTTTGGGACCACTGAAAAAACTAAATATGGTGTACTCAAACACACCGACATTGTCGATGAAATGGAGAAATCCTATTTAGATTATGCAATGAGCGTCATTGTCGCTCGAGCTCTACCAGATGTTAGAGATGGTTTAAAACCAGTTCATCGCCGCATTTTATATTCCATGTATAAGTCGGGAATTCATCACAATACTGCTTACAAAAAATCTGCCAGAATTGTCGGTGATGTTTTAGGAAAATATCATCCTCACGGTGACAATGCAGTTTATATGGCATTGGTGCGTTTAGCTCAAGAGTTCAGCATGCGCTACCCATTAGTAGACGGCCAAGGTAACTTTGGCTCTATTGATGGCGATAGCCCAGCTGCCATGCGTTACACCGAGGCTAGAAGTGCCAAAATTACTCAAGAATTACTGGCAGATATTAATAAAAACACTGTCGATTTTGTAGATAATTTCGATGGTTCGCTACAAGAGCCGGTGGTACTACCAACCCGTTTGCCAAATTTCTTGCTCATGGGTTCTGAAGGTATTGCTGTGGGTATGGCTACTAAAATTCCTCCGCACAATCTTACTGAGAGCTGTAACGCTATTGCCGCCATGATCGACAAAGGCAAAGCAGTCAGCGAAACTCAAATTAATCTTCAAGAAAAAACATTAAATTCAAATTCTGCTTGCATCAATACTTTGTTAGAAACTGAAGCTCGTCAACTAGCTGGGCGTTTTGAGAGTGATATTACTCATGAAGAGTTAATGACTTTTATCAAAGGTCCAGATTTCCCAACTGCCGGAGTTATCTATGATAGCAAGGCAATTAGTGAAGCCTATCGCACTGGTAAGGGGCGAATTATTATTCGTGGTAAAGCTAGTATTGAAGAAAATAAACGTGGTCAAATGGAAATTGTTGTTAATGAGTTGCCTTATCAAGTCAACAAAGCTCGCTTATTAATGAAAATCGCTGATTTAATTAGAGATAAAAAAATTAGTGGTATTAGAAATTTAAGAGACGATTCAGACCGAACCGGTTTGCAAATTACAGTTGAGCTCAAAAAAGACGCCAGACCAAAAGTGGTCCTTAATAAGCTCTTCAAAATGAGTGAGCTACAAACTAGTTTTTCTATGAACATGGTGGCACTGAATAGTGAAGGCACACCTCAACTAATGACCTTATTCCAAGTTTTAAAAGAATATATCGTACATCGCCAATTGGTAGTTACTCGTCGCTCTCAAGCTGAATTAAAAGAAGCTCGAGACCGCGCCCACATTTTAGAGGGCTTGTTAATTGCTCTCGCTAACCTTGACGAGGTGATTGCTACCATTAGAAACAGTAGTGATAGCGATGTTGCTCATAGCGCTTTAATGAAAAAGTTTGGGCTCAGTGATCCTCAAGCAACCGCTATTTTGGAAATGCAACTCAAACGCCTAGCTGCGCTAGAGCGACAAAAAATTGAAGATGAACATAAAGCTATCCAAAAAACTATTATTGATCTGATTCACTTGCTTAGCGAACCTAGTAAAATTTTGCAATTATTAATCGAAGAAAATCAGGAGATGATTAAACTTTATGGTGATGAAAGATTAACGAGAGTTATTAAAGGCAAGGTGGGAGAGTTTAATGAAGAAGATTTAATTGCTGATGAAAATACCGTTATCACTCTTACTGAAAGTGGCTATGTTAAACGCCTTAGTCCCGATGCTTTCCGCTCTCAATCCAGAGGTGGTAAAGGAGCTAAGGGTTTAAACATGAAGGCTGAAGACGTGCTGATGTCAATTGTCACTTGCACCACTCACGATCAACTCTTCCTGTTCACCAACCAAGGACGAGTCTTTAACTTAAAGGCTTTTGAAATTCCAGAAGCCAGCCGTATTGCTAAAGGCACAGCCATTGTCAACCTACTCAATCTCAAAGCAAATGAAAAGGTCTTGTCGATTATTATTGTTGATGAAGAAAAAGATCGAGACAAATACATCACGTTGGCCACTAAAAAGGGCTTAGTTAAGAAAACAGCAGTTAAACTCTATGACAATATTCGCCAAAGTGGCATTGTTGCCATCACTCTTAATGAGGGTGATGAGTTGGTTTGGGGTAAAGTCACCACTGGCAAAGATAATATTATGTTGATTACTCGTGATGGCAAGTCCATTCGTTTTAGTGAAACTGAAGTGAAAAGCTCTCAACGAGATACCAAAGGCGTAAAGGGTATTACCCTCAAAGCAAATGACTATGTGGTTGGGGTAGAAGTCTTCCGAGATGACGAAACCGTTTTCAAGGAAAACAGCTTGATGATTATTACCGAAAATGGTATGGGCAAACGTACTTTACTCAAGCACTATCCCTTACAAAAAAGATCAGGCTTGGGAGTAAAAGTTTCAGAAATTACTAAAAGAACTGGTAAGGTAGCAGCCGCCAAACTTATCTCTGACCGTCATGAAAAAGTTGTTATTAGTACTAAGTCTGGTAAAGCTATTAAAATGTCTATTAGTAAAAAATCTATTCCTACTTTAACCAGGCCCACTCAGGGTGTGATTTTAATGAAACTTGATGACGACGATCGAATTGCTGCCGTCGCCCTTACCGTAGAAGAAAATGACAAGAATTAGAATTAATTTAATCAGACATGGTGAAAAAAAATTATTTTTACCAGACCCTGGTTTAACTGAGCTAGGAATCAGTCAAGCTGAAAAGCTAGCTCAACATCTAGTTGCTAAGCAAGAATCCTCTCAGACAAAAAAAATAATTTTGAGTAGCCCTAAAAAACGTACCCAAGAAACTGCCGCCATTATCGCCAAAGAGCTGAAACTGAAGGTCAAGATCGATGAATTCCTCAATGTTGATAATGAGCTTCCAATTAACGAAAAAAGTAAAAATAAAATACTTACACACTTTAAAAAATATTTAAAAAACTTCCCAAACAACACAAAAGACATCCTAGAAATTTTTGCTGTCACTCATAGTCAAGAAGTTCGCAATTTTTGGTTAATTCTTGGTGGTCCAGACAGTGCCGTTAAGGATGTTTATGAGTGTGGGATGTGGACAATTATCGAGAATGAAGGAGAACTAAATTTTGAGTGGACCGAAGGGGACTTGAACCCCTGACCTCCTGTATGCCATACAGGCGCTCTAGCCAACTGAGCTATCGGCCCATTTTGATAACGCTTAGATTTTAACATTGATCAAAAAAATTTGAAAGTAAGAAGTAATTTATAGTTTTTGATATATAAATATATATTTAAAAATAATTTTATATAGTTAAAAAAAATAAATGATTATTTTTGATAACTTAATTTATATTTAAATACTAAAAAATATATTTTGACTATGTTTCTTAAATAAAGAAAAAAGCTTATTTTTACAATAAAAAACTAAAAAATTTATTTCTTTAAAAGAATATTTGATCTTGATAAAACTTTTAGATCAAAAAGCACTCAAAAAAGTCTCTTTTCTAGAAGATAAAAAATTAACTTTGTCTTGTTTTTTATCTCTCAAAACCTTATCAGCCTTTAGCAGACAACAATAAACTCTGCTAAAATGACACTTTTAGCCTATTGACTGATGAATCAAACTTTTTTGCACACCTTTTTTATATATCTTATTTAAAGCTTCAAATAATTTTTTTAAGAAAAAGGATGTTTAACTCGAGTAAAGAAAATTCGGGGCCCTAAACTATTCAAGCTTCGAATGACGCTTATCATAAACTTTCTTTAACTGAGATTTAGTGACATGAGTATAAATCTGGGTAGTGGCAATATTTTTGTGTCCCAAAATTTCTTGCACATCTCGTAAATTAGCACCATTAATCAATAAGTCTGTTGCAAAACTATGACGAATACCGTGTGGAGAAAGTTTAACAGTTAAATGTGCTTTTCTAGAGTACTTATCTACCAAACGTTGTACGCTTCTGCTGCTTAATCTCATTTCTTCACCATCAAAAGCGGGGTGAACTTTTTTCCCAGACATACGAATAAAAATTGGCTGCCAGTTATCTTCACGAGAAGCCAACCAACGACCCAACCAATCAGCTGCTCGCTCACTAAGAAAAACCACCCGTGGTCGACGCCCCTTACCAATCACTCCAAACTCGCGCCTTTTTAAATCAATTTGATCACGATTTAAACCAACCAATTCACTGACCCGCAAACCGGTAGAGAAGAGGACTTCCAAAATAGCTCGATCTCGCAAGCCCGTTTTGCTACTCAACTCAGGCTGACTCAATAAGCGCTCCACTTCTTCTATATTTACAAAGCTCATATGGGTTGATTCAGCCTTAGGTAAATCAATTTTTTCTGGATGAAGGACTTCAAAATCATTCTTAATTAACCATTTAAACCAAGAACGCAGAGCAATAACATGATAACTTTGAGTTTTTTTAGATAAAGTTCGACCCTGCTCATCACTGTAACGGGCTAAATAAACACGATAGGCTCGCAGTGAATCTTGATTTAACTGGGTCAAATCAGTCGCACCTTGCTCCTTAAACCAACTATTAAAACGTCTCAAGTAATGACTATAATTACGAATAGTTAAACGGCTTAAATTTTTTTCAACTTCCAATGCTTCAAGAAAAGCTAAAAGAGCCTGATCTGGGTCTGTACTTAAACTACGGACAATGTTTTTTAGCTTGTTTTCATCCTTAGCTTTAGTTTTTTTTCGATTAGCTGCCATAAGCCCAATCTACAATAAACTAGACTATTTGACCACTAGTAGCTCTTTAAATAAAAAAATATAAATAAAATTACTCGAGTAAAATTGATAATTACCTCTGGAGAGTCATTATTAATAGGGTAGACTGCTCTATTTTTTTAGGGATTCAGCTTTACCCAATAAAGTAGTTTTCGAGGTAAAGGGGTTTCCTGCTTGGTATAAGAGCTAAAAACACCGCCGTTTTTCTCAATAATTTTTTTTGAACCCAAGTTTGTTTCGTCACAAGTGAGTAGAGCCTGCTTGCCATCTATCTCTGGCTGTCCCTGATTAACTTTATCTAGTGCTAAAGCCAAAAGCTTAGTACCATAGCCCTGACGACGTGCGCTGGGCCTGATCACATAACCAATATGACCACCAATTTTTCTCAAGTGCTCAGTGAGTTGGTGGCGAATGGACACTCGACCCAAACAGGATATTTGTCCATCAGCTTGTTTCTCCATTAACCAATAAATGGTTTGAGCTACTCGTTTGGCTGGCAAATTAATTCCTGCTTCTTGCTGAGCCAAATCTTTTAAATAAGCTGCAAAATATTCTTTTTGTGCTAAAGCTTTAACATCTAAATTTTTTTCTACATAGTAGCGATCATGTTCTAACGCTTGCAACTCTTTTACCGCTTCAATGAAAGCTTCGTGATAGATCATTTGTGGTTTAGCTAAAAATAGTGTCTTTTTTTGCATATCGGCTATTATATCTTGATTTTCAATGATGGATTGGTCGAAAAAACTAAAAAGAGCCGATTTTGGACGCTTAACAAGCTTCTTGAGGTATTTAGATTGATATATCAATTTAAAATATATTTAAGCTTATCCTATTTAGCGATTATTTGCTCTGGTCTTAGCCTGGAAAAAATCAGACACAGAGGGGATTCTCAAAGAGAAAATCAGGCGAGTCAGTTTTAAGAGTTTTTATGAGGAGACCAGAATCAGGGTAGAAAATGAGATTTAAATCTAATTAAGAAAAATTAACACAATGTAAGTGCAAATAAAAATAGAAAGTATAAAAAGCTAAAAAAGGGTCTGGAGAGAGATTCTAGGGTCAGTGTCGCAAAAGTTATATTGTGCGACATAGTATCAATCCATAAACCCAGAAACCCATCCATCTCCTTTTGCAGGGCAGTAAAGACCGTGGTATTCTTTTTACTGTTTTTACTTACAAAATTACACTGCGCCCTGAAAACTTATCCCTCTTTTAATATTCCAGGCGTAACTGAGCCCTAAAGGCTCCTCCCTAGGTCTTCTTGAAAAAGCTTATTCGGGTTTTTTATTGATGAATCAGTCCTTCTGCTCCCCAGACTTAGCCTGGTCAAAATGAGATTATACTCGAGGAATTCCAGAGGAAATAAGCTTAGTGAGTCTTTTAGCTACCAGGCTAAATTTATTTTTGCATACTTATCTGAATGCTTTTCTAAATGACTATATCAAACTATATCATCCCAGGCTAAATAAGTCCTATAACAAATGAGTTTTCCACAATTTTCACGCCTCTACCCTTTATCAGCCAAGCCCAAATAAATTTAAGGCTCTACTCTAACTCTAATCCACAATACAGCAGGTCTCTTAAAACACGAAAAGCAAGCTTAAGTCTTAGAAATAGCCCAACCCCTCTTAAAAAATTTATCAGACTTCCCTAGTGTTTTTTTAGTTGTTTTTTATTAAATTTTACTCAAAAAAACATTTTAAGATTGCTAAATTAATCAAAAAATATACGGAGCATGCATCTTTAATCAGTCTTTAAAAAATAGTTAAAACAAGAAAAATTTTATAGCTCTTCCCCACTCTCATTGTTTAAATTTAGATTGATACATCAATCTAAATTACTTATTTACCTGGAAAAACTATAAGAAAAGCCAATATAATAAAAATTGCTACCAAGCCATATTCGGTGGCAGTGTTTTTAAACAATCTCCCCTGCAGCAAGTTCTGAAACAGCGATAGACCCACATACACCAAAGACATTATAAATAAAGAAATGTGCCAAACTTGCATCGGTAAAAAGGAAAAACAAATAGCAAATTCAGCTAGTAATAAAACAAACAACAAGCTATAACTCAAAATTTCTTTATTAATACGTGGCTCTAGTTGGACTGACCATAAAGACATCAACACTAGAATAAAATGAACAGCAGCAATTAACAAAGCATTAAAATAAAAAGGTAGGCGTAATGAAAAAATAGTATTAGTTAATAATAAGGAAGTAATCATTGTAAAAAATAAAGCGATAGCGTGAGCTGCATACAAAAGTTGAATAGTCCTACCTTTAGCTACAGAGAAAATATTTGACGTCAAAAATAAGGCGTACATACCAACACCAAAAATGGCTAAAATTGCCAAACGAGATAATATTACCTCTGGTAATAGAAAATAAAATAGACCAACAGACAAAGCATAAAGCGCAGGAAAAGGTAAGATAGTCAGCCACTCATAAGCTTGTAAGTCGTCACTTAAAGCCCAAGCAGACATAAAATAACTAATTACAGTAAATAAAGCAATTGCTCCATAACGCCAATCAGCTGGCACATACTGTGTAGCTAATAAACCCAGAGATAATAATACAGAAACAATAATAAATTTTTCGCGACGACGCATAGTTTTTAGTCTTCTTCTGGCAAATCAGTTGCCACAAAAACATCTTCTACATCCTCATTTTGACGTAATAACTCAACTAGCTCAAGTATTAAGGGAATTTGCTCTTCACTTACCGTAATCTTGATCTTAGCTGTAAATCCCCCTTCATTATCACGCTCAAACATGTAAGCAGCACTACCAGGACCAGCTAAAGAACCATTATGTTTACTCAATAATGTTCTAAGCTCACTGGCTGTACGATTATTATTGTCTGTTAAAGCCACAATCATCAAAGCCACACCATCTGAAGTAAAAGCTTCATAAACTATTTCTTTAATCTCATTTCCGCCAGTTTTACCTAAAGCCACATCGATGGCTCGTTGAATCTTATCCTTGGGCATATTAGCCCCCCTAGCCTTATCTAGTATCAGTCTCAAATTTGAATTAAGGTTTGGATCTCCAGATCCACCAGATTTAACACTGGCTCGAATTTGTCTAGATAACTGACTAAAAATTTTACCCCTCACTTTGTCTTGGGCGTCTTTACGATTCTTGATGTTACTCCATTTGCTATGTCCTGACATAAGAACATTATAACAAAGCTTGTTAAACCCTCATTATCAATTTTGTGAGTTGACAATTTACTCAACAAGCTGTAACATCCCCGAAGAAAGGTGTAAACCTTATGACCATGCCAAATAGCTCCCTGCTAAGAGCTAAAGCCATTCAAGCAGTTAAAGATGCTGATTGGAACAATGCCGTCCTCATTAATCAGGAAATACTTGAACAATCTCCAAAAAACTTAGAAGCAATGAATCGCTTGGGCCTTGCTTTGCTCAAGCTCAAAAAAGCAAAAGAAGCGAAAAAAATTTTTAAAAATGTTTTAACTATTGATCGCTCTAACATCATCGCCAATAAACACCTGAAAAAAATTAAAAACAAAGAACAAACTCCTGATATTATTTTTAATAATAACGCTGATTTTATTGAAGAACCGGGTAAAAGTAAAATTATTTCCTTGCATCGCTTAACCAGCAGTTCACAATTAAATAAATTAAAAGTTGGTCAACAATGTTTTTTACAAACGAAAAATCGCTATATCAGTATCGTAGATGACAAAAAAAAACATATAGGCGCACTACCCGAAGATATTTCTTTTCGCTTGAGTAAGTTGATCGCTGGCGGTAATCAATATAGCTGTGTTATTTACAAAATTGATGACAAACAATGTTGTGTACAGTTAAAAGAGGTTCTGCGTTCTAAAAAAAACTCACAACTACAGTCTTTCCCAAGCAAAAAAATTAACAACCAATTTAATCTTGGAGAAGACATTGTGTTGGAAAAGGATATTCCGCTAGGAATTATTAGCACCGATGAAGACGATGACGATCAAGGCGATGGCCTAGAAACCGTCATGAAGAAAATTCAAAGTTCCAATTCTTAAACCGACTGCTTTCCCCTAGACTTAGCTACAGTGAAATCTTTTTTAACAATAAAGTTATTTCTTATTCATTATTTTTTTTGATAATAATAAAGCTTGATTGGAAAATATTTTTCTGAATAAAAAACTAGAGTGTGACTATCCTCTATCGGTAAAGGAACCACTCCATCACCAACTACCAAAATATTTCTTAAAAATTGTGTATTTTCAGTTATAGATGGCAAACCACAATTGTTTCCTGAATTAAAACCTTCAAACCCATAAAATTCAAAGCTCTTAGTTGAATAATAATCAAAACCTAGTTTATCCACACAATCAACAACAACTACAAAATTAGTTGGAGGTCGAGGAATCATATTAACCACTGTCTTCCAATCATCTCCATACTCAGCCCTAATTGTCTTTAATGGTGGCAAAAAAGACCAAGTAATTATTAACATAGTACTTACAAACATAATTATTTTTGATTTTAAGTGACGCTCCAAGTTAAATAATTTATTTAAAATAAGAACAATACTAATTGGTACAAATAATGTAAAACCAGATATATATTTAAATACACTTAAAAAATTCTTCAATGGAGTTAGAAAATAGATTAACCAAAATAAAATTGAAAAAACTAGCCATATCTCTTGATTTTTATGTACTTTTTTCTTAATTGCTAAGATGCCACCGACAAATAATATTAACCAGAAAAGAACAGCAATTAATGTAAAAAAATTATGGCTTAGATTCATTTTTAAAATAAACTGAAAAATATCTAAAAAAGAAGGATGGACTATGTTTAGTTGAAAAAAATAATAACGATCAAAGTTATTAATCAGTTCTCTCGAAACTAAATTAATTACAATGGGAAACAATGAAACGACACCTATGCCAACAATTTTAAAAAACCTCTTGCTACCTAACTTGATTAGAACTTTTTTGAATACGCCAGTAAGAAGTAGAGTTAATATCCAAATAGCACTAAAAACCCAGTAGATATAATGACTATGAAAACCAAAAAACATAGTTATCATCAATCTTTTTAATTCTCTTAAGCGAGGGCCTTTAATTAACTTAAAACTTTGGTAGATTGTCAATAAAGTTAAAAAAGATAAAAGTGAATAAGCTCTTACGTAAAATCTAAAAAACCAAAACGGTGCTAAACCCAAAAAAATAATGATCGTTAAAAGACGTAAATTCTCTGATATTTTAAATTCAATCAATATCTTAATAAAAACCCAAACTGATAATAAGTAAAAAATTAAGGGTAAAGTTCTCAACCAAATATCTGATGGATTTGAAACCAATACAAAAGGTTTTAATAAAACAGCAAAAAGCTGCGGATTTCCCAAATCATAATTTAAAGAAGTCCAATAATCAAAAGGATTAATGTTTTTACTATTGTAAATTGTAAAAATTTCATCCAAATCAAAAGAAAACTTTGCATATCTACCGAAACTTAATCCAGTAATAATCGATAAAACTATCGATATAAGAATTAGGTGTTTTATTTTGAAACCAAATAATTTATTTTGATTATTCATTTTTTTTATCAATACACATTATGGCTTCTAAGAAAAAAATATTCTACTGGAAATCATCGTATAAAAAATTCAAAGCTCCAATTCTGAGTTTTGACAAATCCTCAGCCAAGAAAATTACTGCACTAACCCGATATTGTTGTGCTAGTTCTCGATTGTGATTAATAGCTTTATTTGGCATTAGCTGTTTAAATCGACTAATCAACAATTGGCAAGCTATCGCCTCCTGATCCACAAGCAAAGTAGTTTCTGTCAAAATTTCAGGACCACTATCTCTTCTGACTACAGAGAAGCCATCCTTCTCCAAAAGCCCAGTAAAAGTAGTAGCTAAACCAGGCTCTCCGCTACTGTTAATAACCGCTACTGGACACTCAAAAACTTTTCCATAATTAGCTCCAGTATTTCTGTCCAAAAAACTTTTCAATCTCAAGCGTTCTGCTTCAATGTCTGAAAAGTTTTCTTCATCTACCCATTCCCAATTGGGTTGAAATCCTTCTAAATAAAAGGCCAAATTTTTGACTCCCCTATCCTTTAATTCATTAATTAGAAATTCTTTAAATTGATTTTGCTTATTTTTACTAATCTCTTGAGTTTTATATTCTATAACTTGATCAACAAAAACATCAAACAATAAACTAAAAAATAATATTTCTTCATCAGCACTTAGCTCTGAATCTGGAGCCAGCTCATTCCATTTTTGAATACTCAGTTCATTGAAAGTCAATACTTTTACTTTTTGTTCTGCGGGCGCCAATACTACCCAAGCATGTGGTCGACCCGTTTCTGTTATAAGCAAGTGTTGAGTGCAACTTAATTGATTTTTTTTAGATTGTTGAGTGCGAAACAAATAAATAAAAAAGATTGCTAACAATAATACTAAAAATATTGAAAATAAGATTAAAAAAAATTTTTGCCAAGCAGAAGATACAGATCTTTTCTTTTTTTTTGATCGCCGTGACTTTTTGGCTTTAACTTTTTTAGCCTTAAGCTTCTTTTGTTCTTGGCGAGATGGGCAGTAATCACGCATAGCAAAGAATGTTTTCTTCTAGTTTTTAGTTTAACACTTTTTTAGTTCTCTTGACCAACCACAAAACGCATGAAGCGACCTAAAACTATTTTTTCACCAATCTTTCCTGACAAAGCTTTAATGACCATGTCTACAGTTTGACCGCTCTCTCTAATAAAATCTTGTTTTAATAATTCTTTTTTGTCTTGAGGATTCATAGCTGCTACTTGCATAGCTAAATTTTTAGCCAATTGACGGAATTCTTCGTTGGCCGCTACAAAATCTGTTTCACAGAGTAATTCTACTAAACTAGCAATTTGACCTGTAGCATGAGTATAACTAGCAATATAACCAACACCCGCTTCACGATCAGTGCTCTTTTCTGCTCTAGCTAAACCTTTTTCTTGAACGTACTTTTTGGCTAATTTTAAGTCACCCTTCGCCTCCTCTAAAGCCTTTTTACAATCCATAATCCGGGCTCCGGTTTCTTGACGTAGTTTCTTAATTGATTCCATAGTTATTGCCATTTTTTAACCTTTCAATGACTATTAACGCGCTGTTTTACCAGCATTGTAGGCAGTCTTCAAACAATTCACAATATAAGCAACGCTTTTTGCTGCATCATCATTTGCAGGAATGACAATGTTAATCTCTCTTGGATCAGCGTTGCTATCAGCAATAGCAATCACTTCAACATTCTCACTAATGGATTCTTTGACAGCTATATTCTCTTTTTCTGAATCAACCACAAATACACAGTCTGGCTTGCCCTTCAAACCCTTCAACCCCATAAAAAATCTTTCCAAACGGGTTTTTTCTTTATCTAATTGTAGACGTTCATATTTGGTATATTTATCAAATTTTCCAGATTCCAAACCAGTTTCAATCTCACTCATCCTTTTAATAGATTTTTGCAATTGGTTGAAATTGGTTAATAAACCACCCATCCAGCGAGAAACAATATAAAAGCAACCCATTTCAACAGCTGCTTCTTTAACTATTTCACGAGCTGAGCGTTTGGTGCCCAGCATTAATAAACTCTTTCCCTCTTTAGCTAAATCATAAAAACGCTGACAAGCTAATTCTAGTTGTTCCGCAGTCTTCTCTAAATCAAAAATATGTATGCCACCTTCACTAGTATAGATAAAAGGCTCCATCTTAGGATGCCATTTAGAAACTTTATGACCCAGATGACAACCTGCCTCAAACATAGCTTGTAAATCAATTTCTGGCAACTCGCTGTCAATTTCTCTATTTTTTACTGAAGATTTCTCTTCTACTGAAGATTTTTCCTCTGTTTTTTTTGTTTTTGTAGCTGGAGTTGTTTCAGAACTTGCTTTAACTGCTTCTTCTTTTTTTGAATCTATTTTCTTAACACTAGGCTTTTTTGGAGAAGTCTTTTTGACTGAAGCAGGGGCTTTTTTAGCACTACTCTTCTCTACTTTCTTAACCGCTTTCTTGGCCGTTTTTTTAGCCACTTTTTTAACAGCAGTTTTCTTGCTGGGAGCACTTTTTTTAGTTTTAGAAGCTTTTTTGCTTTCTGCCATATTGTTCCTTGTTTATTTCAGATCTCGTCCGAAATGGGTTTTAGTATTTAATCAGGAAAGAAGATACTAAGACCAAATTTAATAATTAGAGTTTAAATTATAACATGCTTTCTGGCTAAATCTAGCAAACAAAAGAATATAAATGTTATGGGATAGTTTTTATAAAAATTATGGGATGTAAATAGGTGTATTATTAACAACGGAGTATAAAAATGCTGATAAAAGCACCGGAGATACTTCAAAACTGCTAAAATCGGCTAAACTAGCGCCTCTCTCCTCTAGTTCTCGTGGCAAATGACTGGTGCTAATAATTTGTCCATTATCAATTAAACACTCTAAAGCAGCAAAATGTTGATTTGATTCTAAAATAAGACCGTTGTCTAAAGCTGCGAATAAATACTTATCCAATAATTCAGGATCGACTGGCCGACTTACTACCTCTATTAAATCACTAAAACTATGATCTCGACCATTCACTAAATGACTAGCTATGTCCCAACGCAATACCACTTGCTTGTTTTCGGGAAAACAAAATTGTTGGCGTAGTTGCTCACGTAATCGCCAAAATTTTTCATCTGGTAACTTTTCTGTATATTGTCTGGATAATTGATGATTTTGACTCCAGTTTTGATCTGCCTCCTTAACAAAAGCATTAACATCTGAACCGGCAAATAAAATTAATTGACTAAATAATAAATTTATGTCCGAATGATTTTCATCATCGATAGTGTGACAGTGCTCCGGATAGGATTTTAGGTCCTTCATCAAATTTTCCACCTTTGTACGAGCAACCGTAGCAGCTCGAACAGCACACTGCTCTTGCTTGGGATCAGCAAAACAGATTATCTCTCTAGAAATTAATTGTTGGTTAGTAAGTTTATTGATTAGGTTAGCTAAAGCTAGAGCCTTATTTTTATTGCCAGTATTAATCACCAAAGCACTTAAATCTTGCATTAATTCACGCAACTGTTCTTTTCTAGCCATTCTAACCGCTTCCTCTTGAGAAAACCTTTCGCTAGAAAAAATAGTGATTGGCATAATTAAGACAACTTAAACATTTAAATTATATTTTCCTCTAGATTTGGTTCTGTGTTTATTAACTCTTCTAATTCTTTAATCGCAGTTAAAGCCAAGCAAGGACGTTCTTCAAATGGTAAAAGTGCACGACAAATATACAATTGCAGCTGATAATTTTTATCAGACTCTGCTTGTTTCAACATAAGCCTTAAGTCGGCCTCAGATTTCTCTATTAAGTTTGGTAAAAGTTCTTTACCCATATCAAACCCTTTCTGTTTATTTTTTATTTTTATTAAAATAACTACTAATATTTTTTTTGAAATTTAGTTGCTCGAACCTATCAATAATTTCACTTTCTCCAATCCCCTGTTCTCGCCAATTGCTCGCCAGCAACCCCATCATTTCTCTCACCTCAAAAGGAAAAATAATCCAAGAATTAGTGGTATTAGCATGAAAATCTGGAATAATAGCCGAGCGCTCTTTCAAAAAGAGGGTGGCAGTTTTTACTTCACTTGCCCCCTGCTCCATGAGGTAATCACTAGCAAATACTAGTGACTCACCGGTATCAGCTACGTCATCAAAAAGTAAAATTTTTTTATTATCTACGCTCACTGGTAAATCTTGATAAACCTCTGGTTCACTAAGACGCTCATTAATTCCAGAATAGAATCTAACACCCAAGCTCACTAAATTAGAAATGGCCAAATAATCAACTAAAGTACGACTCATTGGCCAAGCTCCTTTAGCTAAAGCCACGACCAAATCAAATTCTTCACCCGATTCAATTATTTTTTGAGCCAATTCAAAGCTTAATTGGTCTAAATCCTGCCAACTGGGCACAATGTATTGTGCTTGATCTTGTTTAAATACAATATTGTTAAATTTCATCGCTACTCTTTCTATATTTAATAAAAAAAGAGCGCTGAACTTTTCTTATTCACTTGGTTTCCTCTTGACTAAAAGTCAAAATTCGTTGCTTGGGAATACGAAAAGCTTAACGCTCTTTCGCACTCTTTGCTTAACAATTTTATTTTAACAAAGCCAAAGCTTGTTGTAAATCATCAATTAAAGGGACTTTCACTAATTGTCTTTTTTTCCATACTGGACCAGTTGGTAAATAAAATTCCAAACTACTTGCATGTAAAAAGTGTCTTGGACACCAGAGGTGATCCAAATCCTGTCTCTTCCTTCCCGAGTAAATTTTGTCAGCAACTAAAGGATGCTGCATTGAAGCAAAGTGAACCCGAATTTGATGGGTACGACCAGTTTTTGGCTTAGCCTTAACTAAAGTAAAACCTGCTTGATAAAGTTGTGGCCCACGTTTTAAAATTTTTTTGGTGTTTTTTTTTGAAAAAAGATCGTTATTGTTTAAACTTTGTTTTTCTAGAGTCTGCCAATCAAGGTCGTGATATCTCTCTACTACCTCATAGTTGGTTTCCGCCTTTTTACCTGTTGCACTAATGGCGAAACGAAAGCGATTTCGTCTAGCTCTAGCCAAAGGAGCATTGATTTTACCAGTGTCTAATACAAAGCGACCATGACAAAGAGCCAAATAAGTTTTCTGCACTTGTTTTTGTTTAAATTGAGCTAATAAATTCACTAGCGCTCCTGGGTTTTTAGCTAATAGCAGCGCTCCTGAAGTTTCTTTATCTAAGCGGTGTACTAAACCCTGACGACTCAACCAAATTTCTTCTGGAGAACCAAAATCATCTTGAAAATCGTGAGGAATGAATTGCTCCCAAGAATTGCGATTTTGGGCAATAAAATCAGGGAGAAAACTCTGTTGACCTAAATACTTGACAAACCAATCTTGAATAGTGCTGTCTTGGTGAGTTTGAGCTCTATTAACCACTATGCCTGCAGGCTTATTAATCACTAGTAAATTTGGATCTTCGAAAATAACCTTCATCTAATTGGTCTTTTCCTTTTAGTTTTAAGAGAGCGACCAGAACGATAAAATAAAAGTATTAAACCAATTAACAAAACTAAAATATAAATAAAAGGATCAATTACTCTGCCCCGCACTACCATTCCAGGCAAAGACAACATGCTCATTAGCAAATAAAAGAAGCCAGTTAATATTAAAAACATGGCTAATAAAAAACCAGATTGAGCAGTTTTTTTGCCCCGCCGATACCAGTCAAAAGTACGGTATTTATACTCAACTTTAAGCAAATAATTAAAAAGAAATAAATAAAATAACATAAAATATAATTGAACTGGATGACTTTTCTCAAAAGTTCCAGGTATCACTACTCCCCAAGGCACATTTGTTAACTGACCAGCATAACTACCAGCTAGAAAAAACCCAAGATAAACAAAAACCATCCCCAAACTAATAGAGGTTGCCCAAAAATCCAAAACTTCAAAAGCATCCCATTTGTGTTTTTTAGCTAAAAAGTACAAATAAATGGCAGCAGCAGATAAAGCCAACAAGGGTTCATTTCCAGGTGACTGAACAATATTGAAAATTTGCAACCAGTCTTCCTTAAAAACTCCCCAATGAAACACAACAAATGCTAAACGCCCAACAACTACCCCAAAAAAACCAGACAATAAGAAAGCATCAAATAATTCTGTCAAATCATAATGCTCTTCTTTGCCCTTACGCCAAAAAACAAAAGCAGTAAAAAATAGAGCTAGAATCGCCAATAAAGTTAGAGATTGTAAACGAAAAGAACCAATGTTTATAATGGTGGGCCACATATATAGTGCCGAGAGAGGGAATCGAACCCTCATGAGGTTGCCCTCATAGGTTTTTGAGACCTACGCGTCTACCAATTCCGCCATCTCGGCGATGACTTCTTAGTTTAAGCTTGTATATTCTACCGTAAAAAGACTTGTTTTTGTAAGCAAATTGCGTCATTATATTAGACACAAACATGGATAGTATCAAAGAATTAGTTCATCAAGCTACCTCAGTTAACAGTATCTGGTCAATCGTGATTAGAGGTCTAATCTGGCTAGTGATATCCTTAATCATTATTATTAGCATGGACAATCCTAATGCTGATTTAGCCAGTAAAAAACTTAAAGCTAATTTGGGTTTTTTCTTGATTTTTATGGTCTTGTCTGGAGGTCTAATTTACTTACTCTTCGGTTTTGCACAAAGCTAAAATACTAAAAATTCCCGAGCAAAATAAATTTTAAGAAAGACTTTGAGTACGACGCATTTCCATTCCATAGAAACGAACTCGATCTCCTCTAAAGAACAGCTCGAAATCTCCTAGACTACCATTACGGTGCTTAGCTATTTTCAAAGTCACAGATTCACGCAAATCTTCATCTTTACGATACAAAAACATCACTACGTCAGCATCCTGCTCTATAGAGCCAGATTCACGCAAATCTGACAATTGTGGTGATCGCTCTCCCCTTTGTTCTACTGCCCTAGAGAGCTGAGCTAAGGCCAAAACAGGTATTTTGAGTTCACGAGCAATATTCTTCAGTCCCTGAGAAATTTCCCCGACTTCTTGCACCCTATTATCACGATTAACTCCATGAGCAAGTTGCAGATAGTCAACCACCAACATATCTATATTTTGCTCCATCATTAGACGTCTGGCTTTAGTGCGCATTTCAAAAATACTGAGACCAGGAGTATCATCGATAAAAAGTTTAGCTTCAGCTAAAACACCCATTGCATCAGATAAACGGCCGAAATCTTCTTGATTTAAACGACCAGTTTTTAACTTCCAAGCATCAATATCTGCCTGACTAGTTAACAAACGATCAACTAATTCTTCGCGACTCATTTCCAAAGAAAAAAAGCCAACTTTTTTCTTAGCCACTACTGTTAAGTATTGAGCAATATTGACTGCCATAGCAGTTTTACCAGTACCTGGTCTAGCAGCTAAAATAATTAGGTTGGATTTCTGAAAACCAGCCAACATTCTATCTAGTTCAGCAAATCCAGATGGCATACCTCGTAGTTCTCCACCACTTTTTTGCAATTCATCGAGACGATCAAAGCTTTCAACTAAAGTATGTTTGACCGGCAAAAAATCTTTGCGTGCGTGAGTTTGGGAAATCTCCATTACTGATTTTTCGGCAGTATCTAAAATCTGACTAACTTCTTTAGCGTCATCAAAAGCCAAATTGGCCACATCATTAGACAGAGCAATTAACTCTCGTTTAACGTATTTTTCTCTCACTACATCAGCATAGTTTTTTACATTAGCACTGGTTGATAATAAGTTGGACAACCTACTAATACCAGATACACCTCCAGCTTGACTAAGTTTTTTATGCTTTTTTAACTGGTTTTTTAAGGTAATAACATCAATTGGTTGACGATTATCATATAAATCAAGCATAGCTTGATATATAGCTCGATTAGCTGCACTATAAAAAGATTTGGCTATTAAAATTTCTGAAACTCGCAAAATTGCATCTTTATCAATCAAAATTGCTGCCAAAACTGATTCTTCGGCCTGTAAATCATGGGGTGGTGTTTTGGGATCAAGTTTATTGGCCATACTAACTACGAGATAAAACTACTAATTGCATTTCGTCTGGTAAACGATCCTTTTCGACATTTAACTTTTCTTCAGCTTCAACAGTATTTCCATAAACTTGAAAAAAGTCTTCAATTTTTTTCAAAGGAGCATCTTTAGGATAAGCAGCATCAGCATAATGCATTGGTATTAGATAATTAGGACTAATAGCTTGAGCTAATTTAACCGCTTCCTCACCCATAATAGAACTAGGGCCACCAACGGGTAAAAATAAAACATCAATTGAAGAAAGATTTTTTAGCTGTTCATCACTTAAAGGGTGAGCTAAATCACCTAAGTGACAAACCGTAATTCCATCAATTAAAATTGTAAAAATCAAATTGCTGCCACGCTCTTTTCCAGCCTGTTTATCATGAAAAGTTTTCGTGCCAAAAACGCTAATTCCACCAACCTCATATTCTCCAGGAAAGTCTATAATAAATGGTTTTTTACGATTAGCTGAGGCCTTAATTTTTTCGATGGCATTGTGACCTCGATGCTGATGAGAAACCGTCACTAAATCAGCTGTTAGTTTCGGCATACTAATGCCATACACCCCCTCTTCACTGTAGGGATCGGTAACCACCGTTCCGTTCTTGCCTTTTAATCTGAAACAGGAATGTCCATGATAACTAATTTGCATATTCGCATATTACCGTTAAAGTTGACATTTTACAAGATTTAACATAGGATGTCTCTTCAATTATAATAGTATTATGCGAAAAGAAGTTCTTTTAGCAGTTGTTATAGGTATCAGCTTAGGTCTTTTAATTACTTTTGGAGTTTACCAAAGCCGTCGTAACATCAGTGACGCTCAAAAGGATCAGGTTCAAGACGTAATAAAAAACCCCGTTTTGGATGAAAATGAAGATAATAGCCAATTGGCCATTACTTCTCCTGAAGATAACCTCATTACCGATAGTCAACGTCTCATCGTTAGTGGTAATACCAATGCTAATAATTTTGTAGTTGTTTTTGTTAATAATGAGGAAGTGATTAGCAGTGCAGATGAATCTGGTAATTTTTCAAAAGAAGTCAGATTGGATCAGGGCGCTAATGTTTTGAAAATCTACAGCATTAATCAAGACGGCTTGCTTAATCAAGCCACTCGAACAGTCATTGTTGACGCTGATTTTCTCAATGAAGACTTTAGTCAAAGCAATAATGACAATCAAGAAACAACTGAAGAAGAAGCAAACGAAGAAGAAACAGAAGATAACTAAGATGTCAAAATTAAACAATAAACAATTCTTTAAATCGCAAAACTTTTATTTGATCACTGGTTTTTTTATCATGATTTCGTTGTTTTTTGCTATACCCATGATTAATGCCCAGACTGAGTCAGAAGCTACTGAGGAATCTACTATCTCAAATATCAAGAAAGTCATCCAAGACAAACAGGTTGAACTAGGTCAAAACGATCAACAACCAACACAGCTTAAACAAGCTTATCTCGCTCAAGTCAAAAGAGTTAGTGCAGAAACTCTCACTGTTCTTAATAATCAAAATAATATTGTGGTTCCACTAACTGAAGATTTAGAAATTGTTAAAAAAGAAGAAGAAATTGAACTTGATGAAATTGCAGTTGATGACTGGGTTATTGTTTATAGTGTAGTTGAAAAGGATGTTTCTGTTCCTAAAAGAATTTTATTAACAGAAACAGACTTTACTCAAGAAGATCGAAAAATAACAATCGGCAGCATTACTGAACTCTATTCTAATAATTTATTATTTGATTCTCGAACTGGAGAAAGTGATTTGAACTTTTTATTAGATAAAAACACTCAATATTTTGATGATAATGGAGATGAAATAAGCCTTAGAGATCTCTACTCTGACCTTCAATGTCTAATTGTCGCTACCGCTAAAACAGACGGACAGTGGCTTGTGAGCAGTATCAAAGCCTTGGTAGATTTAGCCAATTAGTGGACCTGAGGGAAATCGAATCCCTGACCTCTGCAATGCGAATGCAGCGCTCTAGCCAACTGAGCTACAGGCCCGTTTTTTATTAAAGATTAAACTTAAGAGCTCAATCCAAGCAAATTATAACAAATAATTGTTTGACTAATGGGCCTAAAAAACATATAATATTCCTCTGATGCAAAAATTAATTGCTCAAACTTTAGCAGTTCATCATCACCACTCGTAAGAGGGGATGTTTTGTATTGCTTAAATGAGCAAATAATAATTAATCCCCTGATAACGGGGATTTTTTTGTACAATAAATATATAAAGGAATTTTATGAAAAAGAATAATCAGTTACAAACACTCAAGGGCTTTCGTGATTTTTTACCAACAGAAGCCAGTTTGAGAGAAAAAGTACGCTCTATCATTCGGGATAGTTTTAAGCGTTTTGCTTTTGTGCCTTTTGAAACTCCTACTCTAGAGTACGCTAGTTTACTATTGGGCAAATATGGTGAAGAAGCAGATAAATTACTCTACACCTTTACTGATCGAGGTGGCCGAAAACTTGGCTTGCGTTATGACCAAACCGTACCCACAGCTAGAGTACTAGCTAACTATCAAAATGAATTGCCTAAATATTTGCGCCGCTTTCAAATTCAAAGCGTTTTTCGAGCAGACAAACCTCAACGAGGCCGCTATCGGGAGTTTATACAATGTGATGCTGATATTTTTGGCAGTCGCTCTCCTCTAGCTGATGCAGAAATCTTAGCTGTTTTTTATGATATTTTTAAAAGCTTAGGTTTGGTTGATATTAAAATCGAGTATAACGATCGACAACTTTTGCTTGATAGTTTTAGCGAATTCGCCAAAGAGCGAGTTTCTGTTTTATCTATTATTCAAAGTATTGATAAACTAGATAAATTATCACCCGAAGAAGTCACTAATGAGCTGATAGCCAAAGGCCTTAATCGACAAGTGGTTGAGTCAATTTTTTCTAGATTAAATAATATTGATAAATCAGAAAGTTTAATAAAAATTGAACAAAAAACCATAGAACTAGGAGTGCCTCAGGAAGCTCTCGTTTTTAACCCAAAAATAGCTCGTGGTTTAGATTACTATACTGGCTTAATTTTTGAAGGAAAAATTGCTAAATATGGTAGTGGTAGCTTAGGAGCTGGAGGTCGCTATGATAATTTGATTGAAGAATTATCAGGTTTAGATATGCCGGCTGTAGGATTTGGTTTAGGTTTTGATAGAATTGTTGAGTTAATTAAAGAAAAAAAACAATTAAAATCTGAGCCTAGTGCTCAAGTTTTAATCAGTATTTTTGACGATGATACTTGTCAAAAAAAAGCTTTAGAAATAAGTAAAAATTTGAGATCAGCTGACATAAGCACTGAAATTTATCTGGAAAAAGATAAGATTGGTAAACAATTTAAGTTAGCACAAGATAAGAATATCCCTTGGGTGATAATCGTTGGTAGTGAAGAAATAGATAAAAACCTTATCAGTCTTAAAAATCTAGATACAGGCGAACAAAAAGAATTAGATTTGCAAACACTAATTGAAACAGTTAGAAATAAAAAAAATAAATCCACTATTTAGCACTCAATTTTTTATGTTATAATCACTGTTCGTTATGAAACAAGGTATACATCCAGATTGGCACCACGATTGTGTAGTAACTTGTAGCTGTGGAAACAGTTTCGTTACTGGATCAATGAATAAGACGCTAAGCGTAGATATTTGTAGCGCTTGTCATCCTTTTTTTACTGGTGAAATGAAATTTGTTGATCGTCAGGGTCGAGTTGATAAATTTATTAAAAAGCGAGCTACTGCTGAAGCTCTCGCTAAGGCTAAAAAAACTGCCAAAAAAGCTACTCAAAAAACAAATGCTCCTGTTAAATCTTACAAACAAATTCTTCAAGAACAGCAGCAAGCTATCAAAAATCTAAAAAAATCAGTAACTGTTAAAGACAAAGAAGCTAGCGCTGATCAAAAAACAGTAAAAGCTGATAAACCAACAGCAACTGACAAAAAGAGTTAGCTCTCCCCTTCTCAATTTAAACGAAAGCCCTTCTTAAAGAAGGCTATTATTGGGTATAATGAAAAATACACAGTTATGACAAAACAACTTAATCCATACAGCGCTGCTATTGAGCGCTGCAAAGAACAATTAAAAAACAATCAAAATTTATTGAGTGACCCAAGTTTTGCTGACCCTAAAATGCAAAAGCTAGTTCAAGAAGAAATTGATCAACTAGAGACAGAACTAAAAACTCTAGAATCAGCGGCAACAGCACTGCAAGAAGATCAAGAATCTCAAGAAGATAATTCTTCTCAAGAAATTAAAAAATCTAACGCTATTATAGAAATTCGCGCTGGAGCTGGCGGTGATGAAGCCAAGATATGGGCAAGTGAGTTAATGCGCATGTATCAAAAATTCTGTTTTAATCATAATTTAAAAATTGAATTAATTGATGATTTGGTATTTAAAGTTAAGGGTAATGCTCAATTACCCATCTTTCAACTAACAAAAGAAAATAAGACTGAAGAGTTAGTTGAAACTGAAGAAACAGAGCAGTTGAGTGCCTTTAATCTACTGCGTTTTGAAGCTGGTGTACATCGAGTGCAACGTGTGCCTAGCACTGAATCTCAAGGCCGTTTACATACCTCTACGGCTTCTGTAGCTGTTTTGCCAGAAATTCACGCCAAAGCTATTGAAATAAAAGACGAGGATTTAGAATTACAATTTATGCGCGCTAGTGGTGCTGGTGGTCAATCAGTTAACAAAACTAGTTCAGCGGTTCGCTTAACTCACATTCCCAGCGGCATAGTGGTAGTCGCTAGAAGCGAGCGTAAACAAGTGCAAAATCGCCAAATTGCCCTAGAATTACTTAGAGCTAAGCTTTGGGAAATTGAAGAGGAAAGAAAAGAAGCAGCTATTGGTTCTGCTAGAGAAAGCATTGGACGTAGTATGCGAGCTGAAAAAATTAAAACCTACAATTTTCCTCAAAATCGAGTCACTGATCATCGGATTAAACAATCCTGGCACGGTTTAAGTGAAGTTCTAGAGGGCAAACTTGAGACCGTCATTGCTGGATTTAGAGCTTATTTAAAAGAATAAGTATCTTTAAAATTCTTCAGCCGCTCTCTGTAAAACTTCATCCTCTTCTGTTTCGTAATTTTGTTCGACTTCGATATCAACGGTCAAACCATCATCATCAATCCAATTACCAGCTGGAGTTAGCCAACGACCAACAGTGACGTGCAAACCACCACCATTACTTAATTCTCGTCTGTCTTGAACAGTACCCTTACCAAAAGTTTTCTCGCCAATTAATTTCATACCCAGATCATCACGAAGGGCCGCAGCTACAATCTCACTAGAACTAGCACTGCCCTTGTTAACTAAAACTACAGTTGGAACTTCTGCTAACCTAGCTTTGCCAGTAGTTGCAAAATCTCTTTGATTATATTTGCTCTTTTGTGAAACTATTACTCCCTTTTGGATAAAATCGCTGGCTACTTTGATAGAAATATCAAAATAACCACCGGGGTTGTTGCGTAAATCGAAGACTACACCAGCTATTTCTCGATTATTCCATTTACTTAAAATTGATTGCACTGCACTGTCCCACTCCTCCAAAGTACGATCACCAAAACGACTAAGCTCGAGGTGAGCTAGAGTTTTACCCTCAAATTCCTTAAATTCTAAGGTAACGCTTTCTACAACGATCTCATCTCGGATAATTTCCACCTCACGACTATCATTGTCACCTGGCTGATAAACAGTCAAAGTAATAACCGATCCTTTTGGACCACGGATATTTTTAACAGCCTTATCCAGAGTCCAAGTATTAGTTTCTTCATCTAAACCAGCTGCTTCGTCTTTAACGCGCAAAATCATATCTCCAGCCCTAATACCAGCTTTCTCAGCGGGACTGCCAGACAAAGGAGCAATTACCCCTACCACACCTTCAATATAACCAAGCTCAATGCCAGTTCCATAAAAACTACCTGCCAGATCTTCACCAGCCTTTTCATTATCCTCTGGAGGTAAATAAGCTGTATAAGGATCTTCTAAACCCCAAACCATACCAGAAATCGCCCCATCCATCATTTTAGAATAATCTATTTTGCTTGAATCTAAATAATCACGTTCAACAATTTGCCAAACTTCCCAAAAAACATCCATTGAAACCGGAGCTTGTTGAGAACTTTGCATTAAACGAGTTAAATCCTCGCTTCTTTGAGTTTGAGCTAATTGATCTAAAAAGCCTAATCTTAATCCAAAGGGTAAGTTGCCAATGGCGTAGCGATAACCAATAATCACTCCCAATATTAAAATTAAAAGAATAGCAATTAAATTAGTTAATAACTTTAATGAAGTTTTTTTTTGCTTAAACATATAATTCTCTGTATGATGGTCCAATTCTTCTAAAACTTGATAATTATTCATGAGTCTCCAGCAAGTCATTGTAAAACGAAGCCAACAAAAAAGCTAGTTAAAAAACTAGCTTTTTTGTTGTATTAACACAATATCACAAGGTTTGAGTAAATGGTAAAAGAGCTAGGTGACGAGCTCTTTTGATTGCTCTAGTCAACTTTTTTTGCTCTTTTGCACTCAAACCAGTTTTAGCGCGAGGTAAAATCGAACCAAAAGGGGTAATAAATTTTCGAAGTGCTTCTGGTTTTTTATAAGTAAATTGTTGATTCATGAAAAACTTTCATTTTAATTAATTTAAAAAGGAATATCATCACTGACATCTTCTACTTCTTCAGCCTCTCCTTCAGAACCATTCTCGTCTTCTGCTTCCTCGTCTTTATCTTCTTTTTTGTCATTGGCTTTTTTGCTTTTTTTATCATCACTACTACCCTCTTCTTCCTCACCAGCTTCATCTTCTTCACTTGGACTGTAACCACCTCGACTATTGAGCAACATCATATTATCAATGATGATTTCAGTAATTCGACGTTCAGCACCATCATCAGTTTTCCAATCACGAGTTTGAATTCTTCCTTCTACATAAGTTTTGTCACCTTTGTGTAACAATTGTCCACAAATTTCTGCTAATTTGCCCCAAGCAACTACATTGTGAAAATCCACTCGTTCTTGTTTTTCTCCACTATCCGAATTAGTCCAAGATCGGTTGGTAGCTAAACCAAAAGAACAAACGGCTGCTCCATTGGGCGTAAACCTTAAATTGGGATCTCTGGTAAGATTACCAATTAGCATGACTTTATTAAGAGATCTTACTGACATTTTTTCCTTTCTCTGTAACAGAGTTGTTTCATTAACTTCATCTTATTATTAATATTTAATTGACAAAATCCGTAACCTTTTATTCTTCACTTTCTTCTTCATCTTCTACTTTACTTTTTACAGATTTTTCATCACCAAGGATTTCATCCTCTTTTAAAACTAATAAATGACGCATCACTTGATTATGAAGAGTCATTTCTTTATCTAGTTTCTGAACTTTACTGGGACTTAACTCAATTATAAGATGAGTAAAAATAGCTTCTACCTGAGCTTTGCCGGCGTGACGAATTTTGTAAGCCAAGAGCTTGCGCTCCCAGTCATTTTCTTCAACAACCTTACCCTTGAAACTTGTAATTAAGTCAACAATTTCTTTACGAATTTTAGCTACATCAGCGTCCAAAAGATCACCTGTTAGCAGGTAAGTTAACTCATATTCTCTTTTGATTGATTCTTTAACCAACTTCATCTGTTCCGTTCTAGTTCGCGAAAAAAATTGTCGGAAACAATTCTTTCCTTGGATAATTGATAAATTTAGCGAACTCTTGAAGGGTATTTTAGTATAGATTCCTTGAAATTACAAGCAAAAATAAGTTTAGCGCCCCACCATAAACTCTACTACATCTCCATCTTGCATAATATAGTCTCTGCCCTCTTGACGAATTTTTCCAGCTATCTTGGCGGCTTGCCAACCTCCCAGAGCAACAAAGTCACTGAAGCTAATAATTTTGGCACTAATAAATTTATCGTAAAAATCACCATGAATAACGCCAGCAGCCTGACGCGCGCTACTACCTCGCTTAATTGTCCAAGCCTTAACTTCAATTTCACCTGCAGTTAAAAAGCTTTGTAAATTTAAAGTTTCATAGGCAACCTGAGCTAAACGCTCTAAACCACTTTCCTTTAAACCTAAATCTTCAAGATAAGCTTCTTGGTCTTCACTACTTAGGGTTGCTAACTGGCTCTCAATTTGAGCAGAGATGATTACTATTTGCGTCTGCGACAGGGTAAGTTTGTTTGCCCATTCTTCTTTTAAAGCATCAGCTTTGCTCAAAGCGTCTTCATCAACATTGATTGCAAAAATTTCAGGCTTAGCAGTTAGCAAGCATAATTCTTTAGCTACTAAAGCTTCAACTTCAGTAAAACTTTTTGCGCTTTGACTGCCTACTTGATCAGAATTAATAAGATTCTGGCCACTCTCTAATGTTTTTTTAAAATTTTCAATAATTGACCAACGCAATTTTTCTTCTTTGCTTGCTGAACCTTTTGGAGGGCGTTGTTTGTTGAGAGTTTCAAGATCAGCTAATTGCAATTCTGTACGAATAGTTGCTAAATCTTCAGTCGGTGAAACACTGCCCTCTCGCACTACATTTTCATCACTAAAGGCACGCAAAACGTGACAAATAGCTTGAGTTTCTCGAATATTGGCCAAAAATTGATTGCCCAATCCCTCACCCTGAGACGCTCCTTTAACCAAGCCAGCAATATCGACAAACTCTACTAAAGCATGCTTGACTGGAGGTAAAGATTCTAGTTTTTCACTGCTTTGAGTAATTTCAGCCAAGGTTTGCAAACGCGCGTCTGGCACCTCTACCACACCAACATTAGGTTCTATGGTGGCAAAAGGATAATTAGCAGCTAACGCTACCTGTTTTTTTAGTAAGGCATTAAATAAAGTTGACTTACCAACATTAGGCAAACCAACGATGCCGATAGATAATTGACTCATGGCAGTTATTGTAGCATTGAAAATAATTTAAGAATGGCATAGTTTAAACTGTCCTATAATATTGAATTATTTGCTGTTTTATAGTAAAATAACTTCTGCATTGTCGAACCACAGCTAAAGCAGTTGTGGAAATTCAAACGGCAATGGAAAAAGGAGGTGACAACGTGGAAAAGAAAAACCGTGTTGTCATTATCGTACTGGTAATTGTTATCATAATTCTTGTTATTGGAATGATTTGGTCATCCAACAGCAAGAATCCTGCTGCAGATTGTCTTAATGGCAATCAGCAGGCCTGCGCATATTTTTATGCGCAGGAAGAGGTGAGTCGGCTCCGTGAGGAGCTGAACGCAGCCAAGGCTTCCCTAGGGGAGGCAAGGGCTGCGTACAAAAACAACAGCCAGTAAAAAATAGCCCCATCATACGATGGGGCTTTTTCTTGTTTATTTCACAAAATAAATTATTTTTCCAAAGGCATCACAATCCAAGCAATGATGTATGCCAAAAGACCTGGAAAACCACCTGGAATACAAGTTAGAGCAAAAATTAAGCGCACTAACACCGGATCAATTTCGAAATAGTTAGCGATACCGCCAGCTACACCAGCAATTTTTTTATCAGTTTTGGAGCGAGTAAGACGCTTGACTGCTTTTTTTTGAGGCATTTTATCTTTCTTATTAATTAATAATTTCTTGAGATGCATTATTATACCAGATCAAGTAAAATAGGCCTGATGGAAAAATTCGATAATTACCAAAATTCAAAAAAGCTACTAGCCAACTTGCCAGTGTTTATGCCTGACGCTACTCTAGGTGTGGTGCGTAGTTTAGGGCCCATCGATCTCCAAGAAATTGGCTTAGATTGGCTAATGGTTAATACCTACCATTTAATTAATAAACCAGGGGAAAAAATATTAAAAGAGGTTGGTGGTCTTAAAAAATTGATGAATTGGCCCGGTTTTTTAGCTTCTGATTCAGGTGGTTTTCAACTTTTTTCTCTAATTCAAAAAAATCCTAATCTGGGAAAAATTACTGATGAAGGTGTGGTCTTATATACCGGACCTAAAAAACAAAAGAAAAAACTTTTTACTCCAGAAGATTCCATTCGTTTACAATTTACTATTGGCAGTGATATTAAAATTGCCCTTGATGATTTTAGCCCACCAGAAGCAGATGAGACACGTCTAGAGCAAAGTGTAAAAAGAACCATTGCTTGGGCGGAGCGTGCTAAGGCTGAATTTGATCAGCAACTCCAACAAAAAAAGAGCTTGGAGCCTCGTCCCCTACTTCTCGCTCCTATTCAAGGACATAATCATCAAAAATGGCGCCAATACTGTGCTAATGCTCTACTTGAAATCGGCTTTGATCTTTATGGTTTGGGTGGTTGGCCAATTGATGACAATGGCAAATTTGATTATCAACTTTCTCAATTTAATGCTCGTTTAACACCCAATCAAAACCCCCGTTTTGCCCTAGGTGTGGGTAGTTTAGAAAACATAGTGCAATTATTTTTTATGGGATACCAATTTTTTGATTGTGTCTTGCCCACTAGAGATGCTCGTCATCAACGACTCTATGTCTTTAAAACAGACCCCCAGCAATTAACTCAAAAAGATTTAAAAAAGATTGATGACAACAAAGAGTTCGACCAGCTTTTTGATTATCTATATATTGGACAGGGAAAACACAGCACAGATTTAAAAACAATTAGTGAACACTGTGATTGTCCAATTTGTCAAAAAAATCAGATCAGTCGCGCTTATTTACACCACCTTTTTAAGGTAAAAGATAGTAGTGCTTGGCGACTAGCTACTTTGCATAATCTTCGGACATTCAAATTACTGATTGAAGCCTTGCGAAGATAAAATAGCACAAGAAAATTCCATCACACTTAAAGTCATTTTCTTTCACTACAATTAAAATAGTGCAGCAACAATCAATTGGATTAAAGTCTTCTAAAAAACCAAGCATCATATTTACTTATCGCCCCAGAGAAAAACTACATTATTCCGGAACAACTAGTTTAAGTAATGCAGAATTATTAGCTATTATCTTAAGTAGTGGTCATAAAAACCTACCAGTTTTAAATTTGGCTCAAAAAATTTTAAAAAAGTTTCCTCTAAAACTATTACACGAACTATTTACTCTCAAAAAATTAAATCGAGAACAACAATTACTTAAAGATCTGCAAAGCATACCGGGAATTGCCTTCGCTCAAGCTACAAAAATCATTGCTGCCATTGAACTAGGCAGAAGAAGTATTTTGGAATCAAACTCCACCCCATTGCGCTCTCCCCTTCAAGTCTTTAATCATTGTTCAGATTTGAAAGCCAAAAAACAAGAATATTGTTTGGCCTTTTTTCTCAATGGCCAACAAGAATTGTTACTCAAAAAAACCATCACCATCGGCGGTTTAAATTTTAACTATCTAGAAGGCCGGGAAATTTTTGAAATTGCTTTTCAACTCCAAGCTAGCAACATCATTTTAGTTCATAATCATCCTTCAGGAAACCTAGAACCCTCAATGAATGATTTACTGGTTAGTAAAAAATTAGCTCAACTGGCAGAAGCCATGGGAGTTAAGCTGATTGATCATTTGATTATTTCTCGTCAAGGATATTTTTCTATAAGAGAAGAATACGGAGATTTAAAAAAGATAGATTGCTAAAAAAAATGAAAAGAGCTGCGCTAAATTAAATTTTTCTAATCAGTAGCTCGTTATTTTCCATATCCAAAAGTTCAAAACCATGTTCTTTAATTTGTGCTCGATATTCATCGGCTTTGGCAAAATCTTTGTCTTGACGTGCAATTTGGCGCTCTTCTACTAGATGTCTCACCTGAGCTGGCAAATCTGCCAAGCGCAAACCTTCTGCTTCCAAACCTAAACTTTGAGCTAAATCTACATCAATTATTTTTTTGTTTAAAGATTGGCGTAGAGATTTTAATAAATATTCCTCACTAATCCCAGCTAAACCAAGTCCCAAAACCTGATCAAATTCCATAATTAATCGATACAAAACATCAGCATCTAAATCACTTTTTAATAACTCCCATAATACTGTTAAAGCCTCATTTGTTTTTAAATCATTTTCCATAGCTGTAAAAAAATCACTACGCAGTTGCATGGCTCCTGGAAAATCACTTAACTCAATTTCTCGATTGTCTTTATTAGCGCGCAATTTTAAAACAAAATAAACAAGTTTTAAATAAGCTTTGTGAGCGGCTTGCAGGCTATCCCAAGTAAAGTTTTGTTCACTACGATAGTGACTCATTAAAAATAGTAGGCGTAAGGCCTTCGGCAAATAGCCTCGCTCAATAATATTGTCTATTGTATAAAAGTTATTGAGAGACTTACTCATTTTTTGACCCTCAACAAACAGATGATTGTGATGCACCCAATAACGACTAAAGGGTTTTTTACCAGTTACGGCTTCAGTTTGAGCAATCTCATTAGTGTGATGGATGTTAATATGGTCAATTCCTCCAGTGTGAATATCAATTTGATCGCCTAAATGCTCAAGTGACATAGCGCTACACTCAATATGCCAACCTGGAAAACTACGTTCGTGCCAAGGACTAGACCAAACCATTTGTCTATTTTCTCCTGGACGCTCAAATTTCCATAGCGCAAAATCGGTTGGATGTTTACGCCCCGGCACCTTGTCGACTCGCTCACCTTCACGCTGAGCTGTTAAAACTTGCTTAGCTAATTGCGGATCTTGATTAATTAACTTGCCATAATCATCAATCTTACTAGTATCAAAATAAACACCATCTCCCTCAATAACATAAGTTAAATCTTTTTTCTCCAATGCTAAAACCATTTCTAACTGAGCTTGAATATGGTCAGTAGCACGGCAACTAAGACTCGGTCGCAAGACCCCCAGCAAATCCATACTATAAAAAAAATAATCTTCAAAACGACGAGCTAAAGCTTCCGCGTCAGTACCATATTTTTTAGCCCCTTTTTCTAGTTTGTCCTCTCCCACATCATCATCACTAACCAAATGACCAACATCAGTAATATTTTGCACATGCTTCACCTCATAACCAGCGTGACGCAATGTTCTTACTAAAACATCATCCAAAACATACTTGCGTAGATGACCAAGATGAGTGTAATCATAAACAGTCGGACCACAAGCGTACAACTTAACAAAATTATCTTCTAGAGCTTGAAATTCTTCTATAGATCGCGAAACGGTATTATAAAGTTTCATGGCTAGTTCATTTTAGCATTAAAAAACTTATTCTGCCCCAGTCATGGTAGTGCGCTGGCGCTGTAGAATAGTTTGAGCTTTTGTAGAGCCAGACATACCGCCAAAACCACGAAAACCAGTTTGTCGACCCTGAGGAACTGGTAATTCTTGGGCTTTAGCCTCTTCTTCTTGTTTTTTCTTTTGTTCTTCAGCTTCTTGTTCTTGACGTTTTTTTGCCAAGCTTTCTTCATATAGGCGTTTAGCTTCAGCCTGTTCAGCCTCAGTTAGCTGCTGCCAACGAGCAGCTACTTTTTTTTGCTTAGCCTGTTCTTCTGGGGTTTTGGTTTGAATATTAAGTAAACGATTAGGGTCAAACATTGCCTTAAAAGTATCTAGCACATCGACAGCTGGACGTCTAATCAACTCTTGATTTAAACTAGCCACTGGCCGTGCTTGAGTGGCTGCTTTATCTGGAGTTTTAGCTAGATCTGTTTTACCAGCGCCTTGAGTGGCGGCCGCTCCCTTTTGCGCGCCCTTTTGACCCAAAACACTACTTTGCTGATTGCTTTGCTTAATTTGACTACTAGTCTTAGCGGCCGCCTTATCCAAGTGTTCTTCAGTAATACTACCACCAAAAGTTTGACGAAAACCCCCACTACTGGTTAGCTGGCTTTTAGCTCCAGCACCTAGACTTGATCCACCTTCCATAATAAATTAATCTAATCTTTTTAACTGAGCAATCTTGTGAATTTCTTCCCTGTCCTGATCACTGTCATCTCCTTCGCTGGGAAGTTGATCTGTTGATTCTTGATCAGCATCACCAATTACCTGAGAAAATTCTTCTCTTGTTTCAGCAATTTTTACCTCGTCTTCAGCTGATTTAGCAACTTCCTTGGCTTTAAGCTCAACCATTCTCTTTTCTTGTGCAGCAATTTCTTCTTGAGATTGGACTTGCTGATCTTGTTTGTCATCAGCACTATTTTGTACAGGCTCTGCTCCCTCAGGTTTTTCAATAATTTTTTGTAACATAGTTAAAGGATCTTGATTGTCTGACATAAAGCTAGGATAGCACAAAAATAAGGCTAACAACTACTAGCGTTTTACTAAGCCTTTTGTTGGTCTAATTGTTTTTCTTTATTTTTTCTGAGTTTACGAGTTGCGGCATTAATCGCATCAACGATAGCGTCATAAAAATCATAACCTGCGACCTCAACCCATAAATCTTGTCCCGGCACCTCAATTTTAAACTTTACTAACACGCTCTTACTCTTACTACTCTTTTTAGTGCTTTGTTCTAAGTAAACGCGTACTGCCGTTACATTTTGGCCCAATTTATTTAATTTTTGACTATGTCGTTCAATAAATTCACGTAAAGCTCTCGTAACCTTTAAACTTTTAGCCTGAACAATCACTTTCATGAGTCTCCTTCTAGCCTGATGGCTTCAAACTTAATAATATCGACCTTGTTAAATTATTTTGAGTTGAATTTGGTAAAAAAAACCGGCAACTCTGTTGATAACAAAGTAGTCGGTCAATCAATATTAGATACTGATCCATCTACACTTCAATATAGCAAAAATAGTATTAAGAAACAAGTTTTGCTATAATGATAATCATGACGGAAAAACCAGAAACCTTAAAACCATTTAATCCTGATTCTATAGATAAAAATAATAAACTTCCCCAAAGAACAGCTGTTATCGTTGCTGTGGTGGGCCTAGCACTCCTTGGCCATCAAATTTTTGGAGAAAATAATAAATCAGAAAATGATTTAGAAGATCCGCGCTCTAGAGCCTTCAATGTACAAGCATTGAATATGGAAGAAAATGTTAATGATCAGAGTGTTGCTAAGACTCATGAATCTTTTGAAGTACCAGCTGTTGACCAAAGAATTCTCCCTGGCTCCAGGGTGCAAGTAGTGGAAACTGGTGGTGATGGTTTAAACATCAGAACTGAAGCTGGTATTAATTCAAATTTAGTTAAAAATGTTCCAGATGGAACAGTTTTTAAAGTTGTTGAATTAGCTGGAGAAAAAGATGGCTACAATTGGATTTTGGTGAAATCAGAAGGTGATGGATCTATTGGCTATGTTGCTACTGATTGGCTTCAAGTTTTAAAAGATGGCCCTATCCAATAATTAATTTATAATTTTCTTCTTCCCTCAAGAGCGCGTGCTAAAGTTACCCCGTCTGCATATTCAATATCTGCACCGATCGGCAAACCGTGGCCAATGCGTGTTATTGTTAGCTCGCCATCATTAATTTTTTCAGCAAAAAAAGCATCGTTTCTAAGCATTTCAGCAATATAGAGGGCTGTCGCCTCTCCTTCCATAGTTGGATTGGTAGCTAAAATTAATTCTTTAACTTGCAAATCTCCGGCTTCATCTTTCAGCCGCTTAATAATATCGCGTAAATAGAGCTGATCAGGACCAATATTATTCAAAGGAGCAATTGAGCCATGTAAAACATGGTAGTTACCTAAATATTTTCCTGAACTCTCAATTGCTAACAAATCGAGTGGCTGCTCTACCACACACAATACTTCTTGATCTCGTTGTTTGTCCTGACAAATACTGCAAGGATCTTGCTCTGCCACATTGTGACAGGTCTTACACATTACCGTTTCTCGTTTAAGGGCTAATAATTTTTCGGAAAAATCCTCTAAATGAGCTTCAGAAGTGTGTAATAAATAAAAAACCAAGCGTTGAGCTGATTTAGGACCAATGCCAGGCAAGGTTTCAAATTTTTCGATCAAGCGACGCAGTGCTTTCGGTAATTTTTGCATAAATTATTCTGAATATTCTAAATCAAGATCTGAGACTTCATCTTGCCAAGGACTAAGCTCTTTTTTCACTAAAAAATCTTTGACAGTCTGCCAAATTTTCTTTTCAACTTGCTCAATTTCTGGCTCAGCATCAACCACTACCCAGCGAGCATTTTTGCCATTTTTTTTCTGATCTTTTTTTGCTAATTCTAAATAGGATTGACGAACTTTTTGATGAAAATCCTTAGCTTCCATATCTAAACGATTGACATCGCCTGCGCCATTTCTTCTTTCAAGACCAATTTTTACTGGAACATCAAGTAAAAAAGTAATATCTGGATAAGTTTTTTTGGTTGAAATGTCATTTAACTGCTCGATTAATTCTATACCAAAACCCCTAACCATTCCCTGATAAACCACACTGCTGTCTCGGGATCGATCCATCACCACTATTTTTCCAGCTTTAAGTGAAGGCAGAACAATTTCTCGATAAATTTGTGAGCGAGCCGCCTGAAATAATAAAACTTCGGTAGTAAAAGCAATGCCAATATTTTTGCTGGATAAAACTACTTCACGAATTTGTTCACTAATGGCCGTACCGCCTGGTTCACGCAAAACTACCACATCTTTACCAGCTTTAACTAAACGATTTTTTAAGCGCACAATTTGAGTGGTTTTGCCACCTCCCTCTCCACCTTCCAAAGTAATCAGTAATCCTTTTTTTTGTGCAGGCTTCATAAGCTTACTTTCTGTTTTGACTTTTTGTGTCTTTAATAATTATAGAGTCTTTTTTTTGTTTTTTACTGACCAGTAGTTCCAAAACCACCACGGTTTTTCTGATCGCTAAAATCATCTAGTTCTTCCCACTCAACTTTCTCCCTTCTCAGAACCATCATTTGCGCTACTCGTTCACCCTTTTTCACTGTAACTGTTTCTTTGGAAAAATTATAGACAGCTGCTCGATATTCATCCTCACCACCACAATAATCGCTATCACCAATACCAATGCCATTCACTAAAAATAAACCCCGTTTGTGCAATGAACTGCGCGCCGCCACTAAGACAAAACTGTCCTTAGGTACTTGTAGTGCAATATTGAGAGGTAAATAATCAACTTGCCCGGCTTCAATTTTCATTTCTTCTCTGCTGGCTAAGTCTAGCGCCGCGGCACCACTGGTTTTATAAACTGGTAGCGGCAAAGTTTTATCAAAGCGCTTAATCTTTACTTTCATTAATTTCCTCTCATTAAATTCAGCGATCATGCTAACAAATTTTTGACAAATAAGCTAGACTAAAGTAATGAATTTAAGTATTTTCACACTTGGTGATTTGCAAACTAATTGCTACTTACTCGATGATGAACAAGAAGCAATCATTATTGATCCTAGTGATGAGGGTGATTTTTTAAATGAAGAGCTAAGTCGAAATAATTTACAGTTAAAAGCAGTAATCTTAACCCATGGTCATTTCGATCACTGTTTAGGTTTATTGAGTTTAGCTGTTTCTTGGCCAAAATTAAAAATTATGCTCCATCCAAAAGATAATTTTTTACTAGATAGCGCTAATGATAGTGCCTTACATTGGCTAGGACGCAGCAGCGATCCTGTCCCCAAAGCCAATCAGGCACTTAGTGATGGACAAGAAATCAAATTGGGATCAGAAACTCTGCAAGTTATCCATACTCCTGGACATACCCCAGGCAGTATTTCTTTATTAAGTAAAAAACAAGAAAATGGAGAAACTTATTTATTCAGTGGAGACACTCTCTTTGCCAATGGCGTGGGTCGTACAGATTTTAGTTATAGCAATCATCAAGATTTACTAAACAGCTTGGCTAAGCTCAAAAAACTTAAACAAAATAATAAATATTCGCTTGTCTTACCTGGTCATGGTGAAAGTTTTTATTAAAAGATTTGGCAAAAGCACAATATTTTCATATAATGAGAACATATGACAGAACTAAGAACAGAAGGCCAACAACACCTAACTGAAAAAGCTCAAATGATTGAAGATGCGAAACGCTTAGCAGAAGCGCTGAGATACAACTCTCAGGAAATAAAGTTTACAAAACTTAAAGAAGCATATCCTGAATTGAGCGATCAAGAAATCGAAAACTTAATTAAATAACAGTTTCAATAAAAACTAATTTTTGCGAATCCAATGTTGCACTATGGTGCCCTGCTCATTGAGTGGGATTTCCTTGATCAACTGAAAATTACCAAAGATTTTGTTATTTTCAAACAATTTAATGCCTTCACCAAATTCAATTGGCTCAATGGTAATAAACATTTCATCAACTAAATCTTGTTCGGTAAACAATTGATATAAACTCGCCCCTCCACACAAGGCCACCTGCTCATAACCCTCAGTTGCTAGTGCCTGTAAAACTTCTTGCGGAGATTTATTAGTAAAGCGTAAATTATTAGGTAACCAATCCATTTTAAATTTCTTTCGAGCCAACTCAGCTTGTTTCTCGCTATCACGAGTCAACACCACAGTCAAACGTCCAGGTAAAGGTCGACCAATTGTGTCATAGGTGGCTCGACCCATAATTAAGACACCAATTTCTTTAGTTTTTTCAGTAAAAAACTGATAATCTTCCTCACTAGTCCACTTTGTTGAAGGCAACTCAACACCATCTGCCGGACTAATAAAACCATCTTTGCTAGTGGCTACAATTAAAGTATCTTTAATTCTGGATTTTTTCTTTTCAGTCATTTTTTCCCTTTTGCCAATCAACGCTGGTTAATAATGGACCATACATATCATCTTCAATTGCAATTTCCAGTTCCCCTAATTCTTGCTCGTTAAGTGGTCGATCCATAAATTTAATCATTTTGCTGTCGGTCACTAAAGCCAAAGGAGTTTGTTCTGCCACTTCACCCATCTCGAACACAGCAGCTGTAGCCAGTGCTTCAGCTACGTTAACCTGTACCATTTTAATTTCTCGACCAAACAAATCCTCGTCACCAACATGATCGTTGAGTGGTCGGAAGCCACAACTAGCTAGTGACATACCTACTACTCCCCAGCGCAAAGGGACAGAGCGACTATCAGGAATAATAACACCCACTTCCTTAACTGAAAAATCCTCCCTAAGATTTCGCCAAATTTTTTCTGCTTCAGCATATAAATTTTTTGGCCAAAGTACATAGTGTTCATTAGCGTTAGATTCATCAATACCTGCATTAATCATCAAAGTCGCATTGGTAACAGTTAGCATTAAATCATATTTTGAACTATGAGGCTCAAGATAATAATCGGCTTCTTGGCGCACTAGTTGGTGTTTTAAAGCCCGTTCTTCCTCCCTAGTTACTTCTGCCCCTGTCTCTGCTGCTAAGGTGGGTATCAGTCGTCCTTGTTCGTAGGCAATAATTTTAGAAGTAATGACCAGTACTGAGCGCTCTGGCAAACCATCGCTAAACTTTTCTTTAATAGCAGTATTAATAATTGGTCTCAGTTTTTCACCGATACCAATCATTGGAGTTTTTAATGCAGTTACTTTCATAAAAATTCTTTCAGTTCGGCTTTATTCTTTCGTTTCGGCTTTATGATATATTAGAACTTATGGAAAAACAACGCTCTCAATATCAACAGTTATTAGCTGAAATTCTTGAACATGGACAAAGAGTAAAGACTCCACAAGGAGTAGATGCTCTGACCATTATTGGTCCTAAACCGATGCACTATCAGTTAGCAAAGGGTTTTCCTGCTATTACCGAACGCAAATTAAGTGAAAAAATTTGGCAACAAGCCATTGGCGAAATTATTGCTTTTATTAATGGTGCTCGAACCATAGAGGAACTAGAAAGTTATGGTTGTTATTGGTGGAAAGCTTGGGGTACTGAAGCCAAAGCTAAAAAACGAGGGCTTGAAACTGGCGATCTTGGTCCTGGATCTTATGGGGCTGCCTTTCATGACTTTCCCACTGCCGAGGGTGAAACTTATAATCAATTTGCTAGCATTTTGCAGCAAATGCGTGAAAAACCTCATCTGCGCACTCATTTTATTAGCCCTTGGGTACCTCAATATACTATGCGCATCAAAGATCGCACCCAAAAAGTGGTGGTTTGCCCCTGTCATGGCTGGATTCATATGAGGATTATTGATAATAAATTAACCCTGCACATGTTTCAGCGCAGTGCCGATGTGCCAATTGGTGTGCCTGCCAACATGGTTCAGTATGCTGCTCTAACGATGATGATCGCTCAGGTTTTAAATATTGAAGCTTACGAATTCGTTCATAGTTTTTCTGATGCTCATATTTATGTTGACCAAATTGAAGCAGTAAAAACTATGCTTAAACGAGAAGTACGACCTTTACCCGAAATGAAACTTAATCCCAAAATTAAAGATTTATTTGCTTTTCGCAAAGAAGATTTCACTTTAGAAAACTATAAACCTCATCCTGGTATTTGGAATATTCCGGTGGCAGTATAAACATGACAAAAAAACAAAAAAATCAGTTTATCGATATCGATAACGCACGCGAAGATGAACAGAAGCAAGTTATGGAAGATATTGCTGAAGCTAAACATTGTCCTTTTTGTCGAGAAAATCTTTGTAAATATCACCAAGAACCAATTCTCAAAGAGGGCAAATTTTGGATAGTGACTACAAATCAATGGCCCTATGCACACACCAAGCATCATTTTTTATTAATCTATAAAGTTCATGCCGTCAACCTCAGCGATCTCTCACCAGCCGCTGGTCAAGAATTATTTGAACTAGTAGCAGAAATCGAAGAATCATATAAATTACAGGGGGGCGGATTTGCCATGCGCTTTGGTGATACAAATTATAGTGCTGGCACTGTCAATCATTTGCATGTTCAGCTCATAGAACCAGACTTAACAGACCCTGATTTTGCTCCAGTCAGAATTAAAATTGGTAAGAATCGAGATAAAAATTAACAATTCGATAAAATTAAGCAACACTCTCCTTGAGTATTCCCTGTAAAAGCCAGGCTATGGCTCCTTCATCATTACTATGTTCTAGAATCAATTTGGCCACTTCTTTAACCTCGGGCTTAGCATTAGCTACAGCTACTCCAATACTTTTTTTCATGGCTGAAATATCATTGTCTCCATCACCAACCATCATAATCTCTTTTGCATCTAGGTCATAATATTCTGCCCATTTTTTCAAACCCTTAACTTTTGAAACACCGGGTAAAGTAAGATTGTAATAAGGTTGTTGATCAAAAGTACTCAAAGATTTATCTAAATGAAATTTATTTTTTTCTTCTAAACCTTGAATGTAGGCTTCCACCGACTCATTTAAATGATTAATCACAATCAAACCGGTTGTCCAATTATTATCATCTTTGATGTCTGTATAGGGCAAATAATCAATAGGCTCACTACTCTGTCGTCTTCCTTCAAGAAAAGACTTGCCACAATAAAAAACCCGTCCATTACCAAAAGCAAAACTACCATTCAATTTTTCAACATCTTGACAAATTTTTTTGGTAATCAAGGGATTGATCACTTCTTGCCAAAGCACTTCTGCTTTAGCATTAATAATCATGGCTCCATCGCAAACCACATGCAAAGATTCAGGAGCGAATTTGGCAAATATTGGTAAAACCGTTTTAATTAAAGCAGCTGGGTGACGAGCGGTACAAAGAGCTAATTTTGGTAAAGAAGAGTTACGCTGACTTTCAATTAAATAATCTATAATTGCATCTCTATTTTCTATCGATAGCTGTCTCTGACTATCTAATAAAGTGCAATCAACATCTGTCAAAACTCCTCTAGAAATAGGTATTTTTTTAGCTTCTGTCATTAACTAAACTTCTTTTGTTTCTCCTAATATTATATGACAAATTTGCTTGCATAAGTTCTGTGGCAAAGTTCCCAGTTCACCTAAGATACTTTCCATCCATACAGAATTAGGTTTTAACCATTTGTGGTGAGCGGGAGTCGCATTGGTATCTGCATAATTGAAAATAAACAAATAAGCTAAAAGTAATTCTTGCTGTTGCCTATTTCCTGGTAAAAATTCTCGCCAATCTTTGAACTGTTCACAACCTGAATCAAGAGTAAAATTATAAAAAATATGGTGATTGGCTATTAAATAAGTAATTAATTCTATTTCTTTCTCTCCCAAATGTTCACTTTTAAGTTGATTAGCTCTCCCTTCATAAAGACTTAAAAAAAGTAAAGCGGAAGTGAGTTGGTGATCAGGAAAAGAATTTTTTAAAACTCCTTGTTCATCTCTAGTATCTTCGTAGGCCTGATGAGAAAAAGCTTGCTCAAGCTCTTCCCTATTCAAACCAGCCGAGATAGCTTTGCCCAAATCATGATGTAGAGCAAAAACTCTTAATATTAATTTATGTTTATCATCTAAATATTTGGTCGGTAATTCATCTAAAACTTTAAAAATATGCTCAGCTGAATTGAGCCCATTTTTTTGATGAGCTTTGGTTAAAATAATTTCTGGATCAGCTAGGAATCTAAAAAGTTGAGTGTTGTTTAACAAACGCTTTATAGTGGGTAAAATATCTTTTTTAAATCTATCGTCTTCAAAGCAATTGGCAATACTTAACAAAGCTAATACAGACTTAAAAACTTGTCGATCTAAACTAATATTCGGCCAGAGTAAATCACAGGCATCTTCTTCTTTGTCTGAATGTCGCTGACTGGCCTCTATTCCTCTATTTATTTTTTTCGGATGAGTTAGTAATTCTAAACTAGCCAATGAAAGTTTTTCGGACAAGGACGTCATAGATTGGTATAATCTATCACACTAGATCAATAGCTTCAAGAATAGCGCTTTTTCAAATTGCTAGACTGATTTTTTTGATCTGCAAGTTCTTGCTCTTCTTTTTTGGAAAACTCTACTTTAATAATTTCTATGCCGGCGCTAGTCAAAACCTGCTCGCCATCTAACAGCGAGTAACCATGACTGTAATAAAGCCTCTTAATACCAGCCGCAGCTACTTGTTTAGCACAAATCGGACAAGGAAAAGTGGTCACAAATAAATCTGCTCCAGCTAAGGCAATGCCTTGGCTAGCAGCGCGAGCGATAGCGAGCGCCTCAGCATGAATAGAACTTGTTAATTCAATGGCTTCTCCAGAGGAAAATAAAGTGCGTGGATCACCACTAAAATATTGTTCTTGTTGGCTGGGTAAATGCTGATTGTATGCACTCATCAATACTTGGCCATCTTTAAGAAAAACCACTCCCACCTGCCTCCACCAATCATTACTATAATTAGCTTGCACAAAAGCCTTTTTCATTATTTCTTTTTCAAAGTGATCAGCGCTAATCATTTGGTCAAGCGCGACTTTATTTTCTTTTTCTAAAGTTGTTTTAGACTGTGTTGCCTGCTCAACTGCTGGCCGATCCCAACGTAAAAAGAATGAATCAAAAGAAATCTTCTGCCCTTTTAAAAATTCTTCAGCTAAATATCTTCCCAAATCATCATTGCTCAATACCCATTCTCTTTTTTCACTTGCAACCCTATCTAGAAAAACTTGCCAATCCTCTTGATTTCTTATCACTTTAATTTCAATATTAGAATAAATTTTCTCCAACATCTGCTTTACTAGTTGGCTATTTAGAGCCCTAATATCTTTTTTTATATACTCAAAAGCTGGCCACTGAGACAAAAATTGCCGATCAAATAAAAACAATAAACTAGCGTCTTTGTTTTTTTCTAAAAACAAGCGATAACCCTCATGCATAACGGGCAAATACAAAGCTAAACTTTTTTGCATTTAATCCTCTTTAAATTCTGCTAGTACGTCTTCTATTGTATTAATTAATTGGCTAGCCATTTTATCTTTAATTTTATTAGCAGTATTCATCTGCATTAGACGAATTTTACCAGTGGTACTGGTGGTTGCCATTGGCTCCAAGACCACAATTTTTCCGCATATTTCTTCTAATTTGCGAATTGTTTCTATGTCATAGGTTTCTTTGGTTGCTACCAAAACGTCTGGCTTAATCGTTTTAATTAGATTAAATTTTGCATCACTCAATTCTTTCAGCACCACATAATCGACACTGCGTAAGTGAGTGAGCATCTCCATTCTTTCGTTTTGTGGAACAATTGGTCGATGTTGACCTTTGCGCTTTCTTACTTTTTCATCACTATCAACTCCGACAATCAACAAGTCCCCGTATGATTTGGCTTTTTCACAATAACGAGCATGACCAATGTGCACTAAATCAAAGGAACCTTGAGTTAAAACAATTTTTTTACCCTTTTTTCTAGCTTGGTCGACAATCTCTTTGATTTCGCTAGCATTAAAGATAATGCGCACTGTTTTATTCATAGAGAAACTATAACATAATTTTAATTAAAGAAACAAAACCAGATAAAAATCAGACAATTAACTAGTGGGTTTTTTAATTTTTACGCCCACCATATCAATTTTGGAAAAATCTGCTCTGACTAAATCCCAAAACTTTTGAGAAAGTTTATCAGAATAAACACTATAAATACCTCGACCCATAGCTGCACATAGTCGACGATCATAATCACGAATAATATCTAAAATTTCTTTACCCAACTGATGAAAAGCTTCTCCATTTTTTTCTTCATCTTGCTCAAATTGCTGATGAATTTTAGCAAATTGATCAAACGCAGATCGGTTATCATCAATCATTTTTTGATAGTAAATTTGGTATTTAGCTTGAGGCATATAGATTATGTTTCGCAATATACTTAATAATTTTTTGGTCAAGTAATTTTGCTAAATCTGCTTCTTTGCCAGCATTTGCCAAAGCCTCTCTCACTTGAGTAGAAGAAACAGCAACTGCTTCTAATTGAGATAAGGGAATCATGTTTTTGTATAAAGGCTCGAGAGGAAAACCCACTCTTGGATAAACATAGGTTGGATAATTATTGAGCAGATACTGATAATCCCTACCCAATTGATCGTACCAAAGATGAAATTTAGCCAAATTGTCACTACCCATTAAAAAAGAAAATTGATGTTGTGGATAGCGAGCACTTAAATAATCTAGAGTGGTCGCGGTATAACTAGTTTGAAAATAACGAATTTCGCAATCTTCAATTTTTATTTGATTAAAGAACTCCTCTCCTGCTTTGGGTAAAATAAGCTCGAGCATTTCTAGGCGCCGATCAGCCGCAACAACATTTTTGTCAAAATCGTGTTTACCCACTGGCAAATACCAAATTTGATCAACCAGTCCCATTTCCAATACTGATTTGACCATTTGTTGATGACCAAGATGAGGAGGGTTAAAACTTCCACCAAAAAGCACTACTTTCATGAAGATTTTTTCTTTTTACTAGCCTTCTTAGTTGTAGTTTTTTTACTTTTACCTTTAGCTCGTTTAGCCTTCCAAGCAGCCCGCTTGGCCTGAATTTCTTCCCACTCAGCCTGACTTAACTTATATCCAGGTTCTGGCTTTTTCCAAGAAGCCCATGTACATTTTGGATAATCAGAGCAACCATAAAAAGATTTGCCCCAACGAGTGTTTTTAATGATAATATCACCCTTCCCACACAGAGGACAAAGTTGATCACCCAGTTTTTCAACTAAGTTTTCAGTATATTTACAATCTGGAAAACGACTACAGCTCTTAAACTTACCAAAACGACCAGAACGAATGACTATTTCTCCTGCTTCTTTAGCTTCTAGCTCGCCAGCTTTGACTAATTTGGCGCAATCGGGACAACTTTCGCCGGTTTTTTCAACTGGCACTGCTACTCTATCTGCTTCTTTACTCACTGATTCAATTTTCTTAGCTAATGGTTGATAAAAAAGGTCAACCACTTTCGTCCAAACTTTTTTCCCCTCAGCTATTTTGTCTAAACTTTCTTCTATCGTGGCAGTAAAATCATAGTCCATCAATACCGTGAAGTGTTTTAGTAAAAAATCACTAACCGTTGTACCGATTGGTGTAGCAAAAAATCTACGATTTTGTCTTTCTACGTAACCTCTTTGTCTAATCACTGAAATGATGGAGGCATAAGTACTAGGACGACCAATGCCTCTTTTTTCTAATTCTTTAACCAAAGATGCGTCGTTGTATCTAGCTGGTGGTTGAGTAAATTTTTGCATTGGGCATTGAGCTAGATAATGCAATTTTTGATCAACCTTAACTTCCGGCAACAACAGATCGCTTTTTTGATTAAACAAGCGTCGCCAACCAGGAAATCTCATAACAGAACCAACAACTTTTAGTTCGTATTCTTTGTCACTATTCTTAGGAGTAGCACTTACCAAAATAGTGGTTTGATCATAAACAGCTTCACTCATTTGTGAAGCTAAAAATCTTCTCCAAATTAAATCATAGAGCTTGATGTGATTAGCAGTTAATTTACTAGTTTTTTGACCAACATTGTCTTTTGTAATACTCAAGTCCGTGGCTCGAATTGCTTCGTGAGCTTCTTGAGAGTTCTTACTTTTTTTACTAAAGTGGCGTGCTTTACTTGGCAAGTATTCTTGACCAAATTCTTGAGCAATATATTGACGTGCCGATTCCACTGCACTTTTAGCTAAATAAAAGGCATCAGTACGATGATAGGTAATTAAACCTTCTTCATAAAGACGCTGGGCTAAACTCATGGTCTGACTAGCACTAAAACCAAAACGGTTGGCTGCAGTCTGTTGTAGCAGTGAAGTAGTGAATGGAGGTAAACTTTGACGACGTCTTTCAACCTGATTTAAATCTTTAACTTTATAGCTTGCCTCATCTAAGTCTTTAATAACTTCTTTGGCCTGAGCTTCATTATCAATTTTTAATTTTTTATCTTCTAATTTTTCTACTGATAATAATAAAATTTCTTTAGCTAAATCATCTTTTGGTCTATTTTCAAGAAAAATAGCTTCTTTTTGACGTAATTTATCCAGCTCTTCTTGCTTAAAATGATCTGGAATCGCTAGTGCGACAGCGAATTCCCAATACTCTTCGCTTTTAAAAGCTTCAATTTCTCTTTCTCTCTCTACAATGAGTCGCAACGCTACTGACTGGACTCGTCCAGCAGATAAACCTCGCCTGACCTTTTTCCATAAAACTGGTGATACTTTGTAACCAACTAAACGATCCAAAATTCTTCTTGCTTGTTGAGCATCGACCAAATCTATATTAATAGTTCCTGGCTTATTAATCGCTTTAATAACTGCTGGCTTAGTGATCTCATGAAAGGTAGAACGTAAAAAACTACGATCTACTTTATCCTTTTTCTTCATTGCCCGATCATTTTCCAATAAATATTGAATGTGCCAAGCAATCGCCTCTCCTTCACGATCTGGATCCATCGCTAAATAAACATTTTTGGCTTCTCTAGCCAAGCCACGAAGCTTACTCACTACCTTTTTTTTATCATCACTTACCTCATAAACCGGCTGATAATTGTTTTCCAAATCGATTCCCAAATTTTTCTTAGGCAAATCTCTAACATGACCAACAGATGCCTCTATCACAAAGTCCTTGCCCAAATATGACTTGAGCTTCCTGGCCTTGGTGGGTGATTCAACAATAACTAAATCCATAATGATTTTCTTTTACTGCTTGTCTATTATAGTGATCAATGCAAGCGCTAAGCCCTCATTTTAAAAGGATTAAGGAAAAAAAAGCAACTGTAGCTTAGCTTTTTAAGATGTAATTTTGCCCCTCCTGTTTAATAATTTTTTTGATTTGTAACTGTAAAAGCCATTCTGCTAACTCTCCATGTTTATAAGAATTTGATTGAGCTAATTGATCAAAAGAGAGAGCTGTTCCCTGATTACGTAAAGCTTTTATTATTTTTTCTTCTTGAACTGACAAAGCTGTTACAAAATGAGTTTTAAACTCATTTCGTGTTTGATCTTGCTCCTGATCATTTGCTGACAAACAAGCCTTCTCCTTAACTAAATGAAGAGCTGAATAAAAATCCTCAACACTGGCAACTAAATGAGCTCCTTCTTGAATCAACTTGTGACAAGCTCGAGAATAGGGATTACTAATTGGACCAGGCACCGCTAAAATTGTTCGTCCTTCATCTAGGGCATTTTGAGCAGTAATTAGGCTGCCACTGTTCTCGGCTGCTTCAATAATCATCACTGCTTGCGCTAAACCAGCAATAATCCTGTTTCTCTGAACAAAACTGCCCGCACTCGGTTGAGTAGTTGGAGGGTATTCGCTAAGGAAAACAGCCCCCTCCTCAAGCATTTTCTCCATTAGTGATTGCTGGTGTCTCGGGTAACAATAATCAAATCCGTAACCTAAAATACCTATTGCTTGAGTTAATTGATGAGCTATTTTCATAGCTTCCACATCAACTCCATACATAAAACCAGAGACTAATTTAGCCTGACTAGATCTAATAATATCTCGCAGTAATGTTTTACTCACTAAACGTCCATAACTAGTAATTCGCCTCGTGCCAACCACCGACAAAAACAGCTTCTGCCAAAAATTTGCACTCAACTTTTGATTAGATTTTACAAATAAAACTGGGGGTGCCTGAGCAATCATTTTAAGCAAGGGCGGATAATTTCTATCCCTATCTAAAAGCACCCGAACTTTTTTAGTTTTTAATGTATGATAATAATTAGTAAAATTATGTTCTTTTTTGAATTTTTTAATTGATTCTACCTGTCTTTTAGACAGCGATGATTTTTGCCATACCCCCTCTCTGTTCACCCAAAAATCTTCATCACTAATTCGGTTTTTCTTCTGCTCAAATAAACAGCGTTTAAAACTCATGAGCCCTATGCCCTTCACTGACCACAGAGCAGTTAAATGACTTTTGCTAAATTGAGACATCAAAGAATAATAAAAAATAGAAATGACAATTAAGTTAACATCGTAAACTTGAAACCTAGAAACCAGTCATCCACTCTAAAATTTCTCTAACAACTGGTGCTGCATCAGCCGAACCTTCTCGATATTTGACATCTTCATCACTTTCAACCAAAACAGTGATAACTATCTCCTTAGGTAATTGATTATCAGCCAAAGCCTCCAACCAAAGCTCTTGTTCTGGGCTAGCATTCTCTAAACCTAATTCTTGCCAATGGTCTAAAATTAATTGCTTATTTAAACCTACTACGCTAGAAAACCAGGCGTGGGTGGCACGATATCCACGTTGATCAACACCACCAAACTCCGAAGTTCCAGTTTTACCTGCTACCATTCCAGCTCTGATTTTTTCTTTAGCGCTCAAACTTTCAAAAACTTGTTCTCCCAATCTACTCCTCAAAGTTGAGGACAAGATCTGATTATAATCAAATAGAGGAAAAGCTGTCCCTCCTTCCTGAGCTACACCTAATAGAGCTTGACTAATTAAATCTAAATTTTCTTCTTCAAAAGATAGATCTTGACACTCTTTAACACTCATTAACAAGGTTGGCCGACACATCACTCCACCATTACTCAAAGCTTGAAAAACTTGAGTTAATTGTAAAGGACTAACTAATACATCTCCTTGACCAATGCCAAAATGATAAGTATTACCTAAAAACCACTTTTCTCCGAAATGCTCTTCTTTCCAACTAGGATCAGGTACTAAACCCAGTGCTTCTCCATGTAACTCGATACCTGTTGCCTTACCCAAGCCGAAAATCCTTGAGTATTCTGCTAATTTTTGAGGACCAAGCCACTCTGCCGCTTTATAAAAGAAAATGTCATTGCTACGAATAATAGCTCTTAGTAAATTAATTTCACCTTCAGCTCGACCATATTGAGTGTAATACCAGTTTGCATATTGATATTCGCCCACCTCCAACACCCCTTCATCTAAAACGGTAGTTGATTGGTCAAGAACTCCCTCTTCCAAAGCTGCTAAAGCAGTTATTAGTTTAAAAACTGAACCAGGAGGATAGTTACCACTGACAGCCCGATTAAAAAATAATTGTCTGTCATCTTGTATTTGAGCAAGCAATTCTTTTTGCTCCTCAGAATTTGGCTGGTCTGCTAGACGTGCTAAACGAACTTTTTCAAACAAATTAGGATCAAAACTAGGACTACTAATCAAAGTTAAGATTTGGCCAGTCTGCGCATCCATGATCACCACTGCACCTTTTCTGTCTGCCAAAGCTTGATAAGCCACTTCTGATAAAAAAGGATCAAGACTACTAAAAAGATTACTGCCAAAAAAAGCCTCTGTTTTACTGACTAGTTGTTGTTTATATCCCAGCGCATCTACCTCAAAAACTTCGGTTCCTGGAGTAGCTCGTAGTGAATTATCAAAAAATCTTTCCAAACCTGTGCGACCAAATTGTTCAGCAAAATTTAATTGTTTATTTTCGACTAAATCATCAGCCGTAATCCCCGTCACGTAACCTAAAACATGGGCTAAAGTTTGAGGATAAGTATAAATCCTAGAAAAATCTCGCTCAAGTGAAGCGCTATCAGTAGCCATCATAAATAAAGCCTGATCATGATCTATTAGTTCTTGTTGACTATAGAGTTGATGAGGGTCTGAAAGCAAATAATAATTAGGACGGTTTTTAACTAAAGGTTGTTGATAACGATCAAAAATCAAAGCTCGCTCAACCAGATAATTCTTAGAAAAATAACGGTTCTGATTAGCTAATTCAGCCAATACTTGTCCCCGAACCAATTGCAAATCAATTAAACGAGCTAAAAGTAAAACAAAAATAGATACTAAAAGAGTACAGCAAAAAAACAGTTTTTGGCGATCTCCATAGATAAATCTATTTTTTTTCATAATTTACCTACAGCACTAATTTTAAAAAAAAGTAAAACAAAAATAATTAAACCCTGTAAAAACATAAATATGTTAAAGCTTAAATTAGATAAGAAAAAAATCGTAAGTTGTAAAATGGCAAACAGCAACAATTGTAATAGTTGCCACTGTTGAAAATTTTTAGCAAAAACTTTATTGCCAATTAAGCTTCGAAAAAAATAATAGATAGCAATAATAAGTAAACTACTACTCATACTTAATTGATAAAACAAGGCTATAGCTAAAACAAGCAATAAAATAGAAGAAATAATTAAATAAAAACTTTCCTCATCTCTATAATTAAATTTATCTATTAATCTAAAAGCTAAAAAGAGAGAGAAAATGGGTAAAGATAATGTTGACTCAATACTCAATAAAAAAACTAAGAGAAGAACTTGTAATAATCGATTGAGATAAATCATGGCTGAACCTCCACTAAGCTCAATTCATGAAAACTAACATCCTGTTGTAAGATTGCCTCTTGAGTAGCTTTTGCTGAATCAACATTTTTCAAACTAGCGATCCTACCAATAAAAATGTCAGCTGCTATCCCTTCTTGACCAAGCGTTAACACTCTGTCTCGTAGATTAAGTTCTGCCTCACTAGCAACTTCAGTCAATAAGATATTTTTACCATCACCTTTTACAATACCTCTTGCACCTGACTCTGTTTTAGCTACTATACCCTGGTTCAACATGTCTTTAAGTAACAAAACTCGTGCCTGTTGATGACTGAAGTCTTCAATCAAACCTAATAAACTCCCCTCACCTAAAACCACTGAGCCAATTTGCACACCACTATCACTGCTAATTGCCAATACTGGTTTAGCAAAAGAGCTAATGGGCCGAGCAATTAAATTTTTTTCTAATCCACGATCAGTGTTCTCTATTAGTTTTTTTAAAGCTTGATTTTCTTCACGCAAAGCTTCTAGCTCAGTAAGTTGCACCGAACTTTCTCGATAACGATATTCTAAATCTTCCAATTTTTGCCGCAATTTCCAAAATTGACGTAATTTACTAACTGGCTGAGTTAGTTTAAGCACAACTTGATAATTACGTGCTTGCCAATTAACTATGACATTACGCAATCTAGTCAAGCTTAAAAAACCCAAAAAATCTAATAACAAAATAAAAACAATTAAACCACTTAGAACAAGATAACGGGTCACTTTTTGATAATTAAACATAGTTGCTGGGTGTTTCTTGATTGAGAATACCCTCCATTTTTAAGTGTCGACTAAGAGCCTCTAGAATTAAGGATTTTCCCATATCTTGATGAAGGAAAAGGTAAAAGTATTGCCATTTTTCTTGAAATAAGTTAATTGGTACATTTAAAACAAACATATCTAAAACAGCCTTAAGGCGCTTAATCAAAACTGCTTCATCTAGGTTTTTGCTAAAAGCCAAATGTTTACTTTTCAATTTTTTATCAGCTAAAAATAGAGATAACTCGGCGAAATCTAAATTTATATCTATAATTAATTTTAATTTAGAAAAATCTTGTTTTTGTTTTAGATAATTATTCAAAAATTCTGCTCGATTAATTATTGTAGTTGGCTTTAAAAAAACTTGAGTAAATAGTCGCTTAATCAGCTCTTTCTCTAAATCACTGTTAGCGCTAGCTACTAAGACTTGAAGGCGTTTGGCCTCTTTAAATTTAATTTGATCTGAAGCAAGCTCTTGCCTCAAAACCTGCTCCAAAGCCCACTTTGACTGCAAAATACCAGCCTTCAGAGGAAAAATTAGTTGCCAGTGTTCATTGCCCTGATCTTGTCTGTACCACTGCCACCAATCCAGCGCTTCCTGGCCAAAGTTAATGGCCCGTTCTTCATTGGAATCCCATAAAAAAACCCAAGAGTGGTAGCTGAGATCAATTAGCTCAATCCCTTTCTCCATATATCAAAGCTTAGCAGAAAGTTAGGCTTTATTCAAAAGATTTACGGCAGTTTTGTATCGACCAGCTTGGACTAGTTCTTGAATCTGGTCTAAGTCCGCAATTAGACTCAAGTTATTTGCTTCAGTAGCATTTTCTCTGAGTTTTTTCAATCTCTCTTCAAACATTTCTTTTTTAAGTGTCAGGGCTTTCTTGTACATCATATCTTCAAGATTTGGCACAAATTTATCTAGATAAACCAAGAGAGCTTCTTTACGTTCATCCTCTGTCTTACTACTGTCAGCCAAGATTTGATCTGCCTGATTTTTTTCCTCATTGTTTAATAAAAGGGGTAACTCTACTTCGACAAAATTATCCCAAATTAACTGTTCTAAATCTTTAAGAAATCCTTGTTTTTCCTCTTCACTGATAGTATCTAAAGCCAACATAGTAAAGAGGTTTTGAGCCTCCAAGCTCTCATCATCAACTTTAGTTTCTTCTGTCTCTGTCTTCGGTTGAGAAATTGGAGCATTATCAACTGGAGTTTGGGTTTTTTCCTCTAGTTGACCATTATTTAGGGTTAACGAAGGAGTTGCTTGCTCACTAACACCTGATAAATCTAAGGAGGGTCGAACTTGACTGAAGTTTTCTTCAACCGCAACCGGATTTTCCTTTTCTACTACAGAATCTTCTACTTCATTTACGCTAGTCAAATTTGGATCTGGAGTAATAGTGGGCATTGGGGTGGGCTTAACCATAGAATCTTGACCAAGGTCAACAGAATTAGCCACCTCACTATTTTGATCAGCTTTAGGCTCCTGATTTGGCTCATCATTTTTCTGAGCAATTTTTGTCTCAAGTTCATTAATAAATTTATCCAAATCAAGATCTGTTTGACTTTTATTATTTTCTTCAGTTGTTTCTTGAGCTTGGCTTGTTTCTTGAGCTTGGCTTGTTTCTTGAGCTTGACTAATTTCTTCAGTGCTAACTGGCAACTGAGCTTCATCACTGCTCTCTAGAGCAGGCTGAGCTGCAGGAGCTTCTAGCTTTTCTGTTTCTTCTTTCTTATCTTCCAACTGAGTTTGATCAACAACTGTTTTGGCAGCAATTTCTTTATTTAAAGCTTCTAGTTGGCTTAGTAGTTCTTCAACATTAGCCTTAGTTGGAGCAGCTTTATTAGTTTGATCTGAAGAAGCAGCAACTTGTTCTGTTTGTTGATTGTTATTATCAACAACAACAGTATTGGAGTCGTTATTTACATTTAATTGATCATCTTGAATATTAGTCATAGGCAGGCTTTCTTAACTATCCTTAATTTAACATAAATTAAAAACAAAAAGAAGAAGAAAATCGGCTATACTATGCCCATTATGAGTATTGATCGGCAAAAAATTGATAGACTTTTGCAAAAAATAATATTTGTACTACTTAATATAGTAGTCTTTAGCACTCCTTTTGTTTTTACCTGGTTTAATCAAGAACTCTTTGAATTTAACAAAATGATTTTTGTGTATATTTTCACCAGTCTAATTGTTGGCTTGTGGTGTTTACGCTCATTAGTAAGAAGGCAATGGCTGTGGCAATACAAAACTCATAATTATCTAATCCTTATCTTTTTACTCTCTCAATTAGTTTCAACTTTATTTTCCATACATCCACGCACTTCAATTTTTGGTTACTACACCCGCTTTAATGGTGGCTTGCTGTCTATCTTTGCCTATGCTGCCCTATTTTACGGCGCTCAATATAATCTAAAAAAAGAACAGTTAACACTGCTCTTAAAAAACTTACTCTTTGCTGGTTTATTGATCAGCTTATACGCCATTCCTGAGCGTTTTGGTCATTCTTTGAGCTGTTTAATTGTCACTGGACATTACGATGTTACCTGCTGGGTACAAGATGTGCAAAATCGGGTTTTTGCTACTTTTGGTCAACCCAACTGGTTGGCTGCCTTTTTGATAATGCTTATCCCATTGGCTATCTGGCAATTTTGGCAATACTTAGAAAAATCTAATAAGCCAAAGCTATCACTAAAAGCTATTTACTATGCTCTGCTAATTGTTTTGCTATCAATGGCCTTATTATTCACTAAATCACGATCTGGCCTGTTGGCTCTTGGCATTGCTCTCATTTTCCAACTAGCTGCTCAAAAACTGGTCATCAAAAAGAAAATCAGAAATACCTTGTTATTACTACCCTTCGTTCTAATTCTCTTGGTGAGTATAATTTTTAGTCCCAGTTTAAGTTTAAGTTCTCCCAATCAATCAATAATTAGCTCTTTAACCGATGGTCTAAGTACGGAAAATTCGCTCAGTGAAGAGGCAGAGATTACTAACCTTCCCCAAGCTGGTGGTTCTAAATCTAGTGACATTAGAAGAGTAGTTTGGCAGGGAGCCTGGAAAGTTTGGCAACGTTATCCTGTTTTTGGCTCTGGAGTAGAAACTTTTGCGTACAGCTACTATCAAGATCGACCAGCTGAACATAATCTACTTTCAGAATGGGATTTTTTATATAACAAAGCGCATAACGAATTACTCAACTTCTTAGCCACTACTGGCATAGTTGGCTTACTTAGCTATTTAAGCTTATTTGTCGCTCTGTTTATTTATCTTATTAAACAATGGCAACTCAAACAATTAACTAGCCAAAAAATTGCTTTAGCCAGTTCTTTGTTAGCAATGTTTATTAGCAACTTCTTTGGTTTCTCAACCGTTACTAGCAATTTATTGTTTGCAATTTTTGCCAGCGTCTTGCTTCAAACAGATCAAGTCTGGCCAAAAATTAAAAACAAAAAGTTTAATTTTTTAGAATATTTGGCAATAGTTTTTCTGCTTTTAGCAGTGTTTACACTTAATAGAGGCGTTTGGAAAATTTGGCGAGCAGATTACTTATTTAGCAATGGTAAAACTCACATTCAGCAAGGAAACTGGCAAAGTGGACTACAGCTCATACAAAAATCAATTGATTTATCTCCCAAGGAAGCGCTCTTTTATGATGAATTAGCCAGTCAATACAGTATCTTAGCGATTGCTTTTGCTAAAGACAATCAAGCTACAAATAGTGCTGAGTTTGCAGAAGCAGCCATTCAAACCAGTAATTTTGTACAAAAAATTAACCCGGCACATCTTAATTTTTATAAAAGTAGATCAAGAATTTTTATCAGATTAGCCCAAATTAGTAATGGGTTTTATACGGCTGCCAAAGATAGTCTGCTAACAGCAATTAAACTTTCACCCACTGAAGCTAAACTCTACTATAATTTAGCTTTAGTAGAAGAAGAGATGGGTGAACAAGAAAAGGCCATTGAGCTATTAAATGAAGCCATTGAATTAAAAGCTAATTATTGGCAAGCCTATTACGCGCTTGGTAGAATTTTGGAGCTACAAGGTAAAACTCAAGAGGCAGCAGATTACTATCAGCTCATACTAGAGAAAATTGATCCCAACAATGATTCGGCTCAAGAAGCACTAGAAGCATTAGAGAATAAAGATTTATAAACCAGGCAATTTAGGTTATAATACCTCCCATGAAAATTATTTCGGCGCCTCATCCAACTTTGCGCAAAGTAGCTAGTCCAGTTGAGAAATTTGACAAAAGATTACTTAAATTACTAGAGCGACTAAAAAAACAACTCTTGCTTGAAAAAGATCCTGAAGGAGTCGGTTTAGCTGCTCCTCAAGTCAATAAGTCTTGGCAGATCTTTGTTTTAAGAAAATCTGATCAAAAAAATCAAAAGCCCACAATTAGTGCTTTCATTAACCCACAAATCATAGATCACAGTTCAAAAAAAACTTTACTCGAAGAAAATGAGCATTTTGAAGGCTGTCTTTCGGTGCCAAAAATTTATGGTCCTGTACCTAGGTGGGAATGGTTAAAAATCCAGTATCAAACCATCAATGATCAAGGTCAAGTTGAAGTTAAAAAGGAAAAATACTCGGGTTTTCTGGCTAGAGTCATTCAACATGAATACGATCATTTGCAAGGTATTTTATTTACCGATTATCTCTTGGACAATGATTTACCAGCCTACACAATTGAAGATGATAAATGGGTGGAGATTGAAAACCGACAAATTTTGGAAAGTTTTTAAAGATACAAATGAAATTGAATCCCTCTCCTCCACTGCGCTTGGCAATTGCTGGTTCAACTCAACATAGTCAAGAAATTGCTGAAAAATTAGCCAGTAATAAAGCTTTTGAATTGGTTTGGGTACTCACTCCACCACCAAAGAAAGTGGGTCGTAAACAACTACTAACTATTAACCCCCTAGCTCTTTGGGCTAAAGAAAAAAAAATTAACACTTTTTTGGTTCCCGATAATTTAAAAAATTTGCAACTAAAAAAACAAATTCGTGCCCACGAAGTCGATATCTTGCTTGTAGTTGATTTTGGTTATTTTATTCCAGATTGGCTCTTGGATTTTCCCAAAATAGATGCGCTCAATATACATCCCTCTCTTTTACCTCGTTGGCGAGGTAGTTCTCCTGGGCAATTTGCCATGCTTTTTCAGGATTTTAAACGTCCTTGGCAAGGCGAGCTAATTGGCGGCCAGAAAACTGCTGTCACCCTGATGACCGTTAAAAAAGAACTTGATAGTGGTGATATTATCTTGCAAAAAACATTTGATATTGCCAAAAATTGGACACTAGCAGACTATTATCAAAGTGCTTTTACTTTAATTAGACAATCTCTAGCAAACAATATCTTAAAATTTGTTAAAGGCCAATTAAAGCCAATAGCTCAACCCAAACAGGCCCCTACCCCATTTGCTCAGCGCCTAGATAAGGCAGACGCTTTTGTGGTTTGGTCACAATTACAAGGCTTGTTGGAATTTAGCTCAGATGAAAAATTGAAAGAATTACAAAAAAATAACTCTTCCTTAAACATTAAAAAAGACACCTTACTTAGCCAATTATTGGCTGGACAAGGAGTTTTGGGCAACTATCCCTTAACAAAGCTTGAACAAATGCAATTTATCAAAAACGCTTGTTCAGCTTTTCAGCCTTGGCCTGGATTATGGACGATTGTCCCTACTCACAAAGGTGAACAACGATTAAAAATTTTGTCTTGTAAAATTGAAGAAAAAAAGTCTGACAAACGCTTAGTTTTGAAAAAAGTTCAATTCGCCGGCAAAAATCCTTGCTTATTTAGCGAAATCAAAAACCTGATCGACTTTAAGTAAAAGTAAAAAATTTATTCGCTGGGTTTTTTATAATGAGTAGTTAAACCAGCTTTTTTGAGTTGTCTGAGTTGACTTGTTGGAACCTTAATCTTTTTCTTTTCCCCATCCAAAATGACAGTTACTGCGTGTAAGTTATATTTGAACTTGCGCTTAGTACGATTCTTGGCGTGAGAAACATTATTACCAGTATGAGATGCTCGTGGTAATTTTTTAATTAAGTCACTAACTTTTGCTCTTTTCATAAGAAGGAATTCTAACACGCGCAAGGCTTTTCTGCAATTATCTCCTGATTAAAATAAAACTTTTATCATTTGCTATATGTAGTAGAATGGAACACATGCTAATAAGTTTGTTGTTTAGTAGCCCAATCGCTTTTTTCTTAATCTTAATTGGCTTATTGCTGTCAATTAGTTTTCACGAAGCAGCTCATTGTTACGTCACTGATAAATTGGGAGATCCAACTCCGCGAATAAAAGGTCGCCTCACTCTCGATCCACGAGCTCATCTAGATCCCTTGGGCACTTTATTGATCATATTAACTGGTTTTGGCTGGGGTAAGGCCGCCCCTTATGATCCTTACAACCTAAAATCGCCAGTACGCGACACCGCTATTATTGCTGCTGCCGGGCCTTTAACCAATATTATTATTGCTCTTTTATTAGCACTTTTGACTCGTTTTTTTGGTGGTAGTCTCATTGCGGTTTTTGCTGAATTTTTAATTTATATTAATCTTGCCCTAGCCTTATTTAATCTTCTACCCGTTTATCCTCTTGATGGAGGTAAAATTATGAGAGCTATTTTGCCCAAAGAAACTAGCTATGAATACGAAGCGGTCATGGAACGTTATGGTCAATTTATTTTATTGTTTATGATTTTGCCAATTTTTAGTGGTCAATCGGCTGTAGTGCAATTGCTCGGACCAATTATTAACCTTTTAACTAATTGGTTGATTTAATTTCTGGTTTGGTCTTGATTCAAATCCACTTTGCTTAAGAAACTTTCTTTGATATATTGTATTTATTATGAAAAAACAAAATACAGGTCTTATTATCTTAATAATTTTGGCCATTATCGCTATCGTTGTCGCCCTAGCCTGGTTTAATTTGGGTTCTGGTTTTATGAGTCCAAAAGTCACTGATGTGCTCGAAGAGGAATCTTTGCCTGTTCCTGAGGAGGAGTCAGCAGATCTTGAAGACGAAATGATAATGGATGATGAATTGAGTCAAAAAGCCGAAGAAGCTGAAAGAGCTGGCTTTCAATTTGTCTTAGATTTTATTGAAGTTGGTCCTCCAAGCATGGATGAAGCAGCGGCCAATCGTGCTTATCAAGCCCTATCCAGTGGAGCCCAAGCAAATATTAATCAAGAAACTTTGTCTCGTGATTTAGCCATGTTTGTTGGTGTACAAGATATGCCAGATCAAGGAGTCAGTGTGGAAGATTTGGCTTTAGCAGAAGATGGTAGCGCCATCCTCACTGTTGGACTTAATTATTCAGGAGGTCGCACACTAAGAGCCATCACCTTAATTGAAGAAAATGCTGAGTGGAAAGTGGATGCTGTCGCTCCAGTGACCGAGCTTGAATAAGTTTGATTAAAAGCGTTTGCCACTGCCAAGGCTCGGACTTGCCAATTCCAGGTTCAGACTTGCCACTGCCAGGCTCGGACTTGCCAGTTCCAGGCTTATTTCCAAAGTTTTTGCCTTCAAAATTCGGGTCTAAATTTTGGTAAAAGCGCCTCATGGGTTCTTTTCTTGACCAAAATTCATTGAGTCCTAAACTATCAATTGCCCAGGCAGCTGCAATAATGGCTATCACAAAAGTAATAATAATCAGCAAGAAATTATTTTTGTAAGAAAAGTCATATTTTTTTAATAATTTAATTCCACCCCACAGGGTTAAAATAGCTAAAATTGGTATCCATAGTGGCAAATTACTAAGAAGCATTTCTAAACGCCATAAACGCATTGGTCCCTGACGACGTAAAACAAACAAACTGACATTAAATAAAAAAACCGCCAGAACAATTAAAGTTACCAAAGCTAAAAACAGCAAACTAGAACCTAAAACAAAATACCATCTGGGTTTCATGTTAATTTCACCAGCCTTCACCTTAGTCATAATCTCTTGACTAAGATCGATTGATTTTTGCTCTGTTTTTTTCTTTGTTCTTACTTTTTTTGTTTTTGACATAGTTTTTTCATTAATATTTTGGCTCGATTAAGTCTAGTACCCACCGTACCAATCGCTATTCGTAAAATATCACTAATTTCTTCATAAGATTGTTCTTCCAAATAATAAAGAGTTAAAACTTCTTTATAAATCACCGGCATTTGCGCCAAACATCGTTGGGCGCGACCTTCTAGTTCTTTTTTAATAAAATCATCTTCCAAATCGATATCACTGGCAAAATCAATGTCTTTGAGTATTGGTAACTCTTGTTTATGGCGATTGAGTATGTTCATCGCCTCATTGTGAGTAATCCGATATAGCCAGCTACTAAACTTTTTTTTGCTGTTAAAAGACTGAAGATTAACAAAAGCCTTAATAAAAGCTTCTTGTACTACATCTGCAGCTTGATCATCGTCAGCCGTTAAATAAAGGGCATAACGCAAGAGTTTAGCTTGATAGCGATCAATCAAATAACGATAAAGTTCTTGATCTTGCTTTCTGACCAAGCTCACCAGTTGCTCATCACTCAACTTCTTATAATTTCGCATAACTATTAACAAAAACTATTATAAAGCCCATTTGAATATAAAATAATGTATCTTTTTAATTTTACTAAAAGCTAAAAAAGCCCACTTAAAAATTTAAGAGGGCTTTTTTGAAAAAATCGTTTAGCGATTGCGACGATTCATCTGTCCTTGACCCCGATCCTGATCTTTACCAGCACCATTACCAAGTCCTAAACCTAATTCTGCTCTAATTTGCTTAGCTTCTTCAATCTTACCTTCTTGGGCTAATTGATGAGCTTCGGCGAATCTAGCAAAATTACCTTCGTTGACCACTTCCGCTACTCGACCCTTACCATTCATCAGTTCTTGCCAAGCTGAATAATCATTATTGGCAAAAGCATTGGTCATGGCTTCGTGTCGTTCATCAGTGTGGTTGGGACCCTCAATACTAGGATCACCACGATAAGCATTGACTACATTGGGGAGTAAAAAAACTCCGGCAGTCAATAAACTTACTATTCCTAGGGAAATTACTTGCTTTTTTAACATTTTACCTCCTTTCTGTTTACAATTATTATCTAACTGTAATACCGAAAAGAAGCTATTTTTCTTTCAAGCAATTTTTTTTATTGAGAAACTAAGTAACTAAGGCTTAATCGTTTTGCTCGAGCTTATTTGATTCATTGTAAATGCGAAGTTTGGCCTTGGTCAAAGCCCAAAAAACTTTATCGACAAATTCAGAATCAGCTAGGGTTAGGCCTTGTTTTTGGCCAATTTTGATAATTGAATTGTAAATTTCACTGGCCAACACTTCAACTAATTCTGGCTTTTTAACTTCAGATTTATTAAGTTTGCGTCCTTTTTCTGGTGTCATATGTTGGTTATTGTATCACAATAGATCATCAGGCCCGATTGAAATTTATGGTTAATTTAAAAATTAGCAATTTTTTTAACTTCCGCTATGTCTTCTTTATCTACTCGAAAACTGAGCAAAGCTGCACAAAGAATTTTTGAGATCTGATCTTGTAGTTCGTCTCTTTTATTTTGATCTTGCTCTGTGTCTAGCGCCGAAACAAGAGATGAATCAACCCCATATTTTCTAAACAATTCTTTTGATCTGCTCGTAGCTAACATTGTTAACTCCCTTATTTATTAAATAAATAATTAATCTGATAGTATAACACGCCAATCAATCTCGAAAATTATTTGTTTTTATAAAAATTAAAGGCTATTTGGATCAATTTTAATTAAACGATCATCTTGAGTGCTAGGATTACCCCGACCATCTCGGTTGCTAGTAGCAATGTATAACCAACCATCTGGGCCGGTGACTACTGCTCGAATCCGTCCAAAAGGGCCGGCAAAATGTTTTTCAAGACTTAATTCCTGACCTAGTTTTACTTGATGCAAGGCCTGCCCACGCAAACCGCCAAAAAAGAGTAAGTCATTAACAAAGGCTAAACCCGAAGGCGCCCAAGTATCACCAGTACCAGATTGGAGTTGAGCTGTTTCCATGTCCTTTGCCTCATCGTCTCCGGTAATAATCGGCCAACCGTAATTTTTTCCCATTTCAATCAAATTAATTTCATCTTGAGCAGAAGGACCATGTTCAGTGGCCCACAATTGACCAGCACTGTCCCAAGCTAAACCTTGAGGATTACGGTGACCATAAGAATAAACCAAATTATCAAAAGGATTGTCCGCTACTGCCTCTCCCTCATCGTTCACTCGCAAGATTTTACCAGCTAAAGAATTAGTATCCTGAGCTAAATCGGCATTAGCGGCATCACCAGTAGTTATATATAAATAGTCATCCGGTCCAAATTTAAGCCGACCACCGTTGTGAATGTTGTCTCCAGGAATGTTGTCGATAATGATTTCTTCATCACTTAACTTGCCATTTTGATAAGTCATTCTCACCACTCGATTAGTCAAAGTCTCATCTCTGCGATAAGTGTAATAAAGATAAACAAAAGAGTTATCACTAAATTGAGGATGAATGGTAATTCCTAATAAACCACCCTCGCCAATTGCTTCCACCTGATCAAGCACAAGCACTGGTTCTTCTTGCAAAACTTCATCAGCAACTAATCTAACCCGACCCTCACGCTCCGTTAATAAAATATCTCCATCAGGCAAAAAAGCTAGTGCCCAGGGCACTTCTAAACCTTCAGCTATCAACAGTGGTGATTCTAACTGGTCCTCTGTTGTAGTCACATCGTCATTAACACTTGGTAAAAGCATCGGTTCTTCTTGGTCTGTTGAGTTAAACCAAAGATAGCCTCCGATCAAAGCAATTATTAATAAAAAAGTAATTAAAAATTTTTTCATAGCTTAATCATTGTAGCAAATGAAACAATCGCTCATTTGATTTCCAAATATTTTGTTAAATCTAAAACTGAATTAATAAGAATATGAGGATTAATTGCCTCATCGTCCTCGCCCTGCTCCCTAATTAAAAAAGTAATTATTCCTAAGCTAGCAGCTGCTTCTACTTCGGCTATTTGGTCGTCAACAAAGATCGTTGATTGGGGTTCGAGTCTAAATCTCTCCAACATCTCTTGATAAGCTGCTAAATCAGGCTTGGTCCCTTTTTTCATATCATCAACTGCTAAAACTTTTTTATATAAAAATTGATCACTTAAACTTCCTAGCAGTACTTCTAAAGCATCAAAAACTCGCCCTCTGGTTGATCCAGTAAAAATATGTACTGGTAGATGCTGTATTAACATACTCAAGAGTTTTACTAACTCTGGATCATAAGATAAATAATCAGCTATAGATAAAGATGAAGTAATTTCAAGATAGTCTTTTTCATTACCACCCATGGCTAAAAACGCCGGCTTCCAACTTATTTCTTGAGCTAGTTCAACATAGGTTTTTACTAGATTTTTTATCGTTTCTTCGTCTGGATTGACAATTTTTTGTTTGGCTAAAACATTGGGGTCTGTTACTAATTTACGTCGCAAATCACCCCACATATGTTCTTCAGCTTCTCCATTACATCGATAGAGGGTTTGATCAAAATCAAAAACAGCAGCGCTAACTTCTCGACCATGAAGACTAACTGCCATAATTACTTTCAAGGGGGCAGGAAAATACTCGAGTATATTATATCATAAAGACAAGTACTTGAGAAAAAATCACACTACTAAAAACTGGCGCAAAATAAAATTGACAATCACTAAAACAGCTAAGAGTAAAAATAATTTGAGCGTGGCAGTAAAATCATCACTGCTCTCTTGCCCGCGGCGTCTCATAAATATTTTTAGCAAAACTAAAACCAGGACAAAAGTTCCTAACTGAATCAGTGGATTGCTGGCAAAAAAATTATCACCATTAGTAATATACAGAGTGCCACTGGGATTAGAAATAAAATAGTGCAAGAAGGGGAAGAAGAGATAAGCACTCTCCAGCGCAGATAAGAAAAGCTGCAGTGAACTAGGCATGGGACGCTGAAAGCGCTTAGAGAGCCAAGTAATAATAGTAAACCAAATTAAACTCAAAGCTGCTGCTACCAAAGGTGGTAAGACTAATAAAGGAAAGAGCGGAAAAGAGCGCTGTAGACCATATTGAATTAAGGTTGGCACGATCATCAATACCGGCAATAGTGAAAGCGCATCTATAGTTAACCAAATAAAGTGTTTGAAATTATTGAAAGCCAAGTGAGTTAAGTAGAGGGCCAAGCGCAGAACTAAAAATAAGATAACAAACACCCATAAACTAAGTAAAAAAGGCAAAGTTGGCTTAGCAAAAACAGTTAAGAGCAAAAAAAGTGGTAAAAAAAGATAAAGACAGAGATAGTAACTTAAATTTTTCCAATCAGGAAGCTGATAACCTTTAAAAAACTTCTTTAAAATTAAATTGAGTGGCAAATAAATAACTAAAAGCATTTCCCCAATCACCAAACCCGTCATCCAGTGTCGAGAAATAGTAAAGGCTGACAGCGGACCATAACCCATATGCCCATAAAGAAAAATTTGCTCACGAGGTAAAATCGCAAACCAATAAACAAAGATAACTAAAACAAAAAGAGAAAGCAGAAGGGCGTGAATGATCAAAGCAGAATTAAATTTGAACACTAGGTTTAGTGTAACACGAGAGCAAATGTTTGGGAAAATTTTATGTTAATTTTATGTTTGTGTGATAGGAAGAACCAAAAAAATTGTTTGACTATCCAAAAATTTGAAAAATAACAAGCTTACCCCACCACCTTCCCCAACTCCTCAAAAATCCGCACCATGCCAAAGGTATCTAGAGTACAATATGCACTCAGATCTTTTAGAATGGCTTCTTTCTCCGCCTCATTTTGACTAAGCAAAATAGTGTTTGTCCACAGTCTTCTAGCCAATAATCCATCGGAAACATTCAGATCGCTGTAACTGCAATCGGGCGCTAAAACTGGCAAAACACTTTTCAAACTAGCACTGCCTTTAAAATCTTTATCGACAAAATATAACTGTTGAAATACCAACATTAAATCTACTAAGCGCTCATTAACTTGCTGTAAAAACTCAGCTTCCTCTGGATAAAGCTCGGCCATCGTATTATTGCATTTCTCTTCATAAACCTTATTCCAAGCCAAAATACTGCCCTGCTCACCAAGATCGCTCTTTAACTTCGCGATTAATTCGGGCATGGGATTGCTGTTTGTGGAGTGCAAATACTCAAGGTGCTCTAGTTTGGCATCGGGCGCCCTTAAAACATGCAAGGAGTACTGAAAGGGATAATCCTGATAAGGTTTCATGCCATCAAAAAAAGGAATGGCAGAACTGAGGGTTTCATAATCAAAAAAATATAAGGGATACTGTAGTGACTGTAGAAATTCCTTAATTGCTGGCTGATTTATCAGCCGCTCCCCACTGCAGGTGGCCTGAATTTGAGCTACTTGTTTGGAATTAAGTTTTGTAGCCATAGGAATATCTGCCAGCAGCTCAATCCCCTGCTCGTCCAGTTCGCTTAATAACTTGCTATTGAGCCCAGCTAAATGATAAATACTGGAGGAATCCAGATCTGGATGTAAGTCTTTATAAATCCCCAACCAGTCCTTAAACCAGCCAACATCTTTCACCCCTACTTGATTGACTAAGGTAGGTGAAAAAGAGGGCACTTGCTCTCTCTTAACTACTGCCCAAGCCTGCTCAACCAGCTCTTTGGTGGCCGGCAGCAGAGCTTTGACCTCCTCAGTGACCTCAGTGCGACCAGTCAGTTGTGCCGGATCAATTTCTCCTTGGCGAACATAGTCATTATTAACATGTAAGACACTAATTTCATTAATTTGCCAACCCGAGCGCTCCAGAATCAGCGCTTGGAAAGCTAAATCATAAAAATGCTCGCTCTTAGCCTTAGTGCTAGATTTAATTTCGATGAGATTAAGGATGTGTTCGTCAACACGCTCTAAGACATCAAATATACAGGTTAAACCATCGACCTCTAGCCTACCCTGCAAAATAACTGGGGTGTACTGATCAAGCAAGGCTTGAGTCTTGGCTGGCAAACTCAAATACTGCTCATAGCCAGTAAAACCAAGTTTAACCGCACCATTAAAGAGCTGTTCAGCATAGGCTTCAAAGCGGTGACCAGTGTCAAAAATGGCTTGGAGATTGGCATCGGGTTGAGGAAGGCGCTCTGGCTGGTATTTTTTGAGCCACAACCAAGCCGAGTGGCGTAAAAAAAGCATGTAGTCGGATTTGGAAATGGTCATAGGCTAATTATATAATTAACACATGGATGAAGATAGGCAAAATGAACTAATCTCTAGAATAGAAGATCTGGAGGATGTAACTTTGAATGAAGAACAAGATAAATTGAGAGATGATAAATCATTAAACAACTTTAATCACTAATTGGAAAAAAGAAATTCGGTTTGAGTAAATGATGCGTAGCTCGAGGGACGGGAGATTTTCCGACACATTGCTTGGCTGACTTATCTTAAATACCCGAAATGAACTGCTAAAGAAGTGAGTAGATTTCTACGCTCTTGAGCTTATCTATCTCCCAATTTGATGTCGATCACAACAAGTTTCTCCAAATCCAAGCAGAGATATTGGTTTCCCCATTTACTAAGTTAATCGCTTTTTTTAACTCATACTGGCTAATTGTTTCATCAAGCGGTTCCCTGTTGGGAATGTCGCCAGTGTAGTATTTTTCTAAAACAGGCAGGGCGCGACCATCTCCCAATTGCCCTAGAGCCCAGATGGCATGATTGCGTCTGCGGTAGGCTTGGTGTTGATCATCCAACTGGCTAATGAGAGCCTCTGTGCAATTACCACCATACTGCCATTGAGCCTGTTGACACAGATTTTTGGCCTCATGGCCAATCCATACACTGGTTATAAAAACAAACAACAAAAAGATACTGATCCCGATAGCCAATACATATAATACTTTTTCTTTTATGGTGTTAGTTGTCATTTTCATCTCCTTCATAAATAAAAATATCTTCTACTTTAACTCGGAAATGCCGAGCCATTTTGAAAGCCAAACCCAGCGAGGGCAGATATTTATCTGCCTCAATGGCAATGACAGTTTGCCGACTAACGCCAATTTGTTCTGCTAGTTGTTCTTGAGTCAAGTCGTACATTGCTCGATAGACTTTTAGTTTATTTTTCATCACTTCCACCTGTATATCTCTTATTAAAAAAGTGATAAGAGATGGCGTACACAGCAATCAAAAATAAAGACAGGTACGCAAAAATCATCCCCAGCGACTCTAGATACAACCATTCGCCTTTGCTAAAAACAGCAAAGCCACCTTTGGATGGCAAAAGTAACAGCAATGCGACAATTCCAATGGTGGGAGCAAAAATAGCATAGGTTAGGCGAGCAGCCTTTTCTTGAATCGTTTGTTCTCTTTCATCAGTTTTGATTTTGGCTTTGGCTCGCACCAGGAACACAAAGACTAGACCAGTTAAAACACCAGCAAGAGCCAGTAAGAAACTATCACGGACGACTGAAATAGATACTAACAGTCCGACAAAAAAAGTAACTGCAATGCGAATTTGTTGGTATGTTTTTATGTTCATAAGTGTAATGTAATATATTATTTACATTATGTCAATAATATATTACATTTTAAAACCGATTTTCAGAAATCATTTCACCCACTACCCCGATTAAAAAACTCGAGAAATGGTATGAATTTGGACGAATTGATTGGGTCAGCGAGCTGGAATATCCAGAGTGGACGGTGAAGGAAGTGAATAGATTTCTACAACAGTGAAAGCAAATGTCAACTTTTTAACGGTTTTGTTGACATCAGAATCGGAGATGTCAACAGATTCCTTTATCTCGATTATGGTTTCTTAACTACCCTGATACCTTCAATGAAGCCGTCTTCACTTGCTTTGACTAAAATATCTGCAATAACGCCCTCAGCCCAAGCTAGATACTTATTTATCTCGGACAGCTCTACAAGAGTCCCTCCTACTTTTATCGCGTCTGTATCAAATCCAATACCTATCTGAAGTTTTGGGTCGAGGCTTAATCTTTGGGCTCTCTCATTTTTTACTGAGTCGTCCTCTCTATCAAATTCCTCTCTGACCGCGTGTCGAATGTGATTACGAATATCCGTCCATAACTGATGAAGTTTGTGGTCCTTGCCACATTTCCTCATATAAATAATCACCGTGTTTAAGTCTTCAAATAAAGTTGATGCTTCATGTAGACATCCCATTGTGGCTATTGATGGTTGAGTTTTGAGCTGCAAGGCCGCAAATATATATCTTTCTACTTGAGTTTTTGCCCCAAGAAGGTAAGGAAGGGCTAGGCTAGATAATAAATGCGGCAGGACCTTTTTATTAATAGCCTTAACTGATCGCTCTTTATCAAGGTCAGTCACACTGAAACCCTTATGAGAGATTTTTACACCGTGGTTCATCTTTCTTGGAGTAGGCATATTCATAAAAATCAATCAATCATCAATCCTTTTAACTTTAACTCTTCAACAATATCAGCATAGTTAGGGATAGCTTTAGCCACTAATCGCCAAAACTTATTAGAATGATTAAACTCTCTCAAGTGACATAGTTCATGGATAATAATGTAGTCCCGCATCTTGGGAGATAAAAATAGGATTTTATAATTGAAGTTAAGGTTTCTTTTTTTGGAACAACTTCCCCAGCGTGTCTTCTGATTTTTAATGGCAATTTTATTAAACTTAAATCCATAATGCTCATTATTAAGTTCTAATAACCTCTCAGTAACCATTTTCAAGGCTTTATCCTTGTAGATCACGAACCCATCATCGCCCAGAGACAATTTTTGCTTCTTGTTAAGTTTTTCAAAAAAATCCAGTTTGCTAACTACCCACTTAGATTTTTCTATTAGATACCTGTCAATTGAGTTTGCAGGAAAATCTTTTGGAACAGTAACCACGAAATTACCATCGCAATATACAGCCAACCTCATCCGTTTTGCCCTGTTGCTCCTGCGGACAGAGTAATCAACAACTTTGTTGTGTAGGCTTATTTGCTTCTTCATTAGAATTTTTTGATTACGATATCAACCAATCTGTTTAAGAATTTAGGAAAATCTTTGACTTGAATTCTATCCCTGTATTCTTTCAGGATTAGTTCCTGAATCGTTTGTTTGACACCTTTCAAAAACTCCTCTCGTTTTGATGAATTTTGCCAACCTTCGTCGAGGATGGCTTCTAGCCTTTTTGCTAAGTCTCTGGAAAGAGAGATAACAATAGCTTGGTCTGTATCAGGTAAGAACTCTTGAGAGATAACCAGAAGTCCGTACTCTCGCAAGTTTAAGCCCAATTCTTTTGCCTCATCAGATTTGCTCTTAATGTCATTCATTAAATCGTAATAACGTTTAATCCTCTCAGAGAGGTCAATTTGATGCTGTTCAAACTCTTTGCGAATAGCGGTCAATCTCTCACTAAACTTCTGAAACACAGGGTTGGTATCGATATTAATAGAAATTTCCTGCTTGAGCATCTTTTCAAGATTGAGAGCTTTTTCCTCATCATCCATTTTGTCTAGCCGCTCCAGTGTGTAGATATCATTGATATTAAGCTCTCTAAAACTCTTGGTGATTCCTTCATAATCTAGATTATCTTGGATTAATTTTTTAACTTTCTGACCATATTCACCAAAGGTAGGAATGCTACCATCCCTAAAAGCTTCCATTGCCAGATTTTCAGAGCGGAACTCGTTGATAAAAGCAATGTAAACACTGGTAATCCATTCAAAAGTTCTAATATATTGAGCTAAGAAAGGATCAGGAGAAAGGACTTCAAACAAGAGCTTTAATCTGGAGTACTTATCAGTGAAGTATCGCTGTTTGCCTTCGTTGTCTATAAAAATCTTGAGACAAGTTCTTAAATTCTCAATAGAGGGGTCTTCTTGGTTGATGCCAGTGAAGATATCCTTAATCTCACCTAGTACTTCAAGGAATTCTTGTTTTAGGTGATCCAAATCAATCATGGCTGAGTCGATAATGCTCTCATCAAAATTCAAAGCATCATAAAGATTTCTAGTAATTCCATAGTAATCAATAATCTTGCCGCAACCCTTGTTTGGATAGGTACGGTTAGTTCTGGCGATGGCTTGCAAAAGATTATGATCTCGCAATGGTTTATCCAAATACATAGCTTGTTCAATTGGAGCATCAAATCCTGTCAACAACATGTCACATACTAAGAGCAACTTGAGAGAACTATTGGAGTCTTTAAATGATTCAATAATTTGCTCTCTTTGAGCCTTAGTGGTGTTATATTTCCTCAAGTGCTCCTTATCTAAGTTGGGATCGCCAGAAGAATAAACTACTTCTGACCACTCAGGGGGAATCAATTCATCAAACAACTCTTTATACCTAGCTGTCGATTCTCTGTCATAACAGACTATCTGTGCTTTAAAACCATTTGGCTCAATATAAAGTCGATAATGATCTACGATATCCTGTGCAACAGCTCGCATTCGTTTGTCTAATTTAATCAGGGCTTCCTTTTTACCAAAGCGCTTCATCACTAGTTGTTTTTGTTCTTCAGATAACTCTGTGGTCATCTCGTCAAACTGTTGGTCCACTCGATCCTCATCTATGAAAAACTTCGATAATCGAGCCTCATAAGTCACTGGCAGAGTTGCTCCATCATCTATGGCTTGTTGAATAGAGTAATAGTCAAGATACCGTTCGCCTTCTTGGCCAAAGTTTCTGTGAGTATTAAGTGTTGTTTTATCGATTGGAGTACCTGTAAAGCCAAAGAAAAAGGCTTTTCCCATAGAGTCACGCAGCTTAATCGCTGCCACACCTTCATTGGTTCTATGCGCCTCGTCAGAAAGCACAATCACATTTTCAGTAGGATTCTCCAAACCAAGTGGCAATTCATTGAATTTCTCAATCGTTGAGATGAAGATACCTCGTTCATCATTGGTAACTTTCTTCTCAAGATCACGCCTCGAAGTCACACGGATAACATTTCTACCGCCAGCGTTAACGAATGTGTCATAAATCTGATCATCAAGATCAATCCGATCTACCAAAACAAACACCTTAGGATTCTTCAATTCCTTGGAAAACCTCAGCTTCCAAGCAGTAAAAAACATCGTCAGCGATTTACCAGATCCTTGGGTATGCCAAATTAAACCTCGTCTTTTCTCACCATCCTGGACTCTCTCCAAAATCTTATTGGTAGCCCTTAGTTGCTGGTAACGAGCCATCTTTTTAATGCGCCCATCTTTTGTCTGCTCGAATAATATAAAGTTTTTGATGATGTCCAGTAATCTTTCTTTGTCTAGCAAAGCCACCAAAGTCATCTCAAGTTGCCCATCGAGCTTTTCTTCTAGTTCTTCATCTCTCCACTGCAAGAAGTACTGCTCTGGGGCATAGGTTGTTCCATAGACAGTCTTGAGACCATCGGTCGCAATGTTAAATAAGTTTGGCCAAAAAAGCTTCATTGCTACTCGCTCATAGCGTTTGATTTGACCTATCGCATTCTCATAACTGACACTAGTGGAAGCGGTGGGGCTTTTAGCTTCAATATCTACCACCGGGATACCGTTCAAAAAGATCATCACATCAGTTCTGATATTTTCCAGGTTACCTTCAAAATAAAACTGATTAGTAACTACGAAGCGGTTATTCTCAATATTGTCATGGTCAACAACCGCATAGTCCCTCATTCTGCCTGTCGTGGGATCCTTAATGTTCACTCCATTACGCAATAGGTTCAAAAAACCCTCGTTAGAATCAATCTTTTTTACCTCCCTAACGACGCTTTGTATTTCAGTATCATCAGTCAAATCATTGATTTGCTTTATCGCTTCAGCAAGATGGGGAATAACTAAATACTGGTTTTCCAGCTCACGCAAAAGAGCAAACTCCTCTGGCTTGATGAATTCATAGCCAAGTGTTTTGGATAAAAATTTTATAATGTGGTTTTCGACTGTGTATTGTTCGTTGAATTTCATAGTTACTCTTTATTAAATTAGTTTTCGTTTATTTTTCTTACAATATTGTCTAACAAAATCTAACCAGCTTTCGTACCAATACCAATAACCCTCTACAGACACACCAAAACCTTTGCTCGGGTTCTTTCCATCATTCTTTTTCCAAAGTTTCGTATGTGAATACATCTTAAATTTCGGATACCCCTCACTTTGTATTTTAGAGACTATTGTACTTGCTCTATATTTTGTTTTTTCCTTCTCTTTAATTGATGCGTAGGTCACGTTTATTTTTTTAGCCGCTTCTGATTTGGGATCAATGAACTCAATTACACGGTCAGCCTGACCCGGATGGTTAACAACTTTTTGTGTGTAGATCACCCGATAAGCAAATCTTGGACTATTAAACTCCTCTGGAGAGAGCGACTCATCAAACTTTTGTACGTAAGATGTTAGACGTGACGGTAGAATATCCTTGTAAGTATCAAGCATTTTAGTCTGTTCTTCGTTTATTGAAGAAAACTGCAAACTAAAGGACAAATATTTTTCAATTCCATTATCTTCACCAAAAAGCTTGGTTATTAATTCGTTGTAGTTGATACAGCAAGCCTGAAATCTAGCACTTAGAGCATCGTCTATTCTTGTTGTCATTTGATGCTCGATTTCGTGACGCAATCCGATTAAAAACCTAAGGTTGTTATCAACATCCTTTTCTACTGGGCTTTGATCAGAGTTAAGACAATCTTCGAGTGCCCAGTATTTATGGGCACCAAATTTTGTAGTACCGAAAATTCTCCGACCTGATTTAGTGGTTCCTTCGACATAACGATATTCAACCCCTTTTTCTCTGTAATAAGCATGTAAAAGGTACGTCCAAGCAATGTGCATGTTAACGATAAACATTTCTGATTTAAAAGTAATCAAAGGATTATTGAATACCTGAACAGCCGCCAAAGCAGCCTCCCTAGATTTTTGGACTAATTCTTTCTTAATAGAACCAATGCGTCTTTGTCTACTCATAATTTTTACTTTTGATGTAAGTTCCAAATATATATTGTCGTATGTAAAACAAATTCAGCCTCTTGTTTAGTAGGAACCCTTCCTTTTCCTCTTGTGTGTTGACCCCTTATGTTGCTTGCTTCTTTTAGCAAGCTGGTTAAATTACTTTTAGGGTCAACAATGGTGTCTCCTTTATACCTAAGAACTGCTGGGGTTTGTTCGAAAGCATGGACAAACTTTTTTAACTGAGGTTTTCCATCCTTTGGAAAATAAATCTTACCCAAATATCCCTCGAGAAAGTCACAACTCCTCGAAACAACTTTCTCATAGTCGGGATTTCTTGAATAACAGAAAGTCCAAGCTTGACTCAAAACTTCATTCTCACTTAATGCTTTTTCAGACTGATCTTTAACAATTGGGCTAACCCTTTCAATCAGGTCATAAACACCTTTTGCATATTCACTAGCCCCTTTATCAGTTGTTGTGACTTCATAACCAGAACCTCCTTGGGACAAAATAATTTCAAGTCTTACGGCATCATTCGCATTAGCAAAGTTTTGGAGACAGAGAGCGATAATATTAGCAGTTCGATCTTCATTGCTAAACACATAGTTCACGAATTCGTTCCAATGTTGAGGAATTACTTCTCTCAAAAAGATTTGTGACCTGTTTATAAACTCTGTCGTCAAGTATCTTCTGTCACCGGTTGAATAATACCCATTACTTACTTTTGCTACATTGGCAGATTTAAGAACATTCCATAGCCAAGTATCTAGTGGGTCTACAAAGTAGTCAGGGAAACTCTTTATTAGAGTTTCTTTAGTAAAGTCATATTGATTGCCAAATGGTTTAAATTTCATATTTAGTTAATCTGAACTTTCTGACCAAAAATATCGCTCATAAGGCCAGCCTTTAATAGTTTCAGCCTATCCCTATTTAAGTTTTCAGCATCTATTTTTTTATCAAGTGTTGATAGAATCTCCACGATTTGTTTTTGAACATCTATCGAAGGCAAAGAAACTTCGAGACTAAGCAAAAGCTTAAGTGTCAAAAACTTTGTATTTGTCCCAACAGAGAAGTCTTTTAAGAGATTCAGGCGAATATTGAGCAACTCCTTGAGAAAATGATAATCCAAAACAGATTCGTCTTTGACTGTAATCACGTATGTTCTTTGATAAGCATCAAACTTTCCATGGTAATATTTTACGGAGTAAATACCTGCGGCGTTGTTACCTGCCAATAAAACTGCTTTTGTATTAAATGAATACCTATCAATAGAAAATGTTTCTTTTGCACAGGTAAAGAAGGGGTATTTACCATTATCGACAGCCTGATTGGAGTTGAGCTTTCCTGTTGTAAAATTGCACAGTTCCTTCAAACTAAAACTTTTCCAATTTTTTGATTTACTGTTTAATAACTCATCTGCCAATCCTTGCTTGAGCTCTTCAGTTTTTTGAATTATTTGATCAGTTTTTTGAATATCTTCATCAACAGAAGACAAAATTGAAGCAATTTTTTGTTGAATTCTCAGTGAAGGGTTGGGTACTTTTATTTTGTTTAAAGAGGCTTGATTTAACTTACCCCTAGTTGTTCCAGAAATGTAATTCCTTAAATCTGAGTGATTGAGGTAGTTCATTACAAATTGGATATTCGCATCTTTTATCCTCAAAACATGAGCGTGGTTATTTACCCAACTTTTGCCGTTAATGATAAATGCCGTGTTAGCCCCACTTGACCAATCAGCTCCATCTTCACCAATGAGCAACAATTCTTCATCAAAAATATAGTCATCAACATAATCAACAATACCTGTTGCACCATAGTAGGGAATATCACCAGGTTTTCTTTTTAATCTAGCAACCGGCACTCTTTTACTATCTAAATTTTCAGATATATTGCTTATTTTAGTTGTAGGCCATTTGTTTATCATATTTATTTCTTAAACAGACCAATTATTGAATCAAATCCGTACTTGATAGGAGCTAATAACACCTTTCCTGCTGATATAACTACTAATCTTGTTCTCCAAGGATAAGCTGCCCCACACTCATGACAGTTCCAAGGAACCTCTTTTTTAGTAAGATCCAATACACTATCTGAGTGGTATTTACCCCGAATTTTCGCTTGGCAATCCAAACATTTAATAGCTGTTTCACTACCACACTTATCACACCGCTTCTGCCTATGGTTTGGTGAAGAGTCGTAGTAAGCAGTAATCTGATTGCCACACTTACCACACACCTGCATTGTGTCGTAATAATTACTCATTCTCCCAACTCCTTTCTCTTCTGCACCGTCAACTTTTTCACTCTGGTCTTTGCCCTTCCAACTCCATCTGGAGTAGGTAGTTTCTCCGGCATAGTGCCTCCCAACTCACTAATTGTCTCTCGTACCTTCTTGCCGACATTGTAATGTGTTTGGTTGGCTCTAGCTTCACCTTGTATTTCTTCTCGCTTGATCTTGGCATCTGTTTGAGTGGCACGGAATAAATTAGCTGCCAGCTCTTCGCTGCCCATGTGGTCTAGAATCTTTTGGCTCTTCTTGAGTTTTTTCTGCTTGTGAATATCTTGCACCTTCCGTCCACCATATAAACCCATGTAGCCATAATTAGTAAAAACGCCATAATTTTTGACTCCAGCCTTAGAAGCTGTTTCCGCTAAGTGCTTGTTGTGAGTTGTGACCTCGCCCCTCAAAAACAATCTCTTCTGGTCCTCAATCAACTGCTCCTGGACCTCTTGTTTTCTAGTTTGAATAGCAAAGTATGTTTGCCCTAAAGCTACTATTCCCTTAGATGGGTCAGCATTTTGCACCACCAAATAACACGCATACCTAGAAAGGTGCGTATCAGTAATTTCTCTTGATGCAGTTTTACCGACTTCGATCATGTCGGTGACATCACCAAAATGATCTTTGACCGATTGTCCGCTGTTTTTACAGGCTTCCTTAGCTTTTTTGAGAACTGTTTCAAAGTTACGATAGTCCTTGTACTCCAAAGCCTTCGCCAACTGACGAGCCGACCAATACTCAGACTGGTATTCATTAGTGCGCTTAATTTCTTCAAAAATAACTGGTTTATTTGTCATAGCCTAGCTCCTTAATAAAACCTGTAACCTTTTTATCGATTTCGTCTCTTTCAGTTTCCAGCTGCTTAATTTCACCCCAAACCTGTTTAACATCAATCACTTCCTGCTCATCACTGGAATCAATATAGCGTCTGACATTGAGATTAAAATCATTTTCTTTAAGTTCATCCATATCAACAACGCGAGCATATTTCTCTACATCTTCATATTTGTCATAAGACGCGATAATCCTATCTATATCCTTCTTTCTTAGGGTATTTTGGTTTTTGCCTTCCGCATAGTCACGCTCAGCATCAATAATCAAAACCTTACCCTTTTTATGCTCAGGTTTATTTCTGTTAAAAATTAAAATAGCGGCTGGGATACCAGTGCCATAAAACAATTTAGAAGGCAGAGCAATTACTGCCTCTAAAAGATCGTTTTTGATAATTTGTTCACGAATCCGGCCTTCGCTACCTCCCCGGAAAAGAACTCCGTGAGGAAGAACCACTCCAGCCCTGCCATTGGCATTCATTGATTTCAAGATATGCAGCACGAAGGCGTAGTCAGCATTTTTCTTCGGTGGCTGATCGTAACCCTCGGTACGGCCATACTTGTCGCCTTTAAATAGCTCAAATTCCCAGTCTTTGATTGAGTAAGGGGGATTTGCCACTACGATATCGAATGTCTGGAGATTGCCCATGTTGGTCAAAAATTGGGGGTTGGCCAGTGTGTCGCCTCGTCTGATATCTGCACTATCAAGTCCATGTAAAAACATGTTGATCTTGGCAATGGCAAAAGTGCTGATGTTGATTTCTTGGCCATAAAGATAAAGAGTCCTGGCAATCTGTTCACCTGACTTGTCTTTGAGATAGTTGTAGGCTTCAAGCAAAAAACCAGCAGAACCTGCTGTGGGATCGTAAATGTGATCCTTCTTGTGAGGCTTAACAATGCCAATGATGATCCGTTCAACCTCTCGAGGTGTATAGAACTCTCCGCCCTTTTTCCCTGCATCCGCCGCAAACTGTTTGATCAGGTACTCATAAGCATCACCCAACAGATCAGAGCTGATATAATTGCTACCAAAGTTGTACTGAGAAAAATGGTTAATTAACCTCTGAAGGGTTTCATTGGGGAAGCGGTCCTTGTTGGCAAAATCTAGATCATCAAAAATCTTATCTAACTTAGGACTATTAACGTTAGTAATCTTGTCAAAGACATCATTGAGCTTCTGCCCAATGCCCTCTGAAGTTTCGGCGATCACCAACCAACTGCAGTCCTTGGGTACTTGAAAACGGTGATTGTAATCAGCTGCGGCCAGATTTTTATCACCGTATTCATCCATTACGCTTTGGTATTCCTCGTCCCAGACATCGCTTATTCGTTTGTAAAACAGCAGTCCAAAAATATATTTCTTATAGTCGGAGCTATCGATTTTACCCCTCAAGATATCTGCTGACTTCCATAAAAATTGCTCAAGCTGAGCTAAAGTGAGTTTACTACTCATTTTCTCTGCCAAAAGTTGAATGTCTTGCTTACGATATTTACGGTCTTGTCTCGGTCCAACTCTTAAAGGTGTGAGTTTGCCAGCTTTCTCCCAATTTCTCAAAGTATCGCGGTGAATTTTAAATAAATCAGCTACTTCGCCTATGGTTAGAAGGTCAGGCGTATCTTCAAGAACTTTTTGGGTAATGCTTTTGCTCATGTTCTCAATAATATCAGTATTGTAAAAAATGTCAATAAATATCTTTCATAGGTATTCATAGGTTAGATTAAAAATTCAGTTATCCGCAAATTTCGGACAACTGTCCGGTTTTTGCGTACAGTTGGTGATTTGCTTCCTTTTGAACTATCAAGAATTCCTTGATAATTGCGCCTGATTCAAGCTTATAAACACGAACCCTAAGCCACTGTTGCTGCATTTGTGGAGAGTTTGCTACCTGGATGGATAGTTTGCACCCTGGAAACAAAGTCAGGGGGGGTTGAAAGCGATAATCGAAAGTCTGTAACTGCAATATGGAGATTTTATGAAATTTTGTTTGTATATGGAAACTACAAAATCTAATAAAGCAAACAATAACGACATAATAGCCAGCTCAACAATACACCACCCTACTTTATCAACATAGCAGCCGCTCTTTTGACAATGTCAGCTATTTTTAACTTGCCATTTTCTTTTTTATTGTTATCGGCTTGTTCTAAGAGAGCGACAGCTCTTT